>JANRJX010000075.1:0-146310 GCA_033763755.1 Chloroflexota bacterium
CATTCAATAACGGCGACATCATCAGTGTCGATATTCCGCTGGCGCAAGACCAGCATGACGTGACAGGTTTTGGCGATGCTGCGCACCGCTTCATCAACGGGCAATTGAATGCCCCCGTCACTATTCGTGGCTATGTCACGACCACCGCAACGGTGGGGACGCACCCGGTCATTAACGGTGCGTTTGCCGCAGGCACGCAGGTGTCACTGCAAGTCGATGTGGGTGTGAACGCCCCGCCGACGACAGGCAACCCACGTTTCAGTGGTGAGTACCTCATCGAGAGCTACCAGCCGATGATTGAAACGGGCAAGGCGGTCATGTTTATGGCACGCCTCAAGCCCGCCATTGGCACAGCACCCGCCTGGGGCGTGGTTTAACCTTCGCATAAAACTACATTTATTGGGCAGCCGTGTTCATGCGGCTGCCCGCACAAAACACTTTTTGGAAAAGTATTTAGGAAGGATGCAATCGAATGTCTATTCGAGATGACGAGAAGGCGCGCTTCAGGCGACCTTCGCCTGGTCGCCGCCCCGCGTCGCCCCCGGCTCCTCCGCCACCGCCGCCTGTGCCACCGCGGCCACTAACGCCACAAGAACGCCGCCAGCAGCGCGAAGATGCGCGTGCCGAGCGCTCGTTCCAACAGCGCCAACAGCGCCAGCAAGGGCGTTCGCAGCAAACACAGCAGGCAATGGCAGACTATCGCGCGGGAGAGAGAGAAAGTGCGGCAAATTCTCGTCCCGTCACGACGAACACCGGGAGACCTACAGGAGGGAATGCGAGCGCTGCGACAAATACACCGCCAAGTCATACACCTACTCCGTTAGAGACTGCAATGGCGGACTACCGAGAGGGGGAGCGTGACGCACGGGATACGCATGTTTGGGTGGCTTACGATAATGACTATGAGTATCAGATCACCCTGATTGGCGAGAGCATTACCCAACAGCAGATTGACTTTTTGTTGTTTGTTTTGGGCAATGACAACTGGGATCCGACCCAAGAAGGTAGCGTTACGGAAACAGTCAGGAGCGTTCTTGCCCGAGCAGGTATCACCTTTACAGCAACTGACATTTTTACAGTCACTTTTGATCCAGATGACGCTGACTACAAGGCAACTCAAAACACAATTGACTGGATACAACAGAATAGCGTTCTTCCGGGAGCGGGGAGTACATCCTTGGGAGTGAGTACCGACCAGTTGAATGCAGGTGGTGTCCCTGTTGTATCATTACCCGGATCCCTGCCGGATGTGCCACTTCAAGAGAACGATGCCAGTCCCGAAGAGACCGCCGAGGAGTACGCCAATAGTCTGATAATCAGCGCCACGCAATGGGGGTTCGACCTGAGTCAATATCAGGGTGAAAACCTTCTGATGGTGACATTACATTACATTCGAGGTTTGGAGCATATCGCTGCAAATCCCAATATGTATCAGGCTATTGATGGCATCGAACAAGTTGATGTTGAACTTGCCAGAATGTATGAACTGCTTGCCACATTTGCACCATCTTTGAATTACGACATTGTGGAATGGGCGGATCAGGCAGGGCATGTCGCAGCGTTTGCAGGTGACACAACGCCAATGATTCCTGGCTTGGCAAATCTTTCAGGTACAGGAGAAAGCGAAGCGGGACGCGCTATCCGTCAGCGCATTGAAGCCGAGCGCGCAGAAGCAGGCATCCGTGAAGAACTCATCGCCGACGCGCGTGCTGTGGGTGTCTATGCGCAAGAGTCGCGTTTGGATTTGATGAACCTGGCGCAATTGGGTGCGTTTACAGCAGGTGCGCAGGCGGACTATATCAATAATCGCGCTCTCCTCATGAATGCCGTGGTCGCCAATTCTGCCAACACTATTTTGGGTCTTGAAGCCGATGCCGACATGCTTCGTATGGCAGAACACCAGCTGGTGCAATTGGCACATACAAATCCTGAACTACACGCACTTTATCTGCAATCCCGCGACGAAGCACGGCATATGTTAGCCCAATTGAATGTCAATAGCACGTTGGCGCTGGCATTTCAAGGACAGTACGATCCGGGTCCACCGCCTGAGCAAGCACTCATTCAAATCGTTGCCAGCATCATACTTGAGCCTGTGGATTGGGTGTTAACAGGTATAGATATTTACCATGCTGCGGCACGAGGTGATTGGGGCAGCGTTGTGCTCAATACTGCCTTGGCTTTAGCTCCCGGAATACCGGGGACACTGGATAACATAGTTCTTAACGCAAGAAGGTTGCAAGGAGTCAACCCGGGTATACCTAGCGGAACCACTACGAGTACCACGTCGGGGGAGCGTATCGTCTCTGATTACTCTGGAAATCCTCGCTCCTGGCGTGATTTACGACCGTTTGAGCATGAGAATTTAAGATCTCCAGAGGAACTGTTGAGTCTTTTTCAGAATTCTGGCTATCCTCTAACTCCCGACGGTTTCGTTAGATTTCTTAATAGTCATCGATGGGGGCAAAATGTGCTTAACCCAGTAACTGGAGAAATGCAAACCGTAGTTCGTGAACATGGAGCGTTTTTTTCTAGAGATGGTGAGTTGATACAAGTACTCTTGGGTGATACTCCAATGGAGGTACACAATGGAATACCAGTGGCATTTCCGCGTCCAGGAATCCCACTGCCTGATGGTGTAGGGGTTCAGGGAGGAATATTCATACACAATCATCCAAGTGGTGGCATGTTTAGTGATCACGACATCCACAATCACTTACGTGGCGAACCAGGTACTCGTTCCGGTTTTTATGTGTGGCAATCAGAATTCTGGGCGACAAATCCAGTTTATAATGCTCGCTTAATCATCATGAATGAGGCTGGTCTTCAAGAGATAGTTCAAAAGTATGGTATAATTCCCACAGAAATGCTTCAAGACGCTTATAACAAAATAGATGCGGTTCAAGAGGATCTATTAGAACAGTTCTATAGAGGCGGTGCCCATACAACAGTTGGACAAACTATTACTATCCCATATAAGGGAATAGAAATTAATATCCATGTGCAGATCGACCCGAATGGAGGAGAAATCCCATGATCACGAAGGATATTGAACTTAAGATTGCAGAAAAATTTGGACTGAAGCTTCTAGAAGCAGGAAAACACTTTCTTGTTGGGAGAACAGGTGGAACATATAAAGAAGTACATTCAATTTGGCTTGTAGAAATACCGCAATTCGGCTGTAGAAATATTGAGGGACAACGCGAGCCTTTGGTTGTCTCACTGGTCCATATTGATGAAGAGGTTAGAGGAGTATTGTTAGTACCCTTCATCGGTTTACAAGATGAGAGACACTACATTGTGAAAGACTCTTTAGACTCCTTGCTACTTGAAGTTGATCCAGTTTCCGCAGTATTAAGTGACATCTCTCTTATTACTGATCGAAGTACAAATAGGGGAAGAGTAGTGGATGGATATAATTTCGCCTTTAAGTTTAAGCTCATCAGTTCTTCACTACAAGTTGATCTTAGCGTTAACTCTTCTTTTGGTGACTCTAATAAGTCGATCAAGGATTTATGGTGGTCGATATTGTTAACAATTCGGTCACTAGTTCAGGGATATGAGTCAGACCAAGTTACCAAATACCTTGATCAGTTTAAAGAATTTAACATTAAATGATATACGATAAGCATATAGAAGGAAGGATTAAGTTACTTTATCATGGTTACAGAATTCAATCTATCAATCGACTGGGATCGCAACGGCAACTTTACGGACACAAACGATGATGTCACATCGCGTGTGATGCAGGTCAACTGGTTCCTGGGGATGCGCAAGCCGTATCAGGAAAAAGCGGACAACTCAATGCTGGCGCTGGTGCTGCGCAATGATGATAGGCGCTTTTCACCGGACAACGCGGCATCGCCCTTGTTTGGGAAGCTGGTTCCGCAGCGTCCGGTGCGTATTCAAAGCAATGATGGCACCACCACGCGCACCCATTGGGTTGGCTGGATCGAGGCGATCAAGCCAGCTATCGGGCGCTTTGGCGAACGGACAGTACAAATTCTCGCCAGTGGTGCTGCGCAGTTTTATGGGCAGACCGAAACCAAACTTCCGCTGCAACAGGGCAAACGCACAGACCAGATCATCGCTGAGTTGGTCAAGGAAGTCGTGTTACCACCTGGCTTGAACAAGGCATGGATTTTGGGGCGGACAGGGAATAGCGAAGTGGGGGCTACCATGTTCCTTGCGGATACCACTGCGTACAGCGAACTCGACGAGGGCAAGATGGTCTTGTCGGTTGCTGCCGATAACTGGGGTATCGATGGCGGCATGAGCAATGCAAAGAAGAACACGTTCGATGTCTATCGCGCCATTGGTGACATCACCGCTGCCGAACACGGGCGTTTCTACTTCTCGCGGGATGGCAAGGCAAGGCAGTTTTCTGGAATCGTCATCGTCTTCTGCAAGGCGGTTCGCCTGTTGCAACGTTCGACGATACGTCAATCAAAAGCCTCTGACCTAGATGATTGAGAAAGTACTGTTGATCGCTTACATTCCAACCCGCTTGGTCAGAATTTTGTACAATGAGATTGAAATTTCTGTCGTAGCGCGGCATCGCCTAGCTGCCCACGTCAGGATTATCCAGCCGGAAGCCATGACCCCTCACCGTCACGATGTACTGCCAATTAGGTTCAATGTCCGCCAGGCGGTCGCGCAGCCGCCGCACCAGCGCGTCAATCGCCTGCTCGCTCACGCCATCGCTCACGACATCGGGCCAGACGGTCGTCACCACTTCGTCGCGCGTGCAAATGCGCCCGCTGTTGTTATAGAGCAGTTCCACCAATCGGTACTGCGGCGGGCTGAGCGGCGGGTCGATCTCGTGGCTGCCGATGAAGACGCGACGTGACGCCAGATCGAGCCGGATACGGCTCTGCAAAACCGTCGGGATGTCGCCCGTCAGCGGGGCGGTTGCGCCAGAGCCGATGAACTGCATCCGCACCGCCAGCGCCAGATGGATCTCGTCACCGTCATACAGGCGGCGCACGCCTTTGATCTGCTGCCCATTGACCCAGGTGCCGTTCTTGCTCTCCATATCCTCGATGTAGTAATTCTCGTTCTCTTTGTAGACGCGAATATGCACACGTGAAATCTGGCGCTCGTTCAGCGTGATGTCGCATTCCTCGCCGCGCCCAATCGTCACCAGGTCTTTCGTCATCTCGATTTCGCGGTCGGGATGTTTGTCGTCGTGAATAATAAAGATGGGTTGCTCAGAAGCCGTGTCCGGCATAAGAGCCTCTCCTCAAGGGAATAATCAAGGATGATGAAACACTGGAAACATTATACAGGATTTATGCGGGTATATTGCCCCGCAGTCCCAACTTGTCTGCATCCGCTTTCATCGCGTCCAGCACCGTCTGGATATGATCGTCCAGTTCAACGCCCAACGCTTTGGCGCGCTCCTCAATTTCATGGCGATTGACGGGCGCGGCGAACGTCTTGTCTTTCCACTTCTTGCGGACGGACGAGAGTTCCACATCCAGAATGCTCTTGCTCGGACGCACCAGCACGACAGCGATTAGGAAGCCTGTTAGTTCGTCCACTGCCAGCAGCGCCTTCTCCATATCGGTTTCCGGCTCCACGCCTGTGATCTCCGGGGCGTGCGCGAGGATGGCACGAATGATCGTCTCATCGACACCGCGCTCGCGCAAGAGTTTCGAGCCGACCACCGGATGTCCTTCTGTCGCTACATCCGGGTAGCGCTCGTAGTCGAAATCGTGCAGCAGTCCGACCACGCCCCACAGGTCCTCATCGCCCTTCATGCGTCTGGCGTATGTGCGCATGGCAGACTCGACCGACAGCATATGTCGCCGCAAAGAGTCGCTCTGTGTGTACTCAGTGACGATTGCCCAGGCTTCAGCACGGTTCATGTTCAGGCTCCAAAGACGACAATGCGAATTTCCAGCGGCTCGCCAATCAGCATCACACCGGGGTTAAACAGATCCCAGCTGCCGATCTGTTCGCCGTTTTCGTTCGGCGCACGTCCGACGAACTCGAACGTATACGTCGCACCCGGCTGTACACGACGGTTCACGCGGATGACCTGCTCCCCGTCGAAAAATTCACCTTCTCGGTAGCGCAGGGATGAATTGACTTCCCACGCGCAATCGCCCGTGTTGCGCAGCGTGATGTCGAATTGGAACTCTTCACCTGCTTCTACAGATTGCCCATCGAAAATCTGGTTGCCATTGCTGAAGAGCGTGCGTTCGACTTCTTCGTACAGAAAGTTGCAGGCAGCAGCCGTCGCTGTCTGCGCTTGCGACAATAGCTGGCTTTGCGCGGCAAGTGCGGTCAGCGTTGCGCCGGGGTCGGGGCTGGGTGTGAAGGTGGCGCTTGGTATGGGTGTTTGTGTCGGACGGCGGGTCGCAGTGGCGGACGGAGTCGGGGTGGCGGACGGAGTCGGGGTGGGGATGGTCGTGTTGGTGGCGCTTGGCGTTACCGTTGGCGAAGGGGTAACGGATGGGCGTGGGGTATTAGATGCTGTCGCTGTCGGTTGCGGTGTGGTGCTGATGAGTACGACCAGCGGCGTCTGCGTTGCGGCAGGTATCGCCGTCTGCGCGGGAAGTCCTGTCTCGGTCGGTGTTGGTTCTACCACCACTGCTGGTGCGGTGTTTGTGGGTGTCGTCAATCCCACGAGTGAAGCGATTTGCTGGAATGCACCCTGCCCGTTGAGAACGAAAATCACGATGCCGAGCAGCGCTGAAAGCAGTATCCATAGCCATATGGGGAATGGCGCGCGTCGTTTGGTTGGCGGCGGCGCTGAAGCACGACGGTCAGAGGCGCTTCGCTCGGCAGGCATCGAAGCCAGCTTGCGTGCCCCTGAGTCCATCTGTGAAGCACGTCCGGTGCTGCCGCGCAGTTCTCCTGTCGAGCGCAACTTGCCTGTAGTCTGCTTGGGTAGCGCCAGCGTGTCCGTTTCCTCAAGCGCGTTGGCGGATGCCTTCGGCAGTTCTCCCGGCTGGCTTAGATCTACCCCTTGCTGTGCGCGCTCAAAGCGCTCCAGATCGACGATCAATTCCGTGGAAGTCTGGTATCGGTCCTTCGGGTCTTTCGCCATCAGCCGCGTCACGATGTGATCGAGTTCTTGCGGCACTTCTGCGCGGTACTCGCGCGGTGAACGCACCGGTTCGTTCAGATGCTTGAGGATGACTGCCAGCGGCGTATCGCCATCGTACGGCAGCCGCCCGGTCAACATCTGGTAGAAGATCACACCGAGCGAATACAGGTCACTGCGCTCATCGCCTTGCTCACCCAAGCCTTGTTCAGGCGACATATAGGCGGGTGTGCCGACCATGCCGCCGCTGGCGGTGAACTGCACGCCTGTGACGATTTTGGCGATGCCGAAGTCGGTCAGCACCAGGCGGTTGTTTTTGTCGAGCATCAGGTTGGCTGGCTTCACGTCACGGTGAATCATGTTGAGACCGTGCGCGTAGGACAGCGCGCTGGCAGACTCGCGGATAATGCGCACGACTTCAGCAATCGGCAGCAGCTTGCCTTGTTCGGTGGCGGCGGTCAACACCTCTTTCAACGTCGGACCGTCCACCAGCTCCATCACCATGTAGTAAGTGTCTTTGTCCGCTTCGTTTTCGAAGTCGTACACCTGCACGATATTGGGATGCTTGAGCTTGGCAATATTGCGCGCTTCTTTTTCAAAGCGGCTTTTGAATTCTGGATCGTCGGCCAGGAATGGATGCAGCACCTTGATCGCCACATAACGATCGAGGTTACCCTGATAGGCGCGGTAAACCTCCGCCATGCCGCCACGACCCAGGCGTTCAGTGACCTCATATTTACCATTGCCGAATGTCTGCGTAGCCACGTTGTGCTGCTCGTCCTGTTCTGTATGCACGCATGTCGCGATGATGGTATTTCTTCCCGCTGACGCGGAGTATACCTGATTCTAACGAATGCCTCAAATGAACGTACCGGAGATTTGCCAACCGTTTTTGATTGTACCTGATAATCGGACACAATTGCGCTTAAGGTGTCGTGATCTTTCCAATAATTTCGCGCTGGAGTGCCTTTTGTGGTATAATTGTTCGTATGATCAGCCATAAAATGACCACGCACAATCGCCCTCAAAATGACCACTACCAACCACACATGACGAGCGTGTGAAAGGAGTAATGCGCGCTTCGTTGATGCGCGCCTAACGATATGGATACCATTGGATTCATCCGCCCCATAAGCATTAACGACGAGATGCGCGGAAGTTATCTTGATTATGCGATGAGCGTCATCGTCGCCCGTGCGCTGCCAGATGCGCGCGATGGCTTGAAGCCCGTGCATCGACGCATTCTATACGCGATGTACGACATGGGAATGCGTGCTAATAGCCAGTACAAGAAAAGCGCACGTATCGTGGGTGAAGTGCTGGGCAAATACCACCCACACGGCGATAGCGCGGTCTATGACGCTATGGCGCGTATGGCGCAGGATTTCTCGCTGCGCTATCCGCTGGTCGATGGGCAGGGGAACTTTGGCAGCGTGGACGGCGACAGCCCCGCGGCGATGCGTTATACCGAAGCGCGGATGGCACGTACCGCCGAAGAACTGCTTGTAGACATTGACATGGAAACCGTCGATTTCACGGATAACTTCGACGGCACGCTGCAAGAACCCACCGTGATGCCCGCCCGCCTGCCTAACCTGTTGCTCAACGGTTCCAGCGGCATTGCTGTGGGTATGGCGACCAACATTCCGCCGCACAACCTTCGCGAACTGGCAGGCGCAATTACGTATCTGATCGACCACTGGAACACGCTGGACGAGATCACTGTTGATGACATGATGCAGTTCGTCAAGGGTCCAGACTTCCCGACTGCTGCCATGATCGTTGCTGATGAAGGGCTGAAGGAAGCGTATGCCACCGGACGCGGGCGGGTCGTCGTGCGCGCTACGAGCGAGATTGAAGAGTCAAAGGGCGGGCGGCATCGCATAGTCTTCACCGAGATTCCGTATCAGACGAGCAAAGTGGCGATCATCGAACGCATCATTCAACTGGTGCGCGAAGACCGCCTGACGCATATCGCCGACCTGCGCGATGAAAGCGACCGCAACGGGATGCGCCTGACGGTCGAACTCAAGCTGGGCGCGCAGCCGCGTAAAATCCTGAACCAGTTGTACAAGTACACGCAGCTGCAAAGTACCTACAGCATTCAGATGCTCGCGCTCGTTAATGGCGAGCCGCGCAATCTGAGTCTGAAGCGGGCGCTGCAAATCTATGTCGAGCATCGCTATGAGGTCGTCGTGCGCCGTTCGGAATACGAGCTGCGCAAACTCCGCTCCCGTGCACATATCCTCGAAGGCTTGCTCAAGGCGTTGTCTAGTCTCGACGCGATCATCCAGACGATCCGCAGTTCGGACAGCACTGAGCAGGCGCGCGAAGGGCTGATGAGCCGTTTCGATTTCAGTGAGGCGCAGGCGAACGCCATCCTCGAAATGCAGCTGCGTCGTCTTGCCGCGTTGGAACAGCAGAAGCTGCAAAACGAGTTCAACGAAGTCATGGCGCGCATTGGTTATCTGGAAGATCTGCTTGCCGACCCCGCCAAGATTCTGGCGGTCATTCGTGAAGATGTTCAGCAGCTTGCCGAGCAGTATGGCGATGTGCGCCGCACGGAAGTGATTTACGGCGTCAATACCGAATTTAACGATGCCGATCTGGTGCGCGAGGAAGAAGTCGCCATCCTGATGACCGACGCGGGTTACATCAAGCGCGTCCCGGGCAATGCCTATCGCCAACAGCGGCGCGGTGGCAAGGGTGTGATCGGCATGGCGACCAAAGAGGAGGACGGGCTGGCGGACATCATCACTGCCAACAGCCTGGATACCCTGCTCTTTTTCACCAACAGCGGGCGTGTGTACAGCGAGCGCGCCTACGAAATTCCTGAGGCGAGTCGCGCTGCCAAAGGCACACTGATACAGGCTGTTCTAGCGCTGACGCCGGACGAAACGGTGACAGCCGTCATCCCTGTACCGTCATTCGAGCGTGGCTACATGGTTATGGCGACACGGGGCGGGCGCATCAAGCGTGTTGATCTGAGCGAGTTCGAGTCGGTGCGCGCCAGCGGTTTGATCGCGATGGGGCTGGACGATGGCGATATGTTGGCGTGGGCGAAACATACTGATGGTGATCAGGACATCATCCTCGTTACCGAGGGCGGGCAGAGCATCCGCTTCCACGAGAGTGAAGTCCGCGTGATGGGGCGTCCGGCGGGCGGTGTGAACGCCATTCGGCTGGAAAACGGGGACTATGTAGCCGGTATGGACATCATCAATGCAGAAGATACCGAATTGCTGGTCATTACCGCCCATGGTTACGGCAAGCGGACGCCTCTCAATGAGTATAAGACCCAGGGACGCTATGGCAGTGGCATTCGCACGCTCAAGCGCGACGAGCGCACAGGTGCGATTGTCGGGATGCGCTGCGTCAATCCAAAGGATGATATTCTGCTCATCACTGCAAACAGTATCGTTCTGAGGACGCAGCTGGAACAAATCCGTGAGGTCGGGCGCAGTGCGATTGGCGTGCGCATGATGGATCTGGGGGACGGCGATACGATTGTGGGTGTGGCGGTTTTGAAGGGCGATGACGAGATCGTCATTCAGAACGGTGACACGGGCGAGAGCATCGCTGTATAGGAAGATGAACGGCTTGAAGCAAAGACGAAGGGTGCGCATTGGGATGGGAGCCCTGCGGGGCCTCCCCTACCTCGATCGCTATGTACCCTTACTTGTCTGCGCTTCCGCCTTGGTCTTGTTTCTACTGCTCGACGCACAGCCTGTCTCTGCCTGCACACCAGCGCCGGGTGCAACCCCGCCGACACTCCAGCAAAGCTTCGAAAACGCCAGCTATGTCTTTACGGCGACGGTCACAGATACCAATGCGATTGCCTGGCTGATGGGCAATCGCCTGCCGCCGATGCTGGACATCAGCGGTGTGTTGGGGCGACACAGCACGCGCTTTTTCGGCACGTCAGAAACGCGCGTCCGCGGCTATTACGCGCTCGCAACCGTTGATGCGTACTATAAAGGCGGCGGTATTGCAGAAGTGGCGATTGAAGGCTTTGGCTACGGCACAGATTGCCTGAACCCCGTATTTCCCGGACAACGCGCACTCTTCTTCACGGTTGGTAATCCACCGTTCCTACGCGCCTACTATCACAACTATCCCTACAGCGCTGTCGTATCGATTACCGATGGTACACTGGCAGATCTCGCAGCGATCAGCGGCAAGCCACCCACGCAGCCGGACATGCGCCAGCAACCGGTCTGGTTGCCTGTGCTAGCGCTGACGCCGCTGTTGGTGTTCACTGGTGTGCGAGCAGCGGCGCGCTTGCTGCTGCGTTAGCCCGCTCCGCTGAGGAGTTCGCCGCGTATGCGATAGGCTGCTGGACCCCAGATCACGCCCGTACCATCTGCTGACGGAAGTGACTCTGGCAATTCAGTCGTCAGTCCGTCGCGCCCGGTCAAACACCGCGAACGCTGCGCCATCCGACACAATGCTGATGTCGCGCAGAGAAAGATAATGTTGAAATGTCTTTCGTTAGGCTATCAGTGTCGCCTGACTTTAGTTGGTGCGCATACTGCGAACGCATGAACCGGATGTCATCCTTTTGAGTGACACGCCTGTGTTGTCATGCCCTGCGTTCAAACTCGATCCAGTAATGATCAGCAGCCAGTGCCAGCCAGCGCATTCGCCCTATACGCGCGTCGAGCCGTAGCAGCGTCTTGAGCAGTCGCGGACGCTTCTCCAGTACGCCATAGACATCGCTCGGTGGCAGGAAGACGCCCAGCGGCTCGACATGCGTTCGGCGGAACCAGGGTGCAAAGTCGCGGGTCAGGCGGCGTATTGTCGGGTAGTAAATCAGCGATGAGTTCGGAACTTTGAACTCTGTACCCTCTCGCCGCCAGCGACGCGTCGCTGTGCGCCAGTCGCCATGCATGCCGTGCCATAACGGCTCCCACACGCAGAAAGGGCTCATGATGCCGAACGCGATATGTCCGCCCGATACAACTCTGTCCGCCAGCCATGCTGCCAGCGGTTGCCAGTCCGACAGGCAGTTGAGGACGCCGAAATTGGCATAGACCAACGCAGCACTTTGTACTTTGTACTCTGTACTCAGCGTGCTGAGATCAATCTTTTCGACAGACGCATTCGGGAACCCGAACAGCTTCTGTCGGGTGATGGTGAGCATGGCATCGCTGGCATCGGTGGCGGTGATATGGACGCCACGCTGCGCCAGATGCAGCGCGTCTTCGCCTGTGCCGCAGCCGAGTTCCAACGCTACCTGTCCCGTCTGCGTCAGTGCGTCCAGCCGCGCGTGTACACGGTCACGCAGGTGGCGCGCTATGGGCGAGGCGGTGAAATCGGTGTCGTAAGTGGGGGCGAGGGTGTCGAATGCGCTCATGCTTCGCATTATGCGCTAAATCATTACTTTGTGACAATGTGTCTCCGCCAAAAGTCGGAGGCAGGAGCGCTTGACTCTTACGTTACGTCAGGGTTTATGATGGCGTGTGTCAGGAGGACTTGCGCTGTGTATACCGTCAAGCAGCTTTCGGACATGGCGGGCGTGACGATTCGCACGTTGCATCATTACGACGCGATCGGTCTGCTCAAACCCGCGCACACGGGCAGCAACGGCTATCGTTATTATGGCGATGATGCCGTGATGCGCTTGCAGCAAATCCTGTTCTACCGCGAGCTAGGGCTGGAACTGGCGGACATTCGCGCCGTTCTCGATGATGCGTCGTTCGATTACATCGCCGCGCTGGAGACGCACCGTGAGGGGTTGAAGCAGCGCGTCGCCCGGCTGCAGGAGATAATTGAGACGGTGGGGAAGACCATTCGCCACTTTAAGGGGGAGATCACCATGAGCAAGCATGAGGTATTCAAGGGGCTGAACGAAGAAGAAGAGCGCGACATGACGCGCGAGGCGCGGCTGACTTACGGACCGTCACTGGTTAACGACTCGGTGCGACGCTGGGGCAGCTACAGCCAAGCGCAGAAAGATGCAATTCTGGCAGAGGGCAACACCATTTACGCTGAACTTGCCAGCGCGCTTGAGGCGGGAACGCCAGCGCAGGATGCCGAAGTCCAGCGAGTGCTTGTGCGTTGGCACAATCACATTCACTATTTTTACGAGCCGACGCTGGATGTTCTGCGCGGACTAGGCGAGTTGTACCGCACGGATGCGCGCTTCATTGCCAACTTCCAGAAGCTGCATATCGATTTGCCAGACTTTCTGCACGAGGGCATCGAGCAGTATGTGGATGATTTGGAGACAGCGGAGTTGGAGCGGATGCTGGCGGATGATGAGGCGCGTCGCAGCGAAAAATAGCGGCCAGGTTCATCACGGACGGGAAAGTGCTATCACCGCTCATTATATGTTACTTTCGCGGCTTGTTCATGATTCCATCCAGCACCACATCCAGCCAGCGTTTGGCGTCCGCCAGTGCTGTATGAGCATCGGGTGCGCGCGCGATGTAGAGCGCCATTTCGTTCATCCCGCCGACGAGCAGGTGCGTTAACGCATCCAATCCGTCGTGAGCGATCATGCCCTGCTCCGACAGCCCGTGCAAACATTCGCGGATATCACCCAGGCTGTACTCTGCATCAGCCGCGCGCCATGCTTCCCAACTCAGCACATTCGGCGCGTCGATCAAAACGACCTGCTGTACCTCGCGGTCAGTACACGCTTCCAGCCAGACATGGCAGGAGACGCGGAAGGCACTCAGAGGATCAGGGGCAGCATCGTAGGCGGCGTTAATGCGTGTCGTCACCTCGCATTGCAGTTGGTCATAGAGCGCCTTGAACAGCCCATCCTTGCCATCGAAATGATGATAGAGCGCGCCGCGTGTCAGCCCTGCTTGCTGCACAATTTCTTCTGCCGACACTTGCTGGTAGCCGCGCGCGACGAACAGCGCCCGCGCGACCTCCAGTAAGCGCGCCTGCGTCTGAGCGCTGCGCAGTACATGCTTGTTTTCACCCATGCATCACCTCCGTGTTGCGATGGAAGCGTCGCCAGAGGAGGAACGCTGCGATCAGCAAGCCAAAGCCGAAACCACCCCACACACCGGGCGCACCCAGACCCAGTGGGAAACCGAGCGCCCAACTGAGCGGCAGCGCGATTAACCAGTAGGCAATCAACGAGACCAGCGTTGGCCAGCGGCTGTCGAGCATTCCACGCAGCGCGCCCAGACTGACTGACTGAACGCCATCGAAGACTTGCATCAAGCCTACCACCAGAAACATCAGCCCGGCTATTCCAATGACATCGGCTTCGGCGACGAAGATACGGGCGATTCGTTCGCCCATCGTTGCCAGCGCAATCGTCATGACTGCCGTCCACAGCACGACTAACCCCACACCCGCCGCACCGATGCCCCGCAGTCGTCCGCGCTCATCACCCCCGACGGATTGCGCGATGCGGATACTGACCGCGCCCGCCATGCCTAGCGGGATCATGTACAGCACCGATGCGACGCTGAAGACGATCTGGTTGGCAGCAAGCGCCGTTGCGCCCAGCCAGCCAATCAGGATACCTGCGACCGTGACCGCGCCACCTTCGAGCAAATACTGGAACGCCATCGGCGTACCTTCGCGTACCTGCTCGGCAAACTCGCTGCGGCGCCAATCCGAGCGCAAGCGATACGGCGCGAGCGCAGGCGCGAACTGAAAGTAAAGGGCGGTGATGAGCAAGCCGATCAGCGTCGCGGCAAAGCTTGCCAGCCCAGCGCCGAATAGACCGAGGGCAGGTACGCCGAACTGCCCGCTAGTCAATATCCACGTCAGTGGCACATTGATTATCACTGCAATCAGCGTTAGCCCTACACCTGTCCAGGGCTTTTCGATGGCATCGAACACCTGCTTGTAGACGAGCGACACGCAGTAGGGAATGAGCAGCAGCGCCATCATCACCCAGTATGGTGCGATGATCGCTACGACTTCTGGCGGCTGTCCGGCGTGGGGCAGCAATAGCAGCCCCACGCCCATCAGTACCGCGCCGAGAACGCCGATGCCAAGCCCCAGCACCAGACCATGCCGCAGCACGCTGGCGATTTTGTGCACTTCGCCTGCGCCGAATGCCTGCCCGACGAGAATACTGATGGGGTAGAGAAAGCCGTAGAGCGACGCATACAGGATGAGAATGACGCTGCTTGTCAGCGACGCAGCCGCCAGCGGCAGTTCACCTAACGCGCCGATGAAGTAGGTATCCGTGAGTGAAATTGCAGTCGAACTTGCCAGTCCTGCAATGAGCGGAACCGCCAGCCCGATGAGCGGGCGCAGTTCCCCACGCACGCTTTGCCAGAGGGTCGGGCGGGGTGTGCTGGTTGTGGATGTTACTGTGAGGACATTCGCCATATGCGCTTGCCTTCCATACGCGATATTACATGCATGATGTATGTAATATGGTACATACAGTTTGTATGTAAATCAAGAGGGCAAGCCGAATGCTCAGAAATTGCTCATCATAACCCAATATGTAGCCGCTGCCCACCGTTCAAAGGTTTCGGGCCGCTGCGACCACGCGCCGTCGCCAGCATGCCCGCGCGCCCGATAACGATGTTCGCCGCCATCTTCGCCCGCGCTGCCAGCGATGCGCCGCCATGCAGCCGCGCGCGGTTCAGTGAAACTTCGTTCACCATCCAGCGCGTGGCGTAGCGATAGAATTTGCGCGTATGCCGCCCGCCGATTTCCATGTCGCGGTCGCTGACGACTTCCCACGCCCGATCAGTGTAGACGCTTGCTTCAACCTTTGCGTGATAGGGCGTGCCTTTGATTGGATAAGCGACCGTCGTCAGAAAGACATCTGGGTCGCACTTCTTCAGATGCTCGACCGTCGCCGTGATGTCTTCGACTTCTTCACCATCGTAGCCGAGCATGATGAACATGCCTGCCTGAATGCCGTGCTGCTTGAGCAGATGCGTCTTCGCCTGCACGTCCCCCACCTGCACCTTGCGTTGCATGGCGTCCAGTACCTTCTGCGAGCCGCTTTCGCTGCCGTTCCACAGCCGGAAACAGCCCATGTCCGCCAGTGTGCGCACCACATCCTCGTTCAAGCGGTCGGCGCGGCTGATGCATTCGAAAGGGATACGCACGCCACGCTGCTTCAGTGCGTCAGAATAGGCATACAGCCAGCGATGGTTGATGGCGAACACATCGTCGGCATACCAGATCAGGTCCGGGTTATAGCGCTCTTTAATCCACAGCAGTTCATTAGCAGCGTCTTCCGGCGTGCGCCGGCGATGCGTGTTGCCATAGACCGAGTGACTGCACCAGGTACAGGTGTACGGGCAGCCGCGCGCGTGAATCACACTGACGGAGCTTTGTCCATGATGCGTTTTCCAGGTCGCCATGTAGCGCGGAATATCGATTGCTTCGCGGTCTGCCCAGGGATTGGCGCTGAGATCAGGGATAAACGCGCGCGGCTGCGTCTCGCATAGGTTGCCGTTGTCGCCGAGATACGCAATGCCCGCGATGCTCTCCAGCCCGTTCATCCCATGCCGCGCCAGATGCGGCAGCAGCTCCGCCAGTGTCAGTTCGCCTTCGCCCTTGACGATGACATCCGCGTCGCGTTGTAAATATTCGGCAGCATAGTAGGGCGGTTCTGGTCCGCCCAGGATGACCCGCGCACCATGTTGATGCGCCAGCGCAATCATCTTGAGTGCGTTGAACTTGGTCATCAGGTTGACGTAGATGCCGACGACCGATGGGCGTTCCTGTCTGAGTAGTGTCTCGAAGTCCGCCATACTCGCAAACGTGCTATCGAAGACGCCAACCGCAAATCCCTGCGCCTTGAGATAAGACGAAAGGTAGAGAATACCAAGCGGTGGGTAAGGCTTCATGACCTGGCGTTCGTGTGGGTCTTCATACAGGTAATAGGCGTGCGCAAGCAGGATGTCCATCTAACCTCACCCCTAAATCCCCTCTTCAAAAGAGAGGAGACTTTGACTGTTGATTTCTCAAGCCTATCCCATTCCGTCTGTAGTGCCAAGGCTGGATGGTTTCAAAACTGTAATGCCGAAATACTTGCGGTCATATTCAATCAGCGTTAATCTTGTTTTCATAAATGCGGAACACTTAAAAGTTCATTCTTCCGCGCCCGGCGAAAAGTTCGTCGGGCTTTTTTGTTCTTTGCGTCTATTGCGCCTTTGCGGTTCAATCTCCTACACTTGAATCGTGAGGATGCAGCACCATGCAAAAGTTCCAATCACAAATCGACATCCGCAGTGATGAGTATCGCCAAAACTACGACCACAATTGCAAACTGATCGCGCAGCTTGAAGAGCGACAGGCGAAGGTGCGCGCGGGCGGCAGTGAGCGCGCTGTGAAGAAGCACCTTGATGCGGGCAAGCTGCTGCCACGTGAGCGCGTCGAACGACTGCTCGACCCTGGCGCGCCATTCCTCGAGCTGAGTGCGCTGGCGGCGTGGGGTATGTATAACGACGAAAGTCCCGGCGCGGGCATCGTCTGCGGCATCGGCGTCGTGAGCGGCGTCGAATGCCTGATCGTCGCCAACGAAGCGACGGTGAAGGGTGGCACAAGCTACCCGATCACCGTGCGGAAGTCGCTGCGAGCGCAGGAAATCGCTATGACCAACCGTCTGCCCTGCGTGTATCTGGTCGAAAGCGGTGGCGCGAATCTGCCGCATCAGGCGGAACTGTTTGTCGAAGGCGGGCGCGGTTTCTGCAATCAGGCGCGTATGAGCGGTATGGGAATTCCACAGCTTTCGCTGGTATTCGGCAACAGCACAGCGGGCGGCGCGTACATTCCCGGTTTGAGCGATTACGCGGTGCTGGTGCGCGAGCAGGCGATGGTCTTCCTCGGCGGTCCGCCCTTGGTCAAGATGGCGACAGGCGAAGAGGTGGATGAAGAAACGCTCGGCAGCGCTGCGATGCACGCGCGTATCAGCGGGCTAGCCGATTATCTGGCGGAGAACGATGCCGACGCCGTGCGAATCGGGCGCGAACTGATTAGTCGGCTGAATTGGCAGAAGAGCATCCGCGCCGAAATGCGTATGCCCGAACCGCCTGCCTATGACCCGGATGAACTGCTCGGCATCGTTCCTATCGACACGATCCGCAAGTCGCTGGATATGCGTGAAGTGCTGGCACGCGTGGTCGATGGCTCGCGGCTGCTAGAGTTCAAGCCGGACTACGGCAGTACGCTGGTGTGCGCTCATGCCTACATCAACGGCTTCCCGGTTGGTATCCTGGCGAACAATGGCATCCTCTTCCCCGACAGCGCCAATAAAGCCGCACAGTTCGTCCAGTTGTGCAATCATACGCGCACACCGCTGATCTACCTGCAAAATATCACTGGTTTCATGGTCGGACAGAAGTACGAGCAAGAGGGCATTGTCAAGCACGGCTCGAAGATGATCAACGCTGTCGCCAACAGCAGCGTGCCGCAGTTCACGGTGCTGATCGGCGGCAGTTATGGCGCAGGCAATTACGCCATGTGCGGGCGAGCCTATGACCCACGCCTGCTGCTGGCATGGCCCACCAGCCGAATCGCTGTGATGGGTGCGGAGCAGGCGGCGGGTGTGCTGGCGATCGTGCAGGAAGAGGCGGCGCGCAAACGCGGGCAGGAGCCGGACATGGATCAGATCAACCTGCTTAAGGCGATGACGGTGCAGAAGTTTGAGCAGGAAAGCGACCCATACTACGCTACCGCCCGCATCTGGGATGACGGATTGATCGATCCGCGCCTGACCCGTGATGCCCTTACGCTCGGCTTATCCATGAGCTACAACCGCGACTGGGTGAGCGACGGCGCGCCGCGCTACGGCGTGTTCAGAATGTGAATGTGTGATAAATGCAAACCATTCAGGTGGGCATAAGTCAGATGAGATCTCACGATCGGATCAGTGTAAATTCAGGTGTTATGATTGGAAAGCCTGTGAGCAAAGGAACTCCTGTGACGGTAGAAAGTCTCTTGCCGAAGTCAGGTGCTGGTTGCGATGTGGCATTCCATTCTAAGTTAACCTCCGGCGGAAGGACTGGATAAATGTTCTGTTACGATTCCGACATCGTTACCCGTTACCCCGCCGTCATCGGCGGCGTTATTGCTGTGCGGGGCGTGCAAAATGGTGCGACGCCGGACGCGCTCAAAGCGCGCTACAGCGCTGAGCAAGCAGTAGTCAAAGCGCGTATCGGCGACACGCCGTTGAGCGAGCTGCCCTCATTGGCAGCTTGGCGCACGGTCTTTCGCGGCTTTGACGTGGACCCGACTCAGTATCGCTGCGCGGCGGAAGCGCTGCTGCGCCGCCTGACGAAACAGGGCGATATTCCCTACATCAATACGCTGGTGGACATCGGCAATCTGGTCAGCATTCGTTACGGCATTCCGGTGGCTGTGCTGGACACGGCGCAAATGAGCGGTGGCATCACCGTACATTTTGCTGACGGCACGGAACAGTTCAGCGACCTGGGCAGCAGCGAGTCAGTCCATCCTGAAGTGGGCGAGGTCGTTTTCACCGATGAGGCGCACGTGGTTCATGCGCGGCGCTGGTGCTGGCGGCAAAGCGCGCAGAGCGCAGCGCGAGAAAGTACGACTGACATCCTGATCACGGTCGAAGCACACCACTCAGCCGGACGTGCTGACGTGACAGCGGCTGTGGAAGACTTGCGTGAACTGCTGGCGGAATTTGCGGGCGGTGAGGAAAGACATAGCATTCTGAATGCGTCCATGGCGCAGTTCACATAATCTCGTCCAATAATTCATGAGCAACCATCGATGATCACACAGACGCAGCAGGAAATGACCGCGCTTGATGCGCTATTATCTCACGTCAGCATTCGCAAATACACCGACCAGCCGATTGACGATGCCAAACTTCAGCGCATTTTGGATGCTGCTCGCCGCGCGCCCACGTCATCGAACACGCAGTCGTACAGCATTGTCGTCGTGCGCGATACCGAGACGAAGCGCACGCTGGCAGAACTGGTCGGCAATCAGAAGCATGTCGAAACGTGCGCCGTGTTCATGGCGTTTGTGGCGGATTTATCACGCCTGAAGCGCGCGAACGCCTTGCATGACGCACCGCTGGCGATCAACAACGAATTGACGATGGTCGCCATTGTCGATGCGTCACTGGTGGGCATGGCCGCACAGGTGGCGGCGGAGGCGTTGGGCCTGGGAACGGTTATGATCGGCGGGGCGCGCAACCTGCCGGAAGAGGTCGCACGGCTGCTGCACCTGCCCGAAGGCGCGTTTGTCGTCTACGGGATGTGCCTGGGGTATCCTGCCGAGCGCCCGCTTCAGAAACCACGCCTGCCGGAGGCAGAAGTCGTCCACTACGAGCGCTATCGACAGCAGGATGATGATTTGCTGCACGAGTACGATGCGGCGCTGGCGGCACATTATCGTGACGAAGGGCGCACGACGTCAGACGCCGCCTGGACAGGCGTGATGGCGAAGCAGTTCAGCCAGCCACGCCGCCCGTTCATGCGCGCGGTGTTGGAGAAGCTTGGCATGAACTTTGATTAGGTGTGCAGCTTAGCTTATTTCCACCTGCTCTGCCCGCCCGTTCTCAGCCGAGCGCAGCAGTGCCTCGACAAACGCGATGTCTGCCAGGGCTTCGGAGGGTGCGCCTGCGGTGGATGAGTCTTCACCGCGTAGCGCCCTTGCGAAATCAGCGAACATTGTCACATGGCTGCGCGGGTAAACACCCTGTATCTGGATGCGCTCAATCTGATCACCACGCAAGATTTCGATTTGCGGGCGGTCAACGCGCAGGGCGCCATCGCTGCCCAGAATGTGCAGGTGCGGCGGGTACGGAGCGCCGTTGGCGAACGTAACGGCATACTGTGCCAGCAAGCCACTGTCAAATTGGAGCGCTGCGCTTAATGTATCCACCGGCGGCAGGTCAGGGCGTACCGCGCTGGCAAACGCTGTCACCTGCACAATTTGCCCTAGCAGCAACCGCCACGCTGCCGCATGATGCACGCCGACATCGTAAAGGAAGCCGCCCTGGTAGGCGGGCGTGCGCCGCCAGCCCGTGTGATAATACGGGTTGGTTTCATCCATGCGGATGCAGGTCGTCCAGTGGGCAAACAGCGGCGTGCCAATCGTTCCAGCATCAAGAAGTTGCTTTGCCTCGCGAAAACCCGGTTCATAACGCCAGTTTTCCGCCACTACCCAGCGCGTCGCTGGATACTGAACATCTAATGTGAGCAGTCGCCGCGCAGTTGCCAGATCAGGCGCGGCAGGCTTTTCGCTGATAACGTGCTTGCCAGCCGCCCGCGCACGTTCAATTGCATCCGGCATCAGGTCAATCGGCAGCGCAATATCGACTGCTTCAACGTCGTTACGCTGTAATATAGCGTCAAGATCGGTATATATTGCGACTGGATAGTCAAAACCTGCTGCGACTCGCTGTGCTGACTCTTCTGTCCGGCTGTACACAGCAATGATCTGATACAGGTCAGGATGTTGGCGCAGTGAGGGCGCGTGCGTGTCGCGCATATAAATGCCTGCGCCGATCAGGGCAAGGCGGATAGGTGTAGGCATGAGACGGCTCCAGCGTATGTTATGATTGCGTGCATAGTATAGGAGTATTTCGCGTGCGTCGCTTCGGTTTGCTTGTCTCTCTACTGTTACTGGCAATGCTTGTACTTCAGCCGACACATCTGTACGCGCAAATACTGCCACCGTGTGCAGACCGTGATTATTATACGGCGCATATCTGGATAGATGGGCGCGATTTTTGCCTGGAATTTTTGATCGGAAACGAAGGCGGCGCTGGTGAGCTCGCCTACACTGCTTTGGCGGTGGGTGATGCAGGCGAAGTGTATGCCGCCCGTCCGCTTGTGGGGCAGATCATCGTTTTTGAAGACAGCAATGGTGATGCCTTGCCAGATATCCCTCGTATTCTGCTCGGCGGACTGGTACTGCCAAATGCACTGGCATGGTACGATGGCGCGCTGTATGTGGCGGGTGGTTCATATCTGTATCGTGTTCGTGACGGCATTATCGAAACTTTATCCGACACCGTACCGATAGGCATGTTCTGGATTACAGCGTTGGCTGTAGACGCAACAGGCATTTACGTGGGCGTGAGTGCTGACTGCACGGTGTGTATGGATGCGGCGACACTTGCTGGTCGCGGTAGTGGGGTTTCGCTGCCGAACGAACTGGAGCAGGCAACTGCGCGCGGTGCCATCCTGCGTTACCCGCTGAGCGGCGGTCAACCAGACGTGTGGGCGACGGGGCTGCATCAGCCGGGTGATCTTGTGTTCTATCAGGATGCCTTATGGGTCAGCGACAGCACTCCTGCGCACCACGAGGCGGTGGCTGATCTGGATGAGATCAATCGCGTGATACAAGGTGCAGATTTTGGCTTTCCCATGTGCATTGGAGCGACGGTCGACATGACGGGCGCGTTCTGCATCACGCAGGCAGCGCTGCCTGCGTACAGCCTGCCGACGCGCAGCACACCGTTGGGAATGGCAGCGTATCGCGGTGATGCGCTCCCGCGCCTGCAAGATACGCTGCTTGTGGTGCTGGCAGGCAACCGCAACAATCCGGACTTGCAGGGCTATCAGGTCGTCGCCCTGCGTTTTAATGGACAGGGTCAGTTTGTGAGCGAGTATGCGCTCATGCCGAATGGCGATGACTGGGCGGATGCCACTGGCGAGCGATTTAGCCATGAGCAGATGAGCTATCGCAACAGCGGTTTTTTCCCGCGCCGCCCGCTGGATGTGGCGGTCAGCGCGCAGGGGTGGGTCTACATCAGTGTGCAGGGTGGGCAGATACTGGTTGTGCGCCCGCAGTGATGCGTTTAGCGCAGGCGCCACAGGCGGAAGATGCCGTCCGTGCTGCTTGCAGCGTAGCGCATGTCATGGCTGAATGCGGACATGGGGACAGGTAGTTCTGCGAACAGTGTGGCTGTGTTGATGTCCCATGCGTAGTGTTGGAGATGATCACCCCGACCCCTGACAATTTCTTCGTAGAATGAATCGGCATGAGCAGGTAGTATGGTGAGCGCAACCAACGTAACGACGAGGACAAGCGTTCGCAGGGGCATGATCATGCACCGAACTTGTGGACGGCTACGGAAAGTATAGCACGCCTTTATGCCTGACTGGATCGCACAAACCCTCAGCACCACCCCTGCCTTTCTCTGGACTTATCTCGGCGTCGGCATCCCCTGGGCGCTGGCACTGCTGCCCCAAACGGACCGCCGCAAGCCTGGGTATGTGCTGGCAACTGCGTTCGTGCTCGGTCCTGCCTGGCTGACGCTGTGGATGTTCATCCTCGGTACGCTCGGAGCGCAGACGCAAACGGCGCTGCTGCGTGCAGATACGGTATTGGTCGGGACGGTAGCGATTGCGGTAGTGGGAATTGGCATCTGGGTATTGGGGAACAGGCATCACGTATCAGGTATCGGGAGAGTACACAGTTCAGCGGACACAGTGCATGGTGCAGGCAATGAAGAACCCCAAACCCCGAATCCCGAACTGACAACTCGTCCTCGTCACTCCCTGGCTTTCGACGAACGCCTGCTCATCGCGCTCATCGTCATTGCGTTGGTCGTGCGCTGGTTCGTCATCGCCTATTGGCCCCACATTGCCTATGACGTGCTGTGGGTCTATGGCTATCAGGGGCGGCTGTACACACTGCTCGGCTACATTCCCAACTCGATAGATTACTACCCGCAGTTCCTGTCGCTGCAATACACGTTTGGGCAACTGGTCTATGGTGCGGTCAATGATCATGCGGCGCGTGCAGTTGTGCCATTCATCAACTTTGCCAGCACACTCGCCGTTTATGTGTTGGGAGACAAGCTCTTCGGACGGCGTGTCGGCATCTACGCAGCTGCCGTCTGGACGCTTTACCACCACGTCGGTGAATGGTCGCGCATGGGTGATCTCGAAATTGCGCTGACGACCACGTTTACACTGGCAGCAGCGTATTTTATAAGTGCATTGCGCAAAGTGCAGGAAGCAAACCTTCCTGTTCAGATGACTGACCACCACGCACTTCTGGCGGGCTTGATGCTTAGCGTCGCTTTATGGACGAAACCGACGGCAGGCGCGTTTGTGTGGGGTGTTGGGCTATGTCTGTTCTGGGTTCTCATCCTGCATCGTTCATCATTTATCACTTCGTTTCTCGCCTACCTCCGTATTGCACTGCTCACTGGTCTCGCTGCCGCGCCGCTGGGCGGCATGTGGTACATCCGTAACCTTGCGCTTGGTCACAATGCTGTTGATTTTCCGCCTGCTTTCTGGTTGACACAGGCGATGCGCAGCGGGGTGGAGTTCGGGTGGCTGCTGCTGGCGATGAGCTTGCTCACGGCTTACCTGCTTTTCAATCGGCATGAAAGGCAGCTAGAGACGAGCGTGCAGGTGCGGCGCAGGCTGTCGCTGTTGATCATTGGCGTGCTGCTGGTACTTGCGGCGACGCTCCCGAGCATCGTTGAGCCGCGCCAGATGACTTTGGTCGAAGGATCGTTGCTGGTGGTTGGCATGGGCGTGTGGCTTTGGGGTCTCAGGTATCAGACAACAGTCATCCCTCATTACGCATCACTATTTCTCCTGCTGCTGCTCGCACTGCCGTACTTCGTGACATGGTTCTGGTCGTACAGCTATCACTATCGCCTGTCGTTCGCGATCGTACCGCTGCTCCTAATGCCAACGGCACTCGTGGCGGCGGGGTGGTCAGCGCCATGGTGGGCGCAGGCACAGGCAGGCTGGAAGCAACGGCTGTTGCGGATGTGCTACAGCATGTCCCTACTGATACTGGCGCTGCCAGGCATTGTGATCCCCTTGTACGATGGTGCGACAGGCTGGGACGGCTTGTGGAGCGGCGAACTGGCGGACGACACTGCCAAACAGCGCAGTGGTAATCAGGCGCTGCTCAACGTCGTGGATGGCATACAGACGTATGTCGATACGCACGGGCAGCTGCCCATCGTCGTTGCGCCGGGTGTACAAACATTGCCATTCTTTTTCCCAGTGGCGGATATTCGGATTGAGCACGCACCGACACGCCTTGATGAACTGGCGGCTGCGCACTACTTCATTGATAGTCACCCGCAGGGCAGCAGTGTCTATCAGAATGTCGCGATCACGGATAACCAGGTGCTTGGTGCGCTTGCACGGCAAGACATCATGCGCCGTGCGTGGGGTATGGACGATGGCATTTTTCGCTATGATGTCTATGAGCTATCGCTGGATCGCCGCTGGCAGCGCCCACAGCCGAACGGCGCAGAGACAGCGGATGTCGTATTCGGCGGTCTCGTGCGCTACCTGGGCGAAGACCTTGGGACGCTGGATTTGTGGGAGGGGCGTCCGGTCTACATCACGCTGTACTGGGAGGTGCTGGCACAAACAGACATTGACTACATGCTTTTCCTCCACCTGCGCGCCCCTGATGGCGCCATCATTCAGACGTGGGATGCGCCTGTCGCCTTGAACGATGCAGTTACACCGCCACGTTACTATTCGACGCGCGTCTGGCAGCCGGGCGAATTCATTGCTGATGTACGGCTGGTGCGCCTCGAAGTTCCTGACGTTCCGCTTGCTACGGGTTATTCTGTAGTCGTCGGTCTGTATGATCTAGTGACGGGGGAGCGCGTGCCTGTGATGGTAAATGGGGAGCCAGCTGGAGATGGCTACATCGTCGATGACCGATTCAATATCATTGCAGACCCAGAAGCCGGCTCATAATTTTAGCATTGGGTCATATATTCCCTGCGCCAAATTAACAATTCATGACAGATTTCATGAAGAATGTTAGATTTTACTACTTTTCCCTCATCGTTTGTGGATGCAAACGCAATCCATACTTATAATATGTAATTGTAGGGGTATCTGCATCGATCTTGACAACGTCTTAACAAACCTCTCCTGACCTGTTCAAGTTAGGGTATTTTTCATTCCGCAAGGTTTAAGGAACCGCGCATGGGCGGTAGCAAGTCACCGATTTTGTATATCAACTACGCGAGCAGTGATGCCGAGTTTGCGCTGCAACTGGCAGCTGACCTGAAGAACGCTGGGATTGCAGCCTGGATGGATCGGCTTCAGCTTCCTGCTTCTGTTGAGTGGCAGCCGCGCACAGCGAAGGCGCTCGACCAGGCGGCAGGCATGTTGGTCGTCCTGTCGCTCGATTGGTTCCAGTCCCGGTACTGCCAGCGTGAATACGAAACCGCACGGCAGCGCGGCGTGCCGATCTTTGCGGTTGCGCTGCGCCCGATTGCGGAACATGAATATCCGCCCGCCATTGATGCACGGCGGACGGTGGATTTCAGCGAATGGCGCAGCGAACGTGTTTATCACGAGCGTTTTCGCAGGCTGTTCGCGCGCCTGAAGGAAGACAATACTGCCTGGATCAGGACACAGCCGGATGATGAGTCGCGCTATCTTGTCCAGCTTGTTGCAAAAATGGAAGCAGCACAGGGGACGCTCGAATACCTGCCGATTGGCGAGCAGGGCGTTCACATTTCATGTGAGAGCGAGCAGCGCAGCCCGCCTGCGTTGTCTGCGTTATGGGGTAATCCAGCACAGGTGGTAGTGCTGGACAAAGTACGCAACGCTCCCACCGCCGAACCGCGCTGGCGACGTTCGGTTGCAGATATCAAAGCGGCGCTTGCACGGCGTCCTCACGCGCTCCTGCTGGGTGCGCCAGGTACGGGCAAGACGACTGTGCTGCAACGGCTGACGCTGGACGCGGCACGCGCCCGCCTCGCGGACCCGTCGCTGCCTGTCCCCGTTTATGTCAATCTGGCGCACTGGAGCGATGACCAGGACTTTGAGTCGTTCCTGCTGTCGCGCGCACCGATGCTGCGCAACATTATCGATATGGCAGCGGATGGCAGCGCAATCCTGTATGTTGACGGACTGAACGAAATCACACAGCACGCAGCGCAGCGCGTTCTGCAAATTCGCGCCTGGTTATCGTCAGCGCGTGCGCCGCAGCGGGTACTGTTCGCCTGCCGGACGCGCCACTATGACGATACGCTCGACCTCGATTTGCCCATGCTCGAACTGGAAATGTTGGATGACGAGACGGTGTGGAACATCGTCCGCGCATGTGTTGGCGACCGCGCAGCAGAAAACGCCTTCCGCAAAATCTACGCGCCGGAAAGCGCCCATCCTGTTGATGCCCAAACGCGCGAACTGGCGCGCAATCTCACACTGCTGCAAGGGCTGATATTTCTCTATAAGAGCGCGCCGGATGGCACAATGCCCGCCACGCTCGGCAGCCTGCTTAAGCGCTGGATGGCGGCGTTGTGGGTGTGGAAGCGGATGGCGGCGATGCCTGCGTGGATGCCCTTCAAGGATGTTGAGGCGGCACTGGCAAAGCTGGCATTCACGATTGTCGATAAAGACCTGCCGACAGGTATGGCGTATGGCGACGCCCTGCAACTGATCCTTGATGACAAGTTGCTGCGCGCGGCGCAGAACGCAGGCTTGATCGACATTGAAGCGGATGTCGTGGCGTTTCGGCAGCCGCTGCTGGCGGAATACTTCGCGGCGGTGGGGGCATCACGCTTTCAGGCGACCAGTCAATTGCAGCCGCCACATTTCAATAGCTGGGGCGAACGGATTGCCACACGCTGGGACATGCCGATGACTGTGCTGGCGGGGCTGCTGCCCAACGCCGATGAAATCGTTGCTGAAATCGGCACGACGGATCCATTTCTGGCGGCGCAGGTGCTGGCAGGCGGTGTTGAAGCGACCCAGCAATCGCGCGATGCGTCGATCAAGCTGCTCGTAGAGATTACGCACTTTGTGACTGGCGAAGGGCGCCTGGCAGCTGTCCGGGCGCTGGCAGACTTAAATCACCCGGAAACGCTGCTGGCACTGCTCGACGTGATGCGCAGCGGAACGTGGCAGGTGCGGCAGGCGGCGAACTGGCTGCTGCATCGGCTGCAACTGCCCGTTCCACGCGAACTCTTCGCCGCCGTTCAGGATTGGAACTGGACGATGGACGAGAAGGTCGCGATTGCCCTGCGCAACGTCGGGGTGCAGGCGCTCCCGCTGCTACTGCAAGTGCTGCGCGATGAGCAGTGGACTCGACGGCGGGGCGCTGCATGGGCGCTGGGCGAAGTCGGAGATGCAGCCGCAGTGCCGGGGCTGGTAGAAGCATTGGCAGACGATGAGAGTATTGTGCGGCGCGAAGCGGCGATGGCACTGCGTATGTTGGGTGATATTGATGCGCTGCCAATGTTGATCGACGCACTGCGCGACCCCGACGCGCGGGTGCGCAAGTCGGTAGCAGAGGCGGTTATCAGTTTTAAAGCACATGCGCTGCCGGGTCTGGTAGATTTGCTGCGCGACGCAGCAGTTGCACTGAAGGGGGTGGCGCTGGAGACCATCGCCGCGATTGGGGATAGCAACGCTGCTGCTGCGGTTTTGCCACTGCTGCAAAACCGCAATGCGGAAATGCGAGCTTTGGCAATTGCCGCTTTAGGGCGAATGAAGAGCGCCGACGCAGTTGCACCGTTGATCGATGCATTGAAGGATGACGAACGCCTGCCGCGCAGCGAACACAAGGTGAGTGACCTCGCTGCACGCGCGTTGAACGAGATTGACACTGAAGAAGCACGCGCTGCATTGGAGACATTGCGCGGGAAAAAGGCGGAAGGCATGATCACGAAATCTGGTTCGGCGGCACAGGCGGTGATTCGACTGCCGGGTCGTAAGGATGCCGAAACGCAGCGTAAGCCGTTGTCCATTTCTCAACTGCGTGAGAAGCTGGTCTCGTCAGACTGGCGGCAGCGCAAGCTGGCAGTGCAGGCGCTGGCGGACTTTGAGCCGGGCATCAAAGTGCCTGCGCTGCTGGAAGCGCTGCGCGATGAAGACAGCCAGGTGCGCTATGCAGCCGTCATCGCGCTCGATGGCGCGCACGGTGATGCGGTGGTTTGGGGGCTGATCGAAGCGCTGCGTGATAGCGATCACCTGGTTGCTGATACTGCGACTGCGCAACTGGCGCGCATAGGGCAGTACGCGGTGCCGGACCTGATGAACGCGCTGTTTGAAGAGGATGTCAATGTACGCGGGCGCGCCGTGGAAGCACTCGGCAAGATTGGCGACCCGGCGGCGGTGCCGCGGCTGATCCCGCTGCTGCAAGATACTGTGCATCCGGCGATGGAGCGCGAGCGCATCTGCGACAAAGCAGCGCTAGCGTTGGAAAGCATCGGCGAAGAGGCAGGGTTGGCAGCGGTGCGTGCCTGGCGTGAGGGTAACGGGTCTGTGCCATTGCCGAACCTGACACTCTCATCGAACGAGCAAATGACCGATGAAACGCAGGAGGCAAACAGGCTGCCTTTCAGCTGGGATGAGAACAGCGACCTCTTGCCCTATGACGCCGACGAAACAGCGAAAGTCGCCTATCCGTTTGAGTATGATGAACTGCCGCTGACTGTAGATGAGTATATGCCAGATGAGCCGTTTGTGCGTGAGATGACGCACCAACAGTTGGGCGGCATGTTGCAGCAGCTGCACGCGCAGGACTGGCGCGAACGTCAGCTTGCCGCGCGCGAACTGCGTGAACATACGCGCAAGATCGGTGGCATTGCCGATGAAAGTTTTGCGCAGCAGTTGATCGGCGCATTGGGCGATCCTGAGCAGAACGTGCGTTGGGCAGTGACAGAAGCGCTGGCATGGATTCATCATCCGAGCGTACCGCCTGCGTTAGCAGCGATGCTGCAAGACGGCAGTTGGACGGTGCGGTTGGCAGCGCTGCAGGCGCTGTTTGAGCATGACGACAAGCGCGTCGCGTCGGCGGTGGCTGCGGCGCTCAAGGATGAGAACGAACTGGTGCGCGAGTCGGCGGCGGAATTGTTGAGCAAGGTGGGCGGCGATGCAAATTTATCTGCCTTGATTGATGCATTGAAGGATAACAAAGGGTTTGTGAGACGGGCGGCAGCCGATGCACTCGGTGCGCTGAAGGCACAGGTGGCGGTTCAGCCGTTGATACGCGCGCTCGACGACGACGATCATCAGGTGCGGTTCGCGGCTGCGGAGGCGCTGGGCAAACTGGGCGACGAGGCTGCACTGCGCCCGTTGGTGCGTCTGCTCCGTAAGCATGAAACGACCGCCTGGGAAGAGCGCCCGCTGGAAGAAATTGCCGCGGAAGCGCTGGCACGCATCGGTACAGCGGAAGCAAAGCGTGTCGTGGCGGAATGGCGCAAATTGAAGAGTACTGTCCGTAGTAAATAGTCATAAATTACAAAAATGCAACATCCCGTGACAGGGGTGTCATTTTTTCCTATGCTTTTATGATCGGTCCTCGTGTCAGTTGACATGTGAGCAGACTTTGGGGAATGGGGTAGCGAGCATGAAACTCTTTATCAGCTACGCGCGGGTTGATAAACCCTTCTGTGTGCAGATTGCGGAAACGTTGGAAATCCATGAACTCTGGTATGACCAGCGTCTTTACGCCGGACAGCAATGGTGGAAGGAAATCCTGCGTCGCCTCGATTGGTGCGAAGGCTTCGTATACCTGATGTCGCCTGAGTCGCTCACATCTGAATACTGCCAAAAAGAATACAAGATCGCCCTCAGTACCGGTCGCCCCGTCTTCCCCGTCCTGATCCACCCGGAAGCACGCGTGCCTGAACGCCTGGCACAAATCCAGTATGCCGACCTGAGTCGCGGGTTGACGACCGATGGTGTCAAGATGCTGCTCAATTCGGTACAGCTTGCCGAACGCAATTTGCAGCGACAGGGACAGCGCGTCCCCGCGCCCGTGATCACTGTACCGCACGCGGAACAGGCGCCTGCCGTCGCGAAAGTGACCGCAGACCCGGCAGCGGTGATTGGCAAAGCCGCTGAAGCAATGGAGCTTGGCAAGTATGACAAAGCCGTTTTCCTGCTGCGTCAGGCAAAAGAGATTGGTTATGTCAGCCGTTATATCGACCTGGACGGCTTGCTGCGTGAGGCAGAAAGTGCGCTTGATTACCAGACGCGCACGCGCGAGGTCGAACGGGATTATCAGTCAATTGCCGAACTGGTCAAGCGTCAGGCGACGCGTAAGTTTGGCTGTCAGGCATTCATGGCATTTCGGCGCGCCATGCCTGATTACGATCCCGAAAATTTGGCGCAGCTATGCAGCACTGAGACACAGGAAATGGACCTTGTTCGCGTCATCCCTAGTGTGATCAAGTCTGCATCTGCGCCTGCGCCGGAGAAAGCGCGCTTCACACTGCCGATGCTGGAGTGGTGCGATGTTCCCGCTGGATCGTTGATTGTCAGCGAAAGCCAGCCAGCCAATGGCAGCAAGCCCGTCACCAGCAGTCAGCAAACGCTGTGGGTGGATGCGTTCCGCCTCGCTAAATACCCTATCACGAACGCCCAGTTTCAGTTCTTCGTGGATGACCCAGACGGCTTCTGCAACCCGAAGTGGTGGGGCTACTCCGCCTATGCTCAGGCATGGCGTGAACAAAACACATCGCCCAAGCAGCCACAGTTCAAAGGTGATGACCGCCCGCGCGAAAACGTTACGTGGTACGAGGCGATGGCATTCTGCTTCTGGCTGTCGGACAAGATGGATATGCCGATCATGCTGCCCGCCAAGCAGCAGTGGCGGCGCGCCGCGCAAGGGGACGACGGACGCATTTACCCATGGGGTAATGAGTTTGATCTATCCGTGTGCAACACGCGCGAAAGCCGCATCCGCATGACGACGCTGGTCATGCGCTACGGTGGCGGCGTCGGTCCATATGGCAACTATGATCTGGCGGGCAACGTCTGGGAATGGTGCCTGAACTGTGAATATCATGATTTCGACCTGACGACCGATCGTCCGCGCGCGGTGCAGGGCGGCTCGTTTATGGGCGCGCACGAACGGTCACAGATTAACTTCAGCTTTGATCTCAGCCCGGACTATCATTACGGTAGCATTGGCTTCCGACTGGCAAGCGTTAATCGCTGATTGCGGGTTGCGAGAACTTTATGCGCATCACCACGAGCATCAGAACAATATAGAGCACTGCCAGTGACAGCAGATAAACAGGCACGACTTCCAGCCCCAGATTTTCTGCCAGCACGCCCGCAATCGTTGGCATGACGCCGATACTGAGCGCAGCGGCTGCGACCTGAATACCAATCGCATTCGGCGCATGGAGCGTGCCCAGTCGCGTTTGCGTGCGCGTCATCATCGTTGGAAACATTGGCGCAATCGAGAAGCCGATGAGCAGCAGCGCCACCAGGTCGAGCCACAGCAGCGGACTCCATGTCAGGAGTGCTACGCCAGCCAGCGCGCCCACTCCCATCCCAAAAAGTTGACGGTCGAGATTGAACTTAAGGTCAAGAATACCGAAGAGAATGCGCCCAATCGTAAAGCTGAGCCAGTACCAGCCGACCCATGTGCCTGCCGTTACTTCGTCCGCCCCGCGTGCTTGTAGCAGGGATGATGCCCACTGCCCGGTTGCAGCTTCCAGTGTGACCAACGCGACGAACAAACCGATACCTATCCAGACAATCGGCAACCGAAGTGTAGCGCGAAGACTTGCAGTTTGCTTCGGTTTGTTATCCTGCGCTGTCGGCGCTAGATGCCAGCCATCGCGCGTGACAAAGAAGAAGACTGCCGCTGCGACATACAGACTGGCAATCATGATGTACACAGGACGCCAGCCTGCGCCGTCCGCGATCAGGCGTGTCGCTATCAGCGGGGCAATCGTCGCGCCGACCCCGAAGCAGGCGTGCAGCCAGTTCATGCGGCGGGCGTCGTAGCGCGCCGCGAAGATAATATTTAGACCCGTGTCCTGAATGCCCATGTTCAAGCCGAAGAAACCCGCGCACAAGATCACCATCCACCATGCAGGGGCAATTGACAATAGTCCCAGCCCTATGGCGCTCAGGGTGCAGGCGGTTGCCAGTAACACACCCGGATTGAAACGGACAAAGAGCCGCCCACCCATTAGGCTGGTAATGAAGTAGCCTGCTGTCTGTGCCAGCAAGTAACCGCCGATATCGGCAAGCCCTAGATTGAACGTGGTGAGCATCGCCGGGTCCCAAACGACATTGGGTGTCGAAACGGTCATTCCCATGACGACAAAGCTGAAAAATGCGGTTAAGATGAGAAAGGTTTGGCTACGGGTCTCCGTAGCGGCAGCAGTTGCCATATATTCGAATTCCTTGAGGATGATGACTACAGGATAACGCTAATGTCGAACGAACGCCACTCCACCTCCGGCACACAGATGCACGACCTGATGACCACGCTCTACCCGATCTGCCGCAGCATCACTGGCGATGGCGTTCGCGAGACACTGCGTACGTATCAGCAGCAAATTCCGCTCACGATTCATGAAGTACCCAGTGGAACGCCTGTCTTTGACTGGACTGTACCGGATGAATGGAACATCCGCGACGCCTATGTTGCGAACGCGCGCGGCGAGCGGGTGATTGACTTTCGCGAACACAGCCTGCATGTGCTGAATTACAGCATCCCGTTTCGCGGCGTGCTGCCGCTGTCTGAACTAAAGAAGCATCTGCATACGCTCCCCGACCGTCCCGACTGGATACCGTACAAGACCAGCTATTACAGCCCGGCATGGGGTTTTTGCCTACGGCATAAAGACCTGCTCAAACTGGAAGACGGCGATTATGAAGTTGTGATGGATACGACCTTGCAGCCGGGATCGCTAACCTACGGCGAACTGGTGCTGCCGGGCGCAACACGGGATGAAGTTCTGTTTTCGACGCACATCTGCCATCCGTCGCTGTGTAATGACAACCTGTCTGCCAATCTTGTCGCCGTCTGGTTGGCGCAACATCTCCAGACCGTCGAGCGGCGCTACACGTATCGCTTCCTGTTCATCCCCGGCACGATTGGCGCAATCACCTGGTTGGCGCTGCACGAAGCAGAGTTGCCCCACATCAAGCAAGGGCTGGTGTTGACGAATTTGGGGGATGGCGGCAGTTTCACCTACAAGAAGACGCGCGCTGGTGACAGTGAGATCGACCGTTTAATGCAGTTTGCGCTGGCTGAAAATGGCGCACCGCATCGCACCATCGACTTCTACCCCTATGGCTATGACGAGCGCCAGTACAACTCACCCGGCATCCGGCTGCCTGTCGGCGGTTTCTTCCGTTCGGAACATAACTCGTTCCCGGAATATCATACCAGCGGCGATAACCTGTCTTTCGTGACAGCGACTGCATTAGAGGAGTCACTGGAAAAGCTCAAGCGCGTTGTATATCTGCTCGAACACAACCGTCGTTACGTCAACCTTGCGCCGATGGGCGAACCGCAGTTAGGCAAGCGCGGTATCTACAAGTCGATCTCGGAGCTTGGCGAGAACAGGTTCTCACCGATGGCAATGTTCTGGGTGCTCAATTTCAGCGATGGTTCGCACGACCTGCTGGCGATTGCACAGCGCAGCGGTATCGCGTTTGATGAGTTGGCACGAGCAGCGGCATTGTTGAAGCAACAGGGATTACTGGATGGTTGACATCAAAGCTGAAGCAGCCGTAACGCTCAGAGGGCCATGCTCACTAATAATTGTAAGGTAACGAATAATGTAAATAATGAGCGCATTTAGCACTACGTAAGGCAATTCATGGAAAAATAAAAGCAATCGTAGCGTAAAGTATGAAGCAACGAAGCTGGTAGTATGTCTACTCATCTGTGCTCGACACATTAATGGGTTGGGCATACAGTAGAGACGTAGCATAGAGGGTTTAGTGGATTATGACGGTTATGCTTGCTAACTCAACTGAGCATTCTCAGTTTATCTCAAGGGAGAAGGAATTCGTGACCGGAGGAAAATGTCGCTTCTGTGGTACCGAGCTAACACATCACTTTGTTGATTTGGGAATGTCACCCCCTTGTAATAAGATGGTGAAGCCTGAGCAGGTCAATGAGATGGAACGATTTTACCCGCTCAATACCTATGTTTGCTCGGAATGCTTCCTGGTGCAGGTGCAGGAGTATGTCAGTGCGTCGCTGATCTTCGATGATGAGTACACCTATTTCTCGTCATTTTCAACTTCATGGCTCGAACATGCACGTAACTATGTTGAGATGATCATCCCGCGTCTAGGGTTGGACAAAGACAGCCAGGTTATTGAGATTGCCAGCAATGATGGCTACTTGCTGCAATACTTCGTGCAGCAGGGCATTCCGTCGCTCGGCATCGAACCCTCGGCAAATGTAGCTCAGGCGGCGATGGGGAAAGGCATTCCGTCGCTCATCAAGTTCTTCGGCTGTCAGACGGCTTCTGAACTGGTGAACGAGGGTAAAGCGGCGGACCTGATTATCGGTAACAACGTACTGGCGCATGTGCCGAACATCAACGATTTCGTTGGTGGCCTCAAGCTGGCGCTCAAACCCGGTGGCGTGGTAACGATGGAGTTCCCGCACCTGATGCGGCTGATGGAAGAGAATCAGTTTGACACCATCTACCACGAGCATTTCTCGTATCTGTCGTTCAAAACGGTCTCGCGGATTTTCGCGGCGCATGGTTTGACGCTGTTCGATGTTGAAGAAATTTCGACTCATGGCGGTTCGCTGCGCATTTACGGTCGCCACAGCGAAGACAGTGAAAAGCTGATGACGGAACGCGCACTCGATTTGCTGGAGCGCGAACAGGAGTATGGTCTTGAAACGATGGAGACCTACAAAGACTTCGGGGCGCGCTGCCTGGAAGTGCGTTACGAACTGCTGGAGTTCCTGATTGACGCGCGGCGTCGCGGCAAACGCGTTGCCGGTTACGGCGCGCCGGGCAAAGGCAATACCCTGCTCAATTACTGCGGTATCCGCACTGACCTGCTGGAATACACGGTTGACCGTAATCCCTACAAGCAGGGCAAGTTCCTGCCCGGCACGCATATCCCGGTCTACGAACCAGAGAAGATCGAGGAAACGAAGCCGGACTATCTCTTGATTCTGCCCTGGAACCTGAAGGACGAGATCATACAGCAGATGGGGCATGTACGCGAATGGGGTTGCCGGTTCGTCATCCCCATCCCGTATCCACAGGTCCTTGATTAGTCCAGTGACAAGCTGGCTATGATGCAATGTGCGGGCGACCTGCTGGGTCGCCCCTCTCGTCTCATTCCAATCCTTCATTTCATCAGCGACTGAGGAATAACGCCATGAACTTTGAGAAAAGCGACGATCTGCGTAAGAAAAGTCATGCCCTGATTCCCGGAGGCGCACATACCTACGCCAAAGGTGACGACCAGTACCCTGCGCAGTCGCCTGGCTTCATTGCCAGAGGTAAAGGCTGTCATGTATGGGATGTCGATGGCAATGAGTTCATCGAGTATGGCATGGGGCTGCGCGCTGTCACGCTCGGTCATGCCTATCGACCGGTGGTAGCGGCAGCAGCGCGGGCGATGATGAAAGGGACGAACTTTGTGCGCCCGTCTACGCTCGAAATGGAAGCAGCCGAAGCAATTCTCTCGTGTATTCCGAATGGCGAAATGGTCAAATTTGGCAAGCATGGGTCTGACGGCACATCGGCAGCTGTCAAGCTGGCACGTGCTTATACCGGACGCGATATGGTGGCGATCTGCGCCGAGCAGCCGTTTTACAGCATTGACGACTGGTTTATCGGCAGCACGCCGATGGCTGCGGGCATTCCGGTGACGCAGCGAGCCTTGACAGTCAAGTTCAACTACAACAATCTGGAAAGCCTGCGCAGGCTGTTCGAGGCGTATCCCAACCAGATCGCTTGTGTGATGATGGAAGGCATGACGACGGTTGAGCCTGAGCCGGGGTATCTGCAAGGCGTGATCGAGCTAGCACATCAGCATGGGGCGTTGTTTATTCTGGACGAAAACATCACCGGCTTCCGCTATCACATCGGCGGCGCGCAAACGTTGTTTGATATTCAGCCGGATCTGTCGTGCTTTGGCAAAGCAATCGCCAACGGCTTTGCGTTGTCCGCGTTGGTGGGCAAGCGCGAGATCATGGAACTGGGCGGCATGAACCACAATAAGCAGCGTGTCTTCCTGCTTTCGACCACACATGGAGGCGAAACCCATGCACTGGCGGCGTGCATTGCGGCAATCGGTATCTATCAGAAAGAGCCTGTCATCGAGCATATGTACCATCAGGGTGATAAGCTGCGAGCGGGCATAACCGAAGCCGCAAAGTCAGCGGGTGTAGAAGATTACTTTGGCACGATGGGGCGTTCGTGTAACCTGGTCTATTACACCCGCGACCATGAAAAGCAGCCGTCGCAGGCGTTCCGCGCGCTGTTTTTGCAGGAGACGATCAAGCGCGGGCTGATTATGCCGTCGCTGGTGGATAGCTATGCGCACAAGGATGAAGATATCGAGCAGACGCTCGACGGTATTGCTGAAGCGCTGCATGTGTACCGAAAGGCGCTGGACGAAGGCGTAGACAAATATCTGGTGGGTCGCCCGGTCAAACCTGTTTTCAGGACGTACAACTAGCTATACTAGCCTACTGACCATAGGACTATATTGGACTGTAGGGGTGACTCGCGGGTTGCCCCCGCCAACGTCGCACCCGATGACTGTTAGAGGACATGCTGCCCATGCTGTTACAACTGGCGCTCGATGGAAACCTGCAACAAAGCCTCGCTGTACTTCAGGCAGCTGGTCCACATGTGGATATTGTCGAAATTGGCACGCCGCTGGTGTTTCGTGAAGGGATGCACATTGTCTCGCGGATGCGCGAACTTGCGCCCGACAGCGCCTTCCTGGCAGACTTCAAGATCATGGATGCGGGCGACGAAGAAGCTTCAATTGCGTTTGCCGCTGGCTGCGACATGGTGACGGTGATGGGCATCGCCCACGACGAAACGATCAAAGGCGCGGTGGATGCAGCACTGCGCTTTAGCCGCGAGATTGTGATTGACCTGATGGGCGTGATCAACCCGCTGGCACGCGCGCGTGAAGTGTTGGCGCTCGGCGCGAAAACGCTGTGTGTCCACACCGCGTATGACGTGCAGCACGCCGGGCATTCGCCGCTGGACACACTAGCGGATGTGCGCGCGGCATTGCCAGAGGCGCGTGTGGCGGTGGCGGGCGGTATCTCGCTCAAGACGATTGATTCCGTCGTGCCGCTGAAACCGGACATCGTAATCGTCGGTGGTGCAATTGCACGCGCGGGCGACCCTGCGGCGGTCGCCGGTGCACTGCGTTCGAAAATCCGCGTCGGATAATCACCCAAAAGACTTGTGGAATTTGTATCTGCTATTGTTGTATCCTATGAGGAATCGGACTCGTTGGGGATGGGGATGAGAGGCTATGTCGCATCGTAAGCCGTTGATCGGGATTCCGACATTTCATGACACAACACTGCCAGACAAGCTGCCCGCGCGTTTTGCCATGAGCCGCCCGTACATCACGGCGCTGGTAGCGGCGGGCGCAGCGCCGATCCTGCTGCCGTTGGCGCTGGATCGCGAGACGCTGAGGGTGTTGTTTGATCGGATCGATGGCTTGTTTCTGGCAGGTGGGGGCGATTTGGATCCCAGTTGCTATCATCAAGGCTTGTACGTCAAGACCGAAGGTATCGACCCGCTGCGCGACGAAGCAGAGATGATCATGGCGCGCTGGGCGCTGGAAGAGAATAAGCCGCTGCTGGGAGTGTGTCGTGGTGCGCAGGCGTTGAACGTCGCGGCAGGTGGTACATTGTTCCAGGATGTCGCGGATTTTGTGCCGAACGCTATTCGCCACCAGTATTATCCTGAGTTTCCACGCGAATACGTTGCGCACCCGATTGAGACAGTTGGCGCGACGCGGTTGGGCGATATTCTCGGCGCTACTGCGAACATCAACAGCTTCCACCATCAGGCGATTGACCAGGTAGCCACGGGCTTTAAGGTATCTGCGTATGCACCGGACGGCGTGATCGAGGCGATTGAGCGCGATCATGACGGCTTCACGGTGGCGGTGCAGTGGCATCCCGAAAGTCTTGTCACAACCGACGCGGGCATGATGCGTCTGTTTCAGACGTTTGTTAATGCAGCGTAGGCTCTCTACACTAAGCGTGTATTCCAGCCAATTTATAAGCCTATTCAACAGGACAGAGGGGAAGAGGATAGAGAAAGCATTCTCCAACCTCTTCTTCTTTAGCCTATTCAATAGGCTTTTTGTTTCTCATCGGATAAATCATGCCATTGATGTTCTCTCGAAACTATCCTCATCCGCCGGGGCAGCCGGAACTGCTGAGTGTGCCGGAACGAGTCGCCGCGCCTGTGACGTACACCGGGCGCGGCGTGGTGATGGCGTTTGTGGACAGTGGCTTTTATCCACACCCTGATATTGCCGGACGCATTCGTGCGTATGTCGATGCGACGACGCGGCTGGTACGTGAACGCGATCTCGCACCTGAACCGTCGAATATGGGCTGGCACGGACAGATGACGAGCGTGATTGCTGCCGGGGACGGGCGCACGTCTGGTGGGCGCTATCGCGGGATTGCCTGCAACGCCGAACTGGTGCTAATTAAGGTCAGCAATCACAAGCTGCAGATCAAAGAGGCTGATATTCTGCGCGGGCTCAAGTGGCTGGTCAAGCATGCACACCGCTATAATGTGCGTGTTGTCAATGTCTCGGTCGGTGGTGATTTCCCATCTGATGACCCAAAGCATCCGCTTCATGTGGCGATACGCGCGCTGACGCGCAGCGGTGTGTGCGTGCTGGTGAGTGCTGGCAACAGCGGGGCAGCAACCCTCTTGCCGCCCGCTACTGCTGCTGAAGCGATCACGGTGGGTGGCTATGATGACCACAATTCGCTGGATGTAGCAGACTGGACCGGTTTCAATAACAGCTATGGTATGGCATATGACGGTGCGCCCAAGCCGGATGTCGTTGCAACCGCCGCGTGGCTGCCATCCCCCATCATGCCTGGCACAGACATGGCACGCGAAGCACCCTGGTTGCATCAAATGCTGGCTCTGAAAGCGCGCGATGTGCGCGGGTTTCAACGGTTGGCACGGCAGGGTGACGCTGAACTGTACTTCTCGAAGGTGCTAGCGGACCACCCCGAAGCAATCCTCAAGGACATTGCACAAGAGCGCATTCATGCCCACAAAATTGTGGATGGCGCGCACCAGCATGTGGATGGTACCTCTGTATCGGTTGCGGTAGCATCGTCGGTAGTTGCGCAACTGCTGGAAGCACACCCGCGCCTGACGCCGCGCGAAGTCAAAGAGCGGCTCATGGCGACAGCGCTGCGTCTGCCAAATGTGCCTGTCGAACGGCAGGGCGCGGGTGTGATTAATGCTACAGCGGCGATTGGCTAGCCAATCATTTGCTCGAAGCCTTCGGGCAGTGGATTTGCCACAGCTACAGGGTTATCTCATGCACGTTATACAACTGCACCATGTCACGATTAACTATGATGGACGCGACGTTTTCAACGACCTGACATTCGCTGTCGATAACCGCGCTAAAGTTGGCTTTGTCGGTCCTAATGGCGCGGGCAAGTCCAGCCTGCTCAAGGCAATTGCTGGCGAAGTCATCCCCGTAAAAGGCAGTATCATTGCGATGCGTGGAGTGTCGGTGGGCTATTTGCCGCAGGATGTGCGCCTGCCCGTCATGACGCTTTACGAGGCTGCATGTCAGCCATCGCCTGATCTGGCGCGCGTGACTGCTGAACTGGAGGCAGTCGAAGCGCGACTAGGCGATCCAGCAGTCTACAATGACGCGGATATGTTGTCTGCCGTGATGGAGCAGCAGGATGACATACTGGCGCGTTACGACCGCCTCAACCCTGGACGGCAGGCGAGTGCGGTGCGCGAAATTCTGGCAAAGCTCGGCTTCAGCCCAGACGACTATGACCTATCAACGACCGCGCTCAGCGGTGGGCAAACGAAGCTGGTGGCGCTGGCAAGGCTGGCGGCATGGGCGCCGGATGTACTGCTGTTGGATGAGCCGGATAATCATCTCGACCTGACAGCGAAAGCAGCGCTGGAAGCCTTCCTGCGCGATTATGACGGTGGGGTCATGCTGGTGTCGCATGATCGCTACCTGCTCGACGCGGTGGTGACGCACATCACCGAGCTGGCGGACGGTGTGCTAACGAGCTACACAGGCAATTACTCTGCGTACACGGTCGAGCGTGAAGTCCGCCGCATTCGCCAGCAGCAGATGTATGTGTCGCAGCAGAAATTCATCCAACGCATTGAGGCGACGATCAAGGATTGGGAAGAGAAAGCAAAAGCCGACCTGAACGAGCGGTATGCGCGACAGGCAGCGAGCAGACGCAAAATGCTGGCACGCATGGAAGAGCGCGGTGATATGGTCGAGGCGGTGCAGGAACGGCGGTTGATGGATTTACAGATCGAAGGCGGGCGCGGCAGCACGAAAGCTATCGAGTTGAAAGATGTGGCGATGGGGTTTGGCGATGATTTGCTGTTTGTCGGGCTCGATCTGCTGGTGCGGCATGGCGAGCGAGTCGGCTTGATCGGCAAGAACGGCGCGGGTAAGTCGGTGCTGTTCAAGTTGATCCTAGAACACTTGCAGCCTGTGGAAGGGCTGATCAAAGTCGGCAACAGCACGCGTATCGGCTATTACGCGCAGCAGCACGAAACGCTCGACGCATATGCCGACCGGACGCCGATAGATCTGATCCGCAGTGGGCAGGTGATGAGCGAAGGCGCGGCGGTGCAAAAGCTGCTCAAGTTTGCGTTCACGTATGAGCAGACGCGCCAACCGATCCGCACGTTCAGCGGCGGCGAGCGCAGCCGGTTGCAACTGCTGCTGTTGGTGTTGCAGCAGCCGAACCTGCTGCTGCTGGACGAGCCGACCAACAACCTCGACATCGCCTCGTCGGAAGTGCTGGAGACCGCTCTGGAAGAGTTTGAGGGCGCGATTCTGGCGATTTCGCATGATCGCTACTTCCTCGACCGTATCGTAGACCGCATTGTCGAACTCGAAGACGGCACGCTGTACGAATATGTCGGCGGTTACGGGGATTATGTGCGTCAGAAAGCGCGCAGAAAGGCATCAGGTATCAGCGGTCGGGTATCAGCAAAAAGCAAAAGCCGGTAGTCAATTGCCAATACCCAACTATCAAAAGCTGATACCTGACACCTTTTCCTAAAGCCTCATCGGCATCTCAGGGTTGCCGGGATTGAAGTGCTTGAGAATGACGAGTGGTTCAGTTGAACTGCCGTTGGTAATGGTCACGCCGCGCTGCGCCGCCTCCGCCGTGACGAAGAACTCGTCTTCGGTCATCTCGCCAAAGCGGATCATGGACGGCGCGCTGATGGGATGAACGCCGAAACGCCCGTAGCCCTGCATGGTGATGCAGCCGTACGCCGCCGGGTCTTTGACCGTGACCGTGCGACCGGGCAGGACTGTCAATTCTTTGGCGCTGTAGAACTCGCTGCCGTAGACGATCCATTGTTCGTGATAGCCGCGATCCTGCTTGCCGGCGGCGTCATGCGCGTCACGCGGTGTAGTGAAGTGGTTCTTGCCGAACTCTGGGTCAATATTGGCTTCCCAATCACAGAGCGAGAAAATGTATTCGATGTCGTGGTGCTTGTCCTGCGGTACATCTTTAACGACGAGCGACCAATCGACTACCTGATAATCGGCGATCAGCGACTGCCACATCGAGAAGACATCACTGGCGCGCTGCGGCTCATATGTACACATCGTCCCTGGCGCGTGCAGAATCCCCGGCGCGACATCCCAACCCGTCCCTGGAACGAGGCGATAGGCTTTAGAGAGCGCGAGAATTTTGTTGTCGCCGTCATTCCAACGGCGCAGGCAGTCCATGACCTGTCCCTGCGTTGTGCCGGGTTCAAAGCCGAAGAAGGTGTAAGGGAACGTGTCGTTGGCGAAGTTGTACTGCGGTGGGTAGTAGTAAGCTTCTGGCTTGCCGAGCTTGCCGACATTTGCTGCCATTTCGTCGCTGTGATGAACGTGATGGGGCAGCGGGTACATATTGTCAAAGAACTTGCTGTACATGACCCAGCCGCCGTAGGTGTCTATGGCTGCCTGTCCCAGGAATGCAGTACCCATCATCGTCATGGCATCGAGCAGTGTGACCTTTTCGCCGTTGACGTAAATGTAGCTCAAGCCTTCGTCGTCGGGCGTTCCGGGTCCGTTATCGGCACGGACAGTAGAGGAGAACCAGCGCTCGTCAATGCCGCCGCGATGCGCGCCGAGCGCATAGAGATCGGCGGGGTGCAGCCGTAGCCGACGTCCCGGCACGCAGAACGAGCGTGGCACCCAGGCGGGCATTAGGCGCAGGACACCTTCACCCTGGTCGAGTGCTTGTTGAATGAGAGCGGACTTTTGAGAATCGTTCATTGGAAAAGCTCCTGTCATTATTTTGCGTAATAATCCGCCCAGATTGTAGCGCGTTGCTTAAGCAACAGCGATACGTGCGTACACCAGCGTGTCGCGCAAGCTGCCGTCGTTGGCGCGCGCCTCGTTACGCAGCACCCCTTCCAGCGTATAGCCCGCGCGTTCGGCGACGGCGGCACTGCGACGGTTGCGTGCATCGCAGCGGATCATCACACGCTGTGCGCCAAACTGCGTAAAGGCGAACGCCGTCAGTGCCTGAACAGCCTCCGTTACATAGCCTTGTCCTTCGCGGCTGGTGCGTACCCAGTAGCCGATCTCAAATGACGGCACGCTCCAGTTGCGCGGGTGCAAGCCACTGGCGCCGATGAAAGCGCCAGATTGTTTATCCCACAATGTGACGGCAAAATCTTCACCCTTGCGATAACGCGCTGCGGTTTCACGAGCGAAGTTCTCACTCTCGGCAGCCGTTGGCTGTGTCTTCGCCCATGGCATCCAGATATGCAGCGACTCGAAGGTCTCACGGATAGCTTCATTGACCACGTAACCATCGCCGGGGCGTGGGCAGCGAATGATCATACGGGGTGTTTCTATCTGGCGCGGAACATCGAGCGGTGTAGGAATCATACTGACCTCATGATGCAAACCCCTGTTTCTGCGGGGGCGAGCTTAATCTTACATACTTTCATTACGACATATACTAAAGCTAAATGGGGAGAACCGCACAACGCAAAGGAGAAATCGCACATGGCACAGGATGCGCGTGCGCAACTGGTTGAGGCATACAATTTGATTAAGGCTGGCAGAAAGAGTGACGCCGAAGCACTGCTGATCAAGGTCTTACAGCGGGATGAAAGGAATGCCGATGCCTGGTGGTTGATGGCAAATGCGCTGACGCAGCCGGATGAGCAGCGCGAGGCGCTGGAGATGGTGCTGCAACTGCGTGCTGGTGATGAGAAGGCGCGCAAGATGCTGGACAAGATCAACGCGCTGCATCCGCCACCCAAGCCACAGCCGCAGGAAGATAAGTCTTTTGCCGACTTATTGGCTGGTGACGATGATCCGTTCGCTGAGTTGGATGCGCCGCCACAACGTAGACCCACGAGCAGCGACCCTTTCGCGGACGATGATCCATTTGCTGCACCCAAAGCAGACCTGAAGCCACGCATGAGCAGCAGCCCGTTCGGAGACGACGACGATCCGTTCGCGGAGCCAACGCCAAAGCGTAAGTCAACCACGGCTGCCAGCGCCAGCCGACCAAGCGCATCTACGAACTTCTTTGAAGATGTGGATGCCAAACAGAAGCGCATCCAGTCCAGCCGGAAGAGCAGCCCATGGACAACGATTGCGATCATCGTTGGGGTTCTGGCGCTGGTAGGCTGCGGTGCATGTATCTTCATCATCTTCCAGTTCCAGCAGGGCGTTACTCAGGTTTTGAACGACCCGACGTTGCAGGCTGCATTCAACGACCCAACATTGCAGGCAGTCCTTGCGCAGAGCGGGAGTGGCAGCAGTTTTGCTCCATCGGGGTTGCCGTCCGGTCTGAACGATGAAGGGCGCATCGAACCGGGTCAAACCGTGAACGGGACGCTGGATGATGACCTTGGCGACAACAGTTATACTTTCAGCGCTATTCGCGGGACGCGCTATCGCATCGATCTGATCGCGACCGATGATGACATTGATCCCCGTGTGGCGGTCTATGGTCCCAACGGTCAACTGATCGGCGCAAACGATGATATTGACTTGAGCGGCGGGAATACCAATTCGCGCCTGGATTTCGAAGCGACCGAGTCAGGACGCTACACGATAGTGGTCGGGCAGTTCGGCTTTGGGAATGGTGGCTACGAGTTGGAAGTCGAGCAGCGTTAAACAAAATGGGGAAGGGCGTACATGACGCCCCTCCCAATGGCTACCCACTAAAAGCACATTGCTCACTTATGGCACGATGAACGGCACCTCGTACGGTTGCTGAACGTAATTGCCATCCAGTCCGACGACGACCAGTCGCAGGCGGTAGTTACCGGAGGTCAAGCCCGGTCCGGGCAAGACTTCAAGCTGACCATTGATGACGGACTCGCCATGCGTGTTGCCGATGGTCGTCCAGTCAGCGAAGCCGCCGCCGATGATTTCCAGCTTATAGAATGTCGCCTGGTCATACGTGAACTGAACCGTGCCGATGATTGGCGTGTTGTCGGTGATGATCTGGTTTGGTGTCGGGCTGGTGATGACTGCTGTAACAACAGGCGCACCCCAACCACCGCCCAAGTTGAGCAATTCCGACGAACAGGCAATTGTCGGCAGGAAAGCGTAGCCATTGTTGCGGGCGTACAGTTCCGCCTGCACCGCATCCTCTGGCACGGGCGGCGGCGCAATGAACAACTGCTCACGCGCACCGACCGCGCTCGGCGCAAGCTCGACTGGTACCTGACAGTAGAGCGGCGGCGGGGGTGGTGGCTGTCCAGCGGGAACGCTAATGATAATGCTGTTGGCAATCTCTGCCGGGATGGGCTGGACAAGCACACGGTAGATTCCTGGCTCTGTCAGACGCAGCCAGGGACCCGCAGCGGGCGGCGCATCTGCGGTAGGGAGTGTGGGTGGAGGGTAGTTTAGGTTGCCTGTGCCATCCGGTAGACCAGCGGGCGAGTTGAGGAACCAGTCGCGTTCCGATTGCCCACAATCCACTGCTGGCTCGCGCAATTGTGAGATCGAACATATGGGTTGCAGTGCGAGACCACTGGGCGCAGGAGACTGATCCGATGCCAGTCCGCCATCCACCGCAAACCTGTTTAAAAGTTCGGTATCGCCATAGATACGCGACATGACCGCGTTCCAGATCGGCGCTGCGCCCGTCACACCCGTTGAATTGACCATCGGTGAGCCATCACTGTTGCCAACCCACACGCCGACAGCAACATTGCGCGTGTAGCCGACTGTCCAGTTGTCGCGGTAGTCATTCGTTGTGCCTGTCTTGACTGAGGCGGCGACATTCGGCAGATCGAGCGGGCTGTTTGAGCCGAACGCGGGCAGGCGTGCAGCATCGTCCGCCATAACATCACTCATGATGAAAGCAATACGCGGGTCAAGCACCTGCACGCCGAAGCCAGCGCGTTCGCGTGTCGCCTCGGTGCGATTGCCCGTCGGGCAGCCGTTTTCATACTCGTAGAGGATGTTGTCGTCGTTGTCCAGCACGCAGCGTATCGAAGTGCTGGGAACCAGCGTGCCGCCATTGGCGAACACCGTATAGCCGCGTGTCAGTTCCAGCAGCGTCATCTCGCCACCGCCCAGCGTGAGTGACAAGCCGTACTGACTGGCGTCCAGCCCCAGACTTTCTGTACCGAATCGCGCCATAAAGTTGAGCAGGTAATCCACACCGACACGGCGCAGCGTTTGCACCGCCGGAACGTTGTAGCTGTTCGCAAGCGCGGTACGGATGCGCACCGGTCCGTGGAAGGTGCGGTCGTAGTTGACGGGGATGTAGCCCGCGATGTTCGTTGGCGTGTCCCAGATGATGTCACCCATTGTCATGCCCTGCTCCAGCGCAGCGGCATACGTGAACGGCTTCATGGTACTGCCCGGCTGCCGTTCGGATGTTGTGACATTCACACGTCCGTCAATGGCGTCGTTGTAATAATCAATGCTGCCGACCATCGCCAGGATTTCACCTGTCACGGGTGCAAGTACCAATACGGCGGCATTGCTGACGTTATTGCCACCCAAGCCCGCCACTTGCTGTGCGGCGATGTCCTGTGCCATGTCGTTCAAACCGAGATCGACGGTCGTGTAAACGCGCAGACCTCCACGCGCGATCTGGTCAGGTCCGTAGCCCAGACTGATCATCAACGCTTCAAGTTCAGACTGCGCATATACGGTGAAGTGCGGGGCGCGCAGCGGTACTTCCTGTGGGTTGAACGCCAGCCCCTGCCGCAGCGTTTCGTCGCGCTGCGCCTGGGTGATAAATCCTTCCGAAACCATGCGATCCAGCACGATCTGCCAGCGATTCATGACTTCCACCTGAATCGCTGGGTCAGGGTTGAGCGGGTCGAGATTGGCGGGTGATTGCGGCAGTCCAGCGATGAGGGCGGCTTCACCAAGCGTAAGTTCGCCGACATCCTTGCTGAAGAAGGTTTGCGCCGCCGCCTGTGCGCCGTAGGCGAGGTTGCCGTAGTAGATTTCGTTCAGGTAGAGCGTGAGGATTTCCTCTTTGCTCAGACGATTGGTGAGCAGAATCGCCAGAATGATCTCTTCGATCTTGCGCTGTGGGCTGCGTTCGGCACGGTACTCAAAGTCAAACAACACGTTACGCACCAACTGCTGCGTAATCGTGCTGCCGCCGCTATCGCCCTCCTGTAAACCGACATATTGAAGGAAGCCGCGCAATGTCGCCTGGACTTCAAAGCCGGGATTGATAAAGAACGAGTCGTCTTCGACTGCAACTGTCGCGTTGATTAGGTCCTGCGGGAAGTCCTGGTACTGGACGTTCGTCCGCCGTCCTTCGCCGAATGCCTCGTAAAGCAGTGCGCCGTTACGGTCGTAGATGAACGTACTCTGGAAATTGTCTGTCTGTCCGACCTGCGCGACCTGCTCCTGATAGCGCTCTTCAAGCTGCGCGCCGAGCGTGGCGGTCAGGATGAGCGTGAGCAACGTCAGCCCGCCGCAGAAGGTGACGAACAACCCGGCGAACACCATCAGGCAGCCGGGCGAGCAGCCGAGGAAGCCGCGCTTGCTGCGCCGTGCACGTCGCTGTGGGGGCAGTGGTTGTGCTTGCTGCTGCGGATACGGGTAGTTGGGCGGTGGGTAGTTACCCGGCTGCGGCGCTTGCTGCTGTGGCGGCTGTCCGTAAAGTTGTTCTGGTACTGGCTTGGGGATACCGTCTGTGCCGGGGCGCGGCTGCTTAACGACGGGTGGTAAGCGTTTGCTGCTGGCAGTCGGTGGCATAGCAGGTGCAGGCTGTGGCGGCGCTGGCGGGGCGGGCATGACGTGTTCCGCCTTGACTGGCACATGCACCACCGTATGCTCGAACGGCACGATATGCGGTACGGTGTAGCCCGCCGGAACATTGCGCGGGTCTTCCGGGAAGAAGTCCGGGTTGGGATCCATGCCGCCGCTGCCCGGCAGGGTCTTTTTGGGATCAGTCGGTACGCGCGGCAAATCGTCTGGCAGTTCGTGCGGCTGCGTCGGCAGCGCCATCGCCGGATCGGGGGGGGGCAGTGTGGGCGCGGTCACATCATCACTTGCTGAGTCTGCCTGTGCTTCGGCAGGTACGATCAGGTCAGCAGTCTCATCATCGTCGTGCGGCGGCTCTTCAATCACCACCGGTCGTCCTTCGACAACCGTCTCAATCTTCGCTTCAGGGTCACTGGCGTTCTCAAGTTCGACACCGCTGTCATGCGGCGTGCGCTCATCGGGCATGATGCTGGCTCCGGCTTACGGTTCATCGTACTCAGTATAAACGGTATTCTAGCAAACCTGAATACACGATGAATGGCGCGCACCTGACGCAATGGGTACGCTTGCACACCGCTGCCCTACGATTGCAATTCTTGTTCGCGTTCGGTCAGTTCCAGTTGCACCAACTCGCGCCGCAGCGTCTTGCCGACCATCGTCTTTGGCAGTTCGCGAATGAAGGCGATACGGCGCGGCACTTCATACGGCGCAAGGTGAGTGCTGCACAGGTTGATTAAGTCCTGCTCAGTGACGCTCATCCCAGGCTTGACGACGATCCATGCCTTGAGCATTTCCTGTCCCTGCTTTTCAGTGTGCGGCACGGCAGCCACGCCCACTTCCAGCACGGCGGGATGATCCTTGATGACTTTTTCGATATTGGTAGGGTAGACGTTGAAGCCGCCAATGAGCGCCATGTCCTTCTTACGATCCACGATGTAGAAAAAGCCGTCGTTGTCCATACGCGCGATGTCGCCTGTCGAGAGCCACGTTTTGCCATCGTGCTGGCGCAGCACGTTCGCCGTTTCGGTCGGCATCTTGAAGTAACCCATCATCGTATTGGGTCCCGCCATGACCAGCTCGCCAATGTCGCCTACAGGCACTTCGGTCACGCCGTCGTCCAGACTGACGATTTTTGCCTCAACATCTGGCAGCGGCAAACCGATGCTGCCGGGGCGGTTTTCACCGAGCAGCGGATTGGCAATCGACGCGGTCGGCGCTTCGCTCATACCGAATCCCTCGTAGAGCCGTCGTGCGCCATGCGACTCGAACTCGCGTTTAGTGGCGGGTGGCAGCGGTGCCGCGCCACTGCTGGCGATATGTACTGATTGCATGGTGACAGCGCCGGACTTGACGCGCGGGTGATTATTGACGGCGTTAAACATGGCAGGCACGCCGAGGAACACGCCCGGCTTGTAGACATCAATCACATCCACGATCATGTCCACGTCGCGCGGGTTCGGCAAGAGCAGCACAGTCGCGCCGACGGATATTGCCTGTAACAATACAACGATCAACCCGAAAGCGTGGAACATGGGCAGCGCGCCGAGGAAAAGATACTGTGCCGGGTCGATCTTGCCGAGTACCGGATCGGTGACATTGGTCCAGGCGCGCAGCATCATCACGTTGGCGACCAATGCTTTGTGCTGTCCCATTGCGCCTTTGGAGACGCCGGTGGTGCCGCCCGTGTACTGAAAGATCGCTACATCGTCGCTTCGCACCTGCACATCCGGCTTCCGCCCGGCGTACCGCGCCAGCACATCTTTGAGCCAATGATCACCGTCTGCCAGTGTATCGAGTGCGTGACCGTCTTTCTTTTCGCGTGCCAGCGTGAAGAGTGTGCGCGCCAGCGGATGCAGATATTCCTTGACGTTGGCGACGAGGACGGTCTTGACTCTTGTTTGCGACTGGAGTTGCTTGATGAGCCTGTAGAAGAGGGTGATGGTGATGACAAACTCCGCCTCGCAGTCGTTAACCTGGAACTGCATCTTGTCCTGCGGATACGACGGATTGGTTGCAGCGACCACGCCGCCTGCCTTTAGTGTGCCGAACAAGCCGACTGCGAACGCGACCACGTTGGGCAGCACCAGCGCGACCCGATCCCCACGCTTCAAGCCCATGTCGATGAGCGCTGCTGCCAGTGCGTCGCTTTGTACGTCCAGTTCTGCAAACGTCAAGTGCTGCGCCTGGTGCCCGACGAGCGGCAGTCGAGCCGTCGTGATAAGTGCGGGCTTGCCGGGAAATTGCTTTGCCGCCTGACGCAGGAACTCGTGGACGCCGTGATCGGGATAGGGTGTGAGGGAATGGGGAACACCCGCATCGTACTGCTTGAGCCAGGGCTTGTCGGCATAAGTGACCATAATTGCACTCCAAAAAGATCTATCAGGCGAAAAGACTGTTTTGATCTATTGAAGCGCACTTCTCATCAATACGCAATCATGGAATAACCTGCTATCCTCTTCCGCTCCAGCCGCTTGGATAGGCTCTTTTCTTGCTGTGCCTGGCTACCTCGCGTTTAAGATCAGACTCCGTACAGCGCACGATAAATGGCGTGGAAGCCGTAGATGCGCGTCACGTAAGTGCGCGTGCTGCTGATGGTGATCGCGCTGATGAACAGGTCGGGGTTGCCGCCAGACAGTTCCAGCCATTGCGCCGCACGTCCCGGTCCGGCATTGTAGGCGCTAAGAGCAGCAGGCGCGTTGTTATTGAACGCAGCCAACTGTTCTTCCAGGTAGTATGCACCAAAGGCGATGCTGGCATACGGACGGAAAAGGACACTGTGCTGATAGTTTTCCCACGCCAACTGCTGTGCGATGTACTCGCCTGTGCTGGGAATGACCTGTGTCAAGCCTTTTTCGCCTGCCGCAGCCGTCGCGGTGGCGTCGAAAAGACTCTCATGGCGGATGAGCGCAAACAGCAGCAGTGGATCCATGTTGTACTGCGCGGCTGCATCCTGTACTACATCGAGGTAGTAGGCGGGGTAACGCATCCGTGCGATGAACGCGGGCGCTTGCAGTGTGCTGATCTGTGCCGCATCAATCGTGTTTGCTGCTGCACGGATAGAGGCATTGTATGCGCCTAGCTGCTGCCAGTGAACGGCAAGCTGGTACGAACTCAGGGCATCGCCCTGCGTTGTATTGAGCAGATCGTTGAATTCGGCGCGTGCCTCTTCGTATGCCGCCACCGCCCACAATTCATCGCCCCGTATCAGCCGTGGGTCGTTTTGCAGCGTCGGCGAAAGCTGCGATAGCACACCTTCCTGCGTAATGCCAAATGTCTGGCGCAGCCATGCTTCCGCCTGTGCCTGATCTGTCGCTTCATCAAACGTGAAGCGATACTGCGCAGGTGGCGCGAACGGGGCACGCCCGTCGATGATGTCTTGCGCGCGGGCGCTAAAGTAGCTATCCGGCGCTGCCAGTGCCGCTTGCTGGAGCGCTTGATTGGCAATCTGCGTGTCACCACGCTGTAATGCCAGCCGCCCAACGTTCAGATATGCCTCTGCCTGGACATCGCCCGTTGCGGTTGCTGCCAGCGCCGCGTAGAACTGCTCTGCTCCCCCTGTAGACCCTGTTTGTAGCGAGAGCGTTGCCGCCAGCAGCAAGCCTTCGCGCGCTTGATCGCTTTCCGGGTAGTCGCGCGCCAGACGGTTAAACGTCGCGATTGCTTCGGCCGGCTGATCGTTCGTGCCGTACAGATAGCCTGCGCGCCATAACGCCTCCGCCGCCTGCGGCAGGTAGCCGTAAGTGTTTGCCAGATCGAGATAACGTTCAATCGCGCCCACACTATCCCCACTCAGGAAGAACGTGCGCCCGCGTTCAAGCAGCGCGTCACCGAATGCCGGGTCGGTGGGAAACTGTGTGATGACGGTCTCGAACGCTGTCAATGCCGCCGCTGCGTTGCCCATCTCGCGGTAGGCGCGTCCAAGCGTCATATAAAACTGTATGGGAATATCGGTCAGCGGTCGCTGTGTGCTGTAGGTGTTGAGCGCGGTCACGGTCGCTTCGTAATCGCCAAAGGCAAAACTGACCAGCCCTTGCTGGAACAGATCGATTTCGACACCGTTCGCCAGCAGCACCTGCATGGCACGATAGCCTTCGGGACGGTCTGAATGTTGGTCGAAAACGCCCTGCATTCGCGCCAGTCCAGATGCCATATCGCCACTATCGACCAGCGCTTGCGCTGCCATAAACGCGATGCTGGCGCGGTAGGGTGCGTTTCGCGCGACGGAGAGGATCGCGTCATACTGGGCGACGGCTTGAGTGGGTTGCCCAGCACTGATATAGAGCTGTGCCACTTTTTCGCGCAACTGCAACTGTGGGACGAGTCCGCGATTGGCGGCGATAGCCGCGTCATAGCTGACGAGCGCAGCATCGAACTGACCGAGCGCCAGCTGCGCATCGCCAATGCGTTCGCGCGCGTAGCTGTCGATCAAGCCTGGTCGTGAGGTTAGATAAGTCTCAAAATCGGCGATGGCGTCCTGCCACTGCGACAACCCCAGGTAGGCATCGCCACGCAGGAAGTACGCGCGTGCCACGCGCACATCCTGCGGGAACTGCTGGATGAAGGTCGTGAGTGCGGATGCTGCCTGATTGAACAGCCCTTCGCGCAACGCTGCCTGCCCCATGCCGAACGCAGCGGCGATGCGCAGTTCGACAGGTGCGGTTTCGCCCTGTGCCATGACCGCTTCGTAGTTGGCGACGGCATCTTCGTAATAGCCGTTAAGCAGTTGAGCCTCGGCACTCAGCACCAATTGATCGGGGGGCTGCGTGGCGGTTGGCGGAATTGTCGGCGTGGGCAGCGGAGTAGCACTGGCAGCAGCAAGCGTCTGATCGATCGCGATCTGCGTTGCGTTGGGCGCGATCACGACGCTTGGTGTGGTATCAGCGGCGGGTGCGCAGCTAGTCGCCACGATGAGCAGAAGGAGTATGGGTGTCAGGCGTTTCATCATGCGCCCGATTATCGCGAGTCGGGCGCCAGGCTGTCAATGTATTTAGCATCGGCGTAGGGAGAACGTTGGGGTGCTAGAGCTTCCCCTGAATGACTCCGCGTTTGCCGTTGACGCGCCACTGTGTGTCTATCGTATCGAGATGCTCAGCCAGACCGGGCGGTAAACCAACGACAGGATCGCTCTTGAGTGTGCGTAGCGCCAGCAGCGGGGCTGGGAAGTAATTCACCACCTGTGAAAACGGTGTCGTCGGGTCCCACAGCGCATCGCCTACAGCGCGGCGATAGTTTGCGTCGCCCTTGATAAAGACAAGTGCGGCAGCCTTGAACGTTGTGTGCAGATAGTCCGGCATATCCCACAGGAAGCGTGTGCTGTTCCAGTAGAAATCCGGCAAGATATGCAGGTGTCCGGTGTCAAAAGCTGCCTGTAGGCGTTCGCCCAACGCGCGCACTTCACCCGTCCGCGTTGCCAGCAAGCGCCAGAACTCATGCACGTCTGCCACGACGGTATCGCTGACGAACGTGGGGTGCATCTTGACGTGCAGCCAGACTTCATGCCCCTGGTCGATCAATCCATCCGCCAGTGCGCAATCCATCGCCAGTTCCGTGCCGCAGTTATCGCAGATAACATGAACGACGCCGGGCCTGCGTAACAAGTGTTCGGCAAAGCGCACTGTGTCGTCTGCTAGCAAGTCGTCTTCGCCTGCCTTCGCACCGTGCGAGGCGGCGATGGCGTAGCTCAGGTCAATGCGATTACCCCACAGGTCGAACTCAATGAGCGCGCTGAGCCGTTCTTCTGGCGATAGTGAGCGCGTGGCGAGCGCTTCGTCCAGCGTATGCCAAAGAGCGGTGCTGGCGAATTCCTCACGCTTCTTGGGCAGGAACGGGTCGCGACCGGTCTCGAACCAGCGCACCGCCTGGATCAGTTGACGATAGAAGTAGACCTCCGCGAAGAACCACTGAGTATGCAGCCATGTTTCGTTCGCATGTCCGGCATGTTGTGCTGCCCATGCCTCGTAATCCGGCGCGGGCGCAGCGATCATCGGCATTACGGCATCCGCCTCAACCTGTTCACGCAGGTGCTCCAGCGCAGCATGTATTGCCGGAGGATAGTCGGGATTGAGCGCCTGTGTTTCACGTATCGTTCCCGGCACGCGCTGTGATTGGGAGTAATGGGCAAAAGCATTGGTATGATCGGTACGCACGGGCGGCGGACGATTGGGCATGACGTTGGTATCCTCGTCTGGCAGTCAGACTCATGATTGTACACAGGAAGCAGGCATATGTACGAACATTACACCCCTGCGCCGCTGCTCCAACCGTATATTGACCAGTATTGGTTCCTACGCTCTGCGGGACAACTGACCTCGTTACAGGAACAGATTTTTGTCGATGCCCAGGCGGATATCATGTTCAACTTTGGTGTCGCCTATGCACGACAGAACCTGCTCGGCGGCACATCCGCCATGACGACCGCGCATCTGGATGCGCAGCGCGAATACCCGATTGCCATTGCCCAGGCGGGAGTAATCGATTTAATCGGTATCCGCTTTCGGGCAGGGGGACTCGCGGCGTTTATCCGGTTGCCACTGCACGAGGCGTCGAATCTGACGATAGATTTGCAGGCCATTTTCGGCGGCGCTGCGGGTGTGTTGGAAGCGCGCATGTATGAGTCGCAAGACCCGCGAGAAAGAGTCGCGTTGCTTGACCTGTTTTTCTTACAACGACTCGCGCCGCCGCCTGCGCTCACGACCGCGCATTATGTTGCAGAACGCATTGTAAGCTCGAATGGCAGCGAACGCATCGCCACGATCAGTGATGACGTTGGCTATTCGATCCGCACTGTTGACCGTCTGTTTGGGCAGATATTTGGTGTGTCGCCCAAGGTATACGCACGCATCGTGCGCTTTCAGCGGGCGTTGGGAATGCTCGGCGCTCAGCCTTCCATGCCGCTCATTGACATCGCACTGCTGTGTGGTTATTACGATCAGGCGCATTTCAGCCGCGAGTTTGCCGAGTTTGCGGGGGATACGCCGCTCGCCTTTCGGCTTGCTATACTGGAGCGGCAGGGAGACCCGCCGCCTAATCTTTTGCCGCTATACAATCCAGTTGCCCACGATAAAGGCGGCGATCAACAACCCTAACACGCGATTGACCGTGAAGCCCAACGTGTAGCTGCTTGAAAATCCCCACCAGTTCCAATATTGGAAGTCGATGCTGACCTGCGCCAATAGTGCGACTATCCCTACCAACAGGAGTTGATCTTGTAAAGTGATAGTGTTGGTCAGCATTAAAAGCAAGGTGAGCAAAATGCCTACGCCAAGCTGTGTCGCAAATTCCAGGGCAAAATAGCGCGGCATGTTGTAGTAACTGCCACTGCGCACCGCAACGAAGGCAGCGACTTGCCCGTTAAAAACACCATACATGCCCCTCGGCGGCGTGGTCTTCTGCATAGCATCAGGCAGCGCGCCGAGATGTTCCTTATCAAGCGATTTCACCGCACGAATGCCCCACGGCGTCAACGCCTGCGTGAGACCTGCCCACAGGAACAAAAAGATGCCAGCGATCAAGCTTCCAGCTACAAGCGATCCAATGTCCATATCTGTCCTTTCATAGAATGTTTAGCTGAACATCTATTCTATGAAACGGCTGCGCATAGGTCTTGTAAAAATTGGACAGATTGCTGCAACGTGCGAGCGTGTGACACTCCAACAGCTTTGTCTTCGGGATCTTTAACGGCGTGCGCAAGCGCTTTGGCTGATCGAAAGTGGTTACATGCTGGTCGCCCATGCCATCATGGGCGCGATACTGGCGCTCTGGCGTTAGGTGTACTGCCGCGCTGTGTCATCCACCAGAGCAGCGCGGCAAGCAACGGCATTGTCAGAAACTGGTAGCGCGCACCATCCGTTATGCTTAGGTGCAGCCAGGGCGAAAGCAAAACTACGATAAAGAGGGTTCCCATGTGTAGGCGCATTGTCGTGCGCTGCGTCATCCGCCATGCCGAGACGATCAGTATCGGAATAAGAAATGCAAGATAATAGCTACCCGTTATAGGTAACAGCAGCAGCAGCATAATGAGTACGATGCATGTGAAGTTCACAATGCCCTCTTGCCCACTGATGAGCCTGGTACGCCATAATGTCCAAATACCGATGCCGATAACTGCCGCAAAAAATATCGGTTGCAACACTGATGGAAGCAAATCCCCAGCCAGTTGGGGATTTGCATATTCCTGATAAGCACTCAGATTTGCAAACCATTCTGGCAGCCACCAACCAATGCGCAGCAGCGTTATGACAAAGAGCAGAGACATAACACCTGTAAAGACGAGGGCAGCACGCCATCGACGGTACAGTACTTCGCGGAGCAGCACCAGCACTACAAGTGGTGCGCCAAACGAGGGTGGCATAGTAGCGAATACGAAAACTACACCTGCCCAGCCCGGTTTACCACGCACAAGACACCAAATTCCTGCAGAAATGCTCAGAAGCATTATTCCGACGAACTGACCCAAAACATAGGAAATCATCGGGTATCGAAAGGCAAAAACAAGTCCGAGTAATAAGGCGATTGTGATCCAGGGACGTGGCTTCCATCCTACGAGATCGAACCATACAAACGGAATGATCAGAAAAGCGAGGAATTGAAAGGACGCCCACAAAGCCAGCGCGACATCGTCTGGAAGCAGAATGAGTGGAGCCAAAAGTACAAAGGAATAGGCAGGATGTGCAACACGCTGCTCATCTTCCCCCGCCGATAATACGGCTCCAAACATCCCGATTTGAATTCGTTCCGTCAATGCGGGACTGTAAGGCATTTCGCCAGCCCAGAATGCCTCCGTGCCGACGAGTCTGGGATAGAAATCGAGTCTGTATCCATACATCGCAATGACGGTCTGGTGCGTAAACCAGGCCATGCCGGCAACCAGAATAAACGTCAGCGAAATTGCTATTATTGTCTTGTATGTGCCAGTATTGATTTGGATCCGGCTGGATAGCCCTAGCGATGACATTTAGTCAAACCCTGTATGGAAACAAACTTTATTTCATTCTACACTCTAATGGTGAGTATCATTTTCTCAATTGTGGGCATTACGTGAAGTTCAAGCATGCTTTCCTCCTTTGTCTACTCGTGTTGTTGTCCAATCTCGGACACGACGTCAAGGCACAATCAGAATGTACAGCAGTGGTTCGGGATGCCATCGCTATCATCGGTCAGACATGTATTGCTACCGGGCGTAATCAGGTCTGTCATGGCTACTTTCGCGTTGAAGTGAAACCGACCATCGGTCAGCCAATGATTCCTTTTGCCGTCGGCGATGTCGCTGATCTGGACGCCATAAGCACCCTCCATACCTATCCTATGAATATGGCTAGTGGGGAATGGGGGGTCGCCCTGATGCAGGTGCAAGCAAACCTGCCGGATGTATTGCCCGGTCAGAATGTGACGTTTTTGCTGATGGGCGATACGAGCGTGACCGAAAGTTTTGATGCGCCGCGTTTTACCCCGATGCAGGCGATTCGATTGGAGACAGGTGTAGCAGGTGTCTCATGTGAAGGTGTGCCAACAAATGGTCTCCTGATCCAAACTCCGCGCGGCGCACAGGAAGTCAAACTGCTTGTTAACGGTGTCGAGATCACGATGGCTGGTACTGCATTTGTGGAGGCGGTTCCCGGCGAGGATATGACCGTAACCAGTATTGCCGGCAATGTTTCAGTGTCAGTTGGAGAAGACACACAGATGATCGCCCCGCAAGCGCAGGTGACTATTCCCATGAGTCCTGATCTTGTGCCTGTAGGTAGTCCTAGCTTCCCTGTAGCGACCGGAACAGACTATACGATGCTTATACCTTCAGGCGACATAGGCACTACGGCTGTCCAGTCACCTGTTGAAGATAGCGTTCCTGAAGTTATCTCTACCCCCACAAACGATCAGGCGGGACCAGCTGTCGTAACAAATACTGCGAGTACCAGCGGTTCAGAGACCGTCGAATCAGACTCTTCATCCTCCCCTGCTGCGGATGGTGTCCTGGTAGTCTTGTGGCAGATTATCTCCGGGAATGGTCCTGTAGTTGTGATAGTGATCGTCATTGTAGCGCTTATCTTGATAGTCATTTACGCACTGGTACGCCGATTGGTTGAACGCCTGCAAGATAGCGTTTAGCTGTTTTGTGAAGCTTTAACAATTTCCCTGACGTTCTTTAACATTTTGCGTTATCCTCTGCCCATCCAAGGATGGACAGCAGGAGCAAACTCGTGAAACGTATTGCGCTCGTTTTGAGCCTCATCGTGTCGCTGGCGCTGGGCATCGCGCCACTCGCCGCACAAGACCGCCCAATCCAGATCGAAATGGTGCATATCTTCGGCAGTGAACAGGACAGCCGTGTTGAAGTGATCCAGGCAGCAGCCGATGCGTTCATGGCGGCGAACCCGGATGTGCAGGTTACATTGTCTTCACCCAGCACCGATTACACCGAACTGTTTAACGGTGCATTGCTGGCAGCCGGTCAGGGCAGCGCGCCAGAAGTTGTGCTGGTCGAAGAAGGGTTGACACAGCTTGCATACGACTCACAGTTGTTCCTGGCGATTGAAGATCTCGCGAGCGTTGAACAGATTGCGTCGCTGGAGGATGTGCTGCCGTCGCTGCTCAACTTCTATCGCATTGACGGCAAGCTGTGGTCGATGCCCTGGAATGCCAGCAACCCGATCCTCTATTACAATCGGGGGATGTTTGAGGCGGCTGGGCTCGATCCCGACGCTCCTCCTGTGACTTTTGAGGAAATCCTGACTGCCTGTGCCGCGATCATGGCACTGCCGGACGATACACGCCCAAGCGCTGGCTGCATCAACTGGCCCATGAGTACCTGGTTCTTCGAGCAGTGGGTCGCAATGCAGAACGGTCTGTTTGTAAACAACGATAACGGGCGCATGGCACGCGCGACGGAAGTCCTGTTCACATCGCCGGAGATGACGCGCGCGGTCGATTGGTTCACCGAGTTGAGCGCCAATGGCTACTTTACATACAGTGGCACGGCGAACGATTTCAATGGCGAAGGTCAGGCATTCCTCGGCGGTTCGACCGCGATGACGATCAACAGTACGGCGGGCATTTCGCTCTTCCAACGCTTCTCGGGCGTGTTTGGCGTTGATCTCGGTATTGCGGCGCTGCCGACACCCGGCGCGGACGCGACTAATGGCGGCACGGTCGGCGGCGGTAGCCTGTGGGTGACAGCGGGGCATACCGATGAAGAGACGCAGGCGGCTGTGAATTTCATCTTCTTCCTGACGGATACCGCGCAGGATATGGCATGGCACCAGGGCAGCGGCTACTTCCCAATCCGCCAGAGTTCGATTGACCAACTGACGACGGATGGCTGGTTTGACGAGAACCCGGCCTTCGGCATCGCGCTCGAGCAACTACAGGCGCAAGCGGGCAATGTTGCCAACGCAGGCGCGGTCATCGGTCCCGCGCCGGAAGTGCGCGGTGCATTGATTGCAGCGCTGCAATCGATCGTTGATCAAGGTGAAGACCCGGCGGCGGCGCTGGAAGCGGCGAAGGCGCAGGCAGACGCAGCGCTGGTGGATTACAACGCTGCGGTTGGCGGCTGATGTCCGCTGCGCTGGAACGCTTGGGCGGGCGAACGGCGCTGGTGCTCGTCGCGGCGTTTGCTCTGTGGTTCACTATAAGCGAGTGGGCGGGCGTCCAGCGCTTCATCACCTGGTTTGTGGCAGGGGTGGGCGCGTTGCCCATCTCTCTGCAGACGGTCGCTGCCTATTACACCGCCACGCCGTTTAGCCAACTGCTGCCGTCGCTCATCATCGGTGCTTTGGTGGGAGCATTTGTGTACGTAATGGCAGGACGTCTCCTGTCCACGAATAAACGGGCAGCATACGTCCTGCCTCTACAACTGATCGTTGGAGCGCTGCTGGGTCTGGTGGGCGGGCAGTTGTTCGGTTACATCACTCAGCACTGCACTTATGCGCCGGATGCTGGTGTTGGCGTTGGGATTGCCGGACTGGTGCTGACAGGCCTGATGGCGGCTGCGTTGCCCGCGCTCGTAGCCAATCTGACGCGGTTGCGCGACTCACAGGTTAGCAACGCGGGTTACTTCAAAAGCCCGCTGCTGCCGTATCTGCTGCTCGTGCCAACGCTGCTCAGTTTGCTTCTGTTCCTGTACTATCCGAGCATTCAGACCGTCTCTCTGTCGCTGACATCGCGTCGCTTTCCGCTGCCGCAAGAGCGCTTCGTCTGTCTGAATAACTATGTCACACTAGCGGGAGATGCGATCTACCAGAATGCCTTTGTGACGACGCTGCTGATTACAGTACTGATTGTGCTTTTCAGTCTGGCGGTATCGCTGGCGATTGCAGTGCTGGCATCGCAAAAGCTGCGCGGTGCAACGGTCTATCGGACGCTGCTGATCTGGCCGTTTGCGCTGTCGCCGGTGGTGGCGGGTACGGTCTTTCTGGCTATGTTCCGTGAAGGCGGCGGCGGGCTGATCAACTTCTTCACCGGCGCGCTCTTTGGTGTCGAACCGAACTGGCTGCGCGATGCGTCGCTGGCACGTTTCGTTGTGGTGCTGGCGTCGGTGTGGAATATCCTTGGCTTTAACATTCTGTTTTACATCGCCGGATTGCAGAACGTGCCGAAGGATTTATTGGAGGCAGCCGCTATTGACGGCGCGAATCTGGTGCAGCGCTTCTGGCGTATTACGTTTCCGCTGCTCGCGCCGTTCACATTCTTTTTGCTTGTGACCAATGTCACCTATTCATTCTATGGCGTGTACGGCGCGGTTGATACGCTGACACAGGGCGGTCCGCCAATGGGACCGGCGGGTAGTTTGGGTGGCGCAACCGACGTGTTGATCTACAAGCTGTATGAGGATGCGTTCAATCCTGGGAGTCCGGCGGGGCTGGCTGCCGCGCAAGCACTGGTGCTGTTTGTGCTCGTGGCGGGGATCACACTGCTGCAATTCCGTTATGTCGAACAGCGGATTACGTACAGCGAATAGGTGTTTGGGGTTGGAGTTCACACATGGAAGCTTCATCGCAATCGACTCCGCAAATGAATAGTAAAACGCGCTGGGGGGCACATCTGGCGTTGATATTCGTGTGCTTTGTCATGTGCATCCCTGCGCTGTATGCATTGCAAGTCGCCACACTCGACATCGCGCAGGCGTTCCTTGCGCCACCGCAGTTGTTCCCACCCGGCAGCGATCTCCTGAACAATATTGGCACGCTTTTCGGGCGCAACAACTTTGGTGGATTGATCGCCAATACGGTCATCGTCGGGGCAGCCGTCGTCGTCGGCAAGACGGTGCTGGCACTGCTGGCGGGGTTGGCGTTCGTCTATTTTCGCTTTCCGGGCAAAACCGTTCTCTTCTTCGCCGTGCTGCTGACGCTGCTTCTTCCGACCGAGATCATTCTGCTGCCGCTGTATCGCATGATGGCGGAACTAGGGTGGGGCGAAAACAATCCGCGTCTGGCGCTGACCATTCCGTTTCTGGCGACGGCAACCGGGGCGTTTCTGTTTCGCCAGCACTTCAGTAACATTCCGCGTGAACTGGCGGAAGCCGCGCAGATTGACGGCGCGACGCCTGTGCGCTTTCTGTTCAGTGTGCTGATCCCGATGTCGTGGAACGTGATCGTTGCGCACGCGCTGATCCAGTTTATCTCCAGTTGGAATCAATATCTGTGGCCCGTATTGATCGTGCAGGATCAGGCGCAGCAGGTGATTCAGGTGGGGGTGCGCGCTTCCGTCAATCAGGGGACGCAAACGGACTTCGGGGTGCTGATGGCGGCGGGGATTGTAGCGTCGCTGCCGCCGCTCATTTTATTCATCGCGATGCAGAAGCAGTTTATGAGTGGCTTTGCGGTGACGCGGGATAAATAAAGGGGTGCGTCTGGCGCACCCCAAAACCAAAGACCAAATATATAGCTTACCCGCCGCCCGCAATCCCTTGCAGACCGCCCTTCGTCATCTCCATCGGGTTGAGCGCCTTCTCGACATCCTCGCGGCTCATCAGCCCGCGTTCGACCACAATGTCTGCAATCGCACGGTTCTCCTTGAGCGACTGCTTGGCGACTTCCGCGCCGTTCTGGTAGCCGATGATCGGGTTGAGTGCGGTGACGAGGATCGGGTTCTTCGCCAGCCAGCCCGTCGCCTTCTCTTCGTTGGCGCTCATATCCAGCACGCAGAACTCGGTGAATGCTTTGACCGCGCCGATCATCACCTGCTGCATCTCGAACAGATTGTGCGCGATGATCGGCATCATCACGTTTAGCTCAAGCTGCCCTGCCTGCGACGCCAGCAGCACCGTCGTGTCGTTGCCGATGACGTGGAACATCGCCATGTTGAGCATTTCCGCCAGCACCGGGTTGACCTTGCCCGGCATGATCGAACTGCCCGGCTGCACTGGCTTCAGGCGGATTTCGTCAAGCCCGGTCGTTGGACCGCTGGCGAGCAGGCGAATGTCATTGGCGATGCGGATCAGGTCCTGTGCAGTGGTGCGCATGGCGCTGCTAAAGAAGGTCGCGTCCGCCATCGACTGCATCGACTCGAACAGGTCATCGCTTTCGTGCAGTTCAATGCCTGTCAGTTCGTTCAGCTTCTTGACCATCCGCGCGTGATATTCGGGATGCGCGTTCAAGCCTGTTCCGTTCGCGGTGCCGCCAATTGGCATCCGCCGCAGCCCGTTCGCCGCCATTGTCAGCTTCTCAATGTCGCGTTCAAGCGCTCGCGCCCACGCGCCGACTTCCTGACCCAGACGGATCGGCACGGCATCTTGCAGGTGCGTGCGTCCGCTCTTGACGATCCCGTCCCATTCCTGCGCCTTGAGCCGGAACGCAGCCGCACACGCTTGCAGTGTGGCGATCAGTTCGTCGAAGCGCCACAGAGCACCCAATCGGATCGCGGTCGGGATGGTATCATTGGTGCTTTGCGCCATATTGACATGATCGTTTGCACCGACAGGCTTCTTCTCGGTCGAAGTCAGCGGGTAGCCGAGGATTTCATTGGCGCGGTTGGCGAGGACTTCGTTCGCGTTCATGTTATGGCTGGTGCCTGCGCCTGCCTGGAACGGATCGACCACGAAATGCTCGCGGTGCTGCCCGGCGAGGACCTCATCGGCGGCTTGCATAATGGCGCGTGCCATCTTTTCGTCCAGCAAGCCGAGATCGAGATGTACCTCCGCCGCAGCACGCTTGATCATCACCTGCGCCCAGACAAAAGCTGGCGACGGCTTCATGCCGCTGATGGGGAAGTTGTTCACCGCGCGCTGCGTTTGTGCGCCATAGTAGGCGTTCGCAGGTACATGCACTTCGCCGAGCGAGTCTTTTTCGATGCGATAGTCAGTCATGAGTAGGGGTCTCCATGAAGAAAACAATACACACTGGCTGCTATTTTACCGCACTGAGATGAGGAACAGCACAGGACGATCATCATGGATTGCAGTCAAGAATGTCAGTACTGCTTTGTCGAACTTCAGGCATTTTCTGTCATATAGAGATGCAACCAATAGCACCGCTTACGCGTATTCATGTCAAGACAGTGGATAATGATTTGCTGAGGGGGTCTCGATGACGATTGTGACAGCACCGATCAAACTCTTGTGGCACATGCTGAGCCGATTGTTGGAAGCGGTTGGGCGGCTGCTGGCAGTCGTGATTGGCATATTGTGTCTTGTGACAGGTGTGCTGCTGACCATGACCATCGTTGGCGCGATTATCGGGATTCCGTTGGGGGTGTTTGGCGGCTTGCTGACCTTGCGCGGGCTGTTTTAACGCTGTAAACGAAAGTGCCGCCCAATCGCTGGGCGGCATTTACTGCAAAACCGTAGTAGCGGCTATTCCTTGTCTTCCACCGCAACATATACACCATCGCTGGCGCGCACAACCTGGTCGCGCTTTTGCGTAGGTGCATTGTGCATATCATCCCTGCTGGTGTAAGAAACGTCCTCGGTGCTGTCCACATGCTGCGCCTGCGGGAGATACAGCTCCGCTGCATCATCACCACTGTTATCACCCCAGGCGATCCGGTTGACATCGAGCGCTTCATTGGCAAACAGCACCGCGCGTGCGTTTTCGATGCGGTCATCTTCCACATCGACCACCACCAAGGCACCACCGCGCTTGAGGATGTCCTGATAGCTGGCAACATCACGCTCGTCGAGTCCGGTGTGGATCAGTCCTGCGACAACACCGCCTGTTACCGCGCCGCTGGCAGCGCCAATACCCGCAATCAGTGCCGCCGCGAACGGACCAAGCGCAAGTACAGGGCCGATGCCAGGGATGAGCGCGACACCCAACCCAACTGCTGTACCAACCACAGCGCCGAAGCCCGCTCCTTCACCTGCTTTGACATCTTCATCATCCGATATGGCAAGCTGCTCTGCCATATGAGGGCGATATTCTGCCAGCCCTTCGCTGTACTGCCCGTTGCGGTCGCCCGCGATCAGGCTGATTTGTGAGCGTGCAACGCCGTTTGCCGCGAGATCATCAACGGCGCGATTGGCGGCTTCATAGTTTTCAAATTGTGCTAAAAGACGTTGTGACATGGTGAACTCCTATTCGTGACAGTTGTCAGGATAGTAGGGGTTCACATAATCACAGAGGACTATTTTACCTATTTTGGGGTAGGTCAGACGTAGTCCTCGTCTAAATCACCCGCACCAGCGTGCCGACACTGGCAAAGTCAAACCACCATGCCGCCTCATCTACAGGCAGGTTAACACAGCCGTGACTCATCGGGCGACCAAAGCTGTTGTGCCAGTATGTGCCATGTATGGCATAGCCTTGATAGAAGTACATCGTGTACGGCACTTGCGGCAGGAAGTAATCAGGACCGCTCATGTCGTCCGCTTCCAGCTTGATGTAGATGCGATAGTCGCCTAACACAGTCGGCGTTTCCGGTCGTCCGGTCGAAACCAGATGCGAGCGCACAAACTGCCCGTTCTCGTAAGCATAGATGCGCTGATCGCCTGTTGAAACAACAATCGCACGTCCTTCGCCCAATGGGGTAGCCGGAGCGTCTGCCGCATTCGGCTGGTAAATCCCGGGTGCGGGAATGCGCAATTCCTGCCCGACAAACAGCAAGTCGGGATTACTGAGCGCGTTGATCTGCACAATATCGGTCATGGCGACATTATACTGGCGCGCAATCAAGCCCAGTTCCTCTCCAGGTTGTACCAGGTGGGTGCTGAGTTCGCCGTTGTAGTCAATCGTCGCTTCGGGCGCGGGCGGCTCGACGACCATCATATCGAGTTCCAGGACTCCGTCTACCAGTTCGCTCGTCGGGTCTATCCGCAGCCGATCCAGCGTGACCGGAATTTCCATCGCGCGCCCGTTATGCGGCGCGATCGCAGGAATGTTGGCAAGAGTGCTCAAATTGAGCAATGACGTCTGCGTTTGCGTCAAATCAATCGTGTAGTATGGCGTGATGGTGGCATTGCGCTCGGCACGCAGCGCTTCGCTGACGGCGCGCTCCACATCCACACGCACACCTAGCTCGTCCAGCGTCATGAACCACTGACGATCCTGATCTACTACTGTTACAGGGCGTGCTGCCAGTTCTGCCACCGCCGCGCGCACATCCGCTTCGTCAGCGCCACTGACGCTCATGCTCGCAATACTTACACCCTGCGCCACGCGGACAGGTGAAAGCGCCAGCAGCGATAGCAGCACTATCCCTGCCATAATGATGGAAGCGCCAATAATGGCTGCCCCGCCCGCGATGAGCCAGGGCATGACCGTGCGCCGCTTGCGTGCAGCGATAGCGCGCCGCGGCAGTCGGGGTGGAATAGGGGGTTGCGGAAGGGTGCGCTGCATGATGCCTCTGGAGAACTTAGTCACAAACTTCAAACGTTAAAACGCCAGAATTTGTTCCAGTGTACACCCGTTCGCATGTGCGGGGCGCCCCCCTAAAAGTGGTGATTACCCTACGCCTTAGGTGAAGACGAAATGCCGAGTCGCTTCATTTCGTATGGCAATAGCTCACGCATTCCAGCTTCCAGCGAGCGCGGGTTGTAACCCAGTTCGCGCTTCGCTTTCGCATTGCTGCCGATGTATGTGGCGTTCATGCTGCGGAGCGTTTCGCTCGCGAACATCTCTGGCATCGGCACCACTTTCTCGACAACGCCCATCACGCCCGCCATGAGCGACACCATCCCTGCGCCTGCGCGCATTCCCGGCGCTCGCACACCTGTGATGCGTTCTGCAAGGGCAATCGCCTCTTCCATGCGCGCGATTTCGCCGCAGATGATATAGCTTTCGCCCACCTTGCCCTTTTCCATCGCCAGAATATGCCCTTCTACAATGTCATCGACATGTGCCCAGGCATATGCCGCGACGGTCGGCAGCATCGGCAATTTACCTTGCAGGTATTGCCCCATCGTTTCGCCTGCCAGACTGGTATCCCCCGGTCCGTAGACCAGTCCCGGCTGTACAATCACCAGTGGCAATCCGGCGCGCATCATCGGTACTGCCACATCAAAATGCGCCAGTGACTTGGTGCGGTCATATTCACTGTCGAAATGAGCAGGGGGAGCAATCGTCTCGTCGGCAATCTTGCCGTGCGTGTTGCCGTAAATCGCCAACGTGCTGGTGTAAACACCTTTGGGTATCTGCAACTCGCGCATGACCTCCAGCACATTGCGCGTGCCATTGACGTTGATGTCATGTGCCATCGTCTTGTCACGCGCGCCGACTTTGTACCAGGCTGCGACATGAAAGACACCATCCACGCCTGTCATCGGGGCGCGCAGCGTTTCTTTTTCGGTAATGTCACCTTTGTGAACTTCGATGCCGAGTTCACGCAGATCGCCCGCTTTACCCGGATTGCGCGCAATCGTGACGACGGTATGCCCACGTTTGACAAGCTCACGTGCCAGCTTGCCGCCGATAAATCCGGTTGCACCCGTTACAAAGTACTTCATATATCCCCTCTTTCGGTAAACGCCAAGACGCCATGGACGCCAAGAAATGATTCCTACTTGGCGTCCATGGCGTCCTAGCGTTTCTGATTGACTAACACATTATGGCGCGAATTTGTGGTTATGCCAGCGCCGTGGCGAAGTGCGCCTGCTGTTCGGCATAGAGTTTGTCGATCAGCCGTCCTGCGGGAATTTCGACATCATCAAATGTCAGATGTGTGTCTTTCGGCAGGTCACGCTTGACACGACAGCCTTCTGCCAACCCGATGGGCAGCAGCCGTTCGCGCTGAACGACATCGCTGTTTTCCGCCTCGCCGTACATGGTGTAGCCGCCCAGATAATCCAGTTCGTCGCCCGCTTTCAGGTCGATCTTCGCGGTTGTAATGACCTCGACAACCGGCGCGCCCAGCGGCGTAATCACATAGTCTTCTAGCAGCGCTACACGGGCAATCGACAGTGGCACTTCAAAGTGGCACAGATGGTAGGGCTGGTAGAAGCTGTACAGCGGACCTTCGCCCAGCTTGTAGAGGTTCAGGTAGTGGCGCTGTTTCGGGTCGTCATGGGTAGCGAGGACGAACACGCCGGGCGATGGTTTGCTGCCGACGACGTAATCGACAATACCCCCGTGCGACTTGAGCATATCGATGTCATATCGCTTGGTCAGCTCGTCAATATGTCCATCATGATTGTAGCCAAGCATCCCGCGTTTAGCGACACGCATTCCGGTGGCGTTCGCGACGAGTGCCTGTTCATAGGAAATTTTCGTCCCATCAGCAAAGCTTGTTACCATTGATGGGTTTTGCCCCCACTTTTCGGCAAAGCCTTTCTGTGTGGTCGGGTTGCGGTACGGGTCTTGCAAGCCCTTGATATTGCCGCAGAGCAACGGGGTGAGACCCAAACCCTTGACGAAGCGGTAGACATTCATTTCGACGCCCGGTTGGTCGCCATCGCTACCGCTGAAGATGACCCCCGCGCGTTCGGCATAGACTTTGAGCAAGGGGCCGACTGTGCCGTCGAGTTCGGCATTCATCGAGACCATGTCCTTGCCGCATTCGATTGCCTTCATGGTCAGGTGTGCGCCAAACTCCAATGCACCCGTGATGTCAAGCACCAGGTCAATATTGTCTGCCTCGCACAGCAAGTGAGCATTGTCCGTAACCGCAGGACGGTGTTGATCGATGGCAGCTTCAAGCGCGGTCACACTGTCTACTGTGACGACGTTTTCGACTCCGGCATAGGCATAGGCGTCGGCAGCTTTGGCGAGTGTACGATTAGCAATCGCAACCAGTTCGATGCCGTGAACCGAGTTGATGATCTGGTTGGCGATACCGCGTGCCATAAAGCCCGCGCCTGCCATTCCCACACGAATTCGTTTACCTTCTGCTGCATATTTTTCGAGCGCGGCGCTGGCAATTTGCATCTGACTATTTCTCCTAACGTACCGCTTCAACCAGCGGCCATTGCGCATCTTTACTTGAGACAATACTGACGGGGAGGGGCCAGTCAATTTTGAAGGCGGGGTCATCGTAACGATAACCACGTTCTGTACCTGGCGTGTAAAACTCGCCGACGAGGTAAATGACTTCTGTGTTGTCTTCGAGCGTTTGGAATCCGTGCGCAAACATCTCCGGGATATAGAGCGCGCGATGATTATCCGCCGTCAGTTCAACGCCAATATGCTGCATAAATGTCGGAGACTCTGGACGCATGTCAATGATCACGTCATAGATGGCTCCCCGCATGACGCGGATGAACTTGGTTTCCGGCGCGGGTGCAACCTGCATGTGCATCCCGCGCAGTGTGCCGCGTGTGTGATTAAACGAAATATTCGCCTGGGCAATGGTCGTCTTCAATCCGCGTTCAGCGAATTCGTTGGCGCAAAATGCGCGTGTGAAGAAACCACGCTCATCACTGCGCGGCTCAATATCGACTATGAAGGCACCGGAAAGCTTTGTTTCGCCAAACTTCATGGTTTACTCCAACTACGGAAGCGGGCTGATGGAACTCGATATATGTTAAGTTTAACAGCCTTACACCGTGATAAAAGCTTGATATTTAGGCGAAAAGTCCTGTTGTGGTCAATGTTTGCATTTGTTAGGTGCGCGCGTTAATCTGTAACAATCTGATAGTTTTCTCACAAACTTACCTTAAAGGATAGGAATTATGAAGCCCGTCTTTCGCGTGGTGTTTCTAATATTTGCGCTGCTGACAGTGTTCGGCAGCGCTGGCGCACAGGATGCTCCCGTTGTCGCCGTAATCACGCCGTACCTGGCGCAGCCGGGAACGCAGTTCGTGGTCGAAGGCTTCCAGGCAGCCGCCGAACCGCGCGGCTGGACGGTCAATGTCATTGACACAGCGGGCGACGTGGCAGCCGTGATCAGCCGCATTGAAGATGTCGTCACTCAGGGGGTAGATGCAATTGTCATTAATGTCGATCCGGCGCAGGTGGAGGCGGGTTTGCAGGTGGCTGCGGACGCGGGTATCCCTGTCTTCGGTATGGACGCAGGCACCCACCCACTGCTCGTCACTAACGTCACCAGCAACGGCTACGCGATGGCGGCAGAGACGGCGACTTATGTTGTTGACCGCATTGGCGGTGTTGGTGGCGTCGTGATGTTCGTTTTCGATCCGTTCCCACCTGTGCAGAAGCGCGGCATCATCGCGGACGCCATTTTCGCGAACAACCCGGACATCACGATTATCGACCGCATTACGCCGGATGTCACCGATGGGGGTATTGCCGACTCGCGCGCCAAGATGGAAGCGGTGCTGGCAGCGAATCCCGATCCAGGGAGCATTGCAGCGGTGTGGGCAGCATGGGATCAGCCCGCGTTGGGTGCTTTGCAGGCGATTGAGGCAGCGGGTCGCGAAGGGGAAGGCATCGTCATTGTCGGCATAGATGCCAATCCGCAGGCGCTTGACGCAATTGCAGCGGGCGGCAACTTTGAAGCGTCAGTCGCACAGGACTTCGCAGGTATCGGTGCGACGACAGCCGATCAGGTTGAAGTCATCCTCGGCGGTGGTGAAGTACTGCAATCGGTCATTTACGTGTCGACGACGCTGGTTACTGCCGCCAATGTTGACCAATTCCTGATGCCCAGTCCGTGACCCCTTTGCTCTCCATCCGCCGTGCCAGCAAGCATTATGGTGGCACGGCGGCGTTAATGGATGCCACGCTCGATCTCTACAGTGGCGAAATTCAGGCACTGATGGGCGAAAACGGTGCTGGAAAATCGACGCTGATTAAACTGCTGGCGGGCGTGACGCAGCCGGACTCGATGGAGGTGCGGCTGCATGATCAGCCTGTGCCACTGCGTACCCCTCAGGATGCGTATGCGTTAGGGCTGCGCTTTATTCATCAGGAATTGACAGTCGTTCCGCAGCTTTCCGTTGCCGAAAACATCTTCATTGGTCAGCCTTACCCCCGTCGATTGGGTACGTTGGTCGATTGGCGACGGCTCAACGATGGTGCACGCGCGGCGTTGGCACACCTCGGCATCGCGCACATCGATCCGCGTGTGCCGATGGCGCGGTTGGCGACGGGCGACCGAATGCTGGTCAAGATTGCCAGTGCGTTTGCGGATAACAGGGCGCGTATCTATGTGTTGGACGAACCAACGGCGGCGTTGACGGGCGCGGAAGCAAATCGTCTCTTTGCCGTGCTGAATACACTGAGCGCGCAAGGCGCAGCCATGCTGTACGTGTCGCATCGGTTGGATGAAATCTTTCGCATTTGCCAGCGCGTCACTGTTATGCGTGATGGGCGCGTGGTTGCCAGCGAGATGACGGACGCGCTAACGCCGGAGCGTGTCATCGAACTAATGACGGGACGCGCGATGGAACAGGCGTATCCGGGGCGTATTGTAGGGACGAGTCCTGCTTCGTCCGCCGCGCGCAAGGATGAAACGGGAACGGGACAGGAGCGGACAGGGCCTGCCCTGTCCCTACTCGCTGTGAACAGATTGGCGACACGGCATGTGCGCGATGTGACGTTCACGCTGGCGGCGGGCGAAATCCTGGGTGTGGCAGGCTTGCAAGGGGCGGGACGGACCGAATTGTTACGGGCGCTGTCGGGCGTAGATCGTCTTATTGACGGAAGTGTGGTTCTCAGCTTTCAGGTATCAAGTATCAGTGAGCAGAGAAGCAAAGAATACAGGTCCGACCACGAAGCACAAACAGCCTCGAAATTAGAAATTAGAACTGAGAACTGGAAACAGAGAACATATGATGTGACAGCGGCGTGGCAGCGTGGGATTGCCTATGTGCCGGAAGAACGGCGTGCGCAAGGTTTGATGCTGTCGCGCAGCATTCGCGACAATGTGAGCCTGCCGCATCTGGGGATGTTGAGCTGGCGCGGCGCATTCTTGCGGCGTAGGCATGAGGAACGCCTGGCGTCACAGGTAGGTGAGGGCGTGCGTCTGAAGGCACATGGGATGCGCCAGCGCGTGCGTGAACTGAGCGGCGGCAACCAGCAGAAAGTGTTGTTTGCGCGGGCATTGGCACGAAATCCGCGTCTGTTACTGCTGGATGAGCCAGCGCGCGGCGTGGATGTGGGTGCGAAATACGACATCTACACCTTGGTGCGGCAGGCGAGCGCAGGTGGTACAGGCGTCATCATGGCGTCATCTGACCTGGGCGAGCTGCTTGGCTTGTGCGACCGAATCCTGATCATGCGTGCGCGGCGCATGGTGACAATTGTCGAAGCGCAAGGGTTGGAGCAGGCGCAGCTGCTCTCGTTGTGTTACGGCGATGCGCACGCAGTCAGCTAGAGCTGTCGGGCACGCTCTGCCTCCTCGAACAGTGCCAGGTCCTCGGGCAGGTCAATGTCCAGCGCCAGCCGCTCACTCTCGAAAATGTGGACGTGCGCACCCGCCGCGTGTGCAAGCATCAGGTGGCGGGTGAAACTCCCCGTTCCATACGTGTACTCAAACAGCCCTGGCGGGCGCACCAGCAGTGCATTCGTCCCATCGCGGTTACGATCCGTCGCGATGACGACCGAATGTGACTCGCGCGCTTGTAACACCATATCACCCACGTCTTGCCGCGTGATCAATGGCAAGTCCGCAGGCAGGATCAGCACACCGCCGCCGCGCCATGCCGAGATCAGGCTGGTGGCGCGCATCAGGGCAGTGTTGAGTTCGGGTTGTCCACTTTCCTGTACAGTTTTAGCGCCGTAGTCACGAGCAATTGCCAGCGCACGCGGATCGCGACTGATGACAAGTGTACCGGCTACCTGTGGCGCATCCTGTGCCGCGTGCAGCACACGATGGAACAGTTTTTCGGCAAGCTGCTGCCGCTGGACAGGCGTCAAGACATTAGACAATCGGCTTTTGGCGTTGGATATCGGCTTAAGCGGAATAATTACCCAAATGCCACTCATGAAGCCCTGCTTTCTATCCAATTTATGATGGCGCGTGCCAGACGCGCGCGGTCTGCATCGCTGCGCATGATCGTGTCGCACACCAGATGGGGTTGCGACGGCGGTTCCATGTCTGCATCCACCTGATCATAAACGAAGCCTGTAATGATCTGACCATAATGTTGCGCGATAGACCTTGCATCTACCTTATATCCAAGTTCGGTCATCAATTTTGCCGCCGGTCCCTTAATGGCTTTGCCGCCGATGATCGGGCTGATAGCAATCCTGGGAATGCTGCGGCTGAGAACGAGGTCGCGCATTCCGTTGAGGTGCAGAATCGGTTCAATGGATAACCAGGGATTAGAGGGCGCGATCAAGAGGACGTCAGCCTGTCTGATAGCTTGTTCCACCTGTAAGGTCATATGAGCATGCCGGGCATCATTGTAGTCTAAGGCGCGCACCGTTGGTTGCCAGCGATGGCGCACAAAATACTCCTGAAACGCTAATGTCCCATGTTCTATGGTATCGACAATAGTCGGTGTTTCGGCATCTGTCATGGGCAGGATGGCACATCTTATGCCCAGTGCTTTGCTCAGGCGCAACGTAATGTCGGTCAGACATTCGCCACTGTGGAGTGCCTGTGTGCGCAGCACGTGTGTTGCGAGGTCTTGATCGCCCAATCGAAACCAGGGTTCTTCGCCAAAACGACGCAGCGCACGGAGCATGGCGTCACTATCGCCGTCTACGCCCCATCCGTTCGTCGGGTCAACTACACCGCCGAGTGTGTACATCACAGTATCGAGGTCAGGGCAGATGCGCAAACCGTAATGCCAGAAGTCATCGCCCGTGTTGACGATGACAGTCAGGTTTTCCTGCGGCATGATCTGTGCCAGACCGTGTGCCAGCTTTGCGCCGCCCACGCCTCCAACCAGTGCCACAATCTTCGTTGTCTCTAGCGCCACACCATACTCGTTTCGAGAGGTCGGCGGGTCTTTTCCTTGAACTCTGCTGGGTATCCCAGTGTCACCATGCCCTGTGGCTGCCAGTCGTGCGGCAGTTCGAGCGCTTCACGCACGACATCCGGCGCGAACAGCGGTGCGCACATCCAGCACGCGCCCAAACCAAGCGCGTGTGCTGCCAGCAAGAGGTTTTGACCCGCCATTGCCGTACTTTGTGCCGCCATGAGGAATTCGTGCTGCTGGCGACGATCATCCGGGTAGGTATCCATATCCATCATCGACAAGCATACCACAATCAGAACGGGTGCGCCTGTAATTCGGCTATACGAACGTGCTGTATCTTTGGCAATCAGGTCTTCAGTCATGCCATCATGTTCCAGGTCGTGCCGCAACCGCAGTCCCATCGCCCGTGCCAGGTGCTGCTTGCGTACGCTATTGGTCGTCACGGCGAAGCGCCAGGGCTGCCGATTATGCGCCGATGGTGCCCAGGTTGCAGCTTCCACAAGCTGATTGATAAGTGCTTGTGGTACGGGATCAGGCAGATAGCGGCGTAAGCTGCGACGGCTGAAGAAGAAGTCCCCGTACATATGTATCAATCCTTCGTTTGCATGGCAAGACAGTCTTTACCATAATTAAACACACCCCTATGATAGAAATCATTCGGTATAGGCGTCAACTATCACTGATTAATCATGATATTTATCAAATGTGTGGGGACGTTAACCAGATATACTTTGAACGAGGCTGATATGAAAAATATACATAAGGCTTCCTGGTATAGCTTCAGCGTGGACAGGCTGTGCTTTGCTGATTTTATCACTGTGGCAGAAAGCTGGTGCAAATGAGCGATAGCACAGCGGGTGGAACTTTATCACAATCTCTTCTGGAACAAGCGGTGGAAAATGCCGCTGCCAGCATCATCATTACCGACCACCGGGGCGTTCTGCTGTATGTCAATCGCAGGTTTGAAGACATGACAGGCTACAAACGTGAGGAGGTTTTGGGAACCAATTGCAGTGTGCTTCAGGTCGATGCGAACGGGATTCGCCATCATCAACAGCCGGGGCTGGCAGTGCTACGTGATGCTATTGTCAAGGGTGAAGCTTGCACAACCCAACTGAATAATTTCCGCAAGTCTGGCGAATGGTTCATCAACGAACTGATGATTTCTCCTATTCGTGATGCATTCGGAAACCTCATCCATTACGTTGGTATCCAAAACGACATTACACAGCGTGTGCGTATGGAAGAAATGCTCAGCCACAAACGGGTGATTGAGCGGACTGTCGCCTTGCTTGAGCGCATCTTTGGCAGCTTCGATCATGAAATGCGCACCCCGCTTAGCCGTATCAATGTGTCCTCGTATCTCGCCAGAAAATATCTGGTGGGGGATCAATTTGAGCAGGCTGAACGTTATTTAAAAGCAGTCGAAAACGATGTGCGTATTGTCCGCACTATGCTTGATCGCTTTGCGTTGTACAAGCGATTGTTCGTTGAAGCCCCGCGTTTTGTTCACCGCTCACCTGCGCTGCTTATCGAAAGTGAGGTGGCAATCTTTGCCAATCGGCACCGCCATGTACAGGTCTTAAGCAAGGTCGATTCTGTGCCTGGCTCACCGATTGATGTGGAGTGCTTTAGTCTGGTATTGCGTGAACTGCTAGATAATGCAGTCATTCACAATCATAGTGACCGTATACCCAGCGTTTATCTTAATGTCTGGTCAGAGGAAGAAAAGATCGTTATACAGGTAACGGATAACGGAGCGGGCATTGCGTCTGAAGACCAACCGGATATTTTTGAGCCGTTCTTCCGCGGCAATCGCGCGCGTACCAGCGACGAGACGCGTGTCGGACTGGGGTTGAGTATTGCACTGCGTGCTGTCGAGTTGCATCGTGGCACGTTGTGGCTTGAACGCTCAGGTGATGCGGGTTCTATGTTTCGCGTCGAACTGCCAGTTGAGGTGTCAACGTAGTTTAGGACGACGGTGGCATGGGCAGCCCCCGCAGCAGGACTGTGCCACCTGGCATTGCCTCAACGAGCCGCCGCAGCAGTGCCCAGTCGTCCGGTGCAAGGGTGCGCAATGCCAGTCCGGTCACTATATAGACGCTGACGCCGCCAACTGCACCGAGGATGAAATGCAGCTGTCCGAGCATCATCATTGTCAGCGCGCCTGCTATGCCTGCCACTATCACGCGCACGACGCGGCTGGGGGAATGCCTGGCGCGGCGATCTTGCAGGAATGCTGCGTAGAGCAATGCGAGCATGAGCGACTCCCCGATGATGGACGCGACCGCTGCACCAACGATGCCCACGCGCGGCAGCAGGAACACCAATAGGACGAGATTGACCCCTAAGCCTGCCACGCGGATTACCAGCGTGAGCCGCTGGCGGTTTTGCACCAGTAACGCCTGAGCATAAACAGCGGCGAGCATCGCCAGCAGTGCGTACCAGACCATCCAGCGTAGGACAGCAGCAGCAGGCAAGAAGTCCGCGCCGAAGATCAGTGCCAGTTGTTCGGCAAAGATCGAGACGCCGAGCGTGATCGGCAGCACAATCACGAGCGTGAAGAACGCCAGTTTATTGACCATCATGTGGTAGAGCGACAGATCGCCTTCGGGCGTATACGCACGGGAGAGCAAGGGGTAGCCCGCAATCAGCACCGTGGTGTTGAGGAGCTCGACCATGCCGACGATGATCACGAACGATGCATTGAGATAGGCGACCTGTTCGAGACCGAGCAGGCGTCCAGCCAGTAGACGGTCGGCACTGTAGCCGAAGACGCCAATGAACGCGCCGAGTGCCAGTGGTGCGGCATCCCGCAGCATCCCGCGCAGGCGCCCGCGTTCGAGCGGAAATTCCGGGCGCACTTCGTTGCGCAGCACAGTTGCCCAGAGTAGCCCCGCTCGCGCCACCCCGCTGATGAGCGTAGCGATATAAACTCCGAGCAGACCGTAGCCTGCTGTCAGTGCCAGCAGCGCCAGTGCAATGCGCAAGGCGATATGCCCGATTTCGACCGCGGCGGTCGTGACCATGCGTTCTTGTGCCTGAAGCTGGTCATAGCATAAATTGCCGAGCATGTCGATGAACAGGCTGAGTCCTGCCAGCGCAATGAAGGCACGTACATCCAGAGGGTAGGCTGCGGAAGCGATGAAGATGCCGACATACGCGATGAGCGCGCCGACCGTTTGAATGACGAGCGCGCTGCTCATGTACTGTCCGGCGAGGCTTCGCTGGCGTGCTACATCGCGTATGACGATGTTCGCCAGTCCGAAAGCAGTGACGACTGCGCCAATTTGCAGGTGGGCGGTGACTGTGCCGTAGATGCCGTACGCCGTTGTGCTGATGAGCTGCGCGAGCAGGATTTGCCAGACGTAGAGCGCGCCCTTGCTGATGATCTGGGCGATGGCGATAGCGCTGGCGTTGCGGGCGGCGCGGCGCGCGGCTGCGCCAGAGAGCGCGGAGTCTGTCAACGAGTCACCGCCTCATCGGGAAGCGATTCCAGAATTCGCGCGTATGCCTCGTTGATCTGCTGCATTCGTGCGGTTGCGGCGGGGTCAGCGTTCAGGTCTGGGTGGTAGGCGCGTGCCAGGTGGCGATAGGCGTGCTTGACAGTGCGGCGATCAGCCGTCACCGCTAGCCCTAACGCACGATAGTGCCGTTCGAGCGGGTGTGGTGGTGGCGCAACTGGCGCGCGTTCAGGCGGGCGATCACTGAAATCAGCGGCAAGGAATTCGCCCTCTAACTCCAACGTATTGAACAACTTGCGACGGCAAACCAGCTTGCTAATTTCGACTTCTTTGCCATATCGAATGAAGCGCCGGTTACCCGTACCTTCGAAATAGACGGGGAAGATGAAGATGTCGCGCCCATGCACCTCGTAGCCGTAGAGCTTATCGCCGTACAGCGCAAGGAGCGGGTGCATCCAGTCATCGATCTCGAAGCTGTGATTGTGCGATGGCAGCAGGCGATCTGCCCAGAACAGGAACAGGGTGTACAGGTCCTTATCGCCATTGGCGATGAGTGTCTGCACAATTTCAGCAGATGGGATGCTGCTTTCGATCAAATGGATCCAGGCATGTTCGCCCGTCATGAATTCCAGATGGATAATGTCGCCGCCGTCGTGATGGACGTGGGCGACTGTCCCCGCGCTTTCGAGGTCGCGCACGAGCGCCGCACCTGCAAAGTAAGTTTCCGTTCGCACGCCTGCCTCTGCCGAGACTCAGTTGTACAATTCAAGAATTGTAGCAGAGGCGGACGGGCGTTGCGATCCGCCGTATGGTTAGCTTAGATCAACCATTGTGCCAACTGCTGTCATCATGCCAGACATCGGCGTGACCGAAACGCAGCGGTCGTAGATCAACGCCTGCACATCGCTATCCGGTTCAAGCGTTGCCGGGTTCACACCCTTTGCCTCGCCCAGAAGGTAGGGCTGCGACAGGTCGCGCTTCGGCTGCTCGGTGAAGTGATAGAACATCTGTCGGCTTTGCACAGTGTATTTGATTGGAGTCGCCTCGGTTGCATCCGACGGGACGTTGATGTTGAGCAACGCTACGCCTTCGGGAAGCCCATCTGCCAGCGTTTGCTGCGTGAACAGGCGGACGAAGTGTTTGGCAGCGTTCCAGTCCCAGGGCGCGTAATCGCGCAGGTGTGTGATTTCCAGCGGGGTCTCAACCGAAAATGCGAGCGCCGGAATATCAAAGCCCGCTGCTTCCAATGCCGCGCCAATCGTGCCGCTTGCGTGCAGACTGAAGCCGATGTTTTCGCCGTAATTGATGCCGCTCAAGCACAGGTCGGGTTTACGTGGCGCAAGCTCCAACACGGCATGAGCGACCGACCACGCGGGCGAACCGACAACAGCGTATGCAGCTTGCGCTGCGCCGTTGATGTCGAGCGTAATTGACTGGATGATGCCACCATCGGGGCGGCGCGGTTTGGCGCGCCCCATGCTGGTTTGCTGCTCGAGCGGTGCCGCTATCAGTAAGTCGCCGTAGAGGGCGGCTGCTTCTGCCATTGCACGCAGACCGGGCGAGTACACACCATCATCATTTGTAATCAGGATCAGTGGGGGCATAAGTTGACGAGTCCTTGACATGGCTACAGTGTCAAAAAGAGGATCAAAAGTGCTTACTCCAGAGGGAAGATGAGGATAGAGAATTTCCCTCTCATCTCTTCCATTCTCACCTCTGGAATAAGCCTGTTACTTGGTTCCTAACCTTCGGCGGCTTCAAGCATCTTCTCGCGACGCTTGACTTCCTTGATGCGTTCGTCATTGTTCAGCGTGCGTTTGCGGGCGCGCAGCGACATAGGCGTGACTTCCAGCAGTTCGTCGTCGTTGATGAACTCCATAAAGTCGTCAAGCGAGAGTTGCAGAATAGACTTCATGCGCTCGTCTTCCGAGCGATCAATCGTGCGGACGGCGCTGAGGGTCTTGGTCTTGCAGACGTTGACCGCCAGGTCTTCCGGGCGGATGTGTTCTCCGACGACCATGCCCTCGTAAACTTCGGTGCCAGGCTCGATGAAGAACTGTCCACGCTCCTGCACTGCTAACATACCATAGGTCGCCGCCGTGCCGTTCTCCCACGCCACCAGGCTGCCGAATTGGCGGCTGGGGATGCTGCCCGCCAGCGGTTCGTAGCCGTGAAAGATGCTGTGCATCTGCCCCATGCCGCTGGTTGCGGTCAGGAAGCGGGTACGGAAGCCGAGCAAGCCACGTGTGGGGACGAGGTATTGCAGGTAGGTGGTGCCGCGCTCGCTGCGCATATCGACCATTTGCCCGCGTCGTGCTCCCATCATTTCGACAACGGTTCCGGTCATGGTGTCCGCGACTTCGATATACACATCCTCGAATGGCTCCATCGTTTCGCCTGTATCATCGTCTTTGCGGATGATGACTTCGGGACGGCTGATCTCGAACTCGTAGCCTTCACGTCGCATCGTCTCGATCAGGATGCCCAGGTGCAGTTCGCCCCGCCCGCTGACGATGAACTTTTCCGGCGATTCGCCATCTTCAACGCGCAGCGCCAGATTGGAGCGCGTTTCATTATAGAGGCGCTCACGCAGTCGGCGTGAGGTTCCCCAGCCGGTCTTGCCTTCACGCCCGGCAAACGGCGATGTGTTGACGCCAAAGGTCATGCGCACGGTCGGTTCTTCAATGCTGATGCTGGGCAGCGGTTCGGTCACAGCGGGGTCCGCGATGGTGTCGCTGATGCCGACATCCTGAAAGCCGCCAAAGGCGAGAATATCGCCCGCGTGAACTTCATCGACTTCCTGCTTCTGCAAATTCGAGAATGTGAACAGGTACTCGATATTCCCCTTCTGGCGTGTGCCATCCTGCTTGATGCGGACGACAGGCATAGTCCGGCGCAGGCTGCCGCTGCGCAGTCGCCCGATGCCGATTTGTCCCTTGTACTGATCGTATTCGAGCGTGGTTACGAGCAGTCGCGCGGGCTGGTCTTCATCGACCGTAGGCGGTGGGATTTCCTTGACGATAGTCTCGAACAGCGGCGCGAGGTCATCGTTCAGTTTGTCCGCGCTGTGTCCCGCCTTGCCTTCCAGCCCAATTGCGTACACGACCGGGAAGTCTGCCTGCATGTCGCTGGCGCCGAGTTCAATGAACAGGTCAAACGTTTCATTGAGGGCTTCGGCAAGTCGACGATTTGGGCGGTCTACCTTGTTGATGACGACGATCACGCGCAAGCCAAGTTCGAGAGCCTTGCGCAGCACAAAGCGCGTCTGAGGCATGGGCCCTTCGACCGCATCGATCAGCAGCAGCGCGCCATCGACCATGTTCAGCACGCGCTCAACTTCGCCGCCGAAGTCGGCGTGACCGGGTGTATCGACAATATTGATCTTGGTGTCGTTGTAATGGATCGCCGTGTTCTTGGCAAGAATGGTAATGCCGCGCTCGCGTTCGAGCGTGTTGCTATCGAGAATACGTTCGCCAGCGGTAGCTGCGTTGCGGAAGACGTGTGCCTGTTTAAGCATACCATCGACTAGCGTCGTCTTGCCGTGATCGACGTGAGCGATAATGGCGATATTGCGAATGTCATTGCGGGTGGTGGTCACGCGCGGTTCCTCTGTTCGTACTGTTGCGTTGAATATCAATTGCATTCTAGCAGGCGAATGTTAAGGGAAGTAGAGCAGGAATGCGTTGATTGTGTCATACGCTATACTGAACACAGAGCAGAAAAGCGAACGAAACATGTTTTGACGAGGTGCGGGATGGTCGCACGATGTGCAACAGTGTTAGGTGCAGTGCTGCTGATCTGCTGCATGGCGGGTGTTGCGCTGGCGCGTGCTGTGCCTGACGAGGGTCAGATCGCGTATCAGAGCAATCGCAGCCGGGGCGAGAATATCTACCTGCTGGACGTGCGCACGCGCGTCACTATCAGCCTGACGCGCGATCGCGCGCTCTACAACGCCATGCCCGCCTGGTCACCGGATGGTCAGCACATCGCCTACACGATGAATATCGGTGAGAATCTGGATGCGTCATCGATCTATATCATGAGTGTTGATGGTACGGGTTTAAGTCGGGTGACGTACCAGAATTCGATACTTGCAGCGTGGTCGCCGGATGGGGCGCACATCGCCTACACGATGCTTGGCAACGTGGTGTCGATGGTGCCAGTTGCAGGCGGCATGTCACAGCGGTTGGGGCGCGGCAGCAGTGCCGATTGGTCGCCAGATAGCAGCGCAGTGGTGTTTCTGGGGCGCGATAATGCCAACACAGAGACGGACGGGACGCAGATGTTGCAAATTGTACAGGTGGACAGCCGCCAGCGTCGCAACTTGCTGCCGGAGACACTGCTAGCCTATGCGCCCGACTGGTCACCCGATGGACGCTGGATCGCGTTCATCAGTCCCGTCGGCGGGCAAAGCCGATTGTATCGGGTGGAGGCGGCGTGCAACCGCGATTGCGAGACAGCGATGCTGCCGATTGGCGACGCGACGATTGCGGCGAGCGAGCCGGACTGGTCGCCAGACGGGGCGCGGCTGGTGTTTGCGTGTGGACAGCCGCGCCGCCGCACCGAGATTTGCATCGTGAATGCGGACGGCACAGGGTTACAACAGTTGACCGCCAGCGCGAGTCATGTCATCAACCGCGCCCCCGCGTGGCGACCGTGAGGCTAATTCTCCTCATCCCCCAACTCATCCGCTTCGCTCGGCGTTGGTGGATCCACCAGCGGCGCTTCCGGCGTACCGAGCGTTTGCGCCAGCGCGATGATGCGCGAGTCATCGCAGAACAGCGACCGCTCCAGGAACGCGCGCTCCAAAGCCAGCGGTGCGTTCGAAAGCAGTACGGTCGAGCGCGCCCGCGCCAGTACGTTTAGCACAAACACCGGGTCGCTCGCGCGCAGGTAATGCTGCGGCTGATTGATCGCTGCCAGCCGCGTCACATACGCTTCACGAGCCTCTATACGCCAGGGGTGGATCAGCATCGCACCGACAATGCCGTAAGTCGCCCATGCCGCGTCAAGCGTCTCGCGCAGCATCGCGGCTGCATCCGGGTTGGCATCCAACGCTGTCACGAATGCATGGGCGATAAGTGCTGAAGGGGACGGGGGAGGAGGTTGTGGTGGCTTCAGCGCGCCCAGCTTCGGCTTTGGACCCTCCTGCCCTCCCTCGCCTTGGGGCAGAGGAGCAGGTGGTGCGGGTGGAGGCGTCAACGGATCGGGATCAGGATACGGCAGCCCGGCAAGCGCAAAGATTGCCGCGCCGATGTGCCCTAACTCGAAGCGCACGACGCCATCTTGCAGCGGGACGATCTCCCAGGTCACACGCCCCGGACCACGTCCGCCGAACAGATTGTTGGGCAAGCCCGGACGCTGTGGTGGCTGCGGGCTGGGAGGCGTAGCAGGTGTGTTCGGGCGCGGCAGGTTGCCACTCAACGTCGGCTTTGCCGCGCCGGGCAGTCCGGGCGCTTGCTGCGCGTTGCCCGTTGGGTTTTGTGTCGTCACTGCTGCTGCTCCTCTTCCAGACCAATGCCGAACAGGTCACAATACTCACGGAAGTATTGTAACTCTTGCTTCCAGTCCATGCGCAGCCACAGGTCAGGGAAGCCGTTGAAAACGAAGTTGCGTTCCAGGCGGTGGCGCAGCGAATGTGTATCCTCCACCGGAACCTGCCAGTTGACGATCTCGTTCCAAATGTCGGTCATTGCGCCGGGGCGCAGCGTGGACGAGAGCGCCCGCGCTTCCAGCACGCGCGCAGCGAACTGCGTCAGCGGTTCCCACGCGGCGGGTGTCAGGTTGCGGCGACTGCGGAAGGCGACGAAGATGCAGGTTGCCAGCCCGACGCGGCGCGCGTCTACCTGCTCCGAACCAAGTGCCTGCGTGATCAGCCGCGACACATCCTCGTCGCTCAAGCCCAACTGATCGGCAAGCACGATGCGGCGTGCGGGGTGCAGTTCCTCCAACACCTGTCGCCAGGCGTCATTCTCCGAAAGATTGCTGATCTCCCACGCCTGGCGATGCACAGAGACAATCGTCGCCCGTGTCGGCGGGACTTCGCTCGCGCTTTGGGGCAGGCAGTAAGTTAGCGTCAGCTCAGCGCTCTGTTCGAGTTCGGCATCTTCGCCCTCCAGTACCAGCCGCGCAGCGTGAATCGCGATCAGCGCTTTGGCGAGCATGACGGCGCGACGCGGGCTTTGCGCAAGCTGCGCCTGCTCCAGCAGGTCGACTGCGCTGACGACATAATCGCTGACCCAGCTCATCAGCGCGTCGTGAATGTCCGGGATTAACGCCTGCGTCTGCTCAATGTAGCTGCCGAGCATCTCAATCATGCCGTCGTCTTCATCGATCGCCAGTGGGTTCGTTGTCTGCCCGCTGACGAGCGCGCGGCGGCTCTGCTTGGTCAGTTGCTTCCAGTTCGGTACAGGGACGACAAACGGGAAGCGATCCGCCAGCGCCGGGTCGAGTGGTTCGCTGCCGAGATATGTATCCATGCCTGCGTTGACTTCAGGGTCTTCGGGTGCGGGTGGGTTCATCGCTGACCAGCGATGGCGCAGCTGCTCCAGCCGGATACCCGCAATGCGTCGTTCGTGGATGATCGGAAACATCTTGTTTTGCAAGTCCGGGCGGCAGCGTGAAATCTCGTCAAAGAAGACGAACTCTGCGCCCCAGATCGCGCCCGGCGTCGAGATGAAATGCAGGTTTTCCCCGTCTTCGTCCGGCATCGGAATGCCAACCAGATCATCATAGTTGATGAGCGAGGCGTTGTAATGGCGCATCGACAAACCGAGCGCACGCGCAATCTTTTCGACAAGCTGCGATTTCGCCGTGCCGTGTGGACCGACGAGCAGCAGCGGCGCATCTATCGCCAGTGCTGCCAGCAGCACCGGATCGAGATGTCCCCACCCCTGGATACCCAGGGCAGCCGTGATACCAATGGGTTCGGTATCGGTGTAACGGTCATAAGGATAGGTCTGCACAGGAACGCCCCAAAACGTATGAACGAACGCCTGTAGCTTAGATCGCGTACAGGGGAGCGTCAACCCGCATTAGTGGGGGATAAGTACTAAGTGAAGCATAAAGAGTTTTCGGCAAGCGGGTGAATGCGTTACCATTACGCCACATTCCGAAAGCTACGAAAGGTTGCATTTTATCATGTCGCTTGGCAAAGCTGTCCGCCTCAACCGCCTGTTCGCGCATCCATCCGGTAATCTTCTTTCCATCGCAATTGACCATTTTCCTATCTATGATGTCGGGCTGCCGCCGGGTCTGCGGCAGATCGAGAAGACGCTCGACGCGGTAATGGCGGGAGAGCCGGACGCCGTGACAATGCACAAAGGCATTGCCAAAGCGTTATGGCACAAGTATGCAGGCAAGAAGCCGTTCATCATGCAAAGCGGCTTTGTTCGTCCTGATGACAGCGCCCAGGAGCAGGTCGCGACGATTGAGGACGCGGTGCGCATCGGTGCAGACGCCTTCGCGGTTGTTGCGTTCGTTCATGGCAAGACAGAAGCAGCGTATCTGCGCACGGTCGCTGACTGTGTGCGCGAAGGCGAACGGCTGGAGATGCCCGTAATCTGTCATGTCTACCCTCGCAATACGAACAACGAGGTTATCTATCAACCCGACGATATTGCCTGGGCGGTGCGCTGCATCCTCGAGGTCGGCGTGGACATCATCAAAGTGCCGTACTGCGGCGACCCTGTTGCCCACAGGCAGATTGTCGATGATTGCCCGGTGACGATTGTCGCAGCTGGAGGTCCCAAAACTTCGACCATGCAGGAAGCACTGAGCGTGCTGCGCGAGGCGTGCGATGTCGGTGTACGCGGCGGCACGGTTGGGCGCAATGTGTGGGGAAGCGATAATATCACGGGGGCTGTGCGTGCCTATAAAGCCGTTATTCACGACGGCGTGCCTGCGGCTGAAGCGGTCAAACTGCTGTCATGATCGTGCGCCTCGCCGTCATCAGTTGCGTTCTGCTGCTCGCGCTGATCGTTACCGCGCGGGCAAGTGGTATGCTGCTGGCTGATGGCGGGCAAGTCGCGTTCCAAAGCAGCCGTGACGGAGATGCAGACATCTGGTTGCTCGATGTGGCGCGCGGGCTGCTGCATAACCTGACCGTCGATAATCCTGACTTTGACGGCAGCCCTGCCTGGTCACCTGACGGCAAAGCCCTGGCGTTTGACTCCGTGCGCCGTCGTGATGGGCAGCGCCAGGTGTATGTGATGGATCATGTGGGGCGTGCGGTACGGCTGCTGGTAGATTTGCCGGGCTCGCAGCCGTCCTGGTCGCCAGATGGAACACAGATCGCGTTCTATTCCAGCGCCACGCTGCTGGCAGATGTGCAGACTGGTGCAGTCCGCCCGCTCCCACCGAACGCGCTGCCGGAGTGGACTCAAACCGGACTGCGCGTGCTGCTGGCGAACAGTCGCGCTGCGCCACTTGCGCAAGCGGATGCGTACAGCGATTACGAACGCCTGGAGAATATGTCTTTCTTCAATACAGCGACCTGGGCAGCGGACAGGCAGCGTGTGGCGATGGCGTGGGAACAGGGTGGCGACATGGGCTTGTTCACGCTCGATGTGTCGTGTATGCCGCAGTGCGACGGGGCGATGCAGCGCATTCCGAACAGCAATGGTGGGGTACAACCGAGCTGGTCGCCTGATGGAAGCTGGCTGGTGTATCTGTGCCCGCAGGTGCGTGGCGCACGCGCTTCCGGTGAGGCGGAAATCTGCATCATTCAGCCCGATGGCAGTGGACGGCGTGTCTTGACACAATCCCTCGTCAACGCCTTCAATACTGCGCCTGCGTGGAGACCATACCCGTGACACTCATGCGCTGCGCCTGGTTTATCGCGCTCAGCAATTTGCTGGCGCTTATCCTGATATCAATGAGCGCCCGCCGCTTGCCGGATGCGGGACAGCTTGCATTTACAAATGATCCGGGGGGTTACGCGGATATCTTTCTGTTTGACCTGCGCACCCACATCAGCGTTAATCTGACGCGCTCACCCGAACGGGACGAGATCGCCCCTACCTGGTCACCCGATGGTGAGCAGCTTGTTTTTCAGTCGCTCGACAAGCAAGCACTCACTGATGTCCTTTATGTCCGCCATATGCGCACTGGCAGCGAACGGCGCTTGACACACGATGGAACATACAGCTTCAGCCCGGACTGGTCACCGGACGGCACCCAAATTGTGTATGTGCTGGGTTACAATCTGATACGGGCAATCGAGCTGGATGGCAGCGATGATCACCAGATGGCGCGCGGAATTGACCCGGTATGGTCGCCAGATGGCACACAGGTTGCCTACATCACAATTGACGAAAGCGGTGGCACGCATCTGGCAAGTGTTAATGTGGCGACGGGTGTACGAAACTTTCTGAGTTTGGGAGCATTAGCATTGCTAACCCCGGCATGGTCGCCAGACGGCAGCCAGATTGCGCTGACCGTCGTCAACGATCCGCGCGATGCTGATATTCATGTCTTTACGGTCGCCTGTTTGCCCGCCTGCCAGTCCGCACCTGTCTTACGCATCAACGATACAATGTCAGAGATCGCGCCCGCCTGGTCGCCGGACGGCACACAGATTGCCTATGTATGCGTGCGGCGCCCCACAACCAGCGATCTATGTGTGACGGACGTGACGACCCGTGAACGGCGCATCCTGACGGCAGTGCCACCGAACGTCAGCTATGGCAGCCCCGCCTGGCGACCTTAACAGGTATAATTTCCGCATGATACGCATCTTTGCATACTTCATTGTGGCGTTGATGGTGCTGCCTGCCTGTGCGCCGCAGCCCCCACAGCAAACCTTCCGCGCCACGCCGGTGGTGGTGCAGGCGACCGCGCCAATGGTGCCGACGGCAACGCTGCTCCCGTCGCGCACACCAACCGCGACGTTTTCGCCAACACCAAGTTCGACTGCCACAGTTACAGTAACGCCGCAGCCGAGCGCGACATCAACCGCGACTCAGACACAACCGCCATCGCCCACGCAGCCGCTGCTTTCGCTCACGCCGGCGTCCGTCATCGGCGCGCCACCTGCCATCACAGCACAAGCTGCCGGGCTATCGGCTGTCGACGGTTGGTCGTGTGGCGATTTCCCGTGTGAAGACGACATTGAAGGCTTTTTGCGGCGCATCGTCGTGCCCCCGGGCTTTACCGTATCGCCTGTGGGGCGCTTTCCCGGTCAGCCGATACAGATCGCCTATGGTCGCGATGGGCGGCTGTACGCGACCGTTTTGGAAAACGGCACGCGCATGGGCGCGGTCTACGCGCTGACAGACGATGGCAGTGTCACCCGTTACGCGGGTGATTTTGTGTCGCCCGTCGGGCTGGCGTTCCAACCGGGGACAGATGTGCTGTATGTCAGCGCTCGGCGCACGCTCGATAGTGGCGGCGTCCTGTGGCGGGTTGCGCCCGGCACTGCGCCCGAAATCGTGCTGGATAACCTGCCGTGCTGCTTTCAGCTTGTCGATAATCAACCGAACGGTATGACGTTTGGTGCGGATGGCTGGCTCTATCTCGGCGTCGGCTCTTTGACCGATCGTGCCGAACCGCCCGACCCGCGCCGCACACAGTATGCCACGCTCGACCCGCTCGAAGCCGCCGTGCTGCGCATTCAGCCGCACACGGGGGAAGTCCTGGTGTACGCGCGCGGCATTCGCAATCCGTTTGATCTGGCGTTCAATAGTTTGGGGCGCGGCTATGCGACTGATCAGGGGTTGCTCGCGGGGCCGGGCGACCGGGTACTGGCGTTGCAACTCAATGGTCACTTCGGCTTCCCCTACTGGCGGTTACGTGGCTGCCCGGAGTGTCCGTTTGCTCCGTCGGATGTAACCGTCCTGCCTGATCTGGTTTCGCTTCCCGATTACACGCTTCCGCGCGGCATTGTCGCCTATACGGGAGTACAATTCCCCGCGAATTACTTTGACGGCCTGTTCGTTGTGTTGTGGAATGGCGTAGTAGGGGGGCAGCGTATCGTTCGCATTGACCCCGGTGCTGTTCCTGCTGACGCTGGTGAGCGCGCAGCCTACATGCCAGAACCGTTCATGACCGGGCTGATTCGTCCGATTGACGTGACAATTGCGCCGGATGGCTCATTGGTAGTTGCCGACTTCATCTACGGACATGTGTGGCGGGTAAGATATAGTAACTAATGATGTGTACGTAACGAATTGAAAGTGCAGTGTTCGCTGCACTTTACACCCTGCACTCTGCACAGAAGAGATTGTTATGCCAACGACGGAAATTCTGATCAGCGCGCTTGTGATTTTCGTGCTGCGCATTCTCAACAGTGGCATCGGCACGCTGCGTCTGATCGTAGTCACGCGCGGGCAGCGGCTGCTTTCGGCAGTGATGGCGTTCATCGAAGCGCTGACGTTTGCCTATGCCATTGCGATTGTTTCGAATAACCTGAACAATCCCTGGAATCTGGCAGCATATTGCGGCGGATTTTCGGTGGGTGCGTATCTGGCGATGGTGCTGGAGTCGAGGCTGATCCGTAGTTTTGTCAGCATCAACATCATCGCCAAAACGCGCGGACACGAGATTGCAATGGCACTGCGCGCCGCGGGTTTTGGCGTGACGGAGACGGAAGGAGAAGGGCGCGATGGCGTTGTCACGGTATTGCGTAGCATTGTTGTCAGCCGTGATGTGTCGCGCGCCCTGGCAATTGTACATGAGACACAGGATGATGCCTTTATTGCGGTCGAACCTGCCCTGACCTTGTATCGCGGTTATATGGGCGGGCGCACGACACAGCTCTAGCACGCATTCACCTTACTATCAACGTTACTTTGTCTGCGCTGTGTCGAAGTATTCTCGCCAGTAGAAGATTTTCCCATCACGCACGGTGAAAATAATCGCATCATCCGTCATATGACGTTTCCCGGTTGCAATGCGCGTTTCGTTCCACGTCCATTCCACTGCACCAAAGTTGTTCATCAGAATAACGCGCGACACATTAATCTTCACGTCGCGTGCTGCGGCAAAAAAGTCCATCGCAGTCTGTCGAATTGCATCCTTGCCTTCCCAACGCCCATTGGGCGAAATGAAGACCCCGTTAGGAGCAAAGTCTGCAACGATGGCATCCAGATCTGCGCGCTCCCAGGCGCGAGCCTGTCGTTCCACCAAAATACGTGCGTCTTCTACTGTCATCACAATCTCACTCACCTGTAGGGGAAATATGCCTCGCTCATCACTCGCGTTACTCCATAATGAGCTAACCACCAGAATGTCATTATAACACGGGCTTCACTAATTGTAACGTTTAGCCGCTATTGCAGTTATATTAGCTCGACAATTCGACTAAACTATTGTGTAAAGTGTACTTAGTCGTCATCCTGTCCGACCAACTCGGCATTTGGATCCACCCATTTGCAGCCACCTTCTTTCTCCGGGCGGATGTGTGGCTGCATGACGTCTTCGTAGCCCTTCCAGGCATATGGATCGACGCCGGCGACCATGACGACATCACGGTGATCGAGCTGTGCGGTCCATTGCCCGTCTTTCAGTGCCCGCCAAGGCAGCAGCGACTCAGCGCTCATATAGTGGTTCACAAGGGCACGACGGTAGCCTGTTGTGGCAACATTTTGCAGCGAACGATGGAGCGTGTAGCCATTAAAGAAGACGACAGTACCTGCTTTGACTTCGACGGGGATAGCCTCTTCATCGCGATAGGGAAAACCGACAGAGACATCGGCACAATCGAATGCTGGGTCATCCTGTGCCTTCATCTCCCAGAGTATGCCGGGTTTGTGGGAACCGGGAATGATCCACAGGCAGCCGTTTTCGACCGTCGCATCATCCATCGCGATCCACACGCCGCACAGAGACCGATCGCGTGTGGGAATGAAGTCCTCATCCTGATGCCATGCCTGTCCCGGCTTGCCCGCCGATTTGATGAAGAGCATTGATTGCATGCACTTGACATTAGGACCAATGACTTGCGTCAAGACATCCACGACGCGCGGATGCACCATTGCGTCGCACATGACATGCGAAAGTTTGTGGGGAAAGTGGATGCACAGGACACGGCGCTGCATGTCGTCGTCGCTATCGCCGAACTGTGCGGCGGGCAGACCACTAATTGTACCCAGATCACCTCGACAAATGCGCGCTGTTTCGTCACGCAGTCCGGCGATTTCCTGTGGGCTGAACAGGTCAGGAATGATCAGGTAGCCATATTCGTGGTAAAAGTTGGCGTAATGAGACATCCGTCTATCCTTTCAATGCTCCCTCCAGCATAGCACGGAAAAAGACCCGCCGCAGTGCCAGAAAGACGATTAATACCGGAATAACGATGACAATAGCGGCGGCTGCCCAAACGTTGTAGGCGATCTCGAACGATGATTGGAAATCATACAAGCCGACGGTGGCGGTCTTGTCCTGAATTGCCAGCACGACGGCTGCGAGAAATTCATTCCAAGTATCAACAAAGTTGAGCAGGAAAGCGGCGAACAAGCCCGGCAGCGCCAGTGGCACGACGATATACCACAGCGCGGCAAGGGGAGTGCAGCCGTCAATCTGCGCCGCTTCTTCCAGTTCGATTGGAATGCTCTCGAAGAACGAGCGTACAATCCAGATGCTGAAGGGTAGCCCACCTGCGGTGTAGACGAGGATCATGATCTCGTTGGTATTCAGCAATCGCCATTCGCTCGCCATGCGGTAGAGTGGCAGCAGGTTGGTCAAGCCGGGTATCAGCATTAACCCTAAGATGAGAATCTCCAGCACACGGCTGCCGGGAAACTTGTAGCGTGTGAAGGTGTACGCGGCTAACCCCGCCAGCGGTACAATCAGCAGCGAAGAGCCAAACGAGTTGATGAATGTGTTGGGCAGGTATTCGCGCATCATGTTGCTGCCGTTGATGACGGTATCGTAAGCCTCCAGCGACCATTCGCGTGGTAGGAAGCTTGGCGGTGAGGTTAACACATCGCCGCGTGACTTGAGCGAGGTCATGAGCGTGTAGAGGACCGGGAAGATGAAGACCAGTGCCAGCGAGAATAGAATCACATGCGTGCTCAAAGTGTCTAAACGTTTTTCCCAGCGTGGGCGCACCATGCTGCTCATGATTGTTTATCCTTCTGGCGAGTAATGATCCACAGATAGACGGCGGCGAGCGCGACATTGAAAATGAACATCACGACTGAGACGGCTGCCCCACGAGCGAAATTGCCTTCGCCCCATGATACCCGGTACAAAAACGTCGCCATCGTTGTCGTTGCGTCACCGGGTCCGCCGCGCGTGGTTGCCAGGATGAGACCGACGGTGTTGACACTGCGGATGGTGGTTAGCAGCAGCGCGATCAGGAAAGTGGACTGAATGATGGGGAACGTTACGCGCCAGAACGATTGAAAACGACTCGCGCCATCGAGCGCTGCGCTCTCCAGCACTTCTGCCGGGACAGTTTGCAGCGCTCCCAGAAACAGGATCGCCGTGAACGCTACCGCACGCCAGATCGACGCGGCGATAACGATGCCCATTGCTCCATCCGGGTTGATGTAAATCGAGTCACCAAAGATCGGGCGTAGCCAGTCCTGGAGCAGACCGTAATCTTCCAGGAACATCCAGCGCCACATTGTCCCTGCTACAACGTCCGACAGCACCCAGGGAACGAAAATGACCACCAGATACCAGCCGCTAAAGCGCACGCGCCGATTGACGAGAATTGCGACGAGTAAGCCTAGCCCAATCGTCAGCACAACATACCAGAATGAGAACGTGATGGTACGCCAGACACTATCATGAAAATCACTATTGTTTAGCAGCAGTTCAAAATTGGTCAGTCCCATAAATTCAAATTCGCCGCGCCGCTGGCGGGTCAAACTCAGGTAAACGGCGTAGATCGTTGGGTACACCTGTAAGACCAGCAGCACCGCCAGCGCAGGCAACAGCATCCATAATGAAACATATTTGCGCAGCCGACCGGGAGCGTTGGTGGATTCACGTCCGGTTGTGTTACGGGTGGCGGATAAAGTAGACAAAAGGGTTCTCCGTAGCGACTCAATGGACTCTATTGAGTACGAACAAGGGGCTAGATGCAGCCCCTTGCTTTGTGACAGGTCAGCAGAACGGTGCGTTAACGCTGCGCCGCAACGTCGGCGTTGTACTCATCCTGTGCCGTCTGTAACTCGGTCAGAATATCCAGCTCAGGATCGAGCAGCAGCGCGGTGATCGTGTTGGCAATCTTGGTGGCGCCGGCGCTGTAATCGAAGAAGGCAGGGGGGGGCGCGCCATACGTGTTCAGGATTTCCGATACGCCAGTCCAGTACGGTGTCTGGAAGGCTTCGGTTTCCAAACCACTGACCAGAGTGGGTAGACCACCGTAGGAGGCAGCGTAGGCGCTGTTGCGGGCGCTGGTCATGTGCCAATCAATGAAGGCGAGTGCGGCTTCCACGTTTGCCGAGCCGGACGGAATTGCCCAGCCGTTGACATTGATGAAGCTGACCGGAGTGCTGCCCGTCAGATGCAGCGGCGGCGCGAACGCCAGCGCGCCTGCTTCGAGCGCGGTGGAGACAGCCGTCGAGTCGGCAGGGAATTCCACACCATCCGGTGAAGTCAGCGGGTTGAGGAAGACATACGACCACGACCCAGCGACAAACATACCCGCCGTGCCGTCTTTGAAGGCGTTTTCGAAGTCGAAGCCTGCTGCCAGTGACGTGTCGGGGATGTCTCCATTGGCGTGCAGTTCACGCAGGAATTCGATTGCCGCGACCGATTCGGGCGATGCCCAGGTTGCGTTGCCTTCGGCATCTGCCAGCACTGCGCCGTAGCTCGCCATCAACGGGTAGAAGAAGACTTCGAAGCCGAACTGCTCAGTGTTCTTGCCCGTCAGACGATATTCAGTCGTGACGTTGCCCATCAATGCATCAGTGCTGCCATCAAACCCATCCGGGAAAGCAGCTGTCCAGTAGTACGACAGTGTACCTTGTGAAACAGTCGGTACGCACAGAATCGTGCCATCGGGCGCGGTGCAAGCCGCCAGCGCGGTCGGGCTAAGGTCTTCAAACCACGATGCATTGGTGACGAACTCGGTCAGGTCGGTCAGTGTGCCGTTGATGAAGTAGCGGCTGAGGAACGGCGTATCCATATATGACAGGTCGGGGATTTCGCCACCCGCCAGCACTGCGCTGTTCAGGTCCGTATTGATCGTGTCGAACGGGCGCGTCACGTTGTCAATCGCAACACCAGTATCCGCCGCATATTCTTCGATCAGTGCAGCCATCCATTCGTCCTGAATGTTTTGCGGGCTTTCGGAATTGTACTTTGTCCAGATCGTGAGCGAGTCTTGCGCGAATAGGGTGTTGACGCTGAGGGTGAGCAGCATCAGTGCCAGCAGAAACAGAACAACACGTTTCATAGCAGCTTCCTCGATATCCTAAAAAACGATTCTGTGTTTATAACGCACACGGGGTTGAAATGCGAATGAGTGTTCTCTACGAAGTTATGGTCAGGCGAATTGGTGGGTTAGAACAAATGTGATCGATTGGCGGTCGTTCGCCTTTGTGGACAGGGGTAGCTCCGCGAGTCACCCCTGTCTGCGGCAGAGCCTATATCGGCTTGGTCACGCGATCAGCGCGCAACTGCTTGTACAGTCCGGTCACGCCGGGGTGCATCTGCTCGTGGGCGGCTTCGCGCCAGGCAGGGGAGGCGAAGTCTTCGATTTTGATGGTCTGATAGCCACTCTTGACCCAGCCTTCACGAATCGATGGGTCGCCATTATTGGGCAAGAAGATGAAGCTGACTTCGCTTTGTAACTGGCTGGCGTATTCTGCGATGCTTTCCGACAGCGCATGGATCACATCGACATACGGCGCATCGGGCGCAATCACGACCTCGTCAATATTGGTGATCAGATTTTCTACCTGCCAGCCTGCCACGCCGATCAGGTTATTGGCGGCATCCTGTGCCAGCAGATAACTCTTCTGACCAAATGCCAGCATGATATCCATACGGCTTACGTCTTTGCCTGCATGTTTGGACATGAACTCAGCGATCTGTGCAGCGTTGTTTGGCGTTCCGCGTCGTGCGTGAATGCTGCCCACGACCATGGGCTGCTCGTCGGTGATGCGGGCTGGTGCGGCAGGCGGCACTGGCGGCGCGGCAGGTGCAGGGGCAGCCGGAGTACGAGCTGCCGCCGGAGCCGCTGGCACGGTGGGAGCAGAAGGCGCAGACTTCGGGGCAGCGAAGATCGCATTCCAGGCGTCCTGTACCTGCTTCCAGGTACTATCGACATCGCCTGCGTTGTTGATAACGACCTGCGCCCGCTTCAGCTTATCCGCCTGTGCGTTCTGCCCGGCAATACGCTGGCGGGCTTCGGATTCGCCCATCTTGCGGCTTTCCATTAGTCGCTTAAGTTGCAAATCTGGCGGTGCGTCTACGACCCAGATCGAGTTGCACATACTGGCGAGGTTGCCCTCTAGCAGCTTGATCGCTTCAACGACCACGACTCGCTGCTGTGCACGACTGACGAGCGCTTGAATGGCGCTGCCAACAATCGGATGAATGATGCCTTCGAGTGCCTGCATCGCTTCTGGCACGGCGAACGCCACCGCACCCAGCCGGGCGCGATTGATCTGCCCGTTGCTATCGACGACAAAGCGTCCGAAGGTTTCGATGATGGGTTTGTAGGCAGGTGCGCCGGGCGACATCGCCTGATGCGTCAAGCCGTCAGCGTCAATGGTGTATGCGCCGAGATGCTGCAACATGCGTCTGACGACGCTTTTGCCGACGGCAATGTTGCCAGTCAAGCCGATGATGTATTTGTCGTTTGAGCCAGCCACCGCGCTGCCCTCCACCGATGATGTTAGATAACGTTGTTCAGATGAGCGTCCAACGTTCTCTATTGTAGCGCGTTCACACGATTCGCGATAACAATTGTTGGCTATTCGGCGCGCGCCAGCACAATCCCGTCCATGCCAGACAACGTGATCTCGGTAACGGGTGTGCCATCGTTGAAGCGGGCGCGCGATTGCACGTAGATGGCGTCTGCCACACAGGGCGCACTGCCATCACAACGAAGCCGCACGAATGCACCAGGCGTGAGCGTAACTTCGCCGATGACATGCCAGCGATCACCATTGACGCGCTGGTCAATCGTTGCACTTGCCACGACCTGATCACCTTGTATGACTTCGTAAATGACCGCGCCATTCCATGCCATCGCTTCTGGTGCGGCGGGGAACCATGCAGAGATCGTGTAGGTATCTTCAGCAGGGATCGCCAGTTCCCAGCGCGCCTCTCCCTCCAAAGCCTGATGAACTCCATCACCCCAGTCATGATAAAACGGTGGAATTGCCAGCCACTTCTCGGTGCTGTAGTCGGCTGTAAACCAACCGTCGCTCACGCTAAAGCCGGCGTCGTTATCATCCACAATATACTGGTAACGTGGTGCCTGATTCCCCATCAGGCGGCGGAAACCGGGAGCAACGGGGATAGTCACCGGAGCGTCGTTGGGGTTGACCAGCACCAGACCATTGTCAAATTCGCGTTGCATGTAGTAAGGTGCGCTTTCGACCATCTCAATGTTATCGAGCCAGATATTCCCCATCTGATTGCCGAAGTGGAACAACAGACGAGCTTCATCGGTCGTAAGGTTAGCGCGCCAGTAAAGGACGAACTGCTGCCATTCTCCGGTGACTCCCACCATTTGGTCTAAACCATAATTATCCCATTCGGGTGCGCTCTTCTGGACGGTGACGTTCATATTGCGCGGCGCATCACTGCGCGCCCAAAAACGTGTTTCATAAATGGTTCCCTCGGTGACTTCGAGGTCAAATTGTGCGAGTTGAATGATGAAACTGGCCCCCAACGCTTCCGTTACCGCGATACGGGCGGCAGTGCTGCCGTCTGGACCTGCACCGATTTCGCGCGTCAGGTCAGCGGCGTAGCCGTCATCTACCTCATCACCATCCCAGAAGTTCCATGTTCCTTCAACGACGTTCTCGAAGCCGCCGTTGATGATGCTGTCGGTGGTATCGACGGTGACAGGCAGCAGGACTTGCTCGGCGGACGCGAGAGGGTAGCCCAAGTCATGGTCGAGTTCGTCATAGTGCCAACGATTGCCATGATAGGCATCGCCAAACTCATGTGTGAAGTACCCCTCCTGCATCAGTGTAGTTGCCAATCCAAAACGCATATATGGATAGTAGGTGCGCGCGAATTCGAGAGTTGCTTCCGGGACGAAGCCGTCGAGTGGCGTGTACCCATATCCATACGAGATCTCAATCGGGATCGACGACTCCATCAGCGTCAGCGGCGGAGAGAGAGGTAGTGTCAGCCAATCGGTGTACGTTGCCCACAGCTCACCAAATGTTTGTTGTCCCTCAATCACTTCCGGAAGATCAAAAGTTATGCCAGCGCCATTAAAGATCTGCTGCACTTCCACGTCCTGTACTTGCATCCAATGTCCCATGAATAGTGCATGTGGCAGCAGCCCGCGCAGCGTTCGCAGGAAATGCAGCACACCTGCGCGCCAAGCGACGTCAAATACGCCTTCATCGTCCTTTATCCCGTCCTGGTCGCTGTCGTAGGGGAACGGGCTATCGTAGATATCTGCATCCTGCCACGATTGACTCATGTAGACATTATCCAGGAAGATGCCGTCGTACATCCAATCGTTCTCGTTGAACTGAGCATATGCTCGCAGTGCCCAGTACTCTGCAATATCGAGGCGTGTCATGTTGAGCCGCCACGCACCGGGCCAGACTTCGACGCGATTACCTTCGGTATCGAGCAGGAAGTATTCATCTGGTACATTGTCTGCTTCAATCGCTTCAACGGCGTTCCATCCTGCGAGAATCTGAACATCAGGGTTCATATTGCGCAGTTCAGTCGCCTGACTCGGTGTGAATTCGGCATTCAGCCACAGGTCGATCTCGGCGTCATCCTGACCAATACCATCCGCGCGGTACTGCCACGAGCCATCGAGATTGCCCAGGCGCGGGAATGACGGGTTGAACGTGGACAGTACGCGGTAACGCAGATGCAGCAAGTCATCCGGACGGGGCGCGCAGCGGATAAAGACTTCGTTGACGACGGTACGATCCGGGTTAAGCCCTTCGATCACGGTCGAATGTTGCGTGTTGTTGGTGCTGACAAAGGGGGTCATCGCGTCAATCGGCGGTGATGCGCCGAGGGCATAGTGACAGGTGGCGGTTTCCTCTGTCGTAAGGATGACCTCAACGTTGGTGGTTCCAGGAGGCAGCAGTGTGCTGGGGGTGAGCGCACGCAGCCAACCGCCGCCTGCGAAGTCAACAGTGGGTTGTGCCTGTGCAGCACTTGCGGTTAAGAGCAGCAGTGTGAGCATAACAAACAAGAAGCGCCAACGCATAATTGACTCCAATGCCCATGAACCGGATAGTCATTTAGACGATTATATGATTATATGAGTTGCAGTGACACAAAAGAATCAAAACAGGGCGCCTAGTGCGCCCCGTTTTTCAGTTGTTTTGCTGTAACTACGCACGCCCGACATAGGAGCCGTCGCGCGTATCGACCTTGATCGTCTCGCCTTCGTTGATGAAAATCGGCACCTGCACGCTCAGACCGGTCTCGGTCTTGACCTTCTTGTTGACGCTGCCAGCCGAGTCGCCGACGACAGCGACTTCTGCTTCCGCAACCGTATAGGTCATGGTCGTCGGCAGCACATAGTCAATCGGCTTGCCTTCAAAGACGCGCAGTTCGAGTTCCATGTTTTCCTTCAGGTAGAAAATGTCGTCACCGAAGAGCGCATGTGCCGCCTCATACTGCTCATACGTCTGCTTGTTCATGAAGTGGAGCAGGTCACCGTCATCATACAGGTATTCGCACGGCTCTTGCTCGACATACAGGTCATCCAGCTTTTCTTCGGCATCGAAGATTTTGTTGACGGTATTGCCCGTGCTGAGGTCAAGAAGCTGTGTGTCCATATAGGCAGTGCCGCGCCCCGGCTTGTTATACTTGGTCTTGAGTACGCGCATCAGCTTGCCGTCAACACGGAGCGTTACGCCCTTCTTCAAATCGCCGCCTGGAATCATTGATCAGTTCCCCACGTTTGTTTAACACGTTAGCGAGCCATTATAGCAGACGAGTTAACTTTGTTTCCAGACCTCAACCTGTGGGTTACGCGGCGCAGCAGCATAGCGATAGCCGCCCCAATCAACCCATGACATGCCAAATCGTGCAACATGGGCGCGCATCGCCGCCTCACAATCGCTGATCATCGCGTCTGCTTCTGTCAGCAGCCGGGCGTAGCGTGGGTCCCTTTGAGCGCGCTGCCAAGACTCCTCGCTCGGTGCAGCGTGCAGCGCGCTACGGCGCTCACCGGGTATTTTGAGTGAGTAGTGCAGATGCCGTTCGATGACGCGGCGCACACTCTCATGGTCAAAGATCGGCGGGCAAAGACGATAGCCTGCTGCGTCCTCTATCGGAATGCAGAGCGCGGGACTGCCAATTTCGGTCAGTACACGGTCAATTTCAAGATCATCTTCCCAGGCATGGGTATCGACAGCATTCAGGACTGCTGCGCAGAGTCCGCCGGGAATTGCACCCAGCTTACCCCAAAAGCCTTGTCCGCCGTTCTCACCTATGCGCGCTAACGGTTTGCGGTCAAAGGCGGCGTTGTGCAGGTCAATAACGTCAGTTAGGATATTTGCAGCGGCTACGAGACTGTGCGTATGCCGCGTCGTCAGGCTGAAGGGGCGGTCTCCCGTGCGCTCCATCGCTGCTTCCATTATGGCGCGTGTGTAAACAGCATCATGTGCAGGCATTACCAGCAAGTCCGGCTGAGTCGCGATGGCGGCGCGCAATGCGGCCAGAATGCGCACCCAACGGTCGCTCATGTCCATTTGCTGCCAACTCTGCGGCGCTTCCCATTCACAGCGATTTGGCGTGTCGGCTTGGGGAGCGCACGGCTGCGGATTGACGATGACGGACTGTATCGTCAGGCGTGGGAAGTCGGCAAGCGGTGGTTGCAAGCTGGCGCGGGTGGCGTCGCTATCGCAGATAAGCAGGAGTGTATCGCGGTCGCTCAGCGTTGCCAGACGTGCACGAAACGCATAGTCAAACACCGCCCGCGCTCGTTCATCCGTCGGGCGCGGGCGGTACATCAGCTCGGCGTGGAGGAGCATCTACTCAAAACCCGGTATCGGATTCGGTGGGATGCCGCACCAGTCCTGCAACTGCACATCGTGACGGAAAGCATCGTAGAGCATCCAGTATACCGGGCGTTCCGTGCTGCCTTGGTTGTTCACATCCACCGCGCAGCCGCCGCCTGGAACGAGCATACTGTACGCCGCTCGCTCATCACGTCCGGTAATTAAGCCTGATAGCACAGCGAAATTTAGATTCCACAGCACTTTGACCCCAATGTCGCCGCGTTCTTGCGCGATCTGGATGGCACGAACGGTATAGCCGCCCTGCTGCCAGCGCGAATTGAACGCCATCCAGGGCTGCGGCGGTTCGAGCGGATAGCCATCCCAGCTGGCGTAACCGAACTCGGTGATCCACATTTGCACATCCTGATGCCCGTTGGCGTTCATGATTTCGCGGTAGGCGTCGAGTGTCTCCAGATAGAAGAAGTGTGGATTGTCATCCCAGCCCCGCTCACCACAGCAGCGCGAGTCAGGCGCGTTGCCCCAACCGTAAGGGTGTGCACCGATGACGATATCGCGGAAGTTGCCCAGTCCGGCGGCGTACATCTGGCGCAGGAACTCGGTGTCATCCACTGAACCTTCAGAGTTACCCGTCGGGGCAAGCCCGGCGACGATCACAGTGATGTCTGGCGAATACGCGCGCACGGCACGATAGGCAGGCTCGAAAAGGCGCATGTAGCCTGCGCCTGTAAAGGGCAGCGTGCCTTGCCATTCGCGGATCAGGTTCGGCTCGTTCCAGATTTCTACGGCGTCGATATAGTCGCCGATGGTCGGGCGTTGCAACCCGGCGTTGAACTCTTCGAAAATAATCGTGATGAAGCGTGCGAGGGCATTCGGGTCATCGGGCGGTCCGTCTTCCGTCTGATTGCTGCGCGCCCAGGCAGGTGCTTTGACAACGCTGACCATGACACTGAAGCCGCGTCGCGCCGCATCTTCGAGATGCTGCTCGATACGGCGAAAGAACTCTGTGCCGCGCTCGTCCGGTCCGTTTGGCTGCATATCTCGCCAGGGCAACTGGACTTTGATCCACTTGACGCCGAGGTTTTCGATGCGACCCATCGCTTCGTTCCAGTCTTCCTGCGACAGGTTGATGTCCAACTGGATGCCAACCAGATTCGGGTCCAGATTGGGCAATGGAGCGAACGTCCCCTGCTGCGGTGGCTGTGTGGCTTCTGGCGCAACGGCGACGGCTGTGGCTTCGACGGGTGTTGCTGCAGCATCCGTGACGGGTGGGGGTGCTGACGTGGGTGCCGAAGTTTCTGGAGCAGGAGGCAGAGTCGGCGGTACATAACCCGGTCCAATCAGCGGTCCAATAACCTGTGGACTGGCAGCCGGGGTGAACGTTACGACGGCTGCAACGGTAGGCGGCTGAGTCGGCACCATCGGTACAGTCGGGGCGTCAGGTGTGACGATGATGGGTGTTGATTCTACAGGACTGACCGTCGCTGTTTCCGTCGGGGTCGCGCTGGCGGCCGCAATTGTCGGGTTGATCACGGTTGCGACGCTCGCCGCGCTGGTAGGCTGTGCTGTGGGTGTGACATAGACGATGATGGGGTCTTGCGGGACACATGCATTGAGCATGAAGGTGAGCAGGGCAATCAGGAGCAGTCTGGTTTTCATAGGCTCAATCGACTATGCGGACAGATACCGCTTTCAGGATACCACAGGCGGTCAATATGTGCAGACGCAGCGCGAACCTGTTATCATTTGTTATACATTGTCTCCAGACCATCAGGTATAGAACTCGTATGTGGCAGCGCTATCTGAACGTGACTTCGCTTGCACAGGCACTTGAGGCACTAAACGAATATGGTGAACGCGCTCGCATTATTGCGGGCGGCACGGATTTGCTGATTGAGATTGAACGCGGCATACGCAAGGGGATTGATACCCTCATCGACATCACGCGCGTATCGGGAATAGCTGAAATCCGCTTGCACGGTGGAGACATTCGCATTGGTGCGCTGGTCACGCATAATCAGATCGTCGCCAGTAAGCTGATCGTCGAACGCGCGCTGCCGCTGGCGCAGGCGTGCTGGGAAGTGGGCGCGCCGCAAATTCGCAATCGTGGGACACTGGCGGGCAATCTGATCACCGCATCGCCCGCGAACGACACGATTACGCCGCTGATGGCGCTGGGCGCAAGTGTGACGCTGGCGTCGGTGGATGGCGAACGCAGTGTGCCGCTGCATGAGTTCTACACGGGAGCGCGCCGCAACGTGCTGCGCCCGAATGAAATCCTCACCGCTGTGACTGTTCCGGCGCTGGACAGCGACGAACGCGGTATTTTCCTCAAACTCGGCTTGCGCCGCGCGCAGGCGATAGCGGTCGTCAACGCAGCGGTGATCGTGCGCATAGAGGGTGATGTGGTGCAGTCAGCGCGGATTGCGCTCGGCAGCGTCGCGCCCACCATCATCCGGACACCGACTGCGGAAGCGTTTCTGAGTGGCAAGGCGCTTACCACAGACACGATTACAGAAGCTGCGCGGCTTGCAGCAGCAACCCCGTCGCCGATAGATGATGTGCGCGGCACAGCGGACTATCGGACTGAGATGGTGCGCGTGCTACTCATGCGTGCGCTGCGTGCACTGGCATCTGGCACACAAGGCAATGACTATCCCGACGATCCAGCGCAGCTTTGGGGTGAACGACAGGGACAAGGTGTACTGGCGGACCCGACCACGCACAGCGGCAGCGAGCCGATTGTAACGACGATCAACGGGCAGCCTTACGCCATTGCCACAGGTCACGATAAAACCTTGCTGCGCTTCTTACGCGAGGACTGCCACCTGCCTGGTACGAAAGAGGGCTGTGCCGAGGGGGAGTGTGGGGCATGCACCGTGTTTATCGACGGTGCGGCAGTAATGTCGTGTATGGTGGCAGCCCCGCGCGCGCATGGCGCGGAGATCGTAACGGTCGAAGGACTGGCACAGAACGGTGATTTGCATCCGATACAGACCGCGTTTGTCGAACAAGGGGCGGTGCAGTGCGGCTACTGCACACCGGGCTTCATCATGGCGGGTGCAAAGCTGCTGGAAGAACACCCGCAGCCGACGGACGTGCAGATTCAACAGAGTATCTCCGGTAATCTTTGCCGCTGTACGGGGTATTATAAGATCATCGAAGCGTTCAAGCAGGCGAGCAGCCAGAAAGAGATGATCCGATGAGTCAGGTTAAAGTCTCCGAGCGGCGTCAAAGTCGCGCAGCATGGGGCGTGATGGGGTTCTTCCTCGCCGTCGCGTTAGGGGTAGCCTCGTGGTTCCTTGCACCGGTGTTGACAGATGCACTGCCGCGCAATCTGCAAAACCTGTTGGAACAACGCTTTCCAGAACCGGCAGGGCAAATCATTGTTGCCGCTGCTATTTTCGTGATTCTGCTTTCAGTCGTCGGTGTGATCGTGGCGATCTTTGCACCGAAGCCGCGTGCGACCGTCAATGATAGCGATATGCTGAAAGATCGGCAGGCGATGCAACGCGACAGAATTGCGCGTGAACGGTTGGCGCGCAACATCGCGGTTGAAAATCGCAAGACGTTACGGGAGCAGGCGAATAAGGATAAGAAGAATTAGCCATACATTGAGGATCGGGTATCGTGTCGGAGCAGCGTAAGCAGAATATAGCCATTGGTCAGAGCGTGCGGCGGCTGGATGCGGTCGGCAAAGTGACGGGCGAAACGCCGTACCCCGGCGACATCGATATGCCCGACCAATTATGGATGAAGACCAAGTTCAGCGACCGCCCGCACGCGCGCATTCATAACATTGATACTCGCGCGGCACTGGCGCTGCCCGGCGTGCATGCCGTCTTCACAGCAGCGGACATTCCGTGCAATGAGTACGGGCTGGTCACGAAAGATCAGCCTGTGCTATGTGGTCCTGGCAGCGGGATGGCAGGCGCGGACATAGTGCGCTGCTACATGGATAATGTGGCGGTTGTGATTGCTGACACTGAAGCAATCGCGGCGCAGGCGGTTAAGTTAATCGCCGTTGAATACGAAGATCTGCCGACCGTCTTTGACCCGCGCGAGGCACTCTTGCCTGACGCGCCGCAGTTGATGGAGCGCTACCCTGGCAATCAGTTGTGCCACTATCGCATTCGCAAAGGCGATATGGAGGCGGGTTGGGCTGCGGCTGATGTTATCATCGAACAAAGCTTTAGCACGGGCTATCAGGAACACGCCTATCTGCAACCGGAGGCGGGGCTGGGTTATATCGATGAGCAGGGCCGTGTAACGGTCGTCGTCGCCGGTCAGTGGACGCATGAAGACCAGCACTTGATCGCTCATGCGCTGGGCTTGCCGGAAGATGAAGTACGTGTGATTTATCCGGCGGTCGGCGGTGCATTCGGCGGTCGCGAGGATATGTCTGTGCAGATTGTGCTCGGGCTTGCTGCCTGGAAGCTGCGCCGTCCAGTCAAGATTATCTGGAGTCGTGAAGAGTCGATCCTGTACCACCACAAGCGCCATCCGATTTACATGACGCTGAAATGGGGTGCGCGCAAAGACGGGTTGATTACTGCCATGCACGCCGAAGTCATCGGCGATGCAGGTCCGTATAACTACACCTCCACCAAAGTGCTGGCGAACGCCAATCTGATGGTGACAGGTCCGTATGAATGCGAGAACGTGCATACGGATAGTTACGCCGTGGCGACCAATAACATCCCGACGGGCGCATTTCGTGGGTTTGGAGGTCCACAGGCAGCGTTCGCTGCGGAAAGCATGATGAATCGCTTGGCGGAGGCGCTCCACCTTGATCCAGTCACTATTCGCGAGAAGAATACAGTGCGTGAAGGCAGTCATCTCTCCGTCGGGACTCCCCTGCCTGCGGGCGTGACAATGCCGGAAGTCCTGGCGCGCTGCGGCGAAGAGTTCACTTTGTTAAAGACAGAGACGAGGCAAGCCTCGTTGGTGCCACAACCTCATCTCCGGCGTGGGTACGGCATGGCGGCGGGTTTCAAGAATATCGGCTACAGCTTTGGCTTCCCCGAGCAGAACTGGGCAACAATTGAATTGCATGGCAGTGCGGAGATTGAGCAGGTGATAGTGCGGCAGGGCGGCGCGGAAGTCGGGCAAGGTGCGCACACCGTCTTCGTACAGATGGCGGCGGAGGCGACGGGCGTACCGCTGCACAAAGTCCGGCTGATGGGGCACGACACCGCCGAGACGCAAACGGCGGGCAGCGCGTCGGCGTCGCGCATGACGTTCATGGCAGGCAATGCCATCAAAGGCGCTGCAGAGCGGGCGCTGGAAATGTGGAAGAATGAAGAGCGTCCCGCTATTGCGACCTATCAGTATCGCCCGCCCAAGACGACGCCGTATGACCCGATGACAGGCAAGGCAGAGCCAAACTTTGCGTATGGTTATGTCGCGCAGGCGGTCGAAGTCGAAGTGGATATTGAGACGGGTTTGATCCGTGTGCTGCGCGTGGTCAGCGTCAACGATGTCGGACGGGCGATCAACCCGCAATTGGTGCAGGGGCAGGTGGAAGGCGCGGTGGCACAGGCGATTGGCTATGCGCTGATGGAACATCTGGTGAGCAAGAACGGGCGCATCGTCAATCCGTATCTGTCCACGTATCTCATCCCGACAGTGCTGGATATGCCGCTGGACGTGAAGTCGGTCATTCTGGAATACCCCGATCCGATTGGACCCTGGGGGGCGCGCGGCATGGCAGAGATGCCGATGATCCCGCTGGCTCCGGCACTCGCGGCGGCAGTGCATGACGCGACAGGCGTCTGGTTCAACGACCTGCCGCTGCTGCCGGATCGGGTGGTGGCGAAACTGCGCGCTGCGGGGATTGGGTGATTTCACCCACCCCCTCGCCAAATGATCGGGACTTTCTCACTAGCAGTTGCCGCTGCCGCCGTTGATGATCTGGGTGTTGACGCAGTTCCAGTACATGGTGTTGCTGAATGTGGCGACCATGTGGCTGCGCATCATCTGGTCAACCTGATTCTGGAAATCCTGCATTAGTAGGGCATCCATATCGTTTGTGCCATGCTGGTATTCGAGCGTATATGCCTGTGCTGCCTCTGCATCGATTGTCAGTGTTTGCGCGAGCCGCATCAGCGCTTCCTGAGCGATGACTTCCGCGCCGGGCTCTGCCAGGAAGCCAAACAGGTCTCCAGGCATCCAAAACCGTGCGCCACTGGCATCTTCGATCGTATAGAGTGCAACATAGAAGTAGCCGCTTGCGACACCAGCATCATATGTGCATTCCAGTGTGACTTCGCCTGCCCGGTAGTCGCGGTTGCCGTCAAGTTCTGGTAGGGCATCATACTCAATGTCAGCACAGACAGCCGCGCTGATCAGTAGCTCATCGAGATAGTACGACAAGAATTCAGCGGGCGAAACCTGCTGCACAATTGGGATTGACCAGTCGCCAAATGGCAGCGCGTCGCCCTCATACAGACCGAGCGACTCGTTGGGTTCGAGGAAGACATAGCGTTGATTCAAACCCGCGATGACCGCGATGCTGCTATCTGCGGACATCAGCACGATGTTCGGTTGCGGACTGCCCAAGAAATCAACGATGCCTGCGTTGATCTGCCAATTAATGGGAATTTCCGCAGAATACAGGTTCATCTGCGGTTCTGTCCACGAGATAAACTCAAGGCTTTCGTCTTGGGCAGCGGCGCTGAATGTAGTTGCTGTTAGCACGAGAAGGACGAGCAGAAGGCGCTTGAACAAACGCATGTGAGGATGTCTCCTATATGTATCACGATGTGTTTATCTTAAGCACGATGGCGCTCGCACGTCTTGTGCGTTGTGGCTGTAAGGCAGTCGTCCGTTTGGCGTACAAACGCCCGAGACTTGCGTCGACTCTACGGCTCAAAATTCGCATATGCCGCATCGATATTCGCACGTACCTGCGCGATGAAGTCGTCGCTGATGACCGCCTCGTGCGCGATGCTGTACCACAAACCTGCCTGCCGCACGAACGCTGACAGGTTCTTGAGCGCATGGCTCACGTCCTCCCACATAATCCCCATCGCCTGTGGGCGAATATCGACACCGACGCGGCGGATGGCGGCAAGCATCTCGTCGGCGCGGTCGTTGTGCAGCAATGAGCCGATGTAGATGCCGAGGCAGACGGGCTGCCCGTGTATGAACTTCTTGCCTGTATAGTATTCCAGCGCGTAGAAGACGAAATGATCGATGCCTTCGATATGGCGCGGATTCCAGCCCGCGTTATGGTACGTCGCGCCGCCCCATCGATTTGCTGCCACCAGCGCGCGGATGCCATCTTCGTTGACGGCGTGAATATCATCCAGCTTGAGCATAAGCGTATCCAGCACTTCGCGCGCTTCGTCCACAAGCCGCTGCTCATAACGCCACTTCGGTTCGCACATGCCGCGCGTGTCCGCCAGTCGCCAATCGGCATGGGCGGTGTGGTAGCAGAAGATTTCGCACACGCCGCTCCGGTTCAACTGCTTCGGCGCGCCCTGAATGACATCGAAGTCGATATAGACCGCTTCTGGTACGGCGAAACCAACATAGCGCACATTGCCACTGTAACGCAGCCCGCTGCGATGCCCGAACGGGGCGTTGACCGTGAGCGATGTGGGAACCTGGAACAGGGGCAGTTGCTTGCGCCAGGCGAAGAATTTGGCAACATCAATTGCCTGCCCGCCGCCCAAGCCGATGATGCTGTTGCAGTGCGGCAGACTGGGGAGTTCCGCTTCGAGCGCATCGCCATCAATCGTGTGGACGAGGTATGGTCCAGCGATATGTGCGTCAAAATGGGGCGCGAACATGTCCCACAGGTCGGGCATAGTGACGACCAGATAAGGCGGATTGGCAATGTATTTGAGTTCAGCGATAAGATTGCGACCGAAAATCGTTGTAAACATGCTGCCAGTGTCGGTGGTGCGCATCATAAAGGCTCCGTCATTATGTGTTTGAACATGGATGTGCCAGATCGTACCAGCAGCGCTCGTAATTCCAAACGAAGGATCAGAGTGTTCATGCCCACCTACGAACTGCCGACCTTTCTGAACGAACCGCCCGCGCCTGTCGAACTTGTTAGCAAGCTTGCGCGCGTCGAACATGATGGTGCGCGTATCCTCCTGCGCTGTTACACGCTGCGCTACACGCCTGTGATCGCCAACTATTACGGGACGAATGTGGAGACGATCTTTGAAGCGCCGACAGCGGGAATGCCTGCGACGATCTGGCTCGACTTCTGCACGGATAGCATCATTCGCATTCGCTACGCACGCGGAGAAGCCGTTACAGATGCGCAAACACCTATGATCGTCGGCAGCTTTGACGGCATCTCGCCCGATGTGCAGCCGCATGACCAGGGGGTGACGCTGCGCACCGCGCGGCTGCGCCTCGAAGTTATAGGTGAGCCGTTTCAGATCAGCATCTACGATCTTGCGGACAAGCTGATCTGGCAGACGAAGGCGATAGACATCGAAGGCTTGCGGCGACCGGAATTCCAGTGGAATCCCCAGGAGCAGCGGTGGATCTTCCTGCATCGCTACGCCTATCCGCTTGGCAGCATCGATCACGGCGACAGGCAGCAGGCGTTCTTTTCGCTCGATTTGTGCCATGACGAGCATATCTACGGCTTTGGTGAAAGTTACGGGCGGCTGGACAAGCGCGAAACGTACCAAACCTTGTGGAATCAGGAAGGCTTCGGCAACGCATCGCCCGCGTCGTACAAGCGCATCCCGTTCTACATGAGTACGCGCGGCTACGGCTTGTTCATTCACAGCGGCAATGCCATCCGCTGCCGTGTGGGGGATCTCGAGCACACGGCGCTCTCAACGATTGTGGACGATATGACCGCGCTCGACCTGTACTTCATCTACGGTGAAACGCTCAAGGACATTCTCCCACAGTACACAGCGATTACGGGCAAGCCGGCGCTGCCGCCATTGTGGAGCTTTGGTTTATGGATGGGGCGCATCAGCTACAACCGCCAGACGCAGGTGGAAGCCATCGCCGCCCAACTGCGCGAACATGCCATCCCGTGTGACGTGATTCACATTGATACCGACTGGTACAAAAACGATTGGGAATGCGATCTCGAATTCTGCTCGGACAAGTTCCCCGACCCGGGGGGCATGATGGCGCGACTGCGGGCGCAGGGATTTCGCGTGTGCCTGTGGCAGTGGCCTAACATCGTGATCACATCAGCAATGTTCGCGGAAGCGCGCGCAGGTGGCTATCTGGCGACGCGCGCCAACGGACAGCCGTATCTCTTTCCTGGTTTCCAGCCTGATGCAGGATTCATCGACTATTCCAATCCGGCGGCGGTCGAGTGGATCAAGGACAAGTTCCGCAAGCTGTTCGACCTGGGTGTGGCGGCGATCAAGGTCGATTTTGGCGAAGGCGCTCCGCCCGACGCGCGTTATCACAACGGGCAGAGCGCGGCGATGCACAATCTGTATCCGCTGTTGTACGGCGGTGCGATCTTCGATGTGACGAAAGAGCGCTACGGCGAAGACAATACGCTGATCTGGGCGCGGTCGGCATGGGCAGGCTCGCAGCGTTACCCGATCCACTGGTCAGGTGATGGCGTCGCGCGCTATGAGGACTTGGCGTGTGTGCTGCGGGCGATGCTCAGTTTCGGTATGAGCGGCTTTCCGTTCTACAGTCACGACATCGGCGGCTTTAGCGGGCTGCCGAGTCCCGATCTGTATGTGCGCTGGGCGCAGTTAGCCTTCTTTGGCTCGCACGTCCGTGCGCACGGGACGCCGCCGCGTGAGCCCTGGGCGTATGGCGAGCAGGCAGAGGCGATCTTCCGCCAGTATGCCGAACTGCGCTATCGTTTACTGCCGTACATCTACAGCGAGGCGGTCGCCAGCACGCAATCCAGCCTGCCAATGGCGCGCCCGCTGGTACTGGAGTATCCCGATGATCCGACGTGCTACACCATCGAGGATCAGTATATGTTTGGGACTGCGCTGATGATCGCGCCGATACTGGATGAAACAGGGCGTCGGCGCGTCTACCTGCCACAGGGCGACTGGTACGACTACCGGACGAAAGCGAAACTGGCGGGCGGGCGCTGGATCAGTGTGCAATGCGCGCTGGACGAGATGCCGATCTATGTGCGCGCCGGATCGATCATTCCCTACGCGCCGCTGGCACAGACGACGGACGCGCTCAGCTATGATCCGCTGCGGGTCGAAGTTTACGTGGGCGACAGCGATGGTGAATACACAGTGACGCGGGCTGACAAGAGTCGTATCGATATTCGCGCCCGTCTTCGCGACGCGCGCATCGTCGTCACGGCAGACGGCACGCCCGGCGCTGTGGATGTGCAGGTGTACGGCGAGGCATGACCGGAACTATTTTACGCAGAGATGCAGGGGTGCAGAGGGATAAACACCCTGTGCTTCTGCGCCCCTGTGCTAAATCTCACTTACCGACGGCGGCTTGCCATGCTCATGAAGTAGAGCAGTTGCAGCACCGCGCCGACAGCCGCCGCGATGTAGGTCAGTGCGGCGGCATTCAACACCGCCTTCGCGCCCTGCCGGTCCTGCTCGCTACGCATCAGCCCGCTGGCCTCGAGCAGCTTCAAACCGCGTGCGCTGGCATCAAACTCCACTGGTAGCGTCAGGAGCATGAAGATGACCATGATGCTGAACATGCCGACGCCCAACCAGAACAGCCCCATAAAGTCGAGCAGCAAACCGCCGACGATCATCAGGTAGCCAATCGTCGGGCTAATCTGCACGGCCGGCACAAGGAAGTTACGCGCCTGGATGAGAGGTGAGCCTTCCTGATGCTGCTGGGCATGACCGAGCTCGTGGGCGACAATTGCCATTGCCGCGACCGATTGTTCATCGTCGTTGCCTTCCGACAGGCGAACGGTATGTGTGCGCGGGTCATAGTGATCGGTTAGTTGCCCACGCACCGCTTCGACGCCGACGCCACGTACGTTCGTATTCTGCTGGATGATCTGTGCGACGGCGACGCCGCTGGCATTGGACGAATTGCGCACCTGCGACCACTTGCTATAGGCATTGCGGACCATGAATTGTGCGCCAAGCGAGAGGATGAGCGACGGGATCATCACCCACAACAAATAGCTGGGATCAAATGCGAATGGCATAATGTGACTCCTGTGAAGCCAATGCGCCTGTAAAAAACGTATATTCATCATAGTCAGCAAACATTAAAATGCTACTAGAAGCGAATTTATTTCATCACAAAAAGGGTTGTCATGTCTACTTCTTCCTCCCCCAACTGGCAGGATCTTGGCACGATTGCTGACCTAAAGGCGGTTACGCTTCAGCAAATCACAATCGGGCGCACGCGCATCGCATTGACGTATAAGGATGGACGCTTTGGCGCGGTTTCCAGCGTGTGTAATCACGTTGGCGGTCCGCTTGGATTGGGGCATCTCGAAGGCGATTATCTCGTTTGCCCCTGGCATCACTACAAGTACCACTGCATGACGGGCGAAGGCGAGCCGGGGTTTGAGGACGACCGCGTGCCGCGCTATGAACTGAAGGAAGAAGACGGGCATCTGTTCATCAACCTGAACGCTGTCACTCCGCGCAACAAGCCGCATCATGACCCGCACCCGCTGACGCGCCCTATTCGCCGTGAGCCAGGCGCACTGCGGTTGCTCGGTCTCTCCACGACGGCAATGGATCCGGCGCATCCGCGCTATTCGACTTCCGACGCGCTGCTGATGAGCGCGCTGCAACACGGCGTTGCCCTGGGTGCAGAGACGAAACTGATCAAGATCAACGACCTGCGCTTCCGCAACTGCGAAGGCTACTACTCGAAACATGCTCATGCCTGTACCTGGCCCTGTTCGATTACACACATGGACCCCGACGACCAGATGGAGCAGGTCTACGAGGCGATTGTTCACTGGTGTGACGCGGTGATTATCTCAACGCCAATTCGTTGGGGCAGTGCCAGTTCGCTCTACTTCAAGATGATCGAACGCATGAACTGCATCCAGAACCAGATCACGATTGCCAACAATGTGCTGATCCGTAACAAGGTGGCGTCGTTCATCATCACGGGCGGACAGGACAACATTCAGGCGGTGGCGGGGCAGATGCTACTGTTCTTCAGCGAACTCGGTTTTGACTTCCCGCAGTTCCCGTTTATCGCCCATTCGCGCGGCTGGTCAGCCGAAGATATGGATCGCAACGTGGCGTTCGTGCAGGGCAGCCGGGAACTGCACGATGGAGCGCGCGAACTGGCGGAACGCGCGCTGGCGAAGGCGCAATCGCTGCTGGACGCCGCGCCTGTCACGAAGACCGAGCGCGGCGGTCGCAAGGGACATCATATGGAGGGGGAGTAGCATCTTTGTAGAAGATGTGACACCGAGCAGCATAGATAGTTACAAGTAACAGCATAGCTCTCAACATCTACAGCCGAATAAGGCTGCGTCACCACACCCACATCGAATATCGTCAAATCCTGTTGCCTCATATGGTTGGCTGCTTTAACAGGAGAGAAGATCATGTTTCGTGTCACAATTGATGCTTTTTCGGGTCGCCCAAATCCAAGCTGGATCGTCGATAACGATGAGGACGCACAAGAAGTCCTGCGAGCAATTGCAGGTCAACGCGAAATTATCAGCAAACCTGATGAAGGTTTTGATGGACTCGGATACCGCGGCATGCACATTCAACTCTTTGGCGATGACTCGGCAGAAGATTTCGACCTGCCCACCTCCTTTGCCTTCGCCAATGGGACAGGCGAGAACCCTCGACAGGGGGTAGAAATCGCCGCACGTCTCATAGAGAGTATGACGCGCTATGACGGTATTGTGCTGCCGGAACACCAAAGCACACCCATTGACGAGTCTATTCAGAAACTCATGTTGGAACAACTGCGGCTGTATGAAAAGAATCCGCCCAAGCTTTTGCCACGCCCCCCGTTTCCTGTATTCCGGCGTCGTCGCATTACGGTTCGCGATGAGCGCTGCGATCAATGTGCTATCGAACTAAGCCGCTTCAATCCCGGATTCTGGAATAACAACAGTTTTGTGCGCCAGAATAACAACTGTTATAACTACGCCCGTAACTGGCGCACAGACACATTTGCCCAGCCCGGTCGCGCATCCAAGTGCTACCCATATCCTATGGCATGCTCAGATGTGGTCAATGCAGCGTTATGTGATGGATTAGTGCACCGTTGCGAGTGTTTGCCAGACTCAGAATACCCCCGGCGTTTCGTAGCTCTGGTAGTAGCACCGGGCTATGATTACCACTGGTATCGTAAGCAAATTGGCAATTTTTGGGGTCACAAACCAGGCGGTACACCCGCCAAGAACACTGATAACAGCAGTGTGATAATCACTAATCCTGAGACGTGCAATCGCGGACCATACACCGATTTCTGCGGGTACTTCTATGCAGGTAAAAGTGTGAAAATCATCTGACGCCATAAGTAAGTATCACCGTATGAAGCGAAGGAAGATGCAGTCAATATCTCGCGACTGCATCTTCGTAAAGGATATGTGCAGGTTATCATGAGAGTCGAACTTGACATCTTCAGCGGCAGACCTAACCCAACGTGGGAAATGACCGCAGCACAAGCTGAAACACTCACATCCATTCTGCGTGAAATGCCGACTCATGTTGGGCAAATACCCTTCAATGACGGATTAGGCTATCGTGGTTTCATTATCCGCGACTCGCCGGATTTTGATATAGCTTTAGCTTACAAGGGTTGCGTATCAATCGAACGCAAGAATCAGAAGCTCGCTATAAGCAGCGGAGAACGCATTCTGGATCACTGGCTATTGGAAAACACACGACCCTATATTGCTTCGGAAGTCTATCAGCTTGTTCTCACTGAAATAGATACATGATTCATGTCTATCCCAACCACGTCCCCAACCCCTCGCGCGTATTCAGCGCCAGCCGCAGCAGGCAGTTATCGAGCAGCCGTGTCTTGCCGTAACGCACCACCAGCGACAGCAGCAGCGGCGTCTCTTGCGGCGTCTCAATCGGTGCCAGCGTGCGCGGGTCGTTAAGCGACACGTACTCGACCACGCCGCCGCTGCCCGCCAACACATCCAGCGCCGCTGTGCGCAGCGCCGCCGGAGACCGCTCCCCTGCCGCATACGCTGCGCCCGCCGCACCCAACGCGCGATACAGTGCGGGTGCAGCAGCGCGCTCCTCCGCCGACAGATAGACATTGCGCGAACTCAACGCCAGCCCGTCCGCCTCGCGCAGCGTCGGAATGACCGCTATTGCCAGCGGAAAGGCGAGGTCGCGCACCATCCGCCGAATGACGACCACCTGCTGCGCGTCCTTCTGCCCAAAGTAGCTCGTCGTCGGCTGCGTCAGATGAAACAGCTTGCTCACCACCGTCGCCACGCCGCGAAAATGCCCCGGACGTGCATCGCCTTCCAGCCCGTGAGTCACGCCTTCCACCGTCACAAACGTCTGAAAGCTGGGCGGATACATCTCATCCGGCGTCGGCGTAAACACGACATCCACGCCTTCTGCGCGCAGCAGGTCCAGATCGCGTTCCAGCGGGCGCGGGTAGCGCGAGAAGTCTTCCCCCTGCGCGAACTGCGTCGGGTTGACGAAGATCGTCACGATCACGGCGGCATGGTCAGCTTTGGCGGCGCGTACCAGCGCCACATGCCCGGCGTGCAGCGCGCCCATCGTCAGCACCACGCCCACGCTGTCGCCCAGCGCGGCGCGGGCAGCGCGCATATCGGCAATCGTCGTCACAACCTGCATGATTACATCTGCCCCAAAAACGCGCGGATCGTCTTGACATAACGCTCTGGATGTTCGTACATGGGCCAATGCCCGCACTGCGGAATGACATCCAGCCGATTGTCGGGGATGTAGTTGTGGGCATGACGGGCATTGCGTACAGGCACGACATTATCGTTTTCGCCGTGCAGCAGCAGCACGGGCGCAGTGATATTCCCAAGCATGGGCGTCAGGTCGCAGCCTTGCAGCGCGTGATACGCGAAATATGCCGGTCGCTCGATACCGGGGATCGCGCCCATGATCAGGTCAGGATGCCCCAGCGGAATAACATCTTTGCGATAGGTGTTGGCGTTGTCATAATACAGGTGCTTGTACCAGCGCCAGTGCGTCATGCCATAGCGCGTGATGTCCCAGATGTGACGGTTGACATAATGCCCCAGCCATAAGGGAGGCGTGTACATCATACGCAGGTACGCGCTCAGTTCGCCTGTCACTACGCCGCCCACGCTGGTAATCCGCCGCACGCGCCCTGGCTGCGTCGCGGCAATGTAGAGCGCGATCTGCCCGCCCATCGAATGCCCGACCAGCGCGAACGTGTCAATTCCGAGCGCGTCCGCCAATGCAAGCACGCGCGCTGCCTGCGATGGAATGGTGTAATCGCCGTCTGCGGGCTTGTCGCTTAACCCAAAGCCGAGCAGGTCAGGCGCAATGCAATAGTATATGTCCTGCAACGCCGCTAGGGTGCTGTCCCACGCCCCCGCGTAAGAGAGCCAGCCATGCACCAGCAGCAGTGGGGGGGTGCTGCGTTCACCCGCTGTCACATACGCGATCTGCTGTCCGTCAATCGTCGTAAATTGTCGTCTGGCACGCAGAGTATCAATGGATGTCATGGTGTGCTCCCAAATTGCAGGAAGAAGGAGAGATTACCGACAAAATCTGCTGATTCCAAAAGCGGCATTCACCCTTACTTCCTTCATGTGCTATCCTGAACCGATACATCGATATGACTGGAGCCAATGCCCATGCCGTTTCGCCTGATCATTATCGCGTTGCTGTGCAGCTCGTTCGTCTCATTCGCAGCCGCACAAAGCGCGCCCACACCCGCCGACCTGTGTACCGCTGCCGTTCCCGCCGCTGAACCCGCCACCCGCGAGTATACAGGCACGGAGTCAGTCCTGGAAGCGGGCAAAGATTACTATGCCGTCTTCTGTACCGAAGCAGGCGCGGTCTACATTGACCTCCTCGAAGACTATGCCCCCATGACCGTCAACAATTTCGTCTTTCTGGCGCAGCAGGGATACTACAATAATACGACCTTCCATCGCGTCATTAAGGATTTCATGGCGCAAGGTGGCGACCCAACCGCGACAGGCAGCGGCGGGCCCGGCTACCAGTTCGCGGACGAATTCCTGCAATACATGACGTTCGACACGCCTGGCATTCTGGCGATGGCGAATGCCGGACCCAGCACCAACGGCAGCCAGTTCTTTATCACGACCGCGGCGACGCCGCACCTCAACTATGGTCACACTATTTTCGGCACGGTCGTTACGGGTATGGATGCTGTCATGAACATTCGCCTGCGCGACCCACAGACCGATCCCAACCCCGGCACAGCGCTGCAAACAGTTCTCATCGTTGATGACCCGTCCACAGTATCCGCGTTGCTGCCGGAAGCATCCCTCAGCACCACCACCGCTGAGCAATTGCTGACGGCGATGAATGCGCTTCAACCAGACTTGCCCCCGGGTTTGACGGTGGATGAGATCAGCGGTGTGCGCACGACGGACGACGCCATTGCCAGCGCGCCGGAAGCTGTGCGTGAAACCTATGGCGAGTTCCTCGAAACCTACAGCCATGAGTACCGTGTCACACACGGCATTGTCAACGCAGATTGCAACCTGACCGAGTATCCGTTCGCACGCCTGCGTTACACGATTGACGCCTTCGCCACCCCTGCTGATGCCAGCGCTGCGCTCCTCGGCGATGTGCTGTATCAACTGGCAGAAGCAGACGGCTTCACGCGCGTAGAACCCTCGCCGAATACGCTGGCAAACGGTCTCTACACCAAGCCCGCCACCGACTGCGGTATCGCGGCGACTCATGCGCTCACCTACGTCCAGCGCGGACGCATGGTCATCACGGCTGAGATCGTCATTCCGCCCGACAGCGAAGTCCCCGTCGATCAGTGGGTGTACGCCTTTGTGGTCGCGCAGATTTATGACTCGCTGCTGGCAGAGCTGTGGGCGGCAGAAGTCTAGGGTAGCAATTCAATTCTATGACGGGCGGCGTTATAATGCCCGTCATGACATTCACAATTTCTCGAGATACTCCATGACCACACCTCATGAAACCCTGCTTGCCCGTCTCCACGACCGCACCGCAACTGTCGGCATTATCGGGCTAGGCTACGTCGGGCTGCCGCTGGCGGTCGAGTTTGCCGAGGCGGGCTATACCGTCATCGGCTTGGACGTGACCGCTGCCAAAGTCGCGCGTATCAATGCGGGCGAAAGCTACATTCCAGACATCCCGACCGAACGCCTCGCCCCGCTCGTCCAGTCCGGCAAGCTGCGCGCCACCACCGACTATGCTGATCTCGTGCAGGTGGACGCCCTGAGCATTTGTGTGCCGACGCCGCTGCGCAAGACCAAAGACCCGGATATGTCCTACGTCATTCAATCGATTGCGGATGTTGCACAGATCGCTCACAGCGGGATGCTGGTCGTACTCGAAAGCACCACCTATCCCGGCACGACGCTTGAACTGGTCGTACCAAAGCTTCGCGAGCGTGGGTTTATCATTGGGCAGGACGTGTTCGTTGCCTTTTCACCGGAACGCATCGACCCCGCCAACAAGACCTGGGGCGTGCGCAATACGCCCAAAGTTGTCGGTGGCATCACACCTGCCTGTACCGAAGCGGCGCAGGTCTACTACGGCGCGGCAGTCGATACGATTGTCCCCGTCTCGTCGCCGACTGCTGCGGAGATGGTCAAGCTGTTGGAAAATACCTTCCGTGCCGTCAATATCGGGCTGGTTAACGAAGTCGCGCTGATGTGCGATAAGCTCGGCATTGATGTATGGGAAGTGATCAATGCTGCTAAAACCAAGCCGTTCGGCTTCATGGCGTTCTATCCCGGTCCAGGGTTGGGTGGTCACTGCATCCCGGTCGATCCCCACTATCTGAGTTGGAAGCTAAAGACGCTCAATTACACGGCACGCTTCATCGAACTTGCCAGCGAGATCAACACGTCCATGCCGCTGTATGTGGTCGGCAAAGTGGCGGATGCGCTTAACGACGATGGAAAGGCAGTGCGTGGCTCGCGCATTCTGGTGTTGGGCGTGGCGTACAAGCGTGATGTGGACGACGTGCGCGAAAGCCCTGCGCTGGACATCATCGAGCTGCTGCGCAACAAAGGCGCGCAGGTTGACTACCACGACCCCTACGTGCCGTCGCTTCGGCTGCATGACGGGGCGCACATGGAAACCATCGCTTATGATGATGGCGCACTGACAGCGGCGGATTGTGTTGTCGTCGTCACCGATCACACCAGCTATAACTGGCACGCTGTCGCTAACCGCAGTCGCCTGATCGTGGATACGCGCAATGCCGTACCGCGCAACGGAACAGGCGCGCGCATTGTGGGATTGTAGCCGCATACTCTAATCCAGAGAGCGTAGAGCAGTGTTTCCCTACGCTCTCTGCGTCAAACACTTCGACATTCACAGGCTGTCAAAGCCGACTTCCGCACATAAGCCGCGCGTTTCGACGACCAGCCAATCGAATGTCTCGACGCTGACCTGTAACCCTGCTGCGCCCACGCCCAGGTGTGATAATGTGCGTTTGACGCGCGTGACAAACTCCGTAGGGCGGAGGGGAAACTGCTCCACTGCTGCCAGCGCGCCTTTTTCGTTCAGGCAATACTGCTCGTTCAACGCGAATAGCGCCTGTACCAGACAGGCAGCGCACCGGAACAGTCCCCCAGAGACATGCATCACATCCCCGCGCACAGCGGATTTGCGCGTGGTGTCGAGCGCGAACTTGGCTTCCCACAGGTTGTTGGCAATCATCGTGCGGCGCAGCGTTTCGGGGTAAGGGGCTGTCCGTGCCTTGAGTGCTGCAATCACGCCTGTCGGGTCATGCAGCGGTAGAGCAACCGCAATTTCAGCCATATAGATTGGCGTGTGGAATCCGTGTGGGTGTCCCGGTTGATAGTATGTGGCGGGGCGTCCGGCGCAGCACTCATCGATAATGTGCGCCACCTGTTGCACATCGCGATAAATCCAGTCTACGCGCTGCCCATCCACCACCAGCCACGCACCGCCGTTGATCCAGGGTCCCCAGCCGCCAAAGTCTGTGACCGCATCGCCGCTCTTGCCATCATCAAGCGCGGCTGCCAGCCGCCGCAGGTTGGTCAGCGCGGGCGGGTCTGCTGGGTCGTAGTAGATGCCGATATCAATATCAGCACTGGAGTCACCGGCGCCGCGCGCCCACGAACCGCCGAGCGCGACCGCGCACACACCGGGAATAGCCGCAAGGCGATCCGCAATCGATTGAGCTTGCATGAGAATGTCGGGTGCGATCATGTTGATTGTCTGCGGAGCTAGATATACACACTCAAACTGTATCACAAAAGCGGTTGTTGCGGTGAAATGGGTGTTATTCGATTGCCTGCATCGCGTTGCGCGCGGCATCTTGCGCGGCTGCCTGCTTACTGTGACCACTGCCCGTCGCAATGACACGCTCGCCAACCCGAACCTCGACTGTGAAGCGCTTGGCGTGTTCGGGACCACTTTCGCCGATCACAGTGTAAACAGGGGTTATGCCGTCACGCTCCTGGATGATCTCTTGCAGCCGACTTCGTGCGTCTTTATCCAACGCGCGTCGCTCAATGTCCTCAAGCTGCGCGTGTAAGCGCGGCAGCAGCCAGCGCCGCACAGCGTGCAGCCCGCTATCGACATAGAGTGCGCCGACCAACGCCTCAAACGCATCACACAACAGGCTGACGCGCATCCGCCCGCCCGATGCTTCTTCGCCGCGCGCCATCAGCAATTCGTCACCTAGGCGGCATTCGTGCGCCAGCTTCGCCAGTGTATCTGCGCGTACCAGCGCTGCGCGCAGCCGCGTCATGTCGCCTTCCGGCAGTTCTGGTTGCCGCTGGTACAGCATCTCACCGACGATCATGGCGATGATCGAGTCGCCCAGAAACTCCAGTCGCTCGTTGTCGGTGGTAACTTCGGGATGCTCGTTGCGATAGGAACTATGGATGAGCGCCTGTTCGAGCAGAGCAGTATTTTTGAAGCGCAGTCTGTTCTGCGCCATAAATGTATCAAGCATTGATGCCCTTTGTGCCTCTGCGGTCCAAATCCTGTCCCAGGCTTACTCGTTGAACCGTTTGAGAATGAGCGACACGTTATGACCACCGAAGCCGAAGGAGTTGCTCATCACCGCGTCAATCTTTATCTCGCGCGCCGTGTTCGGCACATAGTCGAGATCGCATTCCGGATCCGGCTCATTGAGATTGATGGTCGGCGGGGCAACACCATCGCGGATTGCCAGCAGCGCGAAAATTGCTTCCATCGCTGCCGTCGCACCCATTGCGTGACCGGTCATACTCTTGGTAGAACTCATTGGCACATGATGCGCTCGCGAGTTGAAGATGTGCTTGACCGCTTTGGTTTCCATGGCGTCGTTCAAGCCTGTGCCTGTACCGTGCGCGTTGATGTAGTCGATCTGGTCGGGCGACATTCGGGCATCATCGAGCGCCATGCGGATTGCGTTCGCAGCCCCAAGCCCGTCCGGTTGGGGGGCGGTGATGTGAAACGCATCGCTGTTCGTACCATAGCCGACGATTTCGCCGTAAATCGTTGCGCCGCGCGCCTGTGCATGTTCAAGCGCTTCCATCACGATTACGCCCGCGCCTTCGCTGAAGACGAGACCGGGGCGATCTTTGCTAAACGGGCGCACCGCACGATCGGGATTGTCGTTTTCGCGGGAACACGCCCCTGTACGGTCGAACGCCGCAATGCCAATGGGGAAAATTGGCGCTTCGCCCGCGCCTGCCACCGCTGTGTCCATCTTGCCCAGCCGAATCAGATCGAACGCCACGCCGATGCAGTCCGCCCCTGTGGCGCACGCGCTGATGGGCGTATATGAGGGCCCCTGCGCACCAAGTTCAATCGCAACATTGTCGCTGCCGCCATTGACCATGAACATCGGGATGCCGAACGGCGAAATGCGCCGTGGATCGCCCGTTTCAAAGATCATCATCGCTTCGTCATAGTACGACGATACGCCGCCAACTGCCGAGCCGATGATGACACCTGTGCGTGTCCGGTTGCTGTCGTTGACTTCAATACCGGACTGCTGAATCGCCTCGCGTGCGGCAACCTGAATAAACTGCTGATATGTGTCGGTGCGCCGCGCTTCTTTGGCGCTGATGTACTTGGTCGGCTCCCAGTTCTTGACCTCAGAAGCGATGCGCACGCTGAACTTGCTGGCGTCAAAGCGCGTGATCGGTGCGACACCGCTTTTACCTTCAACAATGTTTGCCCATGTTTCGGCGACCGTATGCCCCAGCGGGCTAATCATCCCCATGCCTGTAATCACCACGCGGCGGGTCATGTTGGCGTCTCCTGTTGGTGCAATAATCATCAATAAAGTCGGGACTTTTCCGCGCGCTATTGTACATGCGATCTGTAATAGTGGGGAGGCGCGAAGAAGTGCGAATTGTTGATTTGTCATGAATTGCCATAACAAATTCTCTTACATACCCTGCATCTTGTGCATTTACAACAACAGTTTCGGCGTAATTTGTGGATTTCTTACTAGTGCCTCTGCCCGTTTCGTGTTCGTTATAATGACGCATCACACTTTTGTTGTCTATGTAATGAAGGTAGACCTCACATCATGTCTGCATCTCTCCGTGATTTTCTGGCAATGCCCTACGAACAGTTGGAAGAGTTAAATCTTGCTGCTAAGGCGCAGCGCGCGGCGCGTGTTGACGCTGGCACTATTCAGGAAGAGCGCATGAAGTGGCTGGCGGACACCAAAGGTGTCAAAGCGGTCACAGTGCTGTTCACCGACCTCGAAGGTCGTCTGCACATGCTCGACTATGACAAGAAGTTCCTGCTCAAGTCGGCGGACAACCTGACATTCGACGGTTCATCCATTCGTGGGTTCACGCCGCAATCGGAATCCGACCTCCGCCTTGGCATTGACTGGTCGGCTTTCTACTGGGTGCCTGCCGATTTCTTCGGATCGGGCAAGGTGCTGGTCTTCGGTGAAGTACTGGAGAAGGACGGCACACCCTATGCAGCCGACATGCGCGCGATGCTGAAGGGTTACGCTGCTTCCCTGTATGCCGAACATGGCTACACACTCAATGTTGCTAACGAAATCGAAGGCTTCCTGTTCCTGGGTCAGAACGCCGAACAGCACTATGCCGTCACGGGCAAGTTCGAGATGTCGAACACCGGTGGCTATTATCACTCGCTGCCCGGCGACCCGCTGCGGAGCTTCATAGATGCAGCTGCTGAAGTACAGCGTGCACTCGGCTTCGCGAATGAAAAGGATCATCCTGAAGTCGCGCCTTCGCAGTTCGAGATGAACTACAGCTACGCCGAAGCGGGGATTGCGGCTGACCAGATTCAGCTTTACAAGCTCCTGTGTCGTCAGGTTGCGTACAAGATGGGCATGACTGCCAGCTTCCTGCCCAAGCCGCTGACGGGCGTCAATGGCAGTGGTATGCACACCAACATGTCGGTGTCGCACGGCGATACAAACTTGTTCTGGGATGCGAATGGTCGTGACAAGATTTCGGATATGGCGTGGGGTTTCGTCAACCGCATTCTGGCACACGCGAAAGATCTGTGCTTGGTGCTGAACTCCAGCGTCAACAGCTACCGCCGCCTCGACCCGCACTTTGAAGCGCCGAACGAAATCAAGTCGTCGCCTGTCGATCGTGGCTCGATGGTACGTATCCCGATTGGCAACTCGCGTTCGGCACGTATCGAAGTCCGTTCGGTTGCGCCGGATGCCAACCCGTATATGACGATCTTCAGCCTGTTCAAGACAGGGCTGGAGGGGCAGTTACCCGCCGAAATCCCGCAGGGCGAAATTCTGCCGGACAACATTTACGACGGTATTGCGCTCTTCGCTAACAGTGAATATTCGGCAAACCTGTTCGGCGCAGACGTGGCAGAGAAGTTCGCCGCGCTCAAGCTAGCATCCGCAGATCGCTGCGCCCGCCGTCTGGGAACGTTGATCAAGCCGTCAGAAATCCAGTTCCACCACGAAGTCTACAACCAGTATTTGTGGAATCAGTTCTAGACTGCGAAACTCACTGCAAGGGCGAGCAGATGGCTCGCCCTACGCTTTTCCATCCTCATCCATCCTGTAAAACACCGCCTCCTCCACCACACGCCCTTCGATGAGATGCTCGTCCACGATGCGTGCGAGCAGCGCTTCATCAACGTGGCAGTACCACACGCCGTCGGGATAGACGACCAGCAGAGGACCATGACTGCATACGCCGAGGCAAGGGCATGTCCCACGCTTGACGCGCTGCGGGTTGTCGTAAAGTCCCATCTCGCCGAGCAGCGCGGGCAGCTTACGATACAGTGCTGCCGCTTTGCCTTCTGGGTCGCAATACTGCCCGGTGCAGATCAACACATGGCGTGAGTACGACGACATAACTGGTTTTTCAGACATCACTCTCCTTAAATCAAAGCAAACGCCGTTTCGAGTGCGCGGATGTCATCCTGCCCGATAGGGACGAGCGCGCCAATTGCCGCCGTATCGATCAACGCACGCGCGCTGTACTCTGCCACTTCCAAACGGTCGAACGTTTCCAGAACCGTCTTGCCGACTGTCAGTACGCAGTCGTTCTGAATCAGCACAACAGGTCTGCGCAGCGAGACTGCCGCTGCCACCTGCTCCGGCTCGCGATACTGTGCACCAAACGGCACAAGCGGAATATCGCGCAGGAGGATGTAACTTTCGGGAATCGTGCGCGTATCGAAATGCGCGGCAGTGATGGCGTAAGCAGTCGCTGCGGGAGATTGCGCTGTGATGATGCAGCCGATATCCGGGTGCTGGCGGTAGATCGCCTCGTGCATTCGTGCGGAACGGCTTGGCTGCTTGTTCGCTTCACATGCGCCGTGTTCGACCAACACCATATCCTGCGCATCGATCTCGGCACGGTCAATGCCAGTAGGCGAGATGATAAAGCTGTCTTCGCTGAGGCGCGCTGAGACCACACCTTGCGTGCCGATCATCAACTGACGCTGGTAGGCACGCTGCACAATGTCCGCCAGCAGTTGTCGTAGCTCGCGTTCGCGGCTGCCCGGTACGCGCGGCGCAAACGTCGGCAGCGAGACTCGCGCTTCGTGAAACAGCGCGATCTGTTCCTGTGTCAGCAGCGTTGGCTCGCCCAACTGCCGTGCGCGGATAAGCGTGCGGGCGCAGAAATCGAGCGTTTCCAGTCGTTGAAACGCAGACAGCAGATCAGCGCCGCCCGCGACCGCACCATGATTTTCCAGCAAGACGACGTGATAACCCTGCTCAAACGTCGAGGCGATGTTTGCACCCAGCGATTCGCTGCCCGGCAGCGCATACGGCGCATAGCCGACTTCGCCGCATACATACCGCGCCTGCGGGATAATGTTAGTTGCGGGAACCTGACGCGCGATGCTGAACGAGACCAGCGCGGGTGGGTGCGCGTGAACGATGGCACGTAAATCGGGACGCGCGGCGTAGATTGCGCGATGAAACGGATGCTCACTGGACGGACGATGTACGCCTTCAAACACGCCGTCTGGCATGATACGGATGATGTCCTTCGGCGTGAGCTTGCCTTTGTCGATACCCGCTGGTGTGATCCAGATGCTGCCATCTTCGTCCTTGATCGACAGATTGCCGCCTGACAGGGTGGTCATGCCGCCGTTGTAGATGCGCTGCATAATGCGCACGAGTTGGTCGCGAGGGTGTAACAGGCTGAAGCTCATTGGTCTGCTCACAAGTGGCTATGATTATGGGTGCGATGATAACGCGCCTTTGCCATTTGCGCCTGTTTGTGCTTCAATGCAGTTACTATATTGTATGAGGGTATGAGATGTCGATTCGTAACCCGTTTGAGGCAGAATGGCGCGATTGTCTGCGCGCGCACTACCTGCATGTCGTGCGGTCGGGCGACACACCGACAGAGCAAACATTGGTACATGTAATGCAGCAGGCGGGCTTTAGCGACGCTGATCTGGTGGAATTGCGCATTCGCGCGACCATCCGCACGGAAGATATGGAAGATGGCTTTGTGCCGGACTTTGCTGTGCTGGAAGAGCAAATCGCCCAGCAAAAGGAAGTGATCTTGCAGCAGCCTGTCGAATCTGTGGTGAGCAAACCTACAGCGGTGACCAGCGTTGATTTGTCGTCCGAAGACACAATTGTGGAAGCTGAGGCTGAACCCGAAGTGCCCCCACCATCCGATGAATACTATGCACCTCCGGATGAGACGCCGCGCCAGCTTTCGCTGTTCTAACGTGCACTCAATTGACAGCCAACTCATCCTGCCTTAAAGTTAGTCTATCCAAGTTAAAATGCTGTTACACCTGTCGAGGGGAGAGACACCTATGCCAGCCCGCCTTGTTCGCCGCCTCAGTCTGCTTGTGTGTGCCGCCTTGTTACTGACGCTCGCACTGCCTGCCTTTGCCCAGCAGCAAACCCATGTCGTCCAGCCAGGCGAGAACCTGTTCCGTATCGCACTGCAATATGGCTTGAGCGTGACCGAACTGGCGCAGGCAAACGGCATTTCCAATACCTGGCAAATCTATGCCGGACAAACGCTTGTCATCCCCGTACCGGGTCAGCTTCCCTCTGTACCCGCGCCGGATTCTGCGCCGCCTGCCGCCGCTCCTGCAGTAACCGCCACACATGTCGTGGGACGTGGAGAAACACTTGCCAGTATTGCTACGCAGCACGGGATGACGGTCGAGCAACTTGCGGCGCTCAATAACATTAGCAACCCCAACATGATCTATGCCGGACAAGTCCTGACCGTGAATGCGACGCCTGCCTCGGCAGCGCCACTCGCGCCTGCGGTTGAAGCGCCACCAGCTGCTCCATCTGCGTCTGCTGGTTCAACTAGCCATGTCGTCCAGCCGGGTGAGCACTTATCGAGCATTGCACGGCGTTATGGCGTCAGCTGGCTGGCAATTGCACAGGCGAACGGCATTACCGATCCGAATCGCGTCCTTGTTGGTCAAACGTTGGTCATCCCTGCGCCGGGAACTGTCGTTGCCGATGCTGGCATCATTGCTGTGCCAGCCGCGCCCGCGCCCATCGTTGGCGTTGGCAAGGAGATCGTGGTCGATCTGTCTGACTCGCGTACCTACGCCTACGAAAATGGGGTGCTGGTGCGCAACGTCCTGTCGTCGATGGGACGTCCGGCAACGCCGACCGTTGTAGGCAGTTTCGCCATTCAGCGTAAGTATGTGTCCTCGGACATGTCGGGTCCGGGCTATTATCTGTCCGGCGTGCCCTATGCCATGTACTTCTACCAGGGTTACGCCATTCACGGGACGTTCTGGCACAGCAACTTCGGTCAGCCGATGAGCCATGGCTGCGTCAATTTGCCGACGCCAGAAGCCGAGTGGTTCTTTAACTGGGCAGCAGTCGGTACGCCCGTCAATGTGCAATACTGAGGTTTCAGCGAGGGGGTAGGGGCAGGATGCAACCTGCCCCTCAGGATTCTATATGACCGGAGCGTTTGGCTTGCGGGCGATGTACTGCCCCGCGCCGTTCGAGCCGAGCCACTGGTCGCCGTCCACCAGTTTGTTGCCGCGCTGGAAGACCATCACCGGAACACCGCGTACCTTCATTCCCTCGAACAGGTTGTAATCGCAGCGCATGTGGTGCGTCTTTGCACTCAGGACGCGCGTTTCCTTCGGATCCCAGACGACAACATCGGCATCCGCGCCCACCGTGAGCGCGCCCTTCTTGGGATACATTCCGAAAATCTTCGCCGGATTGGTGCAGTTAAGTTCGACGAAGCGCTGCGGGGACAGTTTGCCGCTGTTGACACCCAACTGCCACATCACCATCATGCGGTCTTCGATGGCGGGCAAGCCATTCGGAATCTTGGCGAAATTGCCTTTGCCCAGCTCTTTACCAGGACGACGGTAGCTGGGGTCTTGCGCCTCGTATGCTGCCCAGTCACCGCCGTTATGCGCGGCTGACCATTCCTGCCAGGGACCGACGCCGCCTTCATACCAGAAGTCGCAGTGATCGGTGCTGACGACCTGAAGCGTGCCATCCTTGACCGCCTGCCACAGGATGCTGTGATGCTCGGCATTGCGCACGGGTGGCGAACAGACATACTTCGCACCTTCAAAGCCTTTTGCACCCAGATGCTTGTCGCGGGTGATGTTGAAGTACTGCACACACGATTCACCCATCACCGGGTAGCCGAGCGCACGCCCGCGCCGCAGCGCTTCAACCGATTGCTCGCACGTCATATGGACGACGTACAGCGGGCAGCCTGTGAGACCGGACATCATGACGGCACGGTTGGTCGCTTCGCCTTCAACTTCTGGCGGGCGAGCGTAATAGTGGTAGACAGGATCGGTTTTGCCCTCTGCCAGATGCGTCGTGATGAGTTCCTGCACCACATCGCCATTTTCGGCGTGGACCATGACGATCATACCGTGCGAGGCTGCCTGCTTCATCGCACGGAAGAGGGTTGTGTCATCTACCTGGAATACATTCTTGTACGCCATGAACAGTTTGAGGCTGGTAATGCCTTCTGCGACCAGCGATGGAATTTCATCCATTACATCTTCGCGCAGGTCTGTGACCGCCATGTGAAAACCGTAATCGATCTGTGCCAGCTTTGCCTTTTCGCGCCAGGTGCGCAGCCCGTCGTGCAGGCTGCCGCCTTTGGGCTGAATGACGAAATCGATGTGCATGGTTGTGCCGCCGAACGCAGCTGCCTTATGCCCCGTGTCGAAATCGTCGTTGCTATAGGTGCCGCCAAATGCCAGATCGAGATGCGTATGCACGTCAATTCCACCAGGCATCAGGTACTTGCCCTTGCAGTTGACGACCTCGTGCCCGCGGCGGCTGAGGCTGGTACCGATCATCGTGATAATACCATCCTCGACGAGCAGGTCTGCCTGGATCATGTCGCTGGCGGTGATGATTGTGCCGCCTTTGAAGAGAGTTCCCATGTTTCCCCCTGATTATGCACTAACTGCGTGAGCGAATTGCGGCAGGATGTGCTTGCCATATTCTTCGATCATGCGTTCTTCGTCGCCGACCATTAAGTAAATATTGAACTGCGTCACGCCGACTGACTCCAGTTCCTTCATCTTCTGTAGCTGTGCGTCAATATCGCCGAGAACGCCGAAGCTGTCGATGATGTCGTCTTTGATGAACCCCAGGTGATCGGCGTCCTTGTCAGCATGATGGCGGTAGTCATAGCCCTTGCGCCCTTCGATGTAATCAGTCAGGCGCTGCGGGACGCTGTGTCCTTCCTTGCCGTACTTTTCCACCAGATCGGCTACATGGTTGCCAACCATTGCCGGGAACCAGCGTGTTTGTTCGCGTGCCTTCTGCATGTCACCCACCCACACGGGCGCGGCACTCATGATTTTGAAGTTGGTCATGTCGCGCCCGGCGGCTTTACCGGCTGCCAGTGCCTGCTGTGAGAACCAGTTGACGAGCCAGGGATCGGCAAGCTGGATAATCAAACCGTCCCCAAATTCTCCGGCAGCGGCGAGCGCTTTCGGTCCGTAAGCGGCGTACCAGACGGGCAGGTCATAGCCCGTTGCCCAGGGGAGCGTGACTGGCTTCACATCATCTTCATAGCTGACTTCTTCACCGCGCACCATTTTCTTGACCGCCTGCGAGAATTCGACCATCGTTTCAACGTTCAGCGGTTTGCGCCCCATCATGCGCCGCGAGCTATCGCCGCGCCCGATGCCCATGTCGATCCGTCCGCCGCTTTGCAGTGCCAGCGTTGCGTGTAGGCTTGCCGCCACCGACCAATCGCGCACGCCGGGGTTGGTGACGCAGGTCGAAAAGCGCATCTTGCTGGTGTGTTCAATGCACATCGCCATTGTGACGAACGCTTCGCGCCAGAGGATGTGAGAATCAAAAAACCAGGCATAAGTAAAGCCCGCCTGCTCCGCTTGCTGGCATAACGCAACGGTGCGGCGCGGGTCTATATCGCCCTTAAATGTAATTGCAAACTCCATGTCGGTGTCTCCCTCGTTGCCGCTAGTTGAGTGCATAGAATGAGGTTAGGAACTATAACGCAGAATTGGAAGTAGGGGGTAAATTGTTTTGCGCGCGAGAGTGAGTTAACGCCACACGGGCAAGGAAGTTGGGTCGATTACGGATGCAGCAAGTGGTAAAAACGTTTCTGTAAAGGTTGTGAGCTCAACCATCACCACAGGTTGACCCAGATCTTGATCTTCGATGGGGTCAAGAAAGGGGCGGTAAATGAGTGTGGTTGCCGAAAGCTCAACAACGCTTTGTGCCAATCAATCGTCTGCTTTCTCTTCGTCACGCGCGGTTTTGCCGAAAGAGACGTAGATGCGCGCGTTACCAGATTGCGCGAGGTCGCGTAGTGTCTCCAACTCGATCAACCGCAGCAGCGCGGGATGGCGTGTGTAGACATCAGCGGAATCTTCGCGTGCCTTCAAAGCGCGAATGTCCGACTCGGCTTTGAGCTGTTGCACTTCCGCTTCGGTCTGGGCATTCGTGCGTTGTGCTTCTGCCTGCGCTTCAAGCTCCTGACGCCGCGATTGTGCCTTCGCCTGGGCGTCAATCCGCTGGACTTCGGCTTTTGTGCGCGCTTCAATAATCTGCGCTTCGCCCATACGCTCCGCTGCTAGCACCCGGTTCATGATCTCTTGCAGATTGCCGGGGAATACCAGGTCTTTCACATCCGCGCGCAGGATTGAAACGCCGTAGCCAGCAGCCGCTTCTTTGACATCGCGCAGGATGTCCTCACTGAGGCGGTTGCGGTTGGTAAGGATTTCTTCCAGCTTCATGGATGCCAGCGAACGACGCGCCGCCAGTTGCACATCGGTGTACAAACGGTCTTCATAGTTGGCGACCTGCTGTACGGCAGCGCGCGGGTCTGTCACCTGGAACTGGACGATAATGCTGACACGAATTGCGACCTTATCCGCTGTCAGGATTTCCTGCCCTTTGATTGTCAGGTCACGTTCGCGCATATCCACCATGACAAGTTCAACATGCGGTTGACGGAATAATCCGAACGGATAGCGACGCGGGAGCAGGTAACGTCCGCCTTCAAGGACTCGCTTCAATACACCATCTTCAAACCACAGGGCGCGAGAGCTATCCCGCACGATGATCTCTCGTCTGTTCATGGCAAGTTTCGCTACCTGCTGCTCTTGCAAAAAGAGGACTCCGAAGCGCAATTGATATTGAGAAAGAGCTTTCAGATGGGTTGATGTCTAACCGTTGTCTATAGGGGGATTTGAGTGTCCCCACAAATGGTAACATCACCTGATGTCCGCTCACCCATAACTGGCTGGAGTCCATTTGCGATTATAGCAGTAAAAAACGACAAGGCGGATAGCTACCTATCCGCCTTGCTTGGTTTCATCACCTAACGATTGGGCGTCCGTCAGTCCTAGACTACATCGGCATTTCGTCCATCGCGGCGAAGGGGACGCCGGGACGGTCGTAACCGATCATTTCTGCTTCAGCGTTGATCATGTCAAAGTCGGCGGCGGTGGCTGCGGCGACTGGGCCAATGAAGCCTTCGCCCGAACCATCGAGGAACGGCTGCAAGACCGGGACGGCGCTGGAGACGTTGAACAGTGTGTACTGTGCATACGACGTGTTGTTGGGCAGCAAGCCACCAATCTGACGGACGAGCGCGCGGTGTTCCGCTTCGACAGCGGCGATCTGCGCGGTGGTCACTGCGAATGGCGTGGTTTCTTCCGACTTGCTGAAGATGCGGGTCGCGGCGAGGTACGCACCGACGAAAGCGGTTTCTGCGACTTCCGTAATGGTTGCAAACAGTGCAACATCGCTGAAAAGCGTTTCCGGCACGTAGAATTCGGTCACAACCGGTTCCGCGCCCAGACTGACGAGCAGTTGATAGTGATCCCATTCCGCCAGCAAGCCAGCTTTCAGGTAGTTGACCTGTGCTTCGCCCAGACCGAGATCACCGTTGATGGCGGCGAGATAGTGCGTGCTGGCGAAGAGTTCAGCAGTCGCTGCCAGATTGAGGATCGTTTGCAGATCGTCATCTGCCATTTCCTGACCCAGCACGCGGCTGAAGCCGAAGACACTGTTGAAACCGACCAGCGCTGCGCCGCCCGCAATGGCGCTGCCCTTCAAGAATGCACGACGTGACAACTTGGACATAAGAATGGTCTCCTGAACTAAAGGTCGTGTGTGGCTCATGTGAACCTTACACACTATATTGCCGTCGGTTGACCGTTCTAAAGTTCAAAAACTGCTCATTTATTGCTCAACTCGTGGTACATGGCTTCCGTTGCCTGCGCCATTTGCTCAATGGTGTAGCGTGCTTCGACAGTTGCGCGTGCCGCTTTGCGTGCCTCCGTCAACCGTACAGGATTATCCAGCAGCGACCAAAGTGCTTGTGCCAATGCCTGTGGATCCTGCGCTGGTACGGCGATACCAAGCGCGAGATCGTCGGACAGCATTCCGACCCGCGTACCGACAGACGGCGTGCCGCAGGCGGCGGCTTCAAGGACGCTCATCGGTCCTGTTTCGTGGCGCGATGTCATCACATGCAAAGCCGCGCGGCGGTAGTGGCTGGGTAAATCGAGATGCCCAACTTTGCCAAGCCAGCGCACACGTTCCGCAACCCCAACCTCTGATGCCAACTGCTTAAGTGCTGCTTCATCTGTGCCAATTCCCGCAATATCCAGCGTGACATCTGATGGCAGCAGCGACAGCGCGCGGAGGAGTGTGGGTTGATCTTTCACGCCAATCAACGAACCGACATGGAACAGGTGACGTGGGTCATAATCACCGTCTGCCGTGAACTGCTGGCTATCAATGCCAAATGCAATGCGGTGCATACGTGTTGATGAGACGTGCGTCGCAAGCTGGCGTTCGACATAACTGCATGAAGCGATGACAGCATCTGCGTGCAGTGCCTGAGTAACGATCCAACGACTGAAGCGCGACTGTTGCAAGCCGTAGCGAATATCCGGCAGCCAGACGAGTTCACCGCCCAGCACGGATACAACGCTCGGAACTTGCAGCCGTCGCCCCGCCCAGACGGTGAGCGCGCCGGTTTCATCCGCCCACATGCCGTGTAGTACATCGAATGGTTGCTCGCGATCCAGTCGGGCGAGCATGCGCAGCGCATCCTGCCACAACGCCAGCCGCTTTACACCCGTTGCCTGCGCCCAGCCGAGCGCGATCACGTCTGCACCATCGAGGGTGTAGCGGTCGCGACGATGGGGGTAACGCAGCGCTAATACGCGGACGTTATGGCGCTGCGCCAGCGCTGCGATCAGACGGCGCAGCAGCGGGATCGCCCAGTCACCCTCATCGCTGCTGTGACCGGGAATGACGATGCCGATGTTCATGGCGACACCAGATAAAGCGTGTAATCGCTCATGCGCCCGATACGCCGCAGTGTGCGATGTTCTAGCAGCCAATCGACAGCAACGCCGGGTGCCAGACCTGCCCACTGGTTGGCAATCTGCCAGCCATTGATGAGCAGGTAAGCGCCTGGGTGCTGTGTTGTGTTGAGTGATTGCGGTGTTTCGTCGTACAACTCGTGGATCTCTATCTGCGTGTAATGGCGTAACGCGGGCGACAAGCCGTGAGTATACAACGTCGCATCCTCGGGTAGGTGATAGCGTACCCAGAAGACAACGGTCTTATCGCGCACTTGCCACGCGATGAACGCCTGTGTGTAGGTGATACCATCGCGCGCCAGAAGCAGCATTGAAACGAATAAAAAGAGGGCAAAAAGCTTACTCAAGAGTCTGGAGACAAAGAGAATAGAGGCTTGTTCCTGGTGAGCCTGGCGTCCTGGTATTTCAATTCCGCGCGCACACAGAATGGCTACAGGGGGCAGCAGGATGAGCGGGAAGCGGATGTTCTGATACGGGATGCCAGCCAGGAATAGAAATGGCAGCAGAACCCAGCCCGAGATCAGTACAGGAACAGCCCATAATTGGACTCTCAGCGGCGTAGAGAACACCGAGGATCGCTTGCGTTGTGTCTCTCTGTCCTTCGTGTCTCTGCGGTTCAACACCCGTATTATCCCGATCATTATGAACGGCGTCAGCAGCGGCGTGAGGTACGGCATTGCATAGAATGGCTGTGCGTAGAACACGGCGTTGATGAGCGCATACTCGGCATGTCCGTCCGGTGTATCAAAGCTCGATTGAAAGTAATGCTGTGGCGACCAGCCTGTCACCCATGGGTGATCGAGCGTGGGGTAGGGACTGGTGAGGCTGTGCGCGGTTTGCAGGGCGATGAAGGGCAGCACGATGAGCAGCGCGACAACGACATGACGCAGCGGGGGACGCTGCATGAGCAGTGCGAGCAGGAAAGGTGGCACCAGCACAAGGTAGAGCCAGCGGGTGAGAATAGCGAACAAGAGCGCGAGGCATGTGATGAGAAGAAGTGTGAACAGGCTTTTTTGTTCCTTTGACGCGCTTATGTACTTTAATAATGTGTTTGCGCTCACCAACGCCCAGAACAGCGCGGGGATGTCGGACATGAGGACGATGCTCGACTGAATAGCCTGTCCGCTGAACGCAACTACAAGACCCGCGAAGCCGGACGCCACATACCCACAGCCGATTTGCCGTGCCAGTGCGGACGTGAGCGCTGCGCAGCCCGCACCCATAAAGATGCTAATCATTTGCCCGACTGCTACGCTGCTTCCCAGCAACGCTGTGCCTGCGGCAAGCAGCGATGGATAGCCAAGTGACCAGAAGAACGGCGGTGGCATTTGCCCGTGCGCCAGCCCATCGCGCAGCTCAAGCGCGAAGGCATAGTAGGCGTAGGCATCTTGCCCGTAGAGTCCATCGAATTCGGTTGTCGTTATCAGGAACAAGCGGATGCTGAGGGCGACAATGAAGATTGTCACGAAGAGCGCTAGATCGCGCCATCGTGCCGCAGCCGCATCATTAGGACTGTCGTGCGAGTCCATCAACATGCTCGAAATGGGTGTCGCGCGTGAGCAGTGTCATCTCTTCAACCGCCTCGGCTATTTCGGCAAGATCATCAGAACGAAAGCCCGGCGACTGTGCATGGCGCACAATGTCGCTGATCAGTTCTCCTTCCGGCATACTGATTTTACGCACGTACTCCAAGATGCGCTGCATCTTTGTGTCATCCAGCTGGTGAATCTGTTCTACAAGTTCTTGTTCCAGTGTAACCATTGTGTGTGCCTTCCCATGAACTAACGTCTACTAACGCTCATTGTATCCCTTCTGCAAGCACACGATATAATTTCTGATGAGCTATTGAGCAAGGAACATCATGATGACTGATTATAGCCCTGTCCTCGACTATATCGATGGGTACTGGGAACGCATCATTCGCAGCAATCCCGAAGAGCGCGGTACGCTGATTGGCTTGCCACACCCGTATCTGGTGCCGAGCGATGGCGGCGACACGGGCATGTTCCAGGAATTCTACTATTGGGACAGCTATTTTATGTCGCTCGGTGTTGTTGGCACGGAACATCAACATCTGGTCGAGGCGACCGCACGCAACATGGGTTACTTGATCGAGCGTTTCGGCGTCATCCCAAACGGCAGCCGCTACTATTTCCTGTCGCGTTCGCAGCCGCCGTTCTTCATGGCGCAGATCAAGCTGGCGTACAGGCTCTCGCACGACACGAAAGTGCTGACTGACCTGCTGCCGCTGGCGATCCGCGAGCATGAGGCGGTGTGGCATGGTACAGCGCAGCCGCATCACCGGCTGGTACATCGCGGGTTGTCTCGTTACTTCGACATCAACTATCTGCATATCCTCGCGTCGTGCGAATGCGGCTGGGATCATTCGACGCGCTGCGATGACCGCTGGCTGGATCATCTGCCTGTCGATTTGAACAGCATCCTGTATGAACGCGAGATCGACTTCGCCTGGGCGAACGAAACGCTTGGTCATGTCGAGATTGCCGAGTCCTGGCGGGCGCGGGCAGCGGCACGCGCCGCTACGATGAACGAGCTGATGTGGGACGAGGCAGAAGGCTTCTTTTTCGATTACGACTATACGCGCGAACAGCGCAATCCTGATCCATCACTGGCGGGCTTTTTTCCATTGTGGGCGGGATGGGCGAGCGAAGCACAGGCAGCGCGTGTGGTGCGCGACTGGCTGCCACGTTTCGAGATGCAGGGCGGGCTGGTGACGACGCTCAAGCACGAGGCTGGCAAGCAGTGGGCATATCCGAATGGCTGGGCACCGCTGCAATGGATTGTCGTGGAAGGCTTGCAGCGTTATGGCTATGCCGAAGATGCCGACCGCCTGCGTCGCAAATGGTGCGATACTGTCGCGCATGTCTTCCATAGCCACGAGCCGCACATCTGCCGCGAAAAGTACAATGTGGTCGATCCTGATGACGGGGGTGAAGGCGGGTTGTACGGGCATGTTCCGGGCTTCGGTTGGACGAATGCCGTCTTCAAAGTGTTCGCGCATGAGCTGATGGGAGACGGATGATTCCGAGCATAAAGCATAATGTGAAGTAGACGCCTGGATCGTGCAATGATCGTCGCAGAGAAGCATATCCATCGTGGCATGTGCTTCTCCGTGATTGCCCTCACTCACTACTCATTCTCGCCGCTTCGGAAAGGTCCCGGTTGGCGAGGAGGATAGGGAATGATCTCGAACGGTGGTGGGCAAGTCGAAATCGATGGTACTCCTGTCTGCTCCGATGCATTGACGAACGCATGGCAGGGGGAGGGATCAAAGTAGTCAGGGTTTGCATCATCCGTAAAGATCGTCAGGTCTCGTGACGAACTCCAGTTGCCCCCATTTGGTAGCATCACATTACGATCAAATTGAGGTGGCAAGCCCACTTCACGCATTCCCTCTGCCGACTGTATTGCGTCAGCAAGATTTTCCTCGACAATTGCGCCTGTAAAATTGGACATATACAGGTTTGTGCCTGCGAAATTTGCCTCCAGAACCACAGAATTGCGGAAGTCCGAGTAAGAAAGATCCGCACCCGTCAGATCAGCACCGCGTAAGTCCGCGTTGATAAAGATAGTCTGTGGTGAGTAGGCTGCGGATTGAATGAGATAGATGGCTGTGAGAGACCCAATGCCATCAAAATTCAACAGATCATCCAAGAGTTCCTGGCGAACAATGTCCACGTCGAAGATGTCACGTGTATTCGCCTGTTGCATGAGGGTGTAGCGAAGATCAGCATTGCTCAAATTCGTGCCAGATAAGTTTGCCCCTCGCAAATCCGCAAACCGCAGCACTACCCCTTGTAATACTGCGTCTGATAAGTCCGCGTTGCGCAGATCAGCACTCAACAGGTTAGCGCCATTAAGTGTGCCGTCGGATAGCCACCCCTCTGCTCTCAGTTGCTCCACTGCTTGAATAGCAATCGCGTTATTGCCGCTTCCGATGTCACGAATGAGCGAAAGACGGAGTTCTTCGCGATCCGAGGCTTCCTGTGCGCTGCCCAGAATCAGTGTAAACAACACAGCTGCAATTGCTGCTCCCAGAAATTCGGTACTCATGCCTTGCCAGAAGTTACTCCACCACGAGCTTGGCATTCGTGGGCTGGCATTTACGTCCTGGACTTGTGTTTCCGCTTTTGTCGCCTCGGCATTTCCCTCTGCCCTGCGCTTGTTCTCGAAGTATTGTGATAGCGCATTCGTCACCATAAAGAACAAGATGAGCAAGATAATCAGAATAATTGCAGTCTGCGTCACGACCATTGCTACATTTCTCCTGGTTGAAAAGGATGTTGAGGTTAAACTGTTGGGAATGACTCAGGCTTACCATGTTTACATTGTGGTGGCGTCAACCGTGCGTGTCAATCAACCAATAAGTGGGGGAAACTGCTTTGAAAATCCTGAGTGTGAACACTTTGCACCAAGGCTCACTGAAGACGCGAATTGTGGTTGGTGAGTAGTCGCCCATAAATTCCAAAATCACCGTATAATCGTTTTGAGGATATTATCCATACATGCCCGTTGAGACTCAATTGATCGGGTGTCAAACAATATAGTCTACAAAACCAGCATCGCAGAGTTCAGGAAAGCAGGCTGGGATATGGTGGCACTTGTTTCGTTCATCATTCATGGTCTGGCACTAGGCGCACTGATTCTTGCGCTGCATGGGCTGAGCCCTCGTGTTGGTTTTGCGCCACTGCTGATCGTTGTCGGCGGTCTGACGATGCTGCTGCAAAGCCAGCTTGGGTTGTACACCGACATCATTCCAGGTGCTCGTCTCTACTTCTCACAGTTTGTTCTCTTACCCGCTATCCTTGCCGCCGTTCTGGTCGTCTATGTCGCCAATGGCGCAGTTCCAGCACGGATCATGATCTACTGCATCCTGCTGGTCACGATCCTGCTGGTCATTATCTCCTATTCCTACCGCTTCACGCTGTTGATGCTGGGTAGCGCCAGCGCGTCGCCTGTGCCGCTTGGCACAATCATGAATTTCCTCAATTTCTCACCAGGCGTGTTAATTGCCTCTCTGGTCGCGTTTCTAGCAGACATGGTGACGATCGCGGTTGTCTATCAAGGGATGCGCAATTATCTGCCGAAAGTGTCGGAGGTCTTTGCCATCGGCGTTGCACTCATCGCCGCTCTGTGGGTCGATGCGCTCGTTATCAGCCTGATATTCCATTTGCCTCAGGGAATATTCGCTGAACGGCTGCCGGGAAACGTGCTTGGCAAGACGATGGCTGGTCTTACGTTGTGGCTGCCAGTCGCGCTTTATCTTACTCGCTTCGCCCGGCATCAAACAGACTATTTGGGTGGTGAAAATCGACCGTTGCTCGATTTGCTTTTTGGTTCGCCCCAGTCGATCAAAAAAACCCTGGTGCGTACACAACAAGCACTCGAAAACAGTGAATTTCAGCGTCAGCGCGAGGCTGAATATTTTCGCCAGATCAGCGAGCATGTCGATGATGGGCTGTGGATGGCGCAGCCATTTGAAGTCGTGCCATTTTTTGTCAATGCAGCCTATGAAGCCATCTGGGGGCGCGACTCCGCTGCTATGACCGGTGACCGGCTGGCATTCGTCAATTCCCTTCACCCTGAGGATCGGGACCGGGTGCTGGCGCACTTGCCAATGCAGGCAAAGGGAAACTACGACGTAGAGTATCGTATTCAGCGACCGGATGGTGAAGTCCGCTGGATTCGCGACCGCGCATTTCCGGTCTTCGACTCACAGGGGAATGTCAGTCGGATTGTCGGAATTGCGACGGACATTACCAGCGACAGACTGCGACACGCGGAGCAAATGGAACTGGCGGTGGAAAAGGAACGTGTGCGGCTGCTACGTGACTTCATCGCCGAAGTGACGCATGACCTCAAGACACCCTTGTCTGCGATCAACCTCAAACTCCATCAGGTTTTGCGTGCTACGGATGAATCTGCGCGCCGTCAGCTGCTGCAAGAGGCGAAAGCACAATCGGCGCGTATGGGCAAGATGGTGAGTGACATGCTGACGCTCTCACGTCTCGAGAGCCTGTCCGATATGACGCTTATACGCGTCAACCTGCGGGAATTGATGAACGAAGCCTGTCAGCAATCCGCAGTTATTGCGCGCGAAAAGCAGGTGGATGTACGGGTGCAAGCGGACGCGCCCGTTTCTGATGTGCTGGCGGATCGGGATGATCTGCTACGCGCCCTGGCGAACCTGGTTGAAAACGCAATCTATTACACGCCCGGTGGGGGTCAGGTCTCGATAAATCTGTCAGACAGTAACGGTACTGTCGTTGTGCGCATCGCAGATACTGGTATCGGCATCAACCCGTTGGACCTCCCCCATGTGTTCGAGCGCTTCTACCGTGCGGCAAACGCACGCGCAGCCGACCCTGCTGGTACCGGGCTGGGCTTAGTCATCGTCAAAAAAGTGATCGAACAGCATCGCGGTCGGATCGAAGTGGAAAGCTGCGTTGGACAAGGAACGACTTTTACGCTTTATTTGCCGCGCATCTTGAACGGTGGCTAGTCCAGTTCAAATGCGCGCAAGTATTCCAGGTAGCGGCTTAACGCTGGATTGCCCCGATCATTGAAGTGACCTTTGACGTGCTGCGCATCCAGTCGTGCATCGTTATCACGTGTTTCCAGACTGGGCGCGAATCGGCGCAGCTTGCGTTCGCGCTCCCAGCTTTCCAACGCATTGCCCACACGCCCGGCGAGCAGCATCTCGGCTCCCGATTTTGCTCCTAACCATACCCGGTTTTCATTCCCCTCGGCAATCGGGTAGAAAGCCGACTTTGCGTTAGGCAGTTGATCGGCTACCCACTCGTTTGCCTGACGCATGGCAGCGTAGACATTATGACCATAGACCGGGATCATCTGCGCGATCTCATGCGCCATAAAGATGTCGTGGCGTGTTTGCTTCAAGGCGCTTTCTGCCAGTACATAGTTCGGACACAGCAGGACACCGCGCAGCCGCGCCAGCCTGACGACGACGATGGCAAGCGCGCGGGTCAGCCAGACACGCCCTTCGGCAGTGACGATGATGTAGTCAATATCATCGTCATCAACCGCATTATGCACCGCCAGGGACCCCGTAAGCGCCACCATCCGCACGAACGGCAGTCGTCCCAGCCAGCGTCCCCAGGTGATGGCGTTGCCCCAGAGCGACTGTGATGCTGTTTCTCGTGCCTGCCGGGTCTCTGCCAACGCCTCCCGCCCGACGCGCATGAAGTAGCCGTTGACACAGACAAGCACGCGCTGCAATCGTTCGGAACGCATCATCGTTTCTTCCACAGCCCGCAGGCTGGCGGGTGTCGTTGCTATCAGAAAATGATGTATCTCAGGCAGTGTCAACGGAAAATTGAAGACATCGGCATACAGGATGGTGCGCAAGATGGCATCTTCGAGCGAGTTCATGGCATATCCTTGAGATTGGGCGGGCAATGCTAAATATCTTTATGTTTTATCGATACGACTCTGCATACAATCCAGATAACACCCTGACTTACGCTTGAGGACAATCCGATGACGAAAATTACAAGACAATGGCTGGACGACGAAAAGACGATTCAGTATGTCCGTTACCTTCCGGGTTGGACTTGGGACGAGCACCATCATTCCATTACTGCCACGCTCGACGAGCGCGCCGCACGCACCAACGATCCCTTCGTATATGTCCTGGTCGATATGCGCGGTACACGCCTGCCACTCAAGGGCTCCGTCATGGCACAACATCGCAAGTTTAGCTTGAACACGCTGGTGACGATTGTGACCGGCGATATGTTCACGCACAAGATGATGCAGCTGAGTATGCAGACCCGCCCGGATCGCGAAGTCTACCGCGCGGCGCGCACCATCGAAGAAGGACAAACGATCATCAATGCCCATCGCACAGGACAGCAGCTTCCACCTGTAGATTTTGTCAAGCTCTTGGAAGCGCGCGCGCTGCTCAAGACTCATTCGTAAATTCTGCCAGCCATAGATTGGTGTACTGGCAATTGGTATTGGCAGGTTCGTAATTGATGACCGCTACGCCAATGCCTCCCGGTGTCGCTTCGGCTGCCTGTGTCCCTGCGTAGCGCCCGTCGATATAGTAGTGGGCGCCCGACTCTCGTACGATCACCAGCAGGTGATGCGGCGGCTGCGGTGGCGGTGTAAGGACGCCATAGAGACCTGCTGTAAATACATCTGCTGAGCGCGCAGATACACCGTAGACTCCTCCTTGTGCAAGGTACGACACAGTATAAGTGTCGTCATTCTGGTACTGCGTCACCAGCCCACAGCCAACAGGTGCTTCGAGAAACCCCGCCTGCCACGATACCGATGCGCCAATGGCGAAGGTTGTGAATGTCTCGCTGCTCGCCAGACGCAAGGCGTTGACGCCCGCCCGCGCGCTTTCGACAAAGCTTTCGCCAATGTTCAAGGCAATCTCGCCGGGAGGTGTCAGTCCGCGCCGTTCCAGTTCCTGGCTCATGGCAGCTGCATCGTTGACCACCCACAATTGTTCAGGGAATATTGTCGGACTGACGGGTGTGGTCACGAGCAGCGTATCAACCTGAACCTCTACGCTTGCATCTAATGTGCTGCCTGTACGCGTTGCGAAGCTGAAGCGCCCTGCCTGCATCGGTTCACTATCGCGCACGCTGCCGACCAGTACGTTGTTATAAAAAAGGTCAAAGTCCTGGCGGTGGGCCAGTATCCCCAGCGTGAACTCGGTTTCGCCAGGACGAATGGCAGGATGCGTGGACCAGTCGCGCAGCACCGTAATTTGGTCGCCGCTGCGTCTGATAAAGCGAGTTTGCCCAAGCTGATTGACTTCAAAGGCGTAGCCTTGCGACCCGGTTTCACGCGCTTGCATCGCAATGACCCAGGCACCGCGCCCACTCACCTCACGGATATCCGCCTGGGCATAGAATTGTTCAAACGTAGGCATCGAAGCGCTGCTGGCGCTCCCTGTCTGCTCAATGCCGCTGACGCTGATAAGCAATGTGCCGTCTCCGGCTGCCACTTCCGCAGCATCACCTGCCGCCCATACCCCGCCGCTGTCGAAGGTGTCGCGCAATGCCTCCTGCCCATAACCAGGCATCACGCTGAGAATGTACGCCCCTGCACTGCTCCCGAACGCGCCAACCCGAATCGTGTACGTGCCTGTACGGGGAATTGTGATCGCTTGCAGTCCGGCGTCACGTGTGTCGGGGTAGGCATAGTCATCGTTGGCGAGCAGCACCGTAGCGCCTTCCAGGAGTGTCAGTGTTGGATCAAGCGCGTCGTCCTGCGCGCGGACAAAGACCGAGAGAACAGCCCCTGCCGGAGCGCTTAATGTCCAGTCTTCGCTGCCCCCAGCCGCGACACTACCTGTAACGGTGTCGTAGAGGGCGAGCAGGGTGCTTTGTGCGGTTGCGGTCGCGGGAATTTGAACTGCCAGGACGCACAGAGCGCAGAGTAATGCAGCTGCCAAACGCATGATTATTTGCCGAACATCGCGGTGATGCGTTCAGTGTAGGCGATAAACTGGTCAGCGGGCATTTCTGCCCCTTCACGCCAGCGCTGTGTTTCCGCCTCGTAGAGGCGGCGCTGCTCTCCAGCAAGGCGCATGTCGTCGGCACTGTTGCGCCCGCGTTCGCGCGCTTGTAGCAGCTTGTAGCGGTCATACGTGGGCAGCGCTTCCACTGCCTGCGGCGACATGAAGGTGTAAACGGCGATAGTGTTATCCTGCTGCCGCAGCGCGCACGCCATCAGATACCAACCCTTTGGAATCATGCCGCGCCGATTTCTGATTTCAAATCGCCACAACAGGACATCGGTCTCGATGCCGACCGCTGCGCTGCGTTCAACCGTCCCCTTCGCGAGCAGGCGGACCCCCGCCGGATCGAGTTCGACCATACGTCCGCTGTGCCAGCGTCCTTTCAACTGGCGTTCGATCAGTTGTGCGCTGCCGTACCCTGCCGCCAGCCCCACGAGGACATACGCGCTGCACAGGTCGCGCGGCAGCAGGGCGATCAGCAGCATGGAAACACCGATGGTCACGCCAAAAAAGGCGGCCGTGACGGCTAACCGCAAGCCCATGTGTTCAGGATCAACAGGAATACGTAAGGTTTCCGTCATGTTTATGCCTTGACTGCAATCACGATTACGCGCGCGCCGCTGCCGTTGCCCACCTGATATGTGGCAAAGTCAGGCGTCAGCGTTGCCATAATATCGTAGCCTGTACGCTGTAACAGCGTCAGTACTGCCTGCACCGGATAGCCACGCAAGGTGATCCGTGCTTCGTGCCTGCGCCAGAGGTTGCCGTCACTTTGGAAGAGGCGGTAGTGCTTACCTGCGATCTGGCGGTCGTAATCGAATTCGTTCTGTGTCATGACGAACAGACTGTTGTCGTCGTACACAATCTGATCCGACTGCGCTGCACTTTCGCTCAATCCCTGGATCGTCGTCATATCGAAAGCGAAGATTTTGCTCGCATCAAGTATCCGGTAGACAGCGGCAAAGGTTTGTTCCAAGTCGCGCAGGCTGCTGAGATCATTCACGACATCCAGCGCCAGCGCCATGTCAAATTGCCCGATTGTTTCGTCAAGTGTGCGGATGTCGCGCTGCTCCCACGTCAGGCTTAAGCCACTGGTGGGCATTGTGCGTCGCGCCATTTCCAGCATTTCGGGGGATGTGTCCACTGCGGTCGTCGCATAGCCATGACTTGCCAGCCAGCGTGTGCTTGCGCCTGTCCCGCAGCCGAGATCGATCACGCGCCGTCCTACCCAGTCGCGCTGTTGCGCGTACTCGATCAAGCGCGGCGTCATCACGCGCGCGAACTCGCTCATACCGATGGCATCGTAGATGTGGGCGAGGACGCCATAGGGATTGGACATGCGCAGGCTCCTTATCGTCGCCGAATGAGTTCGGCATAGCCGTAAATCATTTGCAGGTCATCGCTGAAGATGACGACACTGCCGTATTGACGCGCATCGACTTCTGCTGGCAGGAGATAGTTCTGATCGCCGGCAATGCTGCGCAGGGCGCTCACTTCGTAATCCTGGTTGCCCATGCGCAAATCTTCCAGCGTTTGCGGCGCACGCATAATCGATAGGATGATGCGCAGGTCAGGCGCGTTGGTTGTGCTGAACGCTTGCAACCGGAGCAGCCAGCTTGCATCTGCCTGCTGATAGATTTCGACGTTGCCACTGACCACGCGTGTGCCGTCCAGTCCGCCAAATGCCCCGGATAAGGACAACTGGCTGCCAACCAACTCTGGCATTGCCTCGGTTGGTGCAAGCGTGGCAGGCGAGAGCGCTGCTTGCAGCATAGCCAGCGGTACGCCGGGTGTCGCTGCTTCAAGCATGTTCAGGTATGCCTGCTGCCGATCCGCAGGCAGTGCCGCGAATGCGGGTTGTAACTCTGCCGCCAGTCCCGGAAAGAGCGATGTGTCACCATCGCCACGCGGCAGCAGCGGATACCAGGTGGGCAGTGTAAATGTGGCTGCCACCAGCAGGAAACCTATCAAGATCAGCAGAACTCTGAAGCGCATCAGACCATTTCATTCGTGCACGCGAATGAGTGAAGGGTAGCATGGTAAGGCGCGTGCCGCAACACGCGCAGGGGAAGCGTCAGGCGCGGCGTATGGGCATGGTGTAGCCCTGCCCTGGTACGGTGACGACATAGCTGGGATGGCGCGGGTTGTCTTCGATCTTCTGACGCAGCCGCGATATGTTGACACGGAGGACGGAGTAGTCGCCTTCGTACTGTTCGCCCCAGACCATCCGCAGCAGATCGTCATGGCTGACGGTTTGCCCGGCGCTGCGCATCAGCGTTACAAGGATGCCATACTCGATAGGGGTCAGGTGTTTCTTGTCGCCCTTCATCATCGCCTGTCGCCGAGCCAGATCGACTTCCAGCTGGCGCACGACGAGGCGCGGCTCTGGCATGGGCGTCCATTCGACGCGGCGCAGCAGGGCAGCGACACGCGCGACCAGCTCGTCTGGCGAGAACGGCTTGGCGAGAAAGTCATCCGCGCCTGCCTCCAGCGCCGTGACTTTATCGCCTTCCTGGGTGAAGCCGCTGAGGATGATCATGGGCAGGAAGGAATGTTCACGCACTTTGTTCAGCACGTCCAGCCCCTGCATATCCGGCAGGTTGAGGTCGAGCAGCACCAGATCGGGCGTGGCATTCTGGATTTCGCTGAGCGCGGTTTCGCCGTCTTCGACCGCGACTGTGCTATAGCCAGCGGTTTCGAGCAGGGTAGCAACGACCTCTGCGGTATCGCTGTCGTCTTCAACGATCAAGATTTGTCTTGAGAGGCGATCCTGTACGGCGATCATAGGCAACTTCTCATCAACGGACTTATCACACGTTTTTAACTATAACGCAACTTTTTTGTAATGCAAGCGGTTGATTTGAGCGAAGGGGTTCTTATCAGGCTTCTATATCTTCTATGTAAGCGACCAATCGCAAGGCTGGCGCAAGGGAAGTTGTGTTAATCTAGTATTTAGAAGGCATCGCAATTCCTGCCCGCCACAAGTTTGAAAGAGGTTTGTGTGACTGCTCAATTGCTGGCTCCAATTGTCCAAAAGCTTTCACTTCCAGCTATTTTTATTACGGGCGTTTTCTTGCTGATGATAGCTGTAAGCGGCGGCGCAACCTTCGCACAAACAGGCGACGTAGCACAGACCGGACCCGTGTTCACCGTCAACACGACTGCGCATCCCGGCGACGGTGAGTGTACGACGGCAAACTGTACACTGATGGAAGCTATAACTGTCGCCAATACAACGCCGAACGGCGCGCAGCCGGATCAGGTTCACTTCAATATCGCGGGCTGTCCGAACGGCATCTGTAGCATTGTCAGCCCAGACACGTTCGTGATTACCGATCCCGTGGTTGTAGATGGGCTGACGCAGCCGGGATTGAACGGGACATGCCCTTTGGCTGCTCAGCAACCGTTACGAATACAAATTCGCGATGCCATAGATTCAGGAATCCGCATTGCTGCACCCAATGTTACTGTTCGTGGCTTAGTCATCAGCAGTAGCGTCAATAATGGCATTGATGCATTCGATACACTAGCTCTGCAAGACACAACCATTGAATGTAACTATATTGGTACAGACCCAACTGGGCTGATGAACCTTGGCACTCGAAATCATGGCATCTATTTGAGAGGTGCGCCACGTTCCCGAATCGTAAGCAATCTTCTCTCAGGGAATGTTCAATATGGTGTCGCCTTACTTGAAGCCTCCGACTCTCTCGTTCAGGGAAATCGAACAGGAACAGACATTACAGGTACAGCGGCAATTCCTAATGTTGCAGGGATTGGGATTTCAGACTCCAACAACGTCCGTGTGGTCGAAAATCTGTCTTCGGGCAATGCTGTTACAGGCATCTTCCTCAACACTACAAATTCAGTTGTTGCGGGTAATTTCATTGGTGTTGCTACGGATGGCGTAACGCCACTTGGAAATGGTGTGACGGGCATCTGGGTTCGTTATACAGGTGGCAATCTAATCGGTGGCGACGTTCCTCAAGACAGGAATATCATCCGTCATCATACCGGACAAGGCATACAGATTACGGACGGCGCAGCCGGAATCCGCATTGTAGGCAATTCTATATCCGATAATGGGGGACTTGGAATTGATCTGAGAGTGCGAGTTGAAGACCCCGCAGGCATTATTAATCCCAATGATGACGATAACGTTGATCCGGGTGAAATGGGGAATCGCGGTCAGAATTACCCGGTCATAACAAGCGCCACAACTTCGCAGATCGATTTCTCACTGAATAGTCGTTCAAATCGCAGCTATCGTATCGAATTTTTTGCCAACACTGCCTGCGATGCGAGTGGGTACGGCGAAGGCGAGGTCTACCTGGGTGCGACCACTGTGGATACCGACAGTACGGGCTTTGTAATCGCTACGTTCGTTTATACGCCCATTATCGGCAAGCCTATTCTGACAGCAACCGCAACCGACTCCGAAGGCAACACGTCCGAGTTCTCGCAATGTAGTACCCCAACCATTGGCACGTTGACGCCCGCAACGCCAACAGCAACAGCGACCTCTACGCCCACCTCGACTCCGACGACGCCGTATCTTGTGCCGGACACTCTCCCCAATGCACAAGTCGATGTTACGTATTCGCAACAGTTGAGCGTCATGCCTCCGCCATTTGGTGGTGGTGGTGGCGGGGGTGGAAACGATAAAGTCTCTGTGCCGACATTTAGCATTGCCATTGGGCAGCTACCACCTGGGATTACCCTGTCAACAAGTGGACTCCTGTCCGGTGTTCCGACAACGTTGGGTTCATACGAATTTACGGTACAAGTGACGGGATCGGTCAATGCGTCGCGCTCCTATACCCTGGTGGTACAAGCAGACCCGGTGCCGACATGGACACCGAATCCCGCGACGCTGACGGCGATGCCAAGCCTGACCCCAACCGCTACTGCTACCCCTACCGCGACATCCACAGCATTGCCGTCGCCGTCTGTAACTCCCACTGTCACGCCCATACCCCTGCCGCTCGCGTTAACGACGCTTTCGCTGCCCAACGGCGCGGTCGGCATGACCTACAGCCAGACCATCGACGCGATGGGCGGGCGACCGCCGTACACCTTCAGCGTGCAGCGTGGGGTGCTGCCGCTGGGCTTGAGCCTCAGCATGACGGGTGTCCTTAGCGGGATTCCGACGCAGCACGGCGGCGCGATGTTCACACTGCAAGTGGTGGACGCAGCCGGAACGGTCGCATCGCAGATGTACAGCCTGGTTATCAATCCGTCCACGATCCCCTCGTTGACGCTCACACCCTCGTCGCTGCCCATCGCCTATGTCAACACAGGTTACCAGGCAGTCATCGGGGCGCAGGGTGGCAATGGCGCATACACCTACCTCATCACGGGTGGTATGCTGCCACCGGGCATGATGATGGATGGCGCGACGGGCGTGATCAGCGGTATGCCGACAACCGAAGGCAGCTATACATTCACTGTGCAGGCATTCGATAGCGCGGGCGCAACGGGAACAGCAACGTTTGTGCTGACGGTCGCGCCGCCGGATACATTGAGTGGGAATTAGCCAGAGGGTGGC
>JANRJX010000076.1:0-1770 GCA_033763755.1 Chloroflexota bacterium
CCGCTTTGGCGGCAATATGCGCAAGACGCTGGCGCACGTTTACGAACATGGTCCGCACTTTCCCGATTTCGACGATCCTGAGTTTCAGCGCCTTGTGCCGCCGGGCTATATCTGCGCCAAGCCGATGCGAATGCTCAAGCGCGGAGGCTTCTACACGCCGAGCCGAATGGCGATGGTCAACATGATGACCAACGTCGTCTATATTGGGCATTGGATGTTCCGAGATCGCATTGTGCAGTAGAATAACCACCCTCCGGTTGTCTCGGAGGAACTGTTCTACCGGGCATTCAACTACCTGTCGCCGTATACGATCACAGGAGCGGAGAACCCGGATTACACACCTCCCTTCTACCGCGAACGGTCGAAAGAAGATCGGGAAGGCGCGAAGCCCATTTTCAAGGGCTTGATCGGCACATACTACGACGGGGAATGGCGGCAGGCTACTGCCGCTTGGAGTCCGGGCATGAAGGCGTATGCTTACACGACCAAGCGTAATGACCTCGCCACCAACCAGCACACGATCTGGTCGCGACGGTGCGACTACTTCGACCAAGTGCTGACCGAGATGATGTTCAGCAAGCTGCGCTCGACCTTCGATCCCGATGTATGGGCGAAGGTTCTAGAGGGTGCGGCTGATGATTTTGAGGCTGAACGCCGTGTTCTGACGACTCAGTTGAACACCGTTTCACAGCGGATGCAAGCGCTCATCACCAACATGTCGTATATTCAAAGCCCGACGCTGTCCCAAGCGATGGAACACGAATTCCATAAGTTCGAGGCTGAACAGGGACGCTTACGCCAGAAATTGGATGCGTTAGAGCGCCGCGTACAGCGCCAAGAAGCGTTGATGCACTTGGCAAAACAAGCTGAGAATGTGTTGGCGAACTGGCATCTAATGAGTTTGAAGGATCAGCGCACGGTCGCGCATGCGTTCATCGTTCGCATTGTGGTTACGCCGACTGGCAAGCACCGGGTTGCAGATGTGGAAATCCAGTGGCGCGACGACAGCACCGACACGTTTGTGCTTCCCTATCGCTCGGACAAATGGACGCTGTGGACACCCACCGAAATTGAGTGCCTGACCGAACTGCTGAAGCGGAACGCGACACAGGTTGAAATCGCGCAGGCGCTTCCCGACCGGAACTGGTGTGCAATCCGCATCAAGGTTCGCGAAATTACTGGCGAGCGATCCTTTTGTGTTGCACCCAAACTGATCCGTGATAAAGAGACGTATGCAGCCTATCTTGAACGGCTGGAAAGGAAGGAAAAGAGCCAGCGGCACACGGGTAGCTCACGCTGGCTAGAAGCAGAGATGAACAAATTGGATGAGCTGTTAACAGCAGGGGCAACACAGCTTGAGATTGCTGCTGCATTGCCCTACCGAAGCTGGCAGGCGATTCGCCGCCGGATTATTTTGCTGCGCGGTCAGCACTTTGCAGTCCCGCAGACGGGTCAGCTTGAAGATGGCGAGACGTATGAGATGTACCTAACTCGCGATTCATCAGTTGCAGAGACGATGGCTTTCCGAGACGGAGGGAGTTTAGAACCACAAACACGCTGCTGGTGGCCATCGCGCCAGCGGCCAGCATGGGCACCAGCAGCCCCGCCATCGCCACGGGGATCAGGATGATGTTGTAGATGAACGCCCAGAACAGGTTCTGCCGGATCGTCCGCATGGTCGCCCGGCTGAGCGCGTAAGCCCGCGCCACGCCGAGCAGATCGCCGCTCACCAGCGTCACATCGCTCGCCTCCATCGCGATATCCGTCCCA
>JANRJX010000077.1:0-9356 GCA_033763755.1 Chloroflexota bacterium
CTCAAAACCGCCTTCGCCCTCGGTCAGGGCATCTAACCCGGTCAGCCCCACATCGCCTGTAAGCAATTTGGCGGCGCGCTGCTTGCGGCTCATGAGCTGGACGGCGGTCTGCTCCATCGTGCCTTCGGCGTAGAGGTAGACGACCTTACAATGCGCGTGCGTCTGGTTCAGGCGGTACGACCGCGCCGCTGCCTGCATTTGCGTCCCGAGGTTGAAGACGATCTCGTAGAAGATGAGCGTCGGTGCAAACAGCAAGTCCAACCCCGTCTTGACCAGCTCCGGGTTGCAGATCAGGACGTTCATGCCCTTCGCCAGTTCCGCTTCAATGACCGCCTCGCGTCGTTCAGCCGCAATCGTGTTCTTGAGGATGTAGGGTTGTGCGTCGGGTACATGCTCCCGCAGGAGTGCCTCGATGCGTGGTTGGATGTCACGGATGCTGGTCTGACGCAGGTAGACCACACACGGTCGTCCTGCCGCCAGTTCGTCACGCACCAGGTTGATGAGCGCTTGCTCTTTGGCGTAGATACGATGCTCGCCGAATGACGGGAGCGTGGCGACGGTGTGCGCCAGCTTCTCGCCTGTGACTGGATGCTTGAGGTTGTGAACCACTTCATACGGTCGGAACGACGTGTTGACCCAGCCCATCGCCCATTGGAGGTACGCCCCACGAAATGTCGCATCACCCTCCCAACGGCGCTGAATGAGGTAGTCTTTGAGCCGTTGCCGTGTGCTGTCATATTGCCCGTAGACATCAGAGTCCAACTCAACGGGCAGCGCGATCTCCTCGAACTGCGGCAGCCACTTACCCAGATCGCCTAGACTGAAGAAAATGGCATGATCCAACACTTCAGCGACTAACAGCGGCGAGATTCCGGGCGCTTCTTCATAAGGGCGTTCGTAAGTGGATGTCCCCGTGTACGCGCCCGTGTCGCGGTCGTAGCTCGGACGCTCCTCGATGACCTGCTCACGCACGCCCATCGCCTCGACCCAGCGCGACTCGGCGCGTCCGCGCTGCTTGCCCGGATCATCCGCAATGACTTGCCAGTCGCCCCCGCGTGCTTTGCGGCTCAGACGGGAAGCTCCACCCCAGTTGTAGGTCTTACACACACGGGGATTGAGATGGTATTCGAGATTGAACAGGCTGCTCGCTCGCCCATTGAAGGGCGTGCCGGTCATCGCCAGCACCTTGCGCGCCACACCTGCCATCCGCCCAAAGGCTTCGCCATTGCCAGTGTCGCCATGCTGCGCCTCATGCACTTCATCCCACACCAGCAGAAACACCCGGTCGGGGTAGACCCGCTTGAGATATTCGTCCAGTCGATAGCGCGGGTTCTTCGATGCGAATTTCTCGCCCGCCTTCGGACGCGAGCCGCTATCGCGTGCCTGTTGCCACAGCGGGGACTGGCAGACCGCGCAGATGCGCTTGCCACCGGAGAGCCATGACTCACTCGCTGGAACGGTCGCGCCTTTCTTCTCCTGCATGACCGTGCAGCCGCAGGTCGGACACTTCGGCACCCGCTGTTTGACGATCCGTGATCGGCCCTCGTAACCCCAGGGCGTCGGCGCGCCAGAAGCCCATAACGTGGTTGGCTCATTCCGCCACACAACCGCCGCCTCGCGTCCCGCGCCCAACTTGGTCATGTCACGCTTGATGAGACCGATCTTGGCGATACTGGGACCGAGCCGCGCTGCCTCGTCCATGAAGGCTTTGATGTCCTCATGTCGATCCAGACGGCGTGTGACGATGTTCGGGCTGATGCTGTGCAGCTCACGTTTCCACTTCTCGATCAGGTGCGGCGGCGCGACCACCAGCACCACCTGGTCATCGCGCACCTGCCCGCGCAGCGCCTCGACCACACCGGAGGCAATCGCAATCGCTGCCGTGCCGCCCATCGCCGTTTTGCCCGTACCCATCGAACCCACCAGCAGGATGCTGTCGCGCTGCTGAAAACCGCGCACGACTGCACCGATGACGTGCTTCTGTGCGCCGTAGAGGGCGTGTTTGCCCTTCAATTTGATGCGGTCGAGGAAGCGTCCCAACCCGGCGAAGTCGAAGCGATAGAGGGGGTCGAACTTCGCGTTGAGGTAGCTCGCCAGCGCCCGCTTATTGGCGGTGATGAAGCTCAAGAGCGCCTCATCGCCTTCCATCTCGGTGACTTCGCCGCACGCGGACAGCAGTGTGAGGGTGGTCGTCGGCTTGAGACGGACGGTGGTCTTCTTGACCTGCCGATCCGGGTCGCCGGGTGCAGCTTCCACCTCAACGCGGGCGATTTGCTCGACATACACCGTCTTGCCCCGGATGGCAACCCGTCCATGTGCCTCAGTGTCCAGCACCGCACCATTGGCGACGCCTGCCGCCAGCACCAGCGCCAGATGCCCCGGACGCGGCGCGACCACTGGCTGAATCTGTGCCAGTGGCGGTGGAACATCGAGCAGTGCCTGAAAGCCATTGGACTTCCACGCCCCGCCTTCTTGAATAAGCCGCAGCCCCTGTTCTGGATCAATCACGTCGGGTGCGAAGACGAAGCGGCTGACAGTGGGGAGCGGAGGCAGCTTGTAGACGGGTTCGGACTGCACCACCAGCGGACGCGGCGCTGCTTTCTGCGCCAGGATTGCGTTGTAGAGCGGTTCTGGATGCGGGTTATCGCCCTTGATCGCCGCGACGACCACCTGGTCATACTCACCGAGGTGCTTCCCTGGCAGCGCCCAGATATCGACCGCGCGGCTGTGGCGCGCGAGGAACAGGGCCGCATCTTCCGTGATATGGTGTCCATAGATACACCAGAGCGCCAACCCACCGTCTTGTAACCACTTCCAGGCATGGCGGAGATAGGCAAACTCCACGCGCTTGCTGTCCTTGAGCAGTGGATCATGGTCATACGGCGGATTGAGCCAAGCGGCGCTGAAAGCGTTGTTGGATGCCAGCAATCGTTCGACATCGCAGCGCACTGCCTGCTTTGCCCCAAAGCGTCCGATGCACGCAGCCGCCCGTTCGCCATCCAGCTCGTTAGCATAGGGTGTCAGGTTCCACGCCTGCGCCGCCGCTTCTAGGAACGCGCCTTCACCCGCGAACGGATCGAGCAGACGATGCCCCGGTATGGCGGTCTGCACTAACGACAGGAGCGCCGGGTAGTGGCGCTCCTCGATGGGCAGGTAGCCCATGACCATCTTGGACTCAGCGCGTGCCATGATCGTCCCTTTCTGGAATCGAAAATGCCGCACTGAGGCGGCGGAATAAGACCCGATTCGATGATGAAGTTACTGGAAGATAATCTTGCCGCGTTCCAGTCCAGTGGTGATGACTCGCGTCCACGCCGTCGCATCCAGATCGACCGTGAGTAGGTCAATCGCGCCTACGCTGCGGGTCTGGCGGACGAGTCCGGCGGTCTGCCCGGCGGTGTAGAGGTAGTCCGCCCAAGCGTCGAACACCGGCACCTTGACCAGCTCGGTGACGTGATACTTCAGCTTCGCCGTCGCTTGTACGTCGTCCGTGCGGAAGAGGAAGGTCGTCGCCGCACCGCTGTAGTTCGGGGCAACTGCCCACTCATGCACCAGGTTCAGCGACGTGAACTTCGCCTCCGGGATGTTGGTCAGATAGGCGTGATACATCCCGCTGTTGCCTTCGCCCGCCGTCAGTTCGACCGACGGCGCATCCCATGGCGCGCACGACACGATATCGCCCTTCGATAACTTGGCTCGGATTGCCTCAACCGCCATGCGCGGACCACCCATCGACACGTAGATGCAGATGCCCTCATGGATGGCGTAGCCGTAGCAGTGGACATCACCCGTGATGCTGCCGGTCAGTTCACCGACGTATTCCTGTCCGACGGCTCGCAACACCCGGCTAGCCATGTCGCACCACCTCGAATGTCGCCAGATGTGCTTGCTTGCCCCGCCGCAGTGCGTAGTCATAGCCCGCCTTCGTGCCGCGACTGTCGCTGTTCCAGATGAATACTGCCCGGTTACACTGATCGACCAGATAGCGGTCGCGCTCGTGATGGCGGTCGAACATGCCGCCGCCTGCTGTGCGATACACCCCACGCTCGAAGCGGATGTACTGCCCATGCGTGCAGCCGCCGTTGCGCGGATACTCGGTCAGTCCGACGACGATTATCTTCGCCTTGAGCCGTCGACACTCGTCCACCACCGCCATATCCACGCCCTTCGGATTGTCCCCAACCAGCACCGTCCAGCCGAGCTGATGCACGCGCCGCACCACCCGCCGTGCATAGTCCAGTGCCGCCCGCGTGGCATAGCGCGAACCTGCGATCATCACCCGTGTTTCTGTTGCCATACATCACCTCGTCAATCCAGAAAAATCAATCCGTGTACAAACAAAAGAGAGAGGCTCTCGCCCCTCTCTGAAAAGTTGTATGCAGTTGTTCCATCGCCCATCAACACTGAGTTATGCCTGGATGCAGTCCGGGATCGCGTGGGCGATCACCTCGAACTGTTGACCGTTCCGGCAGGCTGCTTCTTATCTCTCACAGCCCCATCCACGACGTTCAGCGTCATCTGACTCGAATTGGTCAGGGACGTTTGGCACTGCGAGCCAGCGCGACCCCCTGCAGGAGACCGTCAACGCGCAGTGGCGTTGGGCAGGATTTACAGCGCTGCCCTTTCGAGCGAGCGCGGCCTTCCAGTCATCCGTGAGGTCGATACCCCGCATGTGCATTTGTTAAGGTGCAACTACGCACCTCAACCGCACGCCGGGGCGACCCCGCTCTCTACCCGCAGGGCGGCACGGTTTTGCCATGAGAGAAACGGCGCAAGCCAGAGGCAAAACCGTAGCCGAAGCTGCTTGCAGCTTTAGAGGGGCGGGGTGGCGTGCGAGAGTGCGAAGTGAGTTGCACCGACATGCACAAGCGGTGGAGCTTTTCACGGACAAAGACCAAAACGGCAAAGCAGGCAGAGTTGGGGGTTGTAGATGAGAGTGCCCAACAATTAGAGAGTTAGGTTCTATTGCACACAGCTCGCTCACATGGACTTGTTCGACTACATCGAGGTTTTCTACAACCGTCGGCGGCTCCATTCAAGTGTCGACCATGCCCGTCGGGTCAGCCGCGCCGCCTGAGCGACTGTTACTCACTAAACTTGGGGTAGACCACAATACTGCTTCGCTTCAACCTGGGCAGAGTGTACTTGACCTTGGCTCTGGCACAGCCACACTAACGCTTTTGATTAAGCAGGCACAAGCCAATGCCGAGGTTGTTGGCATTGACGGCGATGAAAAGATACTTGCAATTGCGCGGCTGAAAGCAAAGCAAACCGGAATCGACATAAGCCTCGATTACGGCTTCGTCCATGATTTACCCTATGCAGAAAGCAGCTTTGACCATGTATTTTCAAGTCTTCTGTTTCATCATCTCTCACGAGAAAATAAGCTTCGTACCCTCAACGAAGTGTTCCGTATTTTGCGCCCAGGTGGTCAATTTCACCTGGCCGACTGGGGCAAAGCCGCAAACCCGGCAATGCGGACACTTTTCTTTCTGGTACAAATTCTCGATGGCTTTTCGACGACATCAGATAACGTCAAAGGACTCTTGCCGTCATTCTTAAAGCAGGCTGGCTTGGAAGAAGTAATCATGGTGCACCAGTATTTGACTATTTTTGGAACACTCTGCCTCTATGCAAGACGAAAGCCTCAGCAAAGTTAGCTGTTGAGCATCAATCTACCAAGATCACTTTGTGGTTCAAACTCGCTAGAGATAATCTCAACGATGGTGCCTTCCTCTGCCCAATCATATAGGAGCTGTGCATCGACACTACGGGACATCACACAGCCTAAAGTATAAGGTACACCAACGTTTCCATCTCCCAGAAGACTGTTATCTGGTAGAAGAACCGACCCGTGGAATCCATTCATGAGACCTGGCACTACTTCATAGATGCCCATGAACCATTCCATTTCCCATTGCCCACATCCGGAACCATCGCACAAGAGATAGCTACTTCCGTAGGCAGGATTTTCATGGCTCAGAATCTGAAAAATACCAGGAGTGGTTGGGGCGCTTTCAATTCCCGATGAGATCGCCCAACTAAACATCTCCACGCCATTTTCAAATGCGCGCAGCCACTGAGTGTCCAGATTCACCAGGATGCGTTTCGAAGCTATTGGCTCTAGCGGCACCGTGACGTCTCTTGAAGGTAGATTGACAACATCTCCGGGAGATAACACGCTCAGATCGACTTGAGGATTTGCCTGCTCAATCTGACTGAAAGGAATCCCTGTTTTTCGAGCTATGCGATAACCGGTGTCTCCGGCAACCACCACGTATGTGGTTGCACGGTAGCGTATACGCAAAGGCGCAAAAGACTGTGTACTACGCACCGCAAATTTAATGCGTTCGAGGCTTTCCACGTTGTCAAGATACCGATTTTCGTTATCGAGGTTCATGCTTCTGCTTTGGCTATCGAGGAATAGCTCGATCTCCGCTTCTCGAATACCAAGCCCATCTATCTCCGCTTCCAGCCAATCGACAAAATCCTCTATGGGAATAGTCCAGTTGATTGTTTCATTGGTGTATGGGTCGTATGCGCTTATTGAAAAGGGCTGTGCTGCCAGCAAATGTGCTGCCTCGAAATAACGACTTGGATCGGCAACTTCTGGAGCCAGGGTGCGGAAAACAAGTTCGATCCGCTGACGACTGACAACGGAGGCGAAATCTTCTGAAAGTTGCGCTAGTGTTCGCTCGATGTCTAGCTCGCGACCTGTTTTCCCCGGAAGACTCACAAACTCAGCCCCCTCCCAGTCGTAACCGGCGTTGTAAGGTCGAATAGCCAACTCTGGCGCTAGGGCTTCAAGATAATCTGAAGCCACTTGCGTGTCCAAGCTTACAATGGGTTGAATATCGTATCCAAAAGGAATACCTGCCAGAGCGACAGCGCGTGCTGCTTCGGCAGTTCTGCGCGCGTCCAGTCGAAGTCCCAACTGTGACGGAGCAACCGCCTGTACGAGATCGCCGTCTGCAATGCCAATCTGATAGCCATCGTGCCAGGTTTCCACCAGGCGAGTGGTGGCTTCGTCTATGGATAAGCCCCCGAGTGAAATTCCCATTGACCATACATTTAGGAAGATACCTCCAGATACGATATGTATTCCAAAAGCAACTGCTAGCAATAGCATGAACCCGATTATGATGACTCTTCCATGCGGCAATAGCGATGGTTTCCAATGCGTGAGCAACGACCGAGCCCAGCCTAAAAAAGTTGGGGCAATCGCTGCGCGAATCGCATGGCGAGAGTGCAGTCTCAGTTTCTGAGTTGCCTGCTGCTGACGCACTTCGTGACGCTGACGAGCGTTGCGAGATTTTGGTAGGTTGCGTTTGTCAGTTTCCATTTACTTGCCTGCTTAACTTGCTACGAGCTGCCCATCATGCGGATGACTGCAGTGAATGGCGTATCCTTTGCCCACTCAATTTAATGGTTCGCCTATTCCACCAGAACAAAGTGCTCCAGGCTCCGGCGACCCAGTGCCTTGCTCGTAGTTATTGATAAAATCAATCAGACGGCTGTCATCAGCGTTCTCTAATTCCACTTGATATCCCCATGCCGTTACTACCACGGGGCTTGCCAAGCCAGGAAAAGGACTTAATAGGCGATGGCTTCCGCCGCGTGTGATTTCGCGTAATTTCTCTACTTGTTCTAGTGGCAGTTCCGGATGATAGGTAATCCAGACAGCGCCGTGCTCCAACGAATGTACGGCTAGATCGTTGCGAATCGGCGTTTCGTAGACACCGCAGTTTTGCCAGACCTGGTTGTGAACCCCACCCATCGGTGGTAACTCGCCAGTCTCATAACCAACATTGTCTTCGTGGCTGCGGAGTAAACCGACTCGACGTGAAAGACCATCGATCGAAACAATGCGATTTTGCCAGGCGTTGAACGCAAGCACCACGAAAGCGCCGACAATGAATAGAACGATCCCACCAAAGAATAGGCGTTCAAAACTAATCACAATGCCCAAACACCCACGGGATTGGAGATCTGTGTTTCTTTTGTGTTTTGGCGGGGTGAATTTTTGACTCATGCCGATTCCTCAACAATATATTGACAGTCAAATGAAGCGCAAGGCACTGCGCTGATTGAATATCTGCGCTTCTGTGTTCAGCGATTGGGAGCGGTTAGGGCAGCCAACTCCTCATCAATAATGCTTGCAAAGACCTCAAAGGGCTGTGCGCCAACTAATGGACGACCGTTGATGAAGAAAGTAGGTGTGCCGGTGGCTCCTAAACGTTGTGCTTCCTCAGTGTCCGCGATTACCTCGTTCCTTCTTTGAGGATCGTCCAGGCAACCCGAAAACTCTTCTAGTCTGAGATCTATCTGTTGAGCGTAGCCCACCAGCATTTCTCGACTGAAGTTGCGCTGGTTTTCGAAAAGTAAGTCATGGTAAGTCCAGAATGCGGATTGCTCATCGGCACATTCACTTGCAATAGCGGCATCGATTGATGATGGTCCTAAAATCGCGAAGTCTCGGTAAACAAATCGAACCTGATCACCATAGTTTTCAAGGATCAATGGTAAAGTATCGCGGCGAAATCGAGCGCAGTATGGGCAGTTAAAGTCACTAAACTCCACAATTGTTATCGGTGCATCCAATGGTCCGTTTGAAGGGTCATCGTCAACGCTAACTTCAAGTCGAGTACCTGGGCTCTCGATGTTTGCAGCAGACGGGCTACCCTGCCCCCCAGCACTCTCATTGACTGCGACGGCAACCGCTTGATTGATAATCTGTTCGACCGAGCGTGCTGAGTTGCTCAATACAAAACCTGCAGTTGCCACACCGAGAGCAAAGAAGGCAACCGCAATGACAACATTTGTGATATAAGCCCTTGGGATAACAAGCGTCCTTGCCGTGGAGGAAGTTTCATTCGTTTGAGTACTCGTTTGGTGGAGGTTATCAGTAGAGTTACTCATGAGTTTACCTCCGCTGAGTTCAATATCTCCGAAATGTATGTATCGATTTCATCAGGACTGAGTGCACCAAAAACCAAACGTCTGACAATGCCCTCTCGATCCAGAAATACGTTCATTGGTAAGCCGACTAACCCATATGAGTCATTGCTTACATGCCCTGGTTCATCCAGCAGAATAGGAAACGGAACTGCAAACTCTTCAACGAATGTATTGATCGCTTCCAGACTATCTTGCTCAGTGACATTAAGACCGAGAATTACGAGTCCATCGCTCGCATAACGTTCATATGCAGTTACAAGCAAAGGCATTTCCGCGCGACAAGGCGGGCACCAACTTGCCCAGAAGTTGATAAGCACAGCTTGCCCTCTAAGATCAGAGAGTGTGATAGTATCTCCACTGAGGGTTGGCAACGTAAAGATTGGCGCATACTGTCCTAT
>JANRJX010000078.1:0-16340 GCA_033763755.1 Chloroflexota bacterium
TAACCGCCGCTGACCCAGGGCGCACGGGCAGCGCTCATCAGCACCAGATGTGGCACACCGCTGCTGACGCACAGGTTAGCGACGTTGCGCGCCGAGATGAAGTTCAGGTAGTGGTGGGTAAGTCCCTGCGCCGGGTCTGCGTTCATGCCGCCGACTGTGTGGATGACGACCTGCTGCCCGCGTGCGCGCCCCTTCAGGCTGGCGGGATTCCACACGTCTGCTGTCCACCAGCGCGTGCGCTGCGCCAGCACACCGAGTCGATCTTCCGCGCCGGGGCGCACCAGCAGCGTCACGTCTGCGCCTTCCGCCAGCAGCGCCGCCGCAATGTTATCGCCCAGGAATGTGCCGCCGCCCGTGACCAGCACCCGTTTGTTCGCTGCAATCATCAACCTTGCCTGTCCGCGCCATTGACTCAAACCAGATTGTACGAGCATTCGGTGAGCAATCGCAACGGCGCAATTTCATGCAGCCTGTGCGAAAAACTGACAGGTTGTGCAAATCATGAAATCAGGGCATAATAGTGATTATGAGTAATTACATATGATGAATTACTCACCTGAACGACTTGCGGTCGTTACGCGGTGCATAACGACAGATTGAAACTGGACCCGCCGTTCGGCGGATGTGATATGTGCGTGCTAGAGCTTTCGTTTACTGCCAGAGACTTTCGTTTCCGGTTATTGGTAGGCAGCAGCGAAATAAGTGACAGGGCTTGTGACAAGCAAATACCGCACCTTGCGTGAAAAGCTTTACATTGTGGCAGGGTGTGGCGGATACCGCTGACAAGCTGCTTTGCAGCACATAGTCATTTCGTTATGCAATGGTGCGAACAGCCGTGATTCGTTCGGTGGATCACGGCTGTTTTGTTTGCAGGATGCAGGAGTGCGACAATGCCCAGCGGCACGATCACGGCATTGGAAGTGCAAAAGCGCAATAAGCAGCGCGTCAACGTTTATCTCGATGAAGAATATGCCTTCGCGTTACCGCTGGACGAAGCGGCGAAACTGCGCAAAGGGCAAACGCTCACGGAGCAGGATGTCGAGGCGTTGCAGGCGCAGGATGACTTCCAACGCGCGGTGGACCGGGCGGCAGGGTTCCTTTCGTATCGCCCGCGCAGTGCCCACGAAGTGCGCCAGAACCTCGCGCAAAAGGGTGTCGATGATGCTGTTATCGAACAGGCGATGGCACGCCTGGAAACGCTCGGCTATCTCGATGACCGTGCCTTTGCCGATTTCTGGGTGCGCGAACGCAACGCTTTCAAGCCGCTTAGCCCACGTGCGCTGCGCTACGAACTGCGCCAGAAAGGGGTGCCAGACGCCATTATTGACGAGGCGCTGGCAGACCTTGTGCCGGACGACGCGGCGTACAAAGCCGCTGAAAGCCAGGTGCGTCGGCTGCGTGGCAGCACGCCGCGCACATTTCGTGACAAACTGCTGCCGTTTTTGCAACGGCGCGGCTTTACGTATGGCGTGGCAAAGGTGGCGATTCAACGGTTGATCGAAACGCTTGAAGCACAAGGCGATTATTTCGCGGATGGCGAGGAGGCGGCGCACGACCTGATCCTGCCCGATGGCGATGACTAAATCTGGACAGGCTGAATGAAAGGAGGCATGCGGCGCGTTCGGCAACGGACGCACGCCGCAAGATGACATGGACCCACTTGCCATTATCCTCGCGCTGGTTGGGTTGATCGTGGGGGCGATCATCGGCGTGGTTGGATTGACACAGTATCAAAATTCGCAGGGACGCAGCCGCCGACTGCTGGCGGAAGCGGAAGCAAAGACGATCACCGACCAGGCAAACCTGGAAGCCGAACAAACGCTGCGCAAGGCGGAAGAAAAGGCGAAGGTGACGATTGACGAAGCAAACGAGCTGGCGCTGCGCCGCCGCCGCGAACTCGATAAGGAAGATGAACGGCTGCAAAAGCGGCGCGAAGATGTTGATAATCGCATGACACGCGCCGAGCAGCGCGACCAGAATTTGAACAAACGGCAGAGCGTGCTGGATCGCCAGCGCGCGGAATTGCAGAAGGCGCAGGAAGAACGCGCAGCGGAACTGCAACGCATCGCCCAGTTGACGATTGAAGAAGCGCGAGCGGAACTGATCAAGATTGCTGAGCAGGACGCGCGCAACGATATGGCGCGTGTGACGCGGCAGATCGAGGCGGAAGCGCGCGAAGAGGCGGATACCCGCGCCCGTGAGGTGATTTCGCTGGCGGTGCAGCGGCTCGCCAGCGAGCATGTCAGCGAAATTTCGGTCAGTGTTGTGCCGCTGCCGAGCGACGAAATGAAGGGGCGCATCATTGGGCGCAGCGGGCGCAACATTCGCTCGTTCGAGCTGGCGACGGGCGTGGATGTCGTCGTGGATGACACGCCGGAAGCGATCACCATCAGCAGTTTTGACCCGGTGCGGCGTGAAGTTGCCAAGCGCGCGATGGCAAAGCTGGTGGTCGATGGGCGTATTCATCCGGCGCGCATCGAAAAGCTGGTGGAAGATGCTAAAGCCGAAGTCGAACTCAGCATCCGTCAGGAAGGCGAGGCGGCTGCATATCAGGCAGGGATCGCCGGGCTGCATCCCGAGATCATCAAGCTGCTCGGTCGGCTCAAGTTCCGCTACAGCTACGGGCAGAATATGCACGGTCATGCCATCGAAACCGCGCACATCGCCGGCATGATCGCTGCCGAACTGGGCGCGGATGTACAGATCGCCAAAGCGGGCGGACTGCTGCACGACCTGGGCAAAGCGATTGACCACGAAGTCGAAGGCACTCACGCGCTGATCGGCGCCGAGTTCTGCAAGCGCTACGGCGTCAACGCCAAGATTGTCAACTGCATCGCCGCACATCACCACGAAGTCGAGCAGGAATGTGTCGAAGCGTATATCGTGGAGGCGGCAGACGCCATCAGCGGGGCGCGTCCTGGCGCGCGGCGCGAAAGTCTGGACGCTTATGTGCGCCGCGTCCGCACGCTGGAAGAGATCGCCAACAGCTTTGACGGCGTGGAGCAGAGCTACGCGCTGCAAGCCGGGCGCGAGGTGCGCATCATCGTGCGCCCGGACGCGATGGACGACCTGGGCGCGCTGCAACTTTCGCGCGACATCGCCAAGAAGATCGAGGAGACAATGCAGTATCCCGGTCAGATCAAGGTGCAGGTGATCCGCGAGACGCGCGCCGTCGAATACGCACGTTAAGAGCGTTTATTCAAGCGGCTGGAGATGAAGAGGTTAGAGAAAGGTATACATTTTCTATCCTCTTTGTCTCTATTCCCTTGAATAAGCTTTTTCGTTTCGTTATATGATGGACGTGACTTTCATCTGCAATTGATTGTGCCAACCTATGTACCATCAGCGACGCAACCGACCGACGCTTTTGCTCCCTATCGTGCTTGGTATTTTGCTGGGCGGCGGCTTCTTGTTCTTCAGTCTGTGGCAGTCCCCGCCTACACCTGCGCTGGAGACACTGCCGCTTGCCCCGTCACTTGCCACCGCACAACCGACGGACGCGCCAACCCCGACGGCAGCGACGAGCGCGTCGCCTATTGCCCGTGCACGGCTGGAACTGCCAAACGCCGGCGTTGTTGCGCCGATCATTGATGTCTACATCCGCGAAGGCACATGGGATGTGGCGAATATCGGCGCAAGCGTTGGTCATTTGCAGGGGACGGCGAGTCTGGGAATGCCGGGCAATATCGGCTTGGCGGGACATTCCGAACTGCGCGATGGTTCACGCGGCATCTTCGCTTACATCCAGCAGTTAAACTACAGCGACCCGATCCACGTTGAACACAACAACACCGTCTACGAGTACCGCGTCACGGCGGTGCAGCGCGTCGATCCTACGGACCTGAGTGTACTGGAACCGACCACCACCGACCGCCTGACGCTGATCACTTGCGACGAGTACGACTTTCTGCTCGATTTCTACCGCGTGCGCGTGGTCGTCATCGCGGAGCGGGTTTAGGCACAGAGCTGTCACCAGCCTTCAGGATGTGCTTTCATCTGCTGGCGACTCTCATTTCCGCCGTGACTGCCTGCTGCCCCGCCATCATGCCGCTTGCGATGTCTACGCCTTCGGTGCAGCCCGTCGCGATGGGCTGGGCACCCGCCAGCAGCCGTCCGCAAGCGAACAAATTCGGCGCAACTGGTAATCCGTCCTCGTTGAGTGGGCGCAGGTGCGCGTCCGTGCGCACGCCGACGGCGTGAATCGGTTGCGCAGCGCCGCTGGTGAACGGCTGCTCGAACCAGGCATCCAGCGGCGGCACGTCGGTAAGCGGGATGCCGGCGACGACTTCGACGATCTTGCCCTGATAATCGCTTTCCAGCCCGCCGCCGTAAATGCCGCCCGTTGCCAGGATCACGCTGTCGGCATAGATGCGGCGCGGGCGCAGTGCGCTTGTCTCGGCAGTTGCGCCTGTCACACGTCCATCCTGCACTATCAGTCCGGTTACGCGAGGACCGATGGTGAAGCGTGTTCCACCTTCCAGCAGCGCCGAGCGCAGTGCGCGGAACAGCCGCAGCCCTGGCACGGACGGTGTGAGCGTTGGGACTTCAGTCAGCGGCATGCCGAGCGCACGCGCGATCGCGAGCGGTGTTGCGCGATCAAAGCCCAGCACTGCTGGAAACGCGACCACCTGCGCATCGCGGATGTGCGGCTTGACCTGCTCGAGCAAATGGCGCTGTCCGTCGGCGCTGTCGAGATAGTGCGCCACGTCAATCGTCCAGTTATCGAAGTTTCCGCCGAGATCCGGAATATGGATGTGGAGCGCCCGTGCGTGAAAGCCGTGTGCGTTCAGGTTGTCGGCGATCAACTGCGGATAGAAGTCACGCCAGCCTGCGATGCCGACGATCAGCAGCCGCGCGCCGTCCGGGATGGGAGTGGTCACAATGCCCGCGCCGTAAGCGACTGAGCGCTGTCTTCCCAGTCCGGTCAGCGCCCAACCGCCTGTCTCGTGCAGCCCAATATGCCGCTCGATCAGCGCCAGCCCGTCCGCCAGCGCGCCGCTCGTGTGGGCATACGGGTGTGTCGCTTCTGCTGCCAGTGCTGCTACATCGCCCGTTTCGATCCAACCGGGATGCAGCGTGAGAGCGCCCTGCCCCTGAGCGATAACCTCGACAACCGCGCCCGCTTCTTGTGCCGCCAGCGCCGCTGTCAATCCCGCGAGCCCCGCCCCGATGACGAGGACGCGGGGTTCGCTCTCACCCCCTGCCCCAGCCGTACTCGGCGTTTGCGAGAGGGGAGCCGGAGCGTTGATTTGCCGCCGTGCCGCGCTCGAAATATGGACTTCGTTTTGCTTCTCTCTCCCTGAGGGAGAGGGGCTGAGGGTGAGGGTTTCACCCGGCATCAACCCCAGGATCCGCCCGTAAATATGCTCGTTGAGCATGACCTGGCGCAGGTTGTGCCCCCAGAGCAGCGGCTTCATGCCGCCAAAGCGCCGTTCGACATAATCGCCCAGCAAGTCGAGCGTGTGGGCGGGGTTGTCCTTGAGTGCGTCATGACGCACTGCCGCCGCACGGTAGGCGCAGAATCCACCCTGGCACGGACCCATGCCGACGCGCAGGTCGCGGCGCAGGTCATGAAGATTGTTGACCGTGCCGCTGGCGAGCGCCTCGCGTATCTGGCGGTCGGTGACGATTTCGCACTCGCAGATCAGCGCGCCGGGGTTGTCGCCGTGTTCGAGCGCGCCCAGCCGCCCGCGCAGCTCATGATAATGCGACGCAGCGCTGTTGGGCTTGCCCGGCTCGTGATGCGGCAGGACGGTTGTCCGTGTGGCACAGGGGGCGGTGTTACCCAGCCGCTGGCAGACGACATCGAGGGTCTTCTCTGCCATCAGGCGGAATGTTGTCAGCTTGCCGCCAACAATCGAGTAGAAGCCCGCTGCGCCATCCTGCGCATGATCGAGCAGTGTGAATGTGCGCTTGACATCGCGCCCGTCGCCGCTGCTGCCATCATACAACGGGCGCACGCCGCCCCATGCCCGCAGGATGCGCGCGCGGCTGATGCCCGGCGTCATCGGCTCGGTCTCGCTGAGGATGCGCTGGACTTCCCACGCTTCAACGCTGGTATCGCCAGGGTCGTCGGTCTTGACGGAGGTTGTACCTGTCACGCTGACTGTGCCGACGGGCACAAAGATATCGCCGTCGCCCGGTTTGCGCAGCCGGTTGATGACACGGTTGACCCAGCGAATGTTGAATGCCAGCATCGCCCCACGACTGAGCCGCATGTTGAAGTGACAGTTCGCCAGCGCCGCGACCTGCTTTGCCCAGGGTCCGGCGGCGTTGACGGCTGCGGCGCAGGTGACTTCGGTCGTTTCGCCCGTGCGCACGTCCGCCAGCCGCGCGCCGACGATCTGACCGTCGCGCATATGGAGTGCCTCGACTCTGTGGTAGGTGAGGAACTGAGCGCCTGCTGCCGTCGCGCCGGATTGCAGCGCATGCAGCAAATCCCACGAGTCGCAGGTTCCGTCCGGCACTTCGTAGACGACTTTGATCTTTGGGTTCAACATGCGTTCGCGTTCGCGCGCGGCGCTGACGGAGATTTCGCGCGTTTCGATGCCCGCCTGCTTGCACGCTGCCAGCCACGGTTCGACATACGCCTCGTCATCGTCTGGCGTCAGCACGAAGTAGCCGCCTGTGTCTTCAAGCGCCTGCGGCACAATCTTGCGCAGCAGCAAGTTCTCGTCAATGCACTCAATCGCGCTTTCGAGGTCGCGCACGGCGTAGCGCCCGCCGCTGTGCAGCAAGCCGTGATAGCGCCCGCTGGTGCCTGTCGCCAGATCGCCCATTTCGACCAGCAGCACCCGCAGCCCGCGCAGCGCTGCATCCCAGGCGATGCCGCCGCCCGTTGCGCCGCCGCCGATCACCAGCAGGTCCGTGTCTATCGTTCGCGCCACAATGGTTAGTCCTTATTTGCCATCAGGCTTCCACATAGTCAATAATGACGCTTGGCTCTGGAACATGCTCACCGTCTTCCAACAAGCCTTCAATGTGAAAACGGATTGCGTCGCGTATCTCTTCAGTCGTTTCTTCAACCGTGTCGCCTGCAGCAACACATCCTGGTAAGTCAGGGACATAGGCGGAATAGTCGCCTGGCTCGCCCTCAATCACAATCGCATAGCGCATTATTCGTTTTCCTTTAACTCGATCTGTGCTTGCTTCAGAACGCTGGCAAGTGTTTTTGGATGAAGTGTTTTGGATAATTCTCCTGCAATTGTGACACGCCCTTTTTTCTCTGCGTGCTTATATTGGCGATGGCTACCTTTGGTTGCTACAAGATACCACCCATCTTCATCAATTAGACGAATAGCATCTTTTACTTTCATTTTGTATTCCTGATTTGACGATGATGGAATTCTAGCACTGCTCTCTGTACTTTGCACGCTGTACTCAAGGACATGATGAACGTCTGTGGAGAATGTGATAAACTGCGATTGTAAATAGTTTTTACATCGGTTAAAATAAAATTATAGCATTCGGAAACTGATCGTCACGAAAGGTTAATTCATATGCAAGTGGCGATGACCAACCCCACCCAAAACGAACAATCGCAACCGCAGCGTCCACGCTGGCAGACGCAGGCATGGCTCGAACCGCGCCTGGTCGTCGTCACCGCGCTGGCGTTAGCAGGCAGCCTGATCGCAGAGCAGGCGGGCGCACCCGATTGGCTGATCCTGGCGCTGAACATTGCCAGCTATGTGGCGGGTGGCTTCTTTGGCGCGAAGGGCGCAATCGAAAGCCTGTTCAACGACCGACGCGTCGATGTCGATATGCTGATGGTGCTGGCGGCGCTGGGCGCGGCGAGCATTGACCAGTGGCACGAAGGCGCGATCCTGCTGTTCCTGTTCTCGCTGAGCAATGTGCTGCAAGACTACGCCATCGGGCGCAGCCGGCAGGCGATCAAGAGCCTGATGAAGCTGTACCCGAATGAAGCGAAGGTGCGCCGCGACGGGCAGGTGCAGACGCTCAAGCTGGATGCGATTCGCCCCGGCGACATTGTGCTGATTGAGCCGGGCGAACGTATTCCGGTCGATGGCGTGATTGCGGACGGACGCTCAGCGGTGGATGAGTCGCCGATTACGGGTGAGTCGATGCCTGTCGATAAGTTGCCCGGCGCGAAGGTGTTCGCAGGCACGCTCAACAAGCAGGGCGCGCTGGATGTACGCGCGACGGGCGCGGCGCATGACACAGTGCTGGCGCGTGTGATCAAGATGGTGGAAGAGGCGCAGGATACCAAAGCGCCGACCGAACGCTTCCTGGATAAGTTCGAGCAGTACTACGCCATCTTTATTCTGGCGGGTGTGGCGCTGTTCATCGTGATTCCCCCTGCGCTCTTCAGCGTGGATTTCGCCAGCAATTTCTACCGTGCGATGGTGCTGATGACGGTCGCCAGCCCGTGCGCGCTGGTCATCAGTACGCCTGCGTCGTTTATCTCGGCGATTGCGTCGGCGGCGCGTGGCGGTGTGCTGTTCAAGGGCGGTGCGTACCTGGAAGCACTGGCGTCGGTGAAGGCGGTGGCGTTTGACAAGACGGGCACGCTGACCAAAGGCAAGCCCGCGCTGACGGATGCCATCCCCGCCGAAAATGTGAGCGAGACGGAACTACTGCGGATTGCCGCCGCTACCGAAATGCGCAGCGAACACCCGCTGGCGAAGGCGGTTGTGGCGGCTGCGTCCGCGCGCGGCATCGAGGTGCCAGAGCCGACGGAGTTCGAAGCGGTGATGGGGCGGGGCGTGCGCGCGGTCGTGGATGGGGCGGCGGTGCATGTTGGCAGCCCCGCGTATATGTTGGAAACCCTCACCCCTAGCCCCTCTCCCTCAGGGCGAGGGGAAATGCCCTCACCCCAAACCCTTTTCCCGAAAGGAGAGGGGCTTCCGGCAGCGTTGGAGGCGGCGCGCCATGAGCTGGAAACAGCGGGCAAGACGGTGATGCTGGTGCGGCGCGGCGATGCGTGGATGGGCATGATCGCGCTGGCGGACGAGGTGCGCGCGGAAGCGAAGGCGGTCATCGAACGGCTGCACAAAGCGGGCGTGACGGTGGCGATGCTGACGGGCGATAACCCGCGCGTTGCGCATACAGTGGCGGCGGCGCTCGGCGTCGACAAGGTCTATGCGGGACTGATGCCGGCAGACAAGGTGACGGTCATCCGCGAGATCGAAAAGCAGTACGGCGCGGTGGCGATGGTCGGCGACGGCGTGAATGACGCCCCAGCGTTGGCGACCGCCAGTATCGGCATGGCGATGGGCGCGGCAGGGACGGACGTGGCGATGGAGACGGCGGACCTAGTGCTGATGGGCGACCGCCTGGAACTGATCCCGTATGCGATCCAGATGAGCAAGAAGGCGCGGCGGGTGGTGTGGCAGAACATCACCTTCTCGCTGCTGGTAATTGTGGTGCTGATCATCAGCACGTTCGTGATCAGCCTACCGCTGCCGCTGGGCGTGCTGGGGCATGAAGGCAGCACGGTGATCGTCGTGCTGAACGGGCTGATCCAACTGCTGCTGCTGCCGGAGGTGGCGCGGCGACGGGCGGGGTAGGATGTCTGGCGAGTTGTATGGTGATGGCGCGGACGGCAAGAATGCCGTCCGTACAGAGTCTCACGCCGTTTGTAGGGACGACGCATGCGTCGTCCGTTGTGTTGATAAATCGCGTGTTGTGTTTATGAGCCATCCGCCATGCCCCAAGATGCAATTATTTCGATCAGGGTTTACTGCTGAAAAACGTATCTTCCGCCCATCGCATCGGATTATTGACGACATATTCGCGAATGATATGCAAAGACTTTTCGTCGCGGATGATGTGGTCGTGATAACGCTCTTGCCATATCAAGGGTGCATGGAGACCCAATTCCTGGTTCACCACTCGCGTCACCGCCGATTTGTACGACCCAATGACTGCGCCTAACGACCCCGAAGGCGCGCCCTTTGCGCGTTCTTGTAGGGACGAATCACGGGATTGGGCAGAGCCGGATGATGAATTACCTAAAGCGGACGACGCATGCGTCGTCCCTACAGTCGTCGGATGGTTCTGTAGGGACGAGGCATGCCTCGTCCGCTCCACAGGATGCCTCGTCCCTACAGGTTCGCTGGCAAAGACAAGAACGCCATGCACATGGTTGGGCATGACGACAAAAGCATCTAATTCAACATGCGGGAAATGGTCGGGAATTGCGTCCCACATGCGCGTCGCAATGATGCCAATCGCGCTCAGGCTCATGTGGTCATCTACGATCTCACCAAATATCCATTCCCGCTGCGCACTGCAAATCGTGACGAAATATGCGCCATTGCTGCGGTAGTCGTAGCCTTGGAGGCGCGGCGATTTACGTTGGGGTAATGGGGTGGGTTCGTGCATGAGTTACATCCATATGTAAGGCTGCATTCAACTGTACATAACGATCCGGACGAGGCATGCCTCGTCCCTACAGGACCCGATGGCAATTGTAGGGACGACGCATGCGTCGTCCGCTCCACAAGATGCCTCGTCCGCACGATAGGTTTCTCGTTCTTGTTTGCTGCACTCAGGGAGAGAGGGCGTAACGAACACCAATCACATCGAGCACGTTAATCGGGAAGTACCTGATGCGAGTCGGCGCGCGGAGGTCGTCCGTAGACCCGTAGAACGAGCCGCCCCGCAATACCCTGCGAATATCTGTTCTGTATCCTGTATCATCCTCACGCCTGTCCGTTGCCACATAAGGATACGGTTCGTAGATCGTGCTTGTCCACTCCCACAAATTCCCACTCATGTCCAGCGCCCCAACCCACGATGCGGCCGATGGGCGGCTCCCGACATTCGCTGCACCTCCGTTTGAGTTTCCGTTCCAGACAGCGTTATTTTCGTTCCATGTATTCCCCCAGGGATAAATCAGATTGTTCGGTCCTCTCGCGGCGTATTCCCACTCTCGCTCTGTCGGCAACCGCGCGCCCCGTGATGCACAGTAATCGCGTGCGTCGAACCAAGTGATACAAATACGCGGTTGCTCTGCTTCAGACGACCACCATGTGCAATCTGCCACCGTTGAATCAAATGCTTCGTTGGTGACTTCCGTTCGGTCAATCCAGAACGGCGCTTCAATACACTGCTCATGGACTGGTTGCTCATCCTCGCCCCCGTCATTGCTGCCCATCATGAAGCAACCTGCTGGCACCAACACCATCGTCACGCCGTTGAAGTCCTGTGTGACAGGTGTCCAATCAGCGTTGTGGGTAACGGGGATGCGGGCGAGTGCCAGCGGGTCGGGGGTGGTAATTGTAGTCAATGTCGCGGCGGCATTTTGCGATAGCTGCTGTATCATCATTGCCAAAATTAGTCCACCAATCACCGTGACGATGATGCCGATCACAATCTGGACGCCATAATCCACCCACAGGTTGCGTGGTTCGCGTGGCGGTATCTGTGGCATGGAGACGGGCGTCGGCGTCAACGGGGGTAGTGCGGACGGCGGATGACTGGCATGTTCGTTAATCGAGCGTCGTAGTGGTGCAATCGTCGCCCGATTGACTACCCCGGCAAGGTTGATGTACTGCATCTTTGCCAAAATATCCGGCACGCTCGTATCACGCCGCAGCTTGACGGGCAGGATCGGCTTGCGCAGGCGGCGTGCCTCTTCCAGTTCTGCCTGGCAGTACGGCGAACCGAGCGAACGCGGCGACATCAGGTAGACAAACACATCGCACTGCGCGATCTGCTGAAGGATTTCCTCCAACCAGACCTGCCCGCCATAAAAGTTTTCGTCCCACCAGACGTTATCCAGACCGTAGTCTTCACGCAGCAGTGGGATCAGCGTCTTGACTTTCGCTTTGTCGGAACGGCTGTAGCTGACGAAAATCTTCGGCATGAGGTATGCTCTGTGGTTGGCATAGTGCGGACTATACCGAAATTATTGCCCGAAGCGGGAAAGGGCGCAACTGTATGTGTTGCTCTACTCCCACCAGCGCAGCCACGACTTGCGCGAGTTATACGCGCGCCCGACGCTCCAGCCGCCTGCATTGCCGTAGTAAATCCACAGCCACAGCAGCATCAGCAGAAAGACGCCGCCGACCGCGCCGACCACCAGCCCGATCATGCCGCCCATCGTCACATCGCGACCGGTGCGCTGGTGCATGTACGCCGTGCCGAACGAACCGACAATCGCCCAGAAAATCGCCCAGATCCCAAAATAGAGCATGATAATCCCCGCAAATTCTCTTATTGCTTGCTAATAGGATAAGCCGGAATGCCTTGCGCAGGCATAAAGGCTTATGCGCGAGAAGCGGGTATACTTCGATGTGCGGTGTAAGAATGAGGTGATAATGGAGATTGTGCGCTGCGAGTCATGTGATGGCTACGGCTGGGTGAGCGACCTGGACGAAGGCGAGGGCGATTGCGACTGGTGCAAGGGCATCGGCTACGTCTATCGTGATGCGCGCGGGGTAGACCACCCGATTCCAGCCGCCGATTTGCCCGCACTTGCCGAACGGCTGGAAGCGCTGGAACTGGAGCGGCTGCGCGAGATCGGCTACAGCGGGCAAGCGAAGAAGCCGTGGGAGCAGGCGGTGCGGCAGGCGCGGGGGAATTTGCTGGACGGGGAATAATCCTGCTCCTGAACGACGAATACGTTTGGGAGAAGAGCTTCCAGACGAGTCTTCTGTACTCCCCTCTCCCAAACGCGAAGTACCGCTGGGAGAGGGGCGGGGGTGAGGGCTTTTACACATTGCTCTGCCCCTACATGACCCCTCTTGACACAATATAAAAACTTTACTATCCTGTAATCGTGCGGGTCGAAGTGAATGGGTTATCTTCGACAGACTCCCATCACGACACCTCATCCGCACACCCCGACTGTCCACGATGTGCGGGTCGTCGTGTGTGAGTTATCTGGTTAACGTAGGTTCGACTCCTATCACGTTCAACGCTTTCGGGTGAACAACGTGTTCCTCACATGCACCCTCTTATCCGCATAATGCTTACTCACGACGCCACTTTATGAAGTGGCGTTTTTGTTTGCCCGCGCAGCAATCCCAGACAAAATCATAACAAAAAGCTCATATGAACCCTTGTGAACTCTATTGACACGCTAAGGAAGTCTGCTATCCTGCCAGATGTGGGCCGCTGCGAGTAGGTTATCGATTAGGGATCGAGAGGTCGGAGGTTCGAGTCCTCCCTGTCTCCAATACGTGGGGACGGTAGCTCAGTTGGCAGAGCGCTAAAACACCTATCCGCGAACTTTGTCCACACCCTCGTGGCGATAGGCGTGTGTAGGGGCGATCCGTCCGGTCGCCCCTGCGCACCTGTTGTCACCATATTCCCATCTTCGGGAAAGGAGGCAGGATGACAAATTATCTGAACAAGATTCTGCCGAAGCGCGGCGAAACACCGCAGACTATGCCGATTCCCGGTACGAACCAGGTGCCGAACTCGGCGGGCGGCTATGCCTGGGCAGTGTCGCATTGGGAGCAGCTGCGGCGCTTCCTGATCCTCGGCAGCGAGGGTGGGTCGTACTATGCGTCGGAGCGCGCGCTGACGGTTGAAAATGCGCAGGCAGTGCTGGCGTGCATTCGTGAAGATGGTGCGCGGGCAGTCCATGAGATCGTCGCCGTATCCGCTAACGGACGCGCGCCGAAGAATGACCCGGCGATTTTCGCGCTGGCGCTTGCCGCCGCTGCCGACGATGCCAACACGCGCAAGCTGGCGCTGGCAGCACTGCCCAAGGTCTGCCGCATCGGGACGCACCTCTTTCAGTTCGCGGAAGCGATTGAGCGGCTGCGCGGCTGGGGGCGCGGGCTGCGGCGCGGCGTGGGCGATTGGTACACCGGGCAGGAAGCCAAAGCGCTGGCGTATCAACTGATCAAGTATCGTCAGCGCGAAGGCTGGACGCACACCGATCTGCTGCGGCTGGCGCACCCGACGCCAGAAAGCGAGGCGAAGGGCGCGCTCTACAAGTGGCTGACGCACCGTGACGACTCAGCGTGGGCGCTGGCGGATGAAGTGCCGCAGGATGACGCGCTGATGCTGGTTTGGGCGTTCGAGCAGGCGCAGAAGGCGACCACGCGCGACGAGATCATATCGCTGATCGCGCGCTACGACCTGCCGCGTGAGGCGCTGCCGACACAGTGGCTGACCGAAGCAGCGGTGTGGGAGGCGCTGCTGGTCAAGATGCCGATGACGGCACTGATCCGCAATCTCGGTGTGATGGCGAAGGTTGGGCTGCTGACGCCGATGAGCGACGCCGAGCGCACGGTGATCGAGCGTTTACAGAACGCTGATGCGCTGCGCAAGGCGCGTGTACATCCGATTGCGCTGCTCATGGCGCAGCGGACGTATGCCAGCGGTCGCGGGCTGCGCGGGTCCGGTACGTGGGTCTCTGCGCCGCGTGTGACTGATGCGCTGAATGAGGCGTTCTATCTGGCGTTCGGCACGATTGAGCCTGCCAACAAGCGGATGCTGCTGGCGCTCGATGTGTCCGGCTCAATGGGCAGCGGCATGGTCGCTGGCACGCCGCTGACGCCGCGTGAATGCTCGGCGGCGATGGCGCTGGTGACGGCGCGCACGGAGCCGGAGTATCACATCGTCGGCTTCCAGGACAAGCTGCTGCCGCTGAATGTTTCGCCGAAGATGCGGCTGGACAGCGTGGTGCAGACGATCAGCGGGCTCCCGTTCGGCAGGACGGACTGCGCGCAGCCAATGCTATACACGCTGGAGCATAAGCTGTCGGTCGATACGTTCGTCGTCTACACGGACAGCGAAACGTGGGCAGGCAGCGTGCATCCGACGGAAGCGCTGGTGCGCTACCGCGAGAAGACGGGCATTCCGGCACGGTTGATCGTGGTTGGGATGGTCTCGAACGGCTTCACGATTGCCGACCCGAACGACGCAGGGATGCTGGATGTGGTCGGGTTCGATGCGTCTGCGCCGCAGGTCATGAGCGACTTCGCGCGCGGGGCGGTGTAGGTGGATTATATGTACGTCAAGCCGCCTCTGTGATGATATGTCACAGGGGTGGTTTTATGTGTGCTCTACAAGCTTGCAGAGTCCATCCTGCCCCTCAAGCATTAAGTTGTGTGATTTCGCATAGCTCTCCAAAGCAGCATAAGACTTGTAATGTGCTTGAATAGCGCGGAACTGGCGAACATGCGGATCATCCGCTTCATGCATCAAGCGCCACAGAAGATGCTCATAGAACCAGTCGAAGCGAAATGCAACCGGATCAGGTGCGTCCCATTCCAACGGCTCATGCGTCTGAACATGCACTAACTGACAACCGATACCATGAACGCGATACTTCCAGTCGCGTTTCCATATGCCGAACTGCAATGTTCCACCCGGTGCCAGGTTACTTTCGCGCTCGCGATAGAGTGCGATAATTGGCTGTACGTGTACGCCACCGACGACTTCGCCGCCCATCAGCAACGGGAATGGATGCACATCAAGCATCGCCAGCAAAATGAGATTCTGCCGCTGAATGTAGTAGGCGATCAGGCTGGTGAGCGTGGTGTTCATTTATGCTATACTCCTACGTAAGCTTTGAACCGAGAGAATCGCTATGATTCACACCCCACCTACGACCACTATTCCCCTGCGAACCGACGAAGAGGGAACCATTCGTATCGGTGATACGCGCATAACGCTTGAAACCATCATCGCTCGCTTTGAGCAAGGCGATACGCCGGAGCAAATCCATCAAGGTTTCCCCATACTGGAACGGGCACAGATTTACGCCGTAATTGGCTACTATCTCGACCACCAAGATGAAGTTACGGCATACATACAACAACAGGAAAGTGCGGCAAATGAGATGCGTACCGACTTGGAAGGTCAGCATTCCGAAATATACGATTTAGAACCGAAACTAAGGGCAAGAATTACACACAAGCAAGACAGGTAATCATGCGCTTTCTCGACACGAGTCAAGTCACCCACCTACCGCTTTAGCGCCTCGTACACCCTGCCACGCCACGCCCACAATCAGAGCAGCCGCCACCAGCCAGTATGCCCACCAGAACGGTGTATCGGTCGCGAAGTCCGGGATAAAGTGCGGCAGCAGTTCCGTAATGATGCCAAAGACGCCCACCGCGATCAGCAGCAAGCCGGACGCGCGCTCCAATACCTGATGATGCTTGCCGAGCCAGCTCACCAACCGCCGCTGCACAGGCAGCGCGATCAACGGCAGCAGCGCCAATGGCCAGCCAAAGCCGATGCCGAACGCGACAAAGTTCGCCAGGCTCGCTCCCAGCATCGGCGCGCTCCCCGCGCCCACCAGCAGTGCGCCTGTGATGATCGGTCCCGTGCAGGGCAGGGTCATCGGACCGAACATCAGCCCATAGACATACGCTGCCACATACGGATTCTTCATCAACGGAAGCTGCGCC
>JANRJX010000079.1:0-103102 GCA_033763755.1 Chloroflexota bacterium
ACCACGAGGATACATCAGGTTCGCCCGGACATGCAAGCAAGCGTTTGTCGTCTGGCGTGACACTATATAAGGAAAGCTGATGAATCCCTCGAACATGCCGCCGATCGTTTCGGCGGCGAACGAAGCAAGCGTGCTGAGTGCAGCGCTGGCGTATGCCGCGCTCGGATTGAGCGTCATCCCGCTGGACGGCAAACGTCCGGCGCTGAAAAGCTGGACACGCTTCCAGCAGGAAAGGGCGGACGAACGGACGATTCGCGCCTGGATATTCGGCAATGTCGGCATCGTGTGTGGTGCCGTGTCGGGTAATCTGGTCGTGCTTGACCTGGACGGCGCAGCGGGGTACGCCGCGTTCGCCGCGCAGTTCCCGGCGCTGGCGCAGACGTACACCGTCGCCAGCGGCGGCGGCATCGGACGGCATGTTTACTTCTACGCTGACCAGCTTCCGCCGAGCGTTAAGGCGATGAACACGCCGCTCGGTCATCTGGAACTGTGCGGCGACGGACGACAGGTGGTCGCGCCGCCGAGCGTGCATCCTGTCACGGGCAATCGGTACCGTATCGACCGGATGCTTGACGTACTGCGCGTTCCCGATCTGAACGAACTCGCAGCGTGGATCGAAGCCTTCAAGCCGCGTCAGGCAGTCGAGATGTGGCAACCGCCGCGCATCGCCGCGCCCAAAGGCGATGGGACAATCAGCCGCCGTGTGCTGGACGAGATCAGCCGCGTGCTGGTCGGGCAGGGGTGCAAAGCGCATGGCGAATGGCTGCACGGGCGCTGCATCTATCCCGAACGCCACAAGCACGGCGATCGTAACCCGTCGTTTGGGTTCAACACCGCCAGCGGCTATGGTCACTGCTACGTGTGCGGAACGATGCTGGCAAAGGACGTGTGTGCCCGGCTGAATATTGCCCCGCGCGATATCGGTGGACTGTTCGAACATCCCGAACCGCTTGTCTTACCCGCTCGTGCCGCCGCACCAACGGTATCGGTGGTGCCACCACAACCGCCAGTCGTTGAACCGCCCGCGCCGCCGTCCAGTCTCCCCGACTGGCTGACGCGCTACACTGCCTGGGCGGGCGCGACCGGCAACCAGACCCCGTTGATCTTCCATCAGGCGGCGGGTCTATGGCTGCTGGCAGCGGCGGTCGGACGACGACTGTACGGCGAGTCACCCTGGGGCGTGCGGATTTACCCCAATCTGTACCTGATGCTGGTGGCTGGAACGACGTTCTACCGCAAATCGACCGCCTACAAGCTGGCGGAAAGCGTGGCGCGCGCCGCCATCCCGCACATGCTCATGCCCACGCCCGGTTCGCCGGAACGTTTTCAGGAGGCGCTTGCCGGTCGGATGCCGACCAACTTCGACAAGCTGCCGAAGGCACAGCAGGAGCGCCTGACGCGCGGTCAGCCGTTCGCCGCACAGCGGGGACTGCTCAAGGACGAGGTGTCAGGGCTGTTCGGTGCCATCAACAAGCGTGATTACATGGTCGGGATGAAAGACCTGCTCATGGAGCTGTACGACTGTCCCGACTATTTCGACAAGGACACGCAAACCGGGCTGAACATCGTCGAGAACGCCGCGCTGTCGATCCTCGGCGTGACCACGCCCGCCAGCCTGGGCGGGGCGATCAGCGCGGGCGACTGGGACAACGGGCTGCTGGTGCGGTTCGCGCTACTCATGCCGGAACCCGACTACGCCGAGCGTCCGCCGTCGCCTGTGTACCAGCCCGCACCCGACGATCTCATTGACGAACTGCGCGCGCTGCACGAGCGGTTGCCTGCGCCCGAACTGACCGAGATGGGTTGGACAGCGCCCGGCGCGCTGCGGTTGCACGTCGAGTGCTGGAGCGAGGTGCAGCGCTACGGCGACGACCTGCGTCGCCTGTGCGACCCGCGCCGGGAGGTCGAACTCGACGAGCGGCTGAAGGGGGTGTACGGGCGAATGCATGTACAGGCGTTCAAGCTGGCCTCGCTGTTCGCCGCGCTCGACTGGCTGAAAGCGAGCGACGACACGCCGACGGTTACGGTTGGACATTGGAGTGCAGCACAGTCGATCACCGACGGCTGGCGAACCAGCGCCCACCGCTTGCTCGACCAGCTCGACAAGAGCGGCGAAGCCGTGACAGAGCGGCGTCAGCAGGATCGCCTGCTTGCAACAATTCGTCAGGCGGGTGGCGAGGGTGTGAGTTTGCGCGACCTGTATCGCAATCTCAACTTTTCAGCGAAACAGGCACGGCAGCTTGCCACCGATCTGGTGCGCGCTGGACTGATTGAAGAACGCCAGATGGACAAAGCGGAATGGTTCATCGCGGCTGAGTTTGCAGGCTGATGACCGACTCCACCGACAGAACCGACAACCGACTCTACCGACACTTTGTCGGCGGTGTCGGTATGTCGGTGGAACCGACAGGTTCTTAACAATGGAGAGAGTAAAGCTCATGAATCACACACGTCGCGCGGCAACGGCGGATACTCACGCAGACACTCGTCCGTGAGTCGGTCGAGCGGTATCTGGAGGCGCTGGCAGAGGAGATCGCCAGCGGCGAATGGGTCGATATTCCGTACATCGGCAGGGTGCAGGTCGTGCGCGAGGAGGGGAAAGGGTTCGTGAGTAGCATCACGCCGAGCGGCGCGCGGGTGCGCCGGGCGGTGAAGCTGCGCCTGCGCACGAAGGTGCGGTTGAGCGAGCGATTCAAGCAGCGGTGCCGCGCGCCAGAAGCAGAGGAGAGAGACTCTCGCACGCCCGCCGCGCGGCGATCGTACAGCGCGTGACCCCTTCCTATCAAACACCGGCAGGCAGTACGCTGCCCCCATCCCTTCGGGACGGGACTACCGAACTACCTGCCTAAAAAGCCGCCGCCCTCGCACTGCAAGAGCCGCCCACATGGGCGGCTTTTTTGTTTGACAGGCTCCTTCCCTGCGCTGTGCCGCGTGAACGAGCGGTCGCGCTCGACTGCGCTGGCAGACTCCAGCGGTGTGAGGGAGTTCCACTCATGAACCCGTTTCAGATCAAGCCGTTTCCCCGTGTTGCCGTCTACCCGACCCGTTGGGCGGGCGAGCTGCCGTTCGAGCAGATCTACGACGACCTGACCCACTATGCGGCGAATGTGCTGAAAAGTTACGGCGTGCCATTTCACGAACTGGAGGACTGTCTCCAGAACGGCTTGATGGCGCTGTGGGAGACGCTCACGCAGCAGCGCGATTTCCTGACCGAGAAAACCCGCCGCCAGGCGGTGTTTTTCATCCTGGCGCGGTCGAAGATCTCGACGATGCAGTATCAGGCGGGGATGTATGACAGCTTCGAGGCGATGATCTCCGACCACTGGCACAATACCGCCGACGAACAGATCGACGGGATGCAGCAGCGGCGCGGAGAACGGTGGGCGGGCTTTGCCACCGAGATCGATATGCAGGTGGACATCGAAAGCATCATGCACAGGCTGGCGGACAAATACGCCGACTCGCTGCGTCATCTCGTGGCACTCTACTTCATCACGACGCAAGTCAGCCGCAAGGATGCGGCGAGTATCGTCGGGATGACGCCCTGGAACTGGTACAACTCGTATGTGCTGCCGGTGCTGGCAGAGGTGCGCTACGAGTTCGCGCAGGTCTTCATCGAACAGCACGCCTATCCCGCGCCGCAACCAACCGTTGAACGCACAGACCAGAACCGCCGCACCGGGCGGTTTGTCTCACCTTACCGCGCTTGGCAGGACGAGTACCACGCCGGACACACTGCTCCAGCCGACGCGCTGCTGGAGCAGTACCGCCACACGCCGTGTCTGAGTCTGGCGCTGCAAGCACAGCTCGACGGCAAGGGCTACCGTGCCGCCGCAGCCGATGTCGGTCACAGCGCCAGCACGTTCAGGAAGCACATGAAGCGTGCCGCCCGGCTGCTGCACGAAGCATATGCAGACTGAACAGCGTCACGTCCTGGCTGGGGACGTTAACTCTAGCTTCCGTTTGCTTCGAGAGAAATCCAGTAAGTTAGGACTTCAAAGAAACGAATTTTTAAGATTTTCTCGAAGCTAAGTTTAACTTGTACACCTTCCAGAAACCCGCAGAACCACTCCAATAGACTATACGTACAAAGCATTCATGTTAAACTTAGAGACATTATGAGACACTACGGGCGATGAGATCACGATTGCCATGAATTCCTCGTCCTTCGACATATACCTCAAACTATAAAAATCAGAGTGGCGCTTAGTTGCGGAAAACAACGACTTCAATGACCTAAACTCGCAGATCGACGTTAAGCTGCTAACACTGGAAGATACGTGATCGTCGCACGCGGATTCGATTCCCAAACGAGTGGAAACTTTATTCTGACGCTGGATCTAGCTGAGTAAATTTACGGCTTGATCGTGAAAACAGGACGGTCAGGAATGACTCGACCGTCCTGTTTTTGTTTGTGTGCTTGTCAGGGGATTCCCCATAACTGTATCTCGTTCGCTTTCACCACGACGAGTACCGTATCACTGCGCGAGAAATACATTCTTGAGGGGAACGAGTATCCGCTGTTTCCCGTAAAGATGCGTTCAGTGGTGAAGAAACTGTACACATCAAACCCATTCAGTGAGTCAGCCACAAGCAGGTTTGCCTCTTCGTTAACATCAAACGACTGAGCGCTGACCGAGAATGTCCCCGTGACCCCCAGCGTCTGCAAATTCCACACATCGATCTGGGTGCCTCCAGTCATGCCAACCAGCGCGACGGCATTTGGCACTATCATGATGGGATCGGTAGAGGGATTGGAAACTGCCTGTCTGCCACTGGATGCGATGCTGCCCGCAATGCGACCCGTTGCAATATCCCAGATATCGACATTGCCGTAAGTCGAGGCAAGCAGACCGCGCCCATCCGGGCTGAATGCCAATGAGAAGACGTTATCAACGCGTACCTGAAGGAGGTCATTGCGTGTTAAAGTCTGGGTCAGCCGCCATGTGCCGATTTCCCAAATCCTAATCGTCTCGTCCGATGCGGCGCTTGCCAGCGACAGCCCCGTCGGGCTGAATGCCAGCGCATTGATCATATCCGTGTGTCCATGCAGCGTAGCGACAACTCCATCTTCCACTACGCCATACACGACCACTTCATAGGTGCGGAAGTCGCCTGGATAGGCGAGGTAGCGTCCATCCGGGCTGATGGCGATCGCCGTATCGGTCACGCCGCGCTGATACTGACTGTTGGGCAGCTCGATCAGGCGCAGGTTGATCAGATCATAGACGTACAGCCGCCCACTCCCTGCCATCGCAACGACGCTTCTGTCCGCACTCATGCCGATAATCTCCACCGTGATCGGCAGTGGCACTGACCCGATCAGGCTCAACTGTGCTGCATTGCCGTTCGTGATCGCCGTCGTGGGAAGCTGAGACACCGAGAGGCTTGGCGGAAGCGGCGTGCTGGTCGGTGGAACGAGAGTTGGGAACGGTGTGCTGGTGGGCAGGATGCGGGTGGCAGTGGACAGAGGACGCAGCGTGGGGGTGATGCTAGGTGTGCGTGTGTGTGCGGGTGTGGGCGAGGAAAGGTTCATCATCGCTACACTGACAGCGGAATTGGATGACCAAGAAATGCGGGCGGTCGATGTGCGCTCACGAATAGTCTGCACGTTTGTCCCATCAGCATTCATAAGGATGAGGTTGCCGTTGCCATAAAGCACAATCTGTGTGCCATCGGGTGACCATTCTGCTGAATAGCCATTTGAATACAGCAAACGCGGACTGCTGCCATCAGCATTCATGACCCAAGTGCTTTCACCGTCTTGTTGATACAGCATCTGCGTGCCATCGGGCGACCATGACGTGGCTGATTGGCTGCTCGAATCATCCGGGGTTAGACGGCGGACATTAGAACCATCCGCCGCCATAACATATATTTCAAAGTGAACGTTATCAGAACTTAAAGACCGAAATGCAATCTGTGTGCCGTCTGGCGACCACAAGGGATCAAGACTATAAGGTTCGGGCGGAAAATCGCGGATCGTGCCGCTCACCACATCAATGATCGAAATACCGTTTCGGTAGTTGGGACGGCTGGATGAGTAGGCAATCTGCGTGCCTTCGGGGGACCAAGACGGCGCTTCGCTACGGCGATCATCATATGTGAGCCGTCGCAGGTTCGTGCCATCGCCATTCATGACATAAATCTGATTTACTCCGTCTCGGTTTGAGCTGAAAGCAATCTGTGACCCATCTGGAGACCACACTGGGTCAAAATCACCGGCGGGATCATTTGTCAGGCGGCGAATATTGGTTCCATCCACATGGAGGCTGTAAATTTCGTAATTTCCGTCAATATTCGCAGAAAATGTAATAATGCCGCTCAAGGCTGTGGCAGGCCGAGCTTCTGATGTCCCTGAAAACGCATTCACCGGAACCGTCGGCGCTGCCGCAACTACCTCCGGTGTGAGCAGGCGCATGATGAGCGCAGAGCAACTATCATCGCTTATTGGCTGCACCACATCTTCACGTACCCAATAGCCGTTCTCTTCAAGCTGATACCAATAGCGGTTATCGGCCCCGATCTGCGCTGTGACCGTCGTGTAGCGGCCCGGCTGCAATCCATTGGGGAGCGGATCAGCGCTAGTGCTGGGTTCGCGCCGTGCATTGATCACAATATCCGTCGATACGGTACAGGTAATGCGTTCGGTGGCTGTTGGCTCCATCGTGTGGGTCGGGGTTGGTGGAGAAGTGCGCGTCGCGGCAGGCGCTGCCGTCGAGGTAGACGGTAGCGGCGTACTGGTCGGTTCCGGTGTAGCTGTTGCCGTGCGTGTCGGTGTATTTGTCGGATCAGCGGTCGCAAGTTCTGTGGTCGCTTCGGCGATTACTTCGGCATCGCCTGATCCAATGGGGACAAATGCGTTAGCAATCTGCGTCGGGTCCATTGGATCAATAACTGATTGATAAGTGTCGGTCGTTGCGTCTGATCCCCAACCTACCAATCTAGAATTGCCTCGATAAAGGTTCAGACTGCGAACGAAACTATTGGTATTGATCCCCGCTTGTCCAAGCAATGGCACGCCGATGTTTGCCAAGCGTGTCGATACATTTGTTTCTATGTTTAAGATATAGATACCATCCGGTACCGAATACGCAACATGCCTTTGATCCGGCGACCACACCAGCGAGGTAATACCCTCGGTATCGGGAATGATTCGGGGGTCGAAAATAACTCTTTCAGCATAACTGGCGATTACCAGACTGCGCTGCCCATTTGTACGATAGGCGGCATACTGACTGCCTGGGGAAAGCTGAAAAAGTGGAGCGTATGGATCTGGTTCGGGAGAAAATGCGAACAATGCGTCGCGTGTGCCTGAGCGCAGAGAAATCCGGGTGTATTGCACATTGGTCGATGACGAGTCATGAACGACCACTAATCCTAATGGGTAGGCCCAGGAGACACTCAGGACTGAACCTGGAAAATCAAAGCTGCCAAGCGGTTGGCGATTGTAGTACAGAGTTACCGTGTCGTCTGTTCGACTTCCCTGATAAGAATAATCCGGGCGCTTTACAACGCGCGCAATATAGGCCGGATCAACCGATGGGACGAGTATGAACTCTGAACCTGATGCTGTCTCATAAGCAGGTGGAAGCGGGCAGTCAGGTGAAAGATCGAGTCCGTTGAGCCGTCGAACAGTTCCACAGTACAGTAAATCCCCTTCAACCGACCAGGCAGGATGACTTCCGTATTCCAGCAGCATTTCCGACTGCAAACCATCGGCACGCACAAACTGATGACTATACTCCGAGTCAGTAGTGTAAATGAGGAGCGTTCCTGTCGGCGGCGGATTGAAATAGGGGCGATTTACAAACAGATACACACCAAATCCCACCATTGCAATCAACAGGGCAGCAAAGACGCCAGCAACAGCGCGCCGAATAGTGCGCCGCGACCCTTTGCGCCGCTCTTTCTTTTCCGTGTCCTCCTGTGCCACTTGCGCTTCCGATTCAAGTCGGTCATTTTCACGCTGCTGTTCGCGTGCTGCCGCCTGCTGCTTTCTTTTGTGATCGTCCATCGCCATATAAAGCGAATCGCGCGTGCTTTGTACCCATGCCTGCAGCGCCTGCAAGCGTTCAAGCGCTGTCCCCTGTTCTGGTACTTCAAATGGCGCGATGGCTCCACCATCGTAGCCGCTTGATTTCAGGGTATTGATCAGCGGATTGAGCGAACCAATGATCTGCGACTTCAGGATTTCCAGCGCCGACAGGGCTGCGTCACGTTCGCCAGCCAAAGCCGCCCGCTGCGCCTCTAACGCTTGATCAAGCGAGGGTAGCTCCGGTGGTGCGGTCGGGCGATCCTTGAACGCATCGGCGCTTGTTTGCAGAAAGTTAAGCAGCGTTTGTGAATCCATTAGCCGTGTTTTCCTAAGTGGAGATTCTGGAAGCAAGCGCGCTGAGCAGTGAATTCAGTAGGGAGACAGACGGCGGTTCATCGGGATCGAAGGTGTAATTCATGCCCTGTATCTGCGCAGTCACAGCATCGTCTCCTACCGTGATGATCGATGATGCGTGCATGATGCTATCCAGATCGACTCCATCCTGCTGCGCCCTGCTCTGATCGATATGCAGAATGGCATACACCTGTTTCAATACGCCAGCTGAAGCGACGGTTTCCAGCCGCATCAGCGCGTCTTTACTCCAACGTACTGGAAAATCAGCGGCGCACAGAATGAGCGGTGCGCTGCGCGTGTCATCTCGAACGGCATTGGTGATTGCTTTCATCGCCTGATCGATCTCATCACTTTCGCTGATCACCCGTGCACCGCGTACCGATTCGGGGAGTGTGTTAAAGGGGAAATTTGCTCCGACTGCAATGGGATCGACGAAATGAAATTGCCCACCTGCCGCCGCAAGCTGAAGCACAGCCCGTGCGACCAGTGAGCGCAGCACGGCACGCGCGCGCGCTTTCGCACTGCCCTGTGAAACGATCACAATATGCCCGACATCAAGCAGCGGAATCAGCAGTGGCAGCGTGTCTATGCCGAATTGGGGGAAAGAGTGCAACAGCGTACCGGCACGCAGGCTGCCATTTAACGCGCGTGCAGGCATTTCAAGTGGATACCCTGCCCAGGCTGATGCAGACCACGAAGCGGCGGTGTATTTCAGTCGTTCCACCACATCAGCGACGCGCGATTGCGCGGTCGTTTCAGCCTGTGCGAAGCGTTCGTGTGCCGCGCGTACCTGCTCATCATGGTCATGCTGAAGCACGGCGAGTCGTTCCGCATACCGGTTCTGAATATCATCCCGATGCTGTGCTGCGTAGGTGTCCGCAAGTGCTGTGGCGCGCTTAAGCGCTTCGAGTGGTGTAATTGCTGGCTGTGTCAAAATTCACTTCCCATCACCGATAGCGAATCGTCACGTCGGATTTACTCGTCATTTTCTTGGACAGATAGGTGTTTGCTAAACTGCCACCAATTGCCATCGCAGCGATCCGCGCCTGGTCTTCCATCATGTTTTCGGTGGCGCTCTGCTTGCCACGCCGAATGTTGTTTAACCGTTGTGTCCATTGGAAGGCGTTTCCACCCAGGTTATGACTGATCTTGGCAATACCACCGCGCAATGCGACTGTCCCAAGCAGGATCATCAGTACGAGCAGTCCACCCCCAACATAGCGTGCAGTCATCGCCTCAGCAATCTGGCTTGGAGAGTCGTAACGATAGATTGCTCCGGCGATCAGTGCGTAAAACAGCGGAAGGATTGCAAAGCCCCACCATAACCCTGCCCATACGGTAGAACTCTGAACCTTTTTCATAAGTTCTACGATATCCTGCTTTGAGTTATATTCGAACTGCGTGATTGGGAGATCATACAGGCTTACGCTGTTGTTTCCGAATTTTACTTCACTCAGATCATGTGCCTCAATCCAGCCCAACACTTCATGTCCGGTAGTTCCGACGTACAGAACATTGATCCACCTGCCGCTTTCAGTGCGCGCCAGCGGGATGCACACGGTATTGGATGAAACGTTGCTGCGTATGGAAGCTTTGGGCCAGGGATACTGATACAAGGTGGTTGAGTGTCCGATTTTCGCTAGTAGCGTCTTAGGCTGCGGCGGTGGTTCCGGCTCACGAGCAGACTGGACACTCACTACAGGGGCAGGCGGCGGAGCAATCACAGGTTGCACGTCAAGTTGAGCAGTCGGTATGACTGCCTGTGCTGGTGCGGTCGCTGTTACTGGACGGACCGTGAGCGCCTGAATTTCTTTGTAAGCGCGTGCATGAAACGGATCAAGATCGAGCGCCTTCTGCAAAAACATCCGCTTCTGATTGTCATCAAGCGCCACGCGCGAAGCCTGATAATAGGTTTCGCCATCCGCTTCTTTTAATGCCTCGCGCAGCAGTTCTCTGGCACGCTCTTCATACATCCCATCAATTGCGTCACGGATGTCCGCGTTGAGTTTCGACACCATCGGTCTCCAAGATAGGGTTCACATACATGAAGAATGTAGAGCATATACGCTGATAGCTAGATTGCCAAAAAGACCAATAACAAGAGATCACTTACGCGGCGTCAGGTAGTGATCACCGTTGAAATGGATGAGGTGGTTTGGGGTCTCGCTCAACCAGACCTCAGTATCCCATGCGATCTCGGTCAGAAATCCGCGAAACGTGGCAAAGTCGGGAAACGCACTCACATAGATGCGCCCTGCCGTGCAGTTCGCCAGCATCCGTTCCAGCTCGACGCGGCGCTTGTGCGAGACTGGCCCGTGTGAGGTCACCGCTTCGATCAGATAGAGCGCGTTTCCCGCTTCATCGTACAGGATGATGTCGGGCAACTTCTCATGCTCGGAGAATGGGACGTTGAGCCGCGCCAGTTCGTCCGTGTCGAGGATCAGCCGCTTGTTCTCGCTGTCACCGAGATACAGCACTTTCGCACCCGGCGCAAAGCGTGGGCCGAACTCCGCGATCACTGCCGCTTGCAGCCGGTTGTGTTCGCCCGGCGAAAGCTGGTAGGTTTGCCCCTGATAGGTCAGCGGAACGCGGTTGTGCTGGCGGTCGCGCTGGTACAGCTCGACCAGCGCGCTGCTGATCTCCCGAAACGCCGCGAGCTGCGCCTCCCAGTCCGACGAACCGTGTGCGTGCAGCACCTTCAGCACCGCCTCACTCAGGGCGTAATGTGTGCGCGGACTGTTGGTTGCCAGCGTCGGATCGTCGGGATTGCGCAGCACGACTCCAGCCTGTTCGAACTGATGCAGCACCTGTCGGCGCACCGTCTCACGGGTGTTCTCAGCATAAGCACGTGCGTAGCGCGATTTGATCTCGGTCAGAATGTCGTGAACGCGCAGACTGCGCCGCTCTGCATCCCCCCACGCATCCGCTTCCGACAACCCTGCCAGGACGAGCAGCGTGAGCGCCGCCATGTCGGTCTGCTGTGCGGCGGGCAGTCCCAGCGCGGCGAGGATGGCGCGGGCTTCGGTGAGTTTGTCCACGTTTAGTTTTTCTCGATGAGCAGCAGATCAGCAGGGAGCAGGTCATCGGCGGTCAGGTGTTCCAGCACCAGGTGATCGACCGGGACGAGCGGGTTTGCCTGATATACTGCGCCGATCGCCCGAATGACATCGAGCGGCGGCAGCGGCATCGCGCGCAGTTCGGCGGCGTTGACCTGCGTATTGCCGTTAGTGATGCGAAAATAGCGGTCGAAAGGCGCGCTGTTGTACAGCGCCGCCAGACCGTGCGCTTCGTCATCGCTCAACGCGCCTTGTCTGCGATGGATGACGTTCAGGTGATTCTCGAAGCCGACCATTTCTGACGACTGATCGGCGCGAAGGAATGCGCCCGCCACCAGACGGCGCGCTTCTTCCTTCGCGCTGAAGCGGCGCAGCAGCACATAATTCGATGCGGGGACGAGCAGCACGGCGCTGTCAGGCGTGCGCCGTATCCACTGCGGCTTACGCAGGTCGGGCAGCGGATGACGGACAGCGCCCGATCGGACGTGCTGCATCCACAGCAGCGGGACGGTATTCTCATCCGCGAACTGCTCAAGGTGATTTTCAGCGCGGAATGCCACGACGCGCCCGGTTGAGACTTCCATGCCGTAGCGCTGCAGCGAACCCGTCCACGCATCGAAGGCGCGCAGGATCAGTTCGTCATCGGGATCGGTCGGCAACCGATAGAACAGCGCGCGGTCGCGGCGGTGCAGCACGAGCGAGGTAGCGACGGGCTGCGCTTCAGCCGATGCGCTGTCCGTGCCGTTCTGCGACGATGAAATGGCGATGTGCGCCGCCTGGGGCAGATCCGGGTCACGCTGGCTGAAGGCGATGATCACGTTCTCTTGCAGTACCTCATCGAAGTTATCACCGCGCGACTCGAACAGGTGCAGCAGATCAATCGTCGTGCGCCGCGCCAGTTCCTCCCGGAAGTGTGCGAAGTATGCGCCAGAGCAGAAGCTGCGCGGGACGAGGAACGCGCTTTTGCCGCTCGGCGCGAGACTGTCCACCGCCAGCGCCATGAACAGCGTGTAGATGTTGGTGTGCGCGCCGACGAGCGGACGGGTCGCCGTCACGCGCGGATCGTCGCTGTTCAGCTTGAAATAGGGCGGGTTGGCGATGATGCGGTCGTAGCACAGCGGCGTGTCATCTGGTGATGTGAACAGCGTCGGCTGCCGCCGTTCCGCTTCCGCCAGGACGTAATCGCCGCAGTGGACATGCACATCCAAGTCTATGCCGCGTTTCGCCGCACCAAGCCGTGCCCGCTCCAGCGTCGATACGGTCACTTCGTACAGCGCCGGGTCGATCTCGAAAGCCTCGATGCGCACGCGCGCCTGCACATTTTCATTGATCAGCCGCTCGATGACCGCGCACAGCAGCGTCCCCGACCCGGCAGCCGGGTCGAGAATGCTGAACGACTCAGGCAGTGCGCCGAGTTGATCGGCCAGAAAGCGGGCGACCAGCGGCGGCGTGAGAAACTGTCCGTGCAGCTTGCGCGCCGCTGAACTGCGCCGTTCGAGGACGCGCTGTCCCGCCGCGAAACTTTCAGAAACGATGTCCACTATCAGCGTTCCGTCTCACCACGTTCACTCCGTCAGTGTACACCGGATTTGCGCCGACGCTGACGGTCTCGTGTCGAAATCGACATGCGCCTGTCGAAACTGACAGTGCAAAGTGTCGAAAATACCTTCTCCGTTCCCGCTGATTTCTGCTACGGTTAGCCTGTCGAACACAGCCAGCCGGAATCCTCCACTGGCAATCCGGAATCCCCCTACCCTCCAACCGGAATCGTCCAGGTTTTCGCCGCGCCAACTTTGCTACGCTGACTGCATCGCTGTGTGTTTTCGGTCGTGCTGCAAAACTGACGCGCCGGATGTCAGCATTGCTACCGGAAAACTGGAATATTTCACGGGTCTGACGGGTCGAGTTTGGTACGCTGGTTTCGTGAAATGCAGGCAACGGTAATTTTACCGGTCCAGGTGGAAAAATTACCAATTACCTTAAAACCACCTGTGTTAATTTGCAAATGTGCATACATAGCTTGGAGAAGTGTAGTGCGCCAAATTATCGAAACCACAAATGTGATACATGCGCTTCCAAAGGAGCGGTTGCATCCATCGCTGCGCGACTCATTTGTTAGTCTGCCGGGCAATGGCACGATCCTGACACCGGAGCAACTTGATGCAATTTTCGGCGGTGACCGTCGCGCATTGCGCGACATAGCAAAGTTGGTTTTCCAAATGCCTGAAACCGACCACAATACAATTGAATGATTGCCAAGTCGGAGCAATCATCATATACTCAGAGGTATACGTGCGTATGTATCCAGTAGGTGTCTTGATGTCGTCGCTGCCCACAAACCCAGTTTCACTCACACCGCAAGCACAGCAGCTTCTCGATGCGTTGCGTGAGGCGAGCGACTGGCTCAACCGGACGGAGTTAGCCAAGCGCGTCGGCAAGACGGCACTCAACAAATGGGACGTGATACTGCTCGCCAAACTCGTTGATAGTGGTTTGATTGAAACGAAGCAGACTCCGCGTCATGGACCTATCGGCTACGAGTGGAAATATCGGGCTGTTTCGCCAGCAGCGGAGGACGCATGATGTCTCCGCTTCGCGCTGCTATCTGGTGCGCAGTTTCGACACACGCGCAGCATGAACCTGAAAAGGTCAGTTTGCCGGAACAGGAAGAACAGTCGCGGCTTCACGCGCAAAAAAACGGTTGGCAGGTGATTGACCTGATGAAAGTACCGGGTCACAGCCGACGCTACATCGACTTTCACGAACTGGCGGCTGATGCGGCTGAAGAAGGAATCGATGCGTTCTATCGCCTCAAGGCGCATTGGGAAGCGAAAGATTTTGACATGTTGATCATCCGCGATGGTGATCGTTTTGCGCGGACGCAAGCGCTTCACGCTTACATCACTGAACAGGTCATCAAAAGCGGCGCGAGCATTTTCTCGCTGGCAGACGGCTTGATCGACGAACGCAACCACCGTATGTGGATCGCCATGTCGGGCTTTAAGGCAGCGGGCGAAATTGATCGTCTCGTAAAGGCACGCGACACCGCTATGACCGACCTTGCAAGACGTGGATTGCCGATCACGAGCCGCATCCCGATCTCTCATCGCGCAGTACGCGACGAAAAGACCGGGAAAGTCATCCGGTTCGAGGTTAATGAGAGCCGACGTCGCTTGTGGGACGATTTAGCATCCCTCATTCTGGAAGGGGTAGCGTGGGAGCGCATTGAGCGGGAACTGTATCGCCGTAGTGGTCACGTCAATGATGACGGTATCGTTTTCCACCCAAACTTTATGCACCGCTTGGTGATGCGTCCGCTCTTCTGGGGGCACATGGCACGCTTTCATTGCAGCAAGGACAGCAAGAACGGTTACAAAACGGGGCGTTGGGTATACGACGAAAGTGAGCCACTGCCTGAAGGTGCATTGGTGTTCCGCAATACCCACACGCCAGTGTGGACGGGCGAATTGGCAGATCGTGTGCGTCAGGAGCTTGATCGGCGCAGCGAACATATTCGGGGACGCGCGAAACCGGATGTGACACACGCCCTGAGCGGGTTGGTGATTTGCGGCGAGTGTGGTTCGTTTATGAGCGTATTCGCGGATCGGAACAGCCGCTATCGTGGACTATTCTGCCCAGCATCGAAAGGGAAGGCGACAATCCGGCATTCATGCAGTAATCGTGGTGTGACCAACCAGCGCCCGATTTTGGAGCGGCTAAACCGCTACCTGGAGCAAATGCTGCGCGAGAACACGACCAATATTTTCACTGATCACGTGTCAGACCTGCTGGAACTACAACAGCGCGTCACACGGCTGGATACGGATATTACCAGGACCGAGGATCAGGTGCGAACTGCTATCCGTAAGCAGTTGACCGCGCGCGAGGAAGTACAGCACATCTTCGATGAAGAGATCGAGAAACTCAGCGATCAGTTGAAGGTGATGCGTGAGTCGCGCAGTCGTTTGCATGGGGAGGCACTTGCCACACAGCACAAGACGGCTGTGCAGCAAGCAACCCTCGAAGAATTAGCGACCTTGACGTTGGAGCGGTTCTGGCAACAGGAGAGCCGCGCCATTAATCAGACACTGCACCGCTTGATGGGTAAACGCCGCCTTGTCCTGCTCGACGGCGATATTCAGGGTGCAGTGGAAGTAAAACGGCGGCAAGTCCGCCACGCTTAATCGACCTTACCAGCCTCGTTTCCCCAAAATCACCTGGTCTGGTGTCACATTGATGCCCACCATTGCCTCGCCCAGCCCGCGACTGACCGACGCCAGAATCTCCGGGTTGCGGTAGTGCGTGACCGCTTCGACAATCGCCTTGGCGCGCTTCGCCGGGTCGCCGCTCTTGAAGATGCCGCTGCCAACGAACACGCCGTCCATGCCAAGCTGCATCATCAGCGCTGCGTCCGCCGGGGTCGCCACACCGCCCGCCGCGAAGTTGACGACCGGCAGCCGCCCCAGCTTCGCCGTCTCCACGACCAGATCATACGGCGCTTGAATGTTCTTGGCGTAGGTGAACAGTTCGTCCTCATCCATTGACGTCAGGCGGCGGATTTCGCCCATGACCGTGCGCGCGTGCCGCACTGCTTCGACGACATCGCCCGTTCCCGCCTCGCCTTTGGTGCGGATCATCGCCGCGCCTTCGTTGACACGACGCAGCGCCTCGCCCAGGTTGCGGCAGCCGCATACGAACGGCACGGTGAACTTGTGCTTGTTGATGTGGTTCTCTTCATCGGCGGGCGTCAGCACTTCACTCTCGTCGATATAGTCGATCCCGATTGCCTCAAGAATCTGTGCTTCAACGAAATGCCCGATACGCGCCTTCGCCATGACCGGGATCGTCACTGCCTGCATGATGCCCTCGATCATGTCCGGGTCGCTCATGCGCGCCACGCCCCCGTGCGCACGGATGTCCGCCGGAATACGCTCTAGCGCCATCACCGCGCACGCGCCTGCGTCTTCGGCGATCTTCGCGTGTTCCGGCGTCACTACGTCCATGATCACGCCGCCCTTAAGCATCTGCGCCAGACCCGCCTTCACGCGCCAGGTGCCGGTTTCGCCGTTCGTTCCGTTGTGATGACCATTCTGATGTCCATTGGTCGCCATTGTCGTCTGTCCTTTTACAATACAAAGTTGAATGAGATACCCGTAACTCTATTCATCTGGACTGCTGATTGTATGTCCAATTAAGTCCATTCAGCCATGTGATGATCCGCCAAAAGACCGTGCTACTGATGTAAGGAATGGGTGTATCATATCCTCTATATTGTGATGAATTTCACGAACGGAACTATCATGAGCAAGAATATCCCTCGCGTGATCATTATCGGTGCCGGTTTCGGCGGCTTGTACGCGGCGCGCGCGTTGTGTAGCAAGCATGTAGATGTGCTGCTGATCGACCGCAATAACTACCACACGTTCACCCCGCTGCTGTATCAGGTAGCGAGCAGCGGTCTGGAAGCCGAAGGCATCGCCTATCCGGTGCGCGGCATCTTCCGCGGTAACTCCAACGTCAAGTTTCTGCTTGGCGAAGTCACGGCGATCGATAGCGTCAGTCAGCGGGTTATCGTCCAGGCACAGGACGAGGTGCGCGAAGAAAGCTACGACTACCTGATTGTCGCGGGCGGTAGCGTGACGAACTACTTCGGCAATGCCGACTTGGAGCAGCACGCCTTTGGCTTGAAAGACCTGGACGAAGCCGTTGCCCTGCGTCATCATATTCTCAAGCTCTTCGAGCGTGCGGCATGGGAAAGCGACGCCGCGCTGCGCAAAGCGCTGATGACGATTGTCGTGGTCGGCGGCGGACCGACGGGGTTGGAAACAGCAGGTGCTATGCTGGAACTGTATCGCTTCGTGCTGCGCCACGATTATGGTCATGATAACGACATGCACGCGCGCGTCATTCTCGTTGAGGCGACCGACCGCTTGCTCGCGCCGTACCCACCGGGCTTACAGCAGGCGGCGCTGGAACAGTTGCGCTCGCTCGGCGTCGAAGTCCTGCTCGGCAGCCCGGTCGATCAGGTGGCGCCTGATCATGTGACGCTGAAGGACGGCACGTACATCCCGACACACACGCTGATCTGGGCGGCTGGCGTCAAAGCATCACCGCTGGCGATGCTGCTCGGCGTTGAGTTGCAGCGCGGTGGGCGCGTGCCCGTGCATCCGACTCTCGAAGCGGTCGGCTTGCAGAACGTCTATGTGATTGGCGATATGGCACACTTGCCGGACGACAAGGGGCAGCCTTACCCGATGCTTGCGCCTGTTGCGCAGCAGGGCGGTACGCTGGCGGCACAAAATATCCTCCGCAGGATTGCGGGTGAAACACAGCAAACGTTCCGCTACGAGGATCGCGGCACGATGGCGACGATTGGGCGCAACCGTGCGGTGGCGTGGGTCTTCAACCGTATCCCGCTGACGGGATATTTCGCCTGGATTGCGTGGCTCGGCTTGCACCTGCTGACGCTGATCGGCTTCCGCAACAAGATAAGCGTCCTGGTCAACTGGATATGGAATTATTTCACCTATGATCGCTCAGTACGCATCATTCTCGATGGCGAGCCAGAACGCGCGGTTGCGCGGGAGCGTGAAGCGGCAAAGATGGGGTAAGGTGTAGTGCAGGGGCGACCTCTACAGGTCGCTCCTGTAGCAGGTAGCTTCCAACGGTCTCAGCCTGTTATTCACTGCTCACCTATCGCGCTTGCGCAGAATCGTACTCATCTGTGGCGATGGCAGCCACAGCGTGAACGTCGAGCCTTTGCCCACGCCTTCGCTGCTCACGTTAAGCCTGCCGCCATGCGCCTGCACGATCTCCGCCACAATCGCCAGCCCCAGCCCCGTGCCGCGCTGCGGACCGCGCGCCTTGTCCACTTGATAGAAGCGCTCGAAGATGCGTGGCAGTTCGTCCGGCGCAATGCCGATGCCGTCGTCCTGCACGGCGATCTGCACACCGTTCTGTACCATGCTGCCGCGCACCCACACATTGCCGCCCGCCGATGTGTACTGGATAGCGTTGCTGATGAGGTTCGTCAACACCTGCGCCAGCCGGTCGCCATCGCCCACAATCGTCGGCAGCGAGCGCACATCCGCCTTGAGCGTGATCTGCTTCTCGCGCGCCACAATCGCCAGCCGTTCGGCAACCGTCGCCGTCAGAATGCCAATATCCACCGCTTTCCAGTTCATTGACAGGCGTCCGGCATTCAACCGCGCCAGATCAGTCAGCTCGACCACCATGCGGTTCAGCCGTCCGGCTTCTTCGTGTATGATGCGCGCTGCACTCACCGGGTCGCTCGCTGTGCCGTCCATGATTGCCTGCGAAAACCCCTGGATCGAGGTCAGCGGTGTCTTCAGGTCGTGCGACACATTGGCAAGGAAATCCTGCTGCGCCTGCTGCGCCTGCTGCACCTGCGCGCTCATGTGGTTGAAGGACTCAGCAACCGCGCGCACCTCCAGTGGACCGGACACCGGCACACGTTCGGCATAGTTACCCGCCGCAATACCCCCCGCCGCCAGCGCCACGCTTTGCAGCGGACGCGCAATCGTGCGGCTGATGACGCCCGCGACCACCGTCGCGATGATGACGCCGACCGCCCCCGCCTGGATCAGCAGCGGCAGCAGGTCGTCGGCAAAGTTGCCGAGCGCGTCTTGCAGCGATTGCCTCCCGGATTGATCGGCGAAGACCAGCGCGAGCGGGTTTGGTCCCGGCGGGTCGGATTGCCAGGCGATGAACAGCCAGTCATCGCCCGTCGGGTTCTTCAGACTGCCAAATGACATGTACGTCGTTCGCAGCACGCCGGGGCGGAACTGCCCCGGATTGTCGTACTCGCCATACTCCACCGAAATTGTCTGCCCTGCCGAAAACACGCCGCTGCTGTCATAGATGATCAGACGTTCCTGTGTGTCGATCAACAACACACGCACGCCAAACGCATCAGAAACTTCAAGGAGTTGATTTTGCAAAAGTGTGTCTGACCCACTTTGCTCGACATCAGCATTCACCTGTGCCAGCAGCGAACGCAGGTCGGTATTGAGTGCTACACGCAGCAGATGATCATACGTTTGAACAGCCGGGGCGGGGCGAGCTCGGGCAATCGCGAAGAATGCCAGCACCATCACACCCAAAGTCACACCGAGGACAATCAAATATGAGACCAGCAACCGCCACGAAAGTTTCATAAATCCAGCTTGTAACCCACACCCCAAACCGTTTCCAACTGCGCCTGCATCCCTTTGAGCTTATGGCGCAAATGGGCGACATGCACATCCACCGTGCGCGTTTCGCCCGCAAAATCATAACCCCAGACCACGTTCAGCAGCTTTTCGCGCGTGAAGACCACGCCGCGATTCTCCGCCAGCGTCAGCAGCAGATCAAATTCCTTCATGCGCAGGTCAATCGGGAGGCCATCTACCAATACCACCCTACGCTCAGGGTATATCGTCAGATTGTTGATCGTCAGAGCGTTTTCGCCCATCGCATTTGCGGGCGCAGTGCGCTTTTCCACGCGGCGCAAAATCGCCTTTACGCGCGCCACCAGCTCGCGCGGGTTAAACGGTTTCGTCAGATAATCATCCGCACCCAGTTCCAACCCGACGATCCGGTCGATGTCCTCGCTGCGCGCCGTCACCATAATGATCGGCACATCACTTTCGGCGCGTACCCGGCGGCACACTTCCCAGCCATCCATACCCGGCAGCATCAAATCCAGCACGACCAGGCCGGGCTTGTCCACCAAAATCTTCTGCAATGCTATCTTGCCATCGTTGGCGCTTGTGGTCTTAAAGCCATCTTTCTCCAGATACATCCGTGCCAGATCGACAATGTGCTGCTCGTCATCCACCAGCAAGATCGTTTCCATCATGTTGCAGCCTTATCCTTTGTCGGGTTTGGCATCTTTAGGCACAGGTGGGGTCGGCTCAGGGAGAACGATACGCGCGACCATCACCTTGTCGATGCGGTTGCCGTCCATATCCACAACTTCAAAGCGCAGCTTTTCCCAGACGAAATGATCGCCCGCGCGCGGCACTTTGCCCTGCTGCGCCATGAAGAAGCCGCCTACGGTCTCGAACAAGTCATCTTCGCCAGGCAGCTCGTCAATATCGAGCAGTTCCTTGAAGTCTTCGACCGCCATCAAGCCATCGACCAGGTACGAGCCGTCCTCGCGCTGGACGGCTTCCGGTTCGTCAATATCACCGACAATCTCTTCGAGGATGTCCTGCGTGGTCACCAGCCCCTGCAAGCCGCCGTACTCGCCCACGACGAAGATGATATGCTTGCCCGTCTCGCGGAACAATTCGACCGCGCGTGAGACATACATACTCTCCGGCACAAAGATCGGCGGCACCATACTGGCGCGCACGTCAAAACCTTCGCCGCTTAAAATGCGCGGCAGCAAGTCCTTGGCGCGCACCATGCCGACGACGTTATCCAGGCTGCCTTCGCAAACGGGGAAACGCGAAAAGTGGCTTTCGGCTATCTTGCGCTGGTTCTCTTCAGGTGGGTCTTCCAGGTCAAGCCAGACGGTTTCGGTACGCGGTGTCATGATCGAGGTTACGCGTCGTTCACCGAGCTTGAACACGCTTTCGACCATCTCATGTTCGCTGACATCGAAGACGCCCGCGTGAACGCCTTCCTGAATGAGCGCACTCACCTCTTCTTCAGTCGGCGGCGTATCCTTCGTGTTGCCCGCGCCGAGCAGCCACAGCACGGCTCTGGTCGAAAGCGTCAGCAGCTTGACCACGGGCGATGTGACGACCGAGAGGAACTGCATCGGCTGCGAGATTGCTGTCGCAACCGCTTCGGGGCTTTGCACCGCCAGCTGCTTCGGCACCAGTTCGCCGATGATCAATTGCAGGTAGCTGACCGCAGCCACCACCAGCAGCAAGCCAATCGTATCCGCGTAAGGCGCAAGTGTTTCATTCATGCGCACGCTGCGGGCAATGTCGTTCGCGATGGTCGCACCACCGAACGCGCCCAACAGCGTTCCGACCAAGGTAATGCCGACCTGCACAGTCGAAAGAAAGCGCGTCGAGTCCTGCTTCAGTGCCAGAGCCGTCCGCGCGCCTGCGTCGCCACGATCCACCTGCTGCTGCAAACGTGCCTTGCGGGCGCTCAGAATAGCCGCTTCGGACATAGCGAAAACGCCGTTTACCAGCGTCAGGGCAACGATGATCACAATTTCGGTCATCGGACTGAGGTAGACTCCTGCGTATGGTTCTATCGCTGTATTATAGCCCGTTATGGATTGTTATAACAGGAAGACTGCTATGGTTACCGCCCACCACTTCACGCTCGATACCGACCGTCTGCACATCCGTCCGTTTGTGCTGGACGATCTGGACGCGCTATCGACCGTCGTCTTTGAAGACGCCAGCACAGACATCCGGCGCGAATGGCTAGCGTGGCAGGTCGCAAACTACACAGCACTGGCGCGGCTGTGGCAGCCCCCTTACGGCGACCGCGCCATCACGCGCAAGGATACAGGCGAAGTGATTGGCAGCGTTGGCTTTGTGCAAAGCTGGGGTCCGTTCGACAAGCTGCCCTACTTTCGCAGCTTGCTCAAACAGCCCCCGACCGACCGTTCGCGTCCGGAGTTCGGCATGTTCTGGACGATGCGCGCCGATCAACGTGGACAGGGCTACGCGACCGAAGCCGCCCGTGCGATGATCGACTATGCGTTCCGCGAGTGGCATGTGCAGCGCATCGTCGCCACGACCGAGTATGACAACGCGGCGTCGCTATCCGTCATGCGCAAGCTCGGTATGACGATAGAGCGCAACCCCGACCCACAGCCGGAGTGGTTCCAGGCGGTAGGGGTGGTGGAGGGGCAGTGAGTGCGTAAGAATTCCCCCACCCACCCGCACTAAACCACGTCACCCATCACCTGCTCGCACCCTATCGACAGGACACACCCATGACCGCACAGACCGCAGCCTCGCCCGCCGCGCGCAGCATCGAAACGTGGACACTCGTCGCCACCATCCTCGCCTCATCCATGGCATTCATCGATGGCAGCGCGCTCTCCATCGTCCAATCCATCCTTCAGCGCGACTTCAACGCCGATTACAACCTCATCGCCTGGGTGATCAACGGCTACAATCTGATGCTGGCAGCGCTCATCCTTGTCGGCGGCTCTCTCGGCGATCAGTACGGGCGCAAGCGCATTTTCCTGATCGGCATCGTCATCTTCACGGCGGCGTCGCTGGCGTGCGGCTTAGCGCCGACCATTGAGCTGCTCATCATCGCCCGCATCGTGCAGGGCATCGGCGGCGCGCTCATGGTGCCGGGCAGTCTGGCGCTCATCACCGCCGTCTTCCCCTCCGAACGGCACGGTGCTGCCATCGGAACCTGGTCAGCGGCGGGCGCGCTCATGGTTATCGTCGGCCCAGTGCTGGGCGGGCAGTTTGCGGCGGCAGATTTCTGGCGCGGCGTCTTCTTCATCAATCTGCCGATTGCCCTCGTCGCGCTCTACGGCTTGACACGCGTACCAGAGTCGCGCGATAACACGCTGACAGGTAGCCTCGACATTCCGGGCGCACTGCTGGCAACGCTCGGTCTGGCGGGCATCACCTACGGCTTCACCGAAGCGCCGTCGCAGGGCTGGACGCAGCCCGTCGTCCTCATCGCGCTCGTCGGCGGCATCGCGGCGCTGGTCGCCTTCGTCATCGTCGAAGCGCGCAGCCGCGAGCCGATGATGCCGCTGCGCCTTTTCCGCTCGCGCACCTTCAGCGGCACCAACCTGCTCACGCTGTTCCTGTACGCCGGGTTGACGCTTGTCTCGGTGTTCGCGCCGCTCAACCTGCTCGAAATCCAGAACTACCCGCCGGAGATCGCGTCGCTGGCGCTGCTGCCGCTGGCGATCTCGCTCATCATCCTGTCGCGCGTCACAGGCGGTCTGGTCGGGCGCATCGGTGCGCGCTGGATGCTGACGATTGGACCGATCATCGCGGGCATTGGCATGTTCCTGCTCGGTGTGCCCGGCATCACCAGCGGTGCGGGCGAGTACTGGACGACATTCTTTCCCGGTTCGCTGCTGCTCGGCATCGGCATGGGCATCACCGTCGCGCCGCTGACGACCGCCGTCATGGGGTCTGCGCCGACGGAGATGAGCGGCACGGCGTCCGGCATCAACAACGCCGTCTCGCGCGCGGCAGGCGTGCTGGCAATCGCGATTTTCACAGCACTGGCGCTGACCGTCTTCAACAACGGCGTCCAAAGCCGTGTCGCCCCGCTCAATCTGTCCGCCGATGTGCAGGCGCAGTTGGCAAACGAGTCCGCGAAGCTGGCGAACGCCGGAGTGCCGGACAGCATCCCCGCTGCCGATCAACCCGCCGTCGCAGATGCCCAGCAGTGGGCGTTCGTTGAGACATTCCGCATGATTATGTGGAGCGCAGCCGGGCTCGCCTTCCTCAGCGCGATCATGGCGTTTGTGCTGGTGGAGGACCGGAAGCGATAGTGCAAAGTACAGAATGTAACGAACTTGTAGGGGCAGGATGTATCCTGCCCGACATAAACAGTACTCGACTACACCTTGCGCCTGGTAAAAAAAGAGGAGAGCCAACGCTCTCCCCTTCTTAATCGCCAAGACCTGAAAGCAGATACCAGTTAAACCAGGCGGTTGTAGAATTCAACCACGAGCTGTTCCTGCAACGGCACAGGGATGTCCGCCCGTTCCGGCACATGCGACAGGCGAGCGCTGAAGTTGGTCTTGTCAACGCTCAGGTACGGCAGGTTGTGAATGCTGCTTTCCATTGATTCGATGACATGCACGTTCTTCTGCATCTTCGGGATGACCGCAATCGTCTGACCGGGATTAACCTGGTACGACGCCAGATCGAGGCGCTGACCATCGACCAGAATATGCCCGTGACTGACCATCTGGCGCGCTGCCCAGATCGTCGCGGCAAAGCCTGCGCGGTAGACCATGTTATCCAGGCGGCGTTCGAGCAGCATCAGCAGATTGCTGCCGGTGTTGCCGGGCATACGGCGCGCACGATTGAAATAACGGCGCAGTTGCGTTTCGCGGATGTTATAAATGAACGACAGTTTTTGCTTTTCGCTCAACTGCGTGCCGTAGTCGCTGCGGCGACCGCTGCGGAACGCCTTTTCCTTGCCGTGTTCCCCCGGGGGATAGCCACGCTTTTCGACAATCTTGTGATATTTCGGACGCGGGACGAGTACTTCGCCAAACCGGCGCATCACCCGCGCTTTGGGTGCGTGATACGAAGCCATGTAGATGACAACCTTTTGAACGCCGTTTGACGGCTCTTTTTCGAGAATTGACTGCCTATTGTAGTCACTTGTGCGTGGATTTCTAGGGTTGGTTCGCGTAGCGTCTCCCGCGCCGCCGTGTTAGAGTCAGCGATAACGTAAGGAGCGGTGAAAATGGGTTTGATGGATGGCAAGGTCGCGCTGATTTTCGGCGTCGCCAACAAAAATTCGATTGCCTGGGGGATAACACAAAAGCTGCACGAAGCGGGTGCAACGATTGCGCTCAGCTACGCGGGCGAAGTTTTGACCAAGCGCGTTGTGCCGTTGGCACAGGAGATCGGCTGCGATTTTGTCGAGCAGTGCGATGTGACCAATGATGAGCAGTTAGACGCAGTATTCGCCAAAGTCAAGGAGCGTTACGGCAAGATCGATACCCTCGTCCACTGCGTTGCCTTTGCCAACCGCGAAGACCTGGGCGGGCGCTTTGTCGATATTTCGCGCGATGGCTTCAAGCTGGCGCTCGACATCAGCGCTTACAGCCTAATTGCGATGGCGAAGCGTGCCGAACCACTCATGGCTCCCGGCAGCAGCATCATGAGCCTGACCTACTACGCGGCAGAAAAAGTCATGCCCAAGTATCACGTCATGGCAGTTGCCAAGTCCGCGCTGGAGTCGATCACGCGCTATCTCGCCAACGACCTGGGCGAGAAAGGTATTCGTGTCAATTCTATCAGCGCCGGACCGATCAAGACGCTGGCGGCTGCGGGGGTGCCAGGCATTCGCATGATGCTCAAGTACTCCGAGAAAGCATCGCCACTGCGCAAGTTGGTCACGCAGGAAGATGTCGGCAATGCTGCGCTCTTCCTGGCATCCGACCTCAGCACATCGATCACGGGCGAAATCATGTACGTTGATGCAGGCTTCAACATCCTCGGCATGACGCTGACGGAAGAAGATATGGCGGCATTAGGCGCGCCGTCTTCAGAGTAAGCTTATCCTAGAAACCCTCACCCCGGATAAATCCCGCGTGACAACGAGTCACACCCCTCTCCGCGCGGCGACCAACTGCAAAGCAAGGGAAAGGGGACAAGGGTGAGGTAAGGCTTAGTGACCAATCCGTACTCACGAGTAAAGGACGAGTGACGCATGGTGACGATTACGTTTGATCCGATCAACCTCATTACCTGGGCAATCGTAGGGTTGCTCGCGGGGCTGCTTGCCAACTGGTTGATGCGTGGCAGCGGTCGTTTGGGCAGCAGTCTGATTATCGGGCTGGTCGGCGCGGTAATTGGCAACCTGATTGTTTCGTTTCTCAATGTCCAGATCGGACCACCCCTGAACGCCGCCATCACCATTCGCCTGTTCGATGTGATTGTCGCCTTCATCAGCGCGGTCATTCTGCTCTTCATCCTCAACCGCATTGTGCGCGGACGTTAGCAGGGTTTGGGGCGGCGCTAACTTACCCGCCCCACTTCGTAATATTCGTAAGCTTGCGTTGGGAAACTGTTACCCTAAATTTGTAAAAAATTGAGCAAGCACTGATCCTTTGAGGATAAATCAACTTATACTTTATTCTATCAAGATGAGATGGAGTAGATGTAATGATTGGTCCTCAGCTAAACGGAAATACACCGACGACGAACGGCGGTCACAATACACGCCGCTTCGAGCGGTTCGCGGGTCTCAGCTACGAAGTCATCGTCTCGAAATACGAACATGCCGCACTCGGCATGAAGTTCCACAACTGGATTCGCTCGCACATTAAGAACACCGGCCCGCTGAATATTACGCCGCTGTCGCGCGGGATGCAGCACTCCACGATTGCGCCTGACCTCGGCATTTACATCATCGGCGCGACGGAGAGTTTCGCCTCGATCACGGCGCGTATCCTGCGCGACCTGCGCAACGGCTCCAACGTGATCTGGGTCGTGTCGCCGGACGAAGAAGCGGTCATCGTCTACAGTCGCAAGGGCATGAAGATGCTCGGCATGAATGACATACTCGAAGGCGGTGACGTGCTGCCCGGCTTCAGCCTGCCCGTCATGGACATCATCGGCAGCGGGCGCTAACGCCCTGGCTCAATCTCTGCGAATGTCCCATCCCGCGCCACCACCAACGCCCGGAGCGATTCGACCGCCGCACGCGCTCCGGCTGCGTCTTCCGTAGTTAACTCCAGCGCTGCAAACTCATCCTCATCCAGTACCATCATCGCGCCCTGCGGCGAGACGAACACATCTAACGCCAGATCATCGGCATAAACGAGCGTTTCGCTGATGACCGCCGGGCGCGTAATGTTGCAGTACCAGCCTTTCAGCTTGCCATCGTGGACATCTTGCAGGCGGAAGATATTGAACCAACGGTCACTGAAGAACCATTCGGTCATCGTATCGCCTTTGCGAAAGACGACATAGCCCGCGTCCACATCGTCGCGTCCGAACGTGGCGACAAGACAAACGCTGGTCGGCGTGCGCTCGACGACCGTGCCGCTGTAGCGAAACAGGAACTGACCTCGATGATCGCGCTTTTCGACCGTAATTTCGGACATCGCTGTTCCTTCTCTAAGCCAGAAACTGAAACAAGTTGCGCAATGGACGCCATAAACAGCGTCCGTACCGAGCCGAATCTGTACGGACGCCATTCTTGCCGTCCATAGAAGAAATACGATTGCCGCCTTAGCGCAGGATTTCGTCCGCGAAACCGAGTTCCACGCACTTCTCCGCATCCATCCAGAAATCGCGTGTCAACATCTGCTTGATCGCGTCCGGCTCCTTGATCTTCGTCTTGCTGACGTAGAACTGCACCAGCCGATCCATTAGCATTTGCTGGAGCGCCATCTCATCCTTGAACTGCTCATGCGTTCCCCAGACGAAGCTCGTCAACTGGTGAACGAGCATGTACGAGGAAGGCAGAATATAGCGTCGTGTACACGAGAGCGACAGCAGGGTCGCCGCGCTCGCGCAGATGCCTTCGACAATCGCGTACAAAGGCGACTTGATCGTCGCCAGTTGATCCGCAAGGCTCAGCCCTGCGAACAGGTCGCCACCGAACGAATGGATGTGCAACCAGATCGGAGTCAGCGGCACACCATCGAGTCCGCGCGATAACTGCTCGGCGCGCAGTTGATGATCCTTCTCACGAACAGCGCGCATCAGCGCCAGACCACGATCACTATCCACCGACGCATAGTAATAAACGTGGTTGTCAAACGTCTCCACCGTCATCGGCGCGGTATCCACGACGCCGGCAATGCCCGCCTTAGGCTTGGTGGGCTTGTCTTTCTTGCCCCAGATGAAAGGATAGTGTTCGTACATGATGTTTCGCCTTCTATGGGCGCAGCGCATACAACCTTGTAACGCGCAGCATCATACAACACATCCAATAGGCTCACAAGGGGTCACAAAAGCCTAATTGTTAGGGGTTTGACTCGATCCTACACCCCCAGTGATGAGAACGGTGGCAGTTCCCCAAACAACCATGTCTCGAACAGCGCGCTCAATTCCTGCCCGCTGACTTCCTCGCACACGGCGATAAAGTCTTGCGTCGTCACGTTGCCATACCGGAAGCGCTCGGTGTACGTGCGCAGAATCTCGAAGAAGACCTCATCGCCCACCTCGACGCGCACAGCATGCAGCGTCAGCGCGCCGCGATGATAAATCGCACCGTCGAAAATCTGGTTGAGCATCGGGTTGCCCGGCAGCACCTGTGAACGGCGGGCGGTATCATAGAAGGCGCGCAGGTAGCGACGGAACTGGCGTTCGCTGGCGACATGCTCCACCCACAACGCCTCAGCATAACTGGCGAAACCTTCGTTCAGCCAGATGTCGCGCCACTGGTACAGACTCAGGCTGTCGCCGAACCATTGATGCGCCAGTTCATGCACAACCACCTGCTCGCCGCCAAATTCCATCATGATCGACCCATAAATCGGAATCGACTGTGTTTCCAACGCAAAGCCCATGCGCGGGTTATCGATGACGATCCCGCCCGCGCTGTCAAACGGGTAGGGTCCGAACAACTCGCTCAGGTATTCGATGATCTGCGGCTGGCGCGCGAACGCTTCGTAATGCGAATCAGGCGCGTTGAGTGGGAAGTAGTTCGTGATCGGCAGTGCGTTTGGACCCACCTGCTTCTGAACCTCGAACTCGCCAATCGCAATTGTGATCAGGTAGCTCGCCATCGGATCGTTCATCTCCCAGACGAACGTGCGCGTATCGCCATTGTCAATTTCGTCAAGCAACAACCCGTTACTGATCGCCAGATACGGCTCTGCTACCGTAATGCCAATCGTGTAGGTCGCTTTGTCGCGCGGGTGGTCGTTGACCGGGATGAAGGTCGTGGCGCTAAACGGCTGCCCCGCCACATAAATGCCTTCGCGATACGTCGTCCAGCCGCCAAAGCCAATCGCCGGATTGGGGGCGCGTTCCGGGTTGCCCTCATAAGCGACGGCGACGCTGTATGCTTCCCCGGCTGCCAGGGGTTCATCGGGCGTGATCATCAATTCGCCATCGTCATATTCAAACGCCGCTTCATCGCCATTGACTTCGATGCTGCTGATGTCCAGCCGGGTGAAATCGAGATGGAAAGTCGCCAGGTCTGCCGTCGCTACGAGTTCGACGGTGGTTGTTGCTTGGAGATCGCCCTCTTCGATGGACAGTACCTCAATATCCAGCGTGTAATGTTGAACATCGTAGCCGCCGTTGCCCGCGTAAGGTAGAAGCGAGTCGCCCAAACCGCTGAGGGGCGGCGCTGCCAGCACAGGCATCACCGCTAACATCAATACCAACAAGACTGCGATACCCCTGTGCATTACTTTGCCCCTTATCCACTCAGAAAAGTGCTTTTTCTCGCTCTTTCCGACACAATGCCTATGATACAATCTTTTATCGGTTTACGTTCAGAGGTCACACATTCTATGTCGCCGTTACGACGACGCTGGCTCATGCTCATCGCAATTGTCATTCCCGTACTGGCGCTTGACCAGATCACTAAGCGCCTTGTCGTCGACACAATGACCCTCTACGAAACCACCCGCCCGATTCCCGCGCTCGCGCCGTTCTTCCAGCTCACCCGCAGCGAAAATCGCGGTGCAGCATTCGGCTTCTTGCCCGCAGCAGGTGACTTCTTTCTGATACTCGCCATTATCATCGTCATCGCGCTCATCATTTACTACCCGCGCCTGCCGGAAAAGGCGCACGTCACCCGTGTTGCTTTCGGTCTGGTGGTCGGCGGCGCGCTCGGTAATGCGCTCGATCGCTTTGAATATGGCGTCGTCATCGACTTTATCCACTACACCATCCCAGGCATCATCTCGAATGTGTCCAACATTGCCGATCACGCCATCGTCCTTGGCGTACTCATGCTGCTGGTGGAAAGCTGGCGCAGCGAGCCGACAAAGGCAAGCCAACCCGCTCCAGCTGCGTCTCAGCCAGGCGACGACACGGCTGCTTGAATTTACGATTCAAACAATCGATATTGCTTCACACTGAGCCTTTTCTCCATTAGACTTTCATGTGGGGTAAATGCACGGCGACCCGGCGGGTCGCCGCTACGTTTTTCGCATAGGGCTTGTCCAACACAATTCATTGATCACGGCACGGAGGCGTAAAACCATGCTAAATTATTTTATTTTGATTGCCCTCGGTCTGGTCGGCTTATTCTTCGGCGGCAACTGGCTCGTCAAAGGTGCGGCACGCTTCGCCACTGCGCTCGGTGTATCGCCGCTGGTCATCGGCTTGACTATTGTTGCCTTCGGTACATCCGTGCCGGAACTGCTGGTGAGCATCGATTCTGCGCTCAAAGGCGTCAGCGATATTGCGCTTGGCAATGTCGTCGGCTCAAACATCGCCAACATCGGCTTGATCCTTGGCGTCACGGCGATGATCTATCCGGTAGCCATCGAATGGTCTCTTCTGCGCCGCGAAATCCCGCTGATGATCGTCGCCTCGTTCGCGCTGATGGTGATGGTGTTCGACGGGCAGATCAGCCAGTTTGACGGATTCATCCTGTTCGCGGGTTTCATCGGCTTCAATGTCTACGCACTGGTGATGGCACGACGCGACAAGCGCCAGATCATGCAGGAACTGGCACAGTACGAAAAAGAAGAAGGCATCACCAACGGCGGTGGCATTAACAAGCTGTATGAACTGCTGCGGCTGGCGGCGGGCATTGTGCTTCTGATCTTCGGCGCACAGTGGACGGTGGAAGGCGCGGTCGGCGTGGCGCAGGTATTTGGCGTCAGCAGTTTCATCATCGGCGTCACAGTCGTGGCGTTTGGCACATCGCTGCCGGAATTGACTGCCTCGGTCATCGGCGCGCTGCGCAAGGAAAACGACATCGTGATGGGCAATGTCATCGGCTCGAATGTGGCGAATATCCTGGCGATTCTCGGTATCACAGCGATGATCACACCCATTGGGGTCGCAGAGCGCATCTACCAGTTCGACATGGTTTTTATGATCGGCTTTGCGCTGGCGCTGATGCCGTTCCTGCTGCGCAATATCATGAAACGCTGGATGGGCGCGCTTTTCTTCGTCGTTTACTGCCTGTTCATCACCCTGACCGTAACGACCACGTGAGCGCCCCACTAGTTGGGCGTCTCTCCACAGCGGCAATTTTGCGTATAATGAGCGATGTCTGTCACGTTTGAGGAGATGAGCCATGCGTTTACGACTATTCGCGCTGCTGCTGGTGCTGTTCACGCTTGCCGGTTGCGGCAATGCCGGACAAATCATCGGCGGTGCAGTACCTACAACCGGCGATACCGCTGCTGATCCGTCCAGCGCTCAGCGCTTTCTGCCCAACATCGCGGGTTTCACGGCGACTGAAGCGACCAACATCACATCCGCGATTGCAGCCGTCGGGGGCAACACCTCGCTACTGCTCGGCGATCCGGTAACATCGGCACTGATCACACAGATTGATCGCATGATCCAGTGCTATTCCAGCGTCGGTGCGGTTGCCGCGCGCGTCTACACGGAAAACAACATCACAGGCATCATTCAGGGGCAAATACCGCGCATCGGTGCACTGGCGGTCATCAATCAGGATCGCATCGCCAACAATTTCCTGCAATGCGCGCTCGGTGGGGGTGAAGGCTTAGGCGCACAGTCGATACAGCCATGCGCGGGCAGTGGCACATTCACTGCCGATGGCGAGACGCTGCACTATCTCTACGCAGCGACCGCGCCGGAATTGTGTACGGTGTTCGTCCAGGCAATGCCCGCCCAGTAAGCGAATTCAAGTGCCTGTCCAAGGAAAAGGCTAAAGGAATTGATCTTGGCGCACTTTGCGTCTTGGCGACTTGAAAAGAAACTGAGTCGTCAAGCCGCGAAGGAAGCCAGGAGAAGAACAGATAATTCTCTAACCGCTTCCCCCTAACTTCTTGAACAGGCTTTTTTATTGCTCATCCTCGAAAATTGATAATTCAATTGGTGCTTTTGATGTCTCATCATCGTTACCTGCCCATTCTGTCGCGCGGCTTTACCTGGCTTCTGCTCTCCCTGATTGCCATTGTCCCTGTTCATGCCCAGCCGCCCACCGACCCGTACCTGCGCAACCCGCGTCTCGGCATTACATTCATCAGTTCCGCCGACCACCCCGCTAACGAGCAGCGCTATCGACAGGCACTGCTGCTCGGCGCGGGCTGGAACCGCTTCCCCATCTATTGGCAGTGGATCGAAACATCCCCCGGCAACTTCGACTGGTCGCGTTATGACCGCGTGGTTGCCGACGATGTACGCTACGGTTTACAAATCAACGCCATCCTGCTCGGCATCCCGGACTTCCAGCGCGAAGGCGACATCATGCGCGGGCTGAGCGAACCTGTCTTTAGCGACGGCAGCAACATGCTCGGCGGTGGCAAAGCGATCAACCCCAACAACCCCTATGCCAGCTTTGTCTTTCAGACCGTGCAGCGTTACAAACCGGGCGGCACACTGGCACAGTCGCTCGGCTGGCGTCCTGATCAGGGCATCCGCGTGTGGGAGGCGTGGAACGAGCCGGACTTAGCGCTGTTCTGGACGGGCGGGGTACAGGCTTATGCACGGCTGCTTCAGGTGACGTATCTGGCAGCGCGCGCGGCTGACCCTGCAAGCGGCGTGATGTTCGGCGGGCTGGCATATATCAACCCCGAACAATCCGACTGGCTCGACCAGACACTGGCAGTCATCGCGCAGGACCCGCAGCGCAATACTTACAACTGGTACTTCGACATCGCCGCCGTCCACAGCTATAGCAGCGCACCGCGCAGTGGCTATGTTGTGCGCCGCGCCCGTTCCACGCTGGCGCGCTACGGCTTGACGCGCCCGATCTGGCTCAATGAAAGCGGCGTACCCGTGTGGGATGACTACCCTGGACCCACATGGGCGGCGAACGACCCACCCTCACGCCTGTATCGCAGCACAATGGCGCAGCAGGCGGCATACGTCGTACAATCAACCGCCTATGCGTGGGCAGCAGGCGCAGAGGTCGTCTTTCATCACCAGTTGTATGATGACTGCGGCAACCAGCCGGGCGGCACAGACTTCCCGCCCGGTACTACTGATCGCGCGGGCGATGCTTATGGCTTGTTCCGCAACACGGGCATTGAAGGCTGTTACACGCAGCATCCGCAGCGCGGCAGCGCACGCCCGGCTGCAGCAGCGTTTAATCTGATGGCACGCCTGTTTTCCGGCGGCGCGTTCAGCAACGGTGTCATCCTTGATCTGAATGGACGGGGAACGGTGATTACCTTTGAGCGCGCCGAAACCAGTGAGCGTATCTATGTCCTGTGGAACCGCAGCACCAACCCGCTGACCTTCGACATCCCCGCCAGCGGCACACAGGGCATGTTGTATGGCGTTGACAACAGCGATTTTGTCATCTTTCCTAACGGCACAATCTTCCAGATCGGCACGCCGCCCTCGCGCGCGGGTGATGAAGATGCATTTGGCGGAAACCCGTTCATCCTCGTGCAAACCATTGACCCACGTCTGCAAGGCGTCGATCCGCTGGTGATCGCGCTCGAAGATCAGGCGGGCAACATTCTGACGACGGCAGTCGCTGCCACGCCTGGACCGATTGTTGCACAGTATGGCTCTGTGCTGGCCCCTGCCCTACCGCTGGCGACTAACGTCGTGCTGCCGACGATTGTGCCAACCGCCACGCCCGACCCGACGCAACCGGACACCACACCGCCGACCGCTGCCGTGCTACCTCTACCCGTCATTAGCCCCGCTGTCTTCACCGTGCGCTGGTCAGGACAGGATGATCGCGGGATTGAGATGTACCTGATCTGGGTGCAGGTGAACGGCGGTGAGTGGCAGCCCTGGCTGGAGACGAGCGATACTCAGGCAGACCATACAGGGCAGCCTGGCAGCACCTACGCATTTGCTGCGTGGGCGCGCGATACATCCGGCAACTGGTCAAGCAATACCGAGATTGTCGCGCAGGCGACGACGGCGGTGCGTTAACCGTTTGTGGCTTTTCGGTCATTGTGTGTATACTCTGCGCTATGAGGCGCACTCTTCATGCAGGGGGCAGGGGGGATGGCAGACCACATCACGAATATCAACCTCAAGGTCGTGTTGATGGACACGGACTATTATGCTTTGCAAGCTATCAATGGCTATCTGGCATGGGATCGGCGAACGCGCGTCACACATATGTCAGACAGTTTGAGCGATTTATGGGAGTACCTGCGCAAAACGCCCGTCGCTGAACTGCCGGATGTCGTTCTGCTGGATGCGGATGATGTCGATAACGCGCAGCAGTTGCAGCAAGTGATTACGCGCATCTGCTCGCTCGTTCCACAGGTCAGTGTGCTGTGTCTGGCACAGCAGCCGGATGTACACCATATTGACGCAGCAGCAGCAGCCGGCGCGCGTGGCTATCTGATTCGCGGGGAGGTGCGTTCGCAAATCGCCTGGGCGATTGCAATTTCCCGCCTGCATGAATTTCTCGTCACTGCCAGTGTCGCGCGCGCCGCCTCGCTCCATGAAGAGATGCACAGCCGCGCCCGCCATGCCTATCTGCTGCCGAAAGCGCGCGAATACCCACAACTGACGGGTCGTGTAGGACAGGCGATTGAATTGACGGTTGTCAAGGGACTGCCTGCGTTTCTCGCCGCAGACGAAATGGGGATCAGTCTGCACACGATTCGCAGCTACATTAAGGAAGGCTACCGCATCCTTGAGGCAGCAGACGATACGGATTATCCGGTCAACATGTCGCCCGCCGAACGCGCGTTCATGCGGTTGACACACCCGGCGGAAGACAATACTCCGTAACACCGACAACAACTGAAGCCACAATTTTTGTGTAGCACACAGTGCTTATTCGCCACATGTTGGGGAAGTGGAGATTAGCAAATGTTTTCCTACAATTCCAATACGAACATCAATGCATTACTAATGGATAACGATTATTTTGCTCTCCAATGCGTTACCAGTTACCTTGCGATGGACCGCCGGACGCGCGTCGTTTGCAAGGCAGAATCGCTGGGCGCCATGTGGGAGTACATTCATCGCACGAAGAACACACCGCAGCCCGGTGTCATTGTGCTGGATGCAGATCACTGCGGCAGTGCAGACACGTTACGGGCTACCCTGCTTGAATTACACCGCACAGTGAACCCGCTGCGGGTCTTGTGCCAGTCGCTCTACCCAGACGAGGCACTGATCACGACGGCTATCGAAGGCGGTGCGGCTGGCTATCTGATCAAATCTGAAGTGCGTTATCACATTGCCTGGGTCGTGGCGTGTGCGTTCCAGAACGAATTTGTCATCACGCCCGGCATCGCCCAGTGTCACCCGGTGAAGAAACTGAACAAGTCCACCCTCATTCGTACCCGCGCATTTAGCAACCTGACCAAACGGCAGCGAGAGGTGCTTGAATTTACCCTCCTCGAGGGGATGCCAGCAAAAGTCCTTGCTGACGAACTGCTCATTGGCTATCAAACGGTGCGGGGACATATTCGCGACGGCTACGACATTCTCAGAGCCGAAGATGACCTCGAATTTCCTGAAAGACTTTCCGAAGAAGAACGTGCTTTCATGCGACTGACTCGCCCCGAAGACAATTGAGACACCAATTTACTGCCATAATTCTCATGAACGAATATGGCAGTAAACTCATTTTGTTTTTATATGACACACCTATGAAAACACATTAAAGAATTATAGATCTTGCTTTGTATGCGGCGATTTAATCGTACCTATAATAATTTTCCCCGTAATTGACTCTAAATGTATACTATGCAATCATAGCTATACGGATTTCACATATCATGAAAACGTAAAGGCAGGATTGGGATTGTCCTATTGCGCCTGATGTATGTTAGTTTTGGAGTTAACCCGTGATCGAAACTCGTCCCATCCACCAGGATAAGCGTCGCTCGTCACAATCCCAGATCGAAACACTTGAAACAGCTGCGATTCGTGACGTTACCGTTGCAACTTCGTCACCCCTTGCTCTTGCACTCGATCAGACAATCAGTTATCTGGCAGAGTGTGTCGATTCTTACATGCCGTCCAGCCTGACTCGCGATTTCTATCTATGGGGTCTCAATCCCACCAATCCGCAGCGTGATCTCTGGCTGCAAGTCATCGGTACGAAACAAATCGTGCAGTTTGCACTGCAATGTATGGGCGACGATTACAGTCCGGAGCAGATCGCCGAACTGTTCCGCTACGCCGCGCCGATGAATGCCTATCTAACATTTGAAGTCATTTCTGACAATGTTGCGTTTGGTCTGACCGACCGCCTGCCCAACGATGATACGTATTTTCTGCGCGCGCACCTGATGCACACTTTCAACCAGCGCCTGAGCAAAGCGCTGGCAGGCGAAGGCATGCACGCGCAGCGCGCACTGGCGAATGAGCAGCCGATTGCCAATCGCATTTCGGCGTTTAACCAGAGCCTTAGTCCGATTGTCCACGCGCTGCTGGCGGAAGCGTATCGCCGCGAACATCCGCAAGCATCAATGAACGAGTTGGAATATGCGCTCTACCCCATGCTGGTCGCTAACTTCCAATCGTGTGTCGATGTTCATGCCGTGAGTTCATCGCTGTATGTAGGCAAGCTGGTGCAGCGCGGCTTGTACCAGCGCTACCGCACGGCAGACCGCGTGCTGTATGACCACGAGATGGAACTGAGCCGCGTCATGTCTGCCAGCACCTATTCGATCCTGATTATCCCGGTGATCGCCTACTACATGGAAGGCGTCGCCAGCATCATGGGCGTTCGCGATCAGCTGCCGGAACTGCTGCGCGATGGCTTGATGTTCCGTGCACTCTACGAGGCAGCGCGCCTGACGCGCCTGCTCAACGACATGGGTACGCAGGTCATCCGCCAGCAACCAGAACAGCGCGAACACCTGATCGCCGAGTTACGTATGAAGGCGCGTGGCGCACGCACCAACAACATCCATGCCTTCCTGCGCGAAACCACCAGTGAGTACGGCGCGCTGCTGACGCGCATCACCAAGGACGTGAAGCATGGCGAGTTCAACATGATGCTTTACAACCTGCGCCACGCGGGGTCACTCGATGCGGCGCTGCTGATGTTTGGCGAGCGACTGCATACCTTCTCGGCGCTCTATGAGCGGGGTTACGCCAGGATGTGGAGCTACTTGCAGCAGTTGAGCGAGCGCATCGGCGATGACCGCCTGAGCAAGCTAATCGCCACATCGGTCATCTTCCATGAGAAGATGTACATGCACGAGTACCACAAAGCGCAGGGCGAGTTCGCGGTCGGCGGATAACGGCAGCGCACATTGTTACACGCGATGACGAGGATGCTGGAACTGGACAGCATCTTCGTTTTGTATGCCTACCCGCTATACAACACGACGATTCCCTTGTCCCACTGTAGCATGGCGCTGTCTCACTGGGCTCACCAGCTTGGTACACGACGGACAGCATAGGCGGCAGGATTTAAGAACATCCAAGTCGGTGTCGAGCCATAAAGCCATTAACCCCATACACCGCCTGCTCGCGATGCTCAATCCGCCGCCTGTGCGTGATGAGGCGCTTGTACTCGCTCGATGACTTCTAATCGCGTGGTAAGGCGTCGCTCAAGCGCTTCAAGCTGATTACTGAGATTACGAATACCTGCCTCTGCACGGACGTTGACTTCGTACTCAATATCGTCGCGCACCCGGTCGTTGGCTGCCTGCCGCTTTTGTTTGATGAGGATGAATAAAGACAAAAACACCATCTCTAAAGACACCACCATGGTCAGCAACCCAAAAGGAAACGGGTCAAACACCTGTAGCCCTGGGATGAGACCTAGATTCCAGACGATCCACACAACGAACCAGACAAGGCTGAAGATGACAAAGGCGAGATTGCCCGATCCATCTGTGAAAAAATCGGAGATGCGGTCCGACAGTGTGCTTTTGACTTCGATGACATCAGTCGCGTTGGGTACCACCCGTTCCTGTACCAAAGATGCGGTATAACGGAGACGTTCGGCGAGCAGCTCCAAGAGGTGCAGCGCAACTGTAGGATGCTGATGCGTAATGCGTACCAAGGTTTCACGCGAAACGCTGAGGAGCGAAACATCCGTCAGGGTGCGAGCGCTGGCGGAGCGGGGGCGATTGTCGAGCAGCGACATCTCACCAAACACCTGTCCCGATGCAACTGTGAGTAGCGGCACTTCGTGTCCGCCTTTATCGCGGACAATCAACTCAAGTTTCCCTGTCACCACAACGTACATGGTCCCGCCAGGGTCATTCTCGCGAAAAATGGTCGTGCCGACTCGATACTGCTCGACGGAGGATGCATCCGCCAGCGCAGACAAATCCTCATCTTTCAGTCCATTGAAAAGCGATGTTTGGCGCAGAGCGTTTAGCTTATCCATTGGTACCATGAATCATAAAGACAATGAATGACTCTAGTGGGCAGATTTGAGCATATCCCTTTCCGCGCCGCGTTAGCGAAGGTTTCTGTGAAAAGGGAGATTGTTTTTGTGCTAAGATGACAAACAGTGGAAAATGACTACTTCTTGACTGCGGCTGTTATCTCTGTTCAAGGCAATTTCCGCAAAAGCTGTTATAAATGGGACATCTCAGTTCATTATGGCTTAGAGGTTGTCATGAATGCCCCCAATTTTGAACATGCCGCAGCCTACGCACGCCAGCGCCTAAGCACAGAACTTGCCCCACATCTGACCTATCATTCGTTAGTGCATACAGCTCATGAAGTAGTTCCTGCTGTGAGGCGTTTCGCTGCACTTGAAAGTGTTACCGGCGAGTCGGAGCAACTTCTGGTCACAGCCGCATGGTTTCACGATTTGGGGTACGTCGTACAAATAAATGATCACGAGCGCATCTCTGCCGAAATCGCTGCGTCTGTGCTGCCCGGTCTTGGGTTCAGCAACGAGCAAGTGGAGGTCATTCGGGGCATCATTCAGGCGACGCGATTGCCGCAATCGCCATCGACTCTCCTTGAGCAGATCATGGCAGACGCTGATCTCAACGTATTGGGACAGGAGGACTTCTTGCTTAGGAATGAAGATTTAAGGGCAGAACTGGCGGTGATCGATCATCCTGTAACCGATAGTCAGTGGTACACCGGACAGTTGGCATTCTTGCGTGCGCACAACTACTTCACGCGGAGTGCAACCCTCGCGAACAGGATGCAAAAGAGTCGCAATATCAACCTCTTAATTGAGCTTATGGCAAAATGCCAGGATAAGGGATCGTCAGTACAGCATACGGAAGCATCCAACCTCTGACGAACGCGCCGAAGAGTTGTGAGTTTTTGGGAATACGTGCATAATGATGTATCAGAGTCCATAATCTTTCTAATTAGCGTGGCAGGGCATTTGGACTGCAACCAACACTGAGGCAAAACATACAATGACGACTCTAGTCACGGGCGCTTCGGGACATGTCGGATTAACGTTGATTCAACAGCTGTTAGAAAAAGGGCACACGGTTCGCGCCCTTGATCGGAATCGCAACCCTATTCTGGAAACCCTACCTGTAGAATTTGTGAACGCTGACTTGCGCGATGTGACCAGCTATGAACACGCATTTAAGGGTGTGGAACTCGTCTTTCATGTGGCGGCTTATATCAGCATTCAGATGCATGAATGGCCAACACTGGAAGCGATTAATGTTCACGGTGTGCGTAATGTCGTAAACCTCTGCAAGCAATATGGAGTTCGCCGCCTCGTACATTTTAGTTCCATCGAGGCACTGGATATCAATCCTATTGACAAGCCGATTAATGAAAGCAATGCTTTGGTTTCAGCCGATTTTGCCATTCCGTATCCACGCTCCAAGGCTGCGGGACAGCGCATCGTTTTGCAGGCGATTGCGGAGGGGCTGAACGCGGTAATTCTCTACCCCACCGGCATCATTGGTCCGAACGACTATCTTGCACGCGCTTCCAATCAACTGCTGGTGCCAGTGGCAAATGGAGAGGTGCCAGCTCTGCCCATGTTAGGATACGATTTCGTTGATGTTCGTGATGTGGCAAGTGGTGCCATCGCAGCACAGGAAATAGCGCCCGCTGGAAGCAGCTACGTATTGGGAAATGCGCGCTTCATGCTGCCTGAAATGGCTGCCAAGGTAGCTAAGTTAGTAGGCGTCCGTGCGCCGCAAACGATCCCAGCCTGGACGATGATGATTTCACTTCCCTGGATGGAATTGAATGCGGCTCTAACCGGCAAGCCAAGCATGATCACGCGTGCTTCGTTGTATCCCCTGCGAAACAGCCATACCATTAGCCATGAGCGCGCTACGCGTGAACTTGGGTACCAACCGCGCTCAATCGACGAAAGCCTACATGACACGATTGCATGGTTTCATCAGATTGGGAAGGTCAAGCATCCGGTTAAAGCAAGTTATCGATAGCGGGCGTTCGTCCCGACAATTGTAGTACTAAGAAAAGTTCACAGACTGAAGGCATGATCTGGCATGAAACAAACCGTCACACAATCACCCTCCGCTGCTCCCTTGACGCCTACAAAACCACGGTCATTTTGGCAGTGGCTTGGGGAGCGAACGCAGCCCTCTAACATTCTGACTGATGCTGAGGATCGTCGGCGTGCGCGCTTGCTTGCAGCCATTTCCGGGACGCTGGCAGTTATCCTGACTTTGGCATTTTTCATCAGCGTGACCACTTCAACGCTTTTCCCAAACCCCGAAGTTTCATTGGGGCTTGCCGGGACTCTCGTGGTGCTGGCAGGTGCACTCGGCTTTTGGATCGCTTACTTTCTGAGTATCACGCCACGTTACAAGACAGGCGCGATTATCACCATCATTGTCATCTGTGGTTTCCTCAGCGGCTTCATATATCTGCCACAATATGCACGTTTCAGCACCGAACTGGTGCTGGGGTACGCCGTGCCAGTGTTGTTAGCAACCATCTTTCTCAACTCACAAGGGACCATCCGTGTCTTTATCGTTGGTCTTGCGCTTACGATTTTTGCGCTTTTGTATCAGGGAGTTCTGGTGGTCAGCTTCGCCTTCATCATCGGCATTGTGTTGACGGTGATGCTGCTGGTCGTACTGGTTGCGCTGCTGCGCGAACAGGACCTGAAACAGGTTCAACGACTGCGCGAGTTAGAAGCCCAGGATGCTGAGCGACTGCACAGAGAGCTGGACCTTGCACGCAATGTTCAACAGGCAATGCTTCCTCAGACGCTGCCAAATCTGCCAAACATTGACCTGGCGGCGTTCAGCCAGCCTGCATTCGAGGCGAGTGGCGATTTTTACGACGTTTTCATGATTGCCGGAGGCGGTTCTGAATCGCACAAGATCGGCATCGCAGTCTGCGACGTGGCGGGCAAGGGGATTTCGTCAGCGCTGGTCATGTCTGCCACACGCGCTGCGCTGCGTGCAGAAGCTGAAAACACGGAGTCGCCTGCGCGAGTATTGAGCAAAGTCAATGAGATGTTGGCTGCAAGTCTGCCGAGTGGGCTATTTGTGACACTCTTTTATGGCGTTTACGACATCAATCAACATCATCTCGTCTATTCCAGCGGTGGACATCCGCACCCCTATCGCTATTCTAATGGGGCGATACAAGAACTTGAAAGTTACGGAATGCCGCTTGGCTTACTGGCTGAGAGCGAATACCAGGATGTGCAAGTGACGCTTGTTCCTGGAGAGTGCATCTACATCTATACGGACGGTCTGGTCGAAGCCCTCAATGCACGCCGTGAGATGTATGGCTTTGAAACCGTTCGCGACAATGTCGCACTCCACGCCGAACGCACTCAGGATGCCAACACCCTGCTGACAAACACCATCACCGATATGAAGACCTTCCTTGCTGGAGAACACCCTCATGATGATGTGACGGTTGTTGTCCTGCGAACCAAGTAAGGCGGGCAAAGCCCACGGATAGACGGGGCTGAAGGGTGAGACGATGCATCACGACTTGCTGCTGAAGTACATTCCACGCGACCGCTGTCAAAGCCTGGTTGATCACAGCGAGCTAGCGGTGCAGTGTGAAGGTACCGTCTTGTTTGTGGATATTTCTGGGTTCACATCACTGGCTGAGTCGCTGGCACGTCTTTACGGCGCACGACGTGGCGCAGAAGAACTGACCCGCCAGCTCAACAGGGTCTACGACGTCGTCTGTGAGGAAATTGATCGTTATCATGGTTCTATTCTCGGCTTTAGCGGTGATGCGGTCACGTGTTGGTTTAACAATGAGTCGAGACCAGACGAAGGCGCGTGGTTGGCAGTGACATGTGCCTTCGCACTCCAGACAGCCATCCAGGCGCTGCCTCCTGTACTGTTGGCTGACGATGAGCAGGTTGAGTTTTACCTGAAAACGACCATTGCATCTGGTCCTGCCTATCGTTTCGTCGTGGGCGACCCAGAAATCCAGAAAATTGATGTGCTCGTGGGTGACACACTCGACCGGATGGCGGAAGGCGAATCCTGGACAAAGCGTGGTGAGGTGATCGCAGACAGCACAACTGTCGACCTGCTGTGTGCAAACCGAGAAACGCTAGAGATAGCCGAATGGCGAGTTGACCCTGACAGTGGCAACCGCTTTGCACTCCTTGCACGGCTCCTCAACCCACATCCGCCCTATCCCTGGCTGCCGCTGCAACCTGAAATGCTTACCCCCGAACAGGTGCGCTCCTGGTTAATGAAGGCGATATACGAACGTGACGATGAAATGCTTACCGAGCTGCGCCAGGCAGCCGCATTGTTTGTCACCTTTGAGGGCATTGATTACGAACATGATCCTCTATCGTATGACAAGCTAAACCGTCTCGTGAGCTGGGTGCAATCAATTCTAATCCGGTATGGCGGCACCCTGATACAGTTGACGACCGGAGAAAAAGGCGGCTTTCTTTACTTCGCATTCGGCGCGCCTGTCGCATACGACAACAATGCTGAACTGGCTGCTCAGGCGGCGCTTGACCTGCTGGCACTTCCCCCAGACCTCGATTTTGTGTCAGCGCCGCGCATCGGCTTGACGCAGGGCTTCATGCGTACCGGTGCTTATGGTGGAAAGACTCGTCGTGTATACGGTGTGCTGAGCGATGAAACCAACCTGGCGGCGCGCCTCATGCAGTCCGCAGCATCCGGTGAAATCCTCATTAGTCAGCGCTTTGCGAAAGCGGTAGCAGGCAAATTCGTGCTGCTACCGCTCGAACCACTTAAACTGAAGGGGAAACGCGACCCTGTACCTGTTTTGCGATTACTCGGTAAAGCAGAAGCTTCACGTACACGTGCAGGTAAAGGGCGAAAGCTCGTAGGTCGCAGCGAAGAGTTGGCGCTGCTGATACACCACTTTGAAACGGTGCGCCAGCAAACACAAGGATCTGCTGTTTATGTCTCTGGCGAACCAGGCATCGGCAAGAGCCATCTGATAAGCGCCGCTGCGGAACGTGCCGGGGTGCCAGAGCGCATAACATGGTATACCTGCTCTAGTGAACAGATTGTGCGACATTCCCTGCATGTGTTTCTGCCATTCCTCACGACGGTTTTGCAACCGGAAGGTGGCGAGACTGAGCATCAGAAAAAGATGCAGTTTGAGATGGTCATCGAGGGACTGATTGAAAAGCTGCTGCTGCGAGAAACAGAGCAGGCGCTCGACATTGCGCTTGCGCTCGATGAAGCACGCTGGTTCCTGGGATCCCTTCTGGGGCTGCGTTGGAATGGCTCACTTTATGAAAATCTTGAGCCGAAATTGCGTTTTGAACGCGCCTTACACGCTGTCGCCACGTTTGTACGCGCTGCCAGTTTTGTTCACCCATTAGTGCTTCATATTCAAGATGCACAATGGCTGGACGAAGACTCCGTTGATCTGCTTCGGATCCTGATACACGGTTCAGCCAACTCCCCTTATGTCGTGTTGATGGACAGCCGGATCTCGTTTGATGCTTTCCGTGAACAGCTGGGGTTAACGACGAATGTTCCGCTCCATGTGCTGGACCTCAACCGTCTCTCAGAAGCGAGCGTGCGCGAACTGGCAGAAGACGTTTTGCGTGTGACGATCACCGACTCGATGTGCCAATTCTTGATTCAACGTGCCAGTGGCAATCCTTTTTTCACCGAGCAGCTCGCGCTTGATCTTTCTGAACGTGCGATGCTGATTCGCCTCGACAATGGCAGTTGGGATTTGAGCAGTTCACTGCCTGATGAACTGCCGATGACGATTGATGCTATCTTGGTTGCGCGCCTTGACCGTCTTATCAACGAGGTGCGGAATATTGTCCAGGTCGCATCGGTGCTTGGGCAGCAATTTGTGGTGCCTGTCCTGGCGCGCATGGTCAGACAAGAAACGCAGCTTTTGGACTATGTTCATGAGGCGGAATCGGAAGCGATTTGGACAAAACAGGATGACGAGGAGGTTACCTACCTGTTCCGTCACGTCCTGCTGCGCGATGCCGCATATCGCATGCAGCTTCAGGAGCGCCTGCGCGAATTGCACTTGCTTGCAGGTCAAGCGATTGAGCAGATTTATGAGGGTGACCTGAGCAGTTTCTACCCAGAATTGGCATTTCACTTTGAGCACGCCGGGCAGCATGACCGTGCTGTAACCTACTTAATTCTGGCTGCGAAAGCCATGATGGATGTTTATGCTAACCGCGAGGCAATGGATTACTTCCAGCGCGCAACCAAAATCGCTCAAGAAATACAGACCGCGCCGCTCGAAATGCCTGTCATTCACGAGGGATTGGGTGACCTGTACGAGATGCGCGGCGAGTATGAACAGGCAATTACGAACTACAACGAAGCTCAGCGCTGGCTTCCCGAAGGTCAGCCTTCCATTCGCTCACGCCTGCTGCGTAAGGGTGGCGAAGTACTCCTAAAATGGGGCAGCTATGCCGATGCTTCTGCCCGTTATGAGGAAGCGCTCCGTGAATTGCAGGCTGACTTTCGTGCAGACGAAGCATCACGCATTTACGCTGGCTTAAGTATGATCCTGTATCGTCAAAATCAGATAGACGATGCCATTGAATTGGCACAGTTAGCTCTGGTGATGGCGCAGGAGGGCAAGCCAAATCAGGCTCAGGCATTGCAAAATCTGGGGATGCTTTACTGGAAACGCCTTGAACGTGATGTCGCCCTTCAATACAATCTACAGAGCCTCGCGCTTTGGCAGGAGCTGAACAACTTGAACGGTTCTGCTGCTGTGCACAATAACTTGGGGCTTCTGTATCAGCACCAGGGTGACTTTGAGACGGCAATTACGCATTACAAGTTGAGCCTGGCGCAGTGTGAGCAGGTCGGCAATCGTCATGGTCTGGCACGCGTCTATGACAATCTGGGACAGGCATACATGGAACTGAACAATCAGGCGGCGGCTATCCAGTGTTTGGAATCTGCTGTCGCGATACTTGCCACCATCGGGCTGACCGATAGTGAAGTTTTTTCTGGGATGTGGCTTTCCGGCATGTGGTAATGCAGAAAAGTTGTCGAATGAGAACTTGTCAGATCCATATTGATAAGGGGATTCCATGATTATGAAGACGGTTGAACTCAAGATTCCCAGTGAAATCGGCTATGAAAAACTGGCGATGAGAGTGGCGGGCGAACTTGCAGAGCAAATGGGCTTTAGCAAGGATCGCATTGATGACCTGCGGACTGCCGTTGCTGAAGCCTGCATCAATGCGATTGAGCATGGCAATCAACTCGACAAGACAACGAGAGTATTCATACTGATGACGATCCACGAAGATCGGCTGGCAATCAACGTTGCAGATGAAGGTCGCGGTGGACCCCCTCCTAAAGACATTATTCAACCGGATATGGAAGCCCAGATTGAGGGGTTGATGACACCCGGCGGAATGGGTCTGTTCGTGATCAGGGCATTGGTGGATGAAGCAGAGTTTGTCAAACCAAATCTTGGCAATGGAAACGAGTTCCAAATGGTCGTACATCTTCAGCCAAAGGAAAAGGAAAAAGAGTCGTGAGCAATAATCTCGAAGTGCAGACGCGCAAGATAGACGAGAAAGCCATAATCATTGATTTGGTGGGCGACGTAAACTCAGATGGCGACACACTGATTAAGGACGCTTATCGTAAAGCGGTTGCCGAAGGCGCGCAAACCGTCGCGTTCGATATGACGCGCACAGACTACATCAATACATCGGGAATTTCGGTTCTGATTTCGGTGGTCATGGAAGCCAAGAAAGCCAATCAAAAGGTCCTGGTCTATGGCGTTAGCCCACATTACAAGAAGGTATTCGACCTCGTGCGGTTTTCGGTATATGTGACAATGTTTGACGACGAAACCAGTGCACGAGCCAGCTTAACGACAGCAGCGCCGCAGGCGACTCCGTCGCCATTGCCGCCGCCAGCAACGGCTACGGTACCAGCGGCGACCGAGGTCCCAAAAACGGCTGAGGTGCCAGCGGTGCCCCAGGTACCGACGGCGACCGAGACAGTTGAACATCAGGCGTCAACGCCTGCATCACCATCTCAGCCTTTACCGTAACGTGAACAAGCACAACGTTGGATGGCGAAAAGCGTTGCCCACACCACTGCCGACATGCTAACGGTTCGGCAACGTGCCTTCCAGCGTGTTCACTCGTGCTCTCAGGTCGGTCACATCCAAAACGCGCGCCCGCAGGCTCTGCGTGACCACCCGCATGATGCCACGCACGACCTCGATTTGGTCCGCCATTAATTCATAGAATGGTTCCTGATCGAGACGGAACAACAGTGTATCTTCGACGGCAGTCACAGATGCAATGCGCGGTTCCGGATCAAGCAGTGCCAATTCACCGAACACCTGGCGCGACTCACGGTAATCGAGAGTGGTGTCGCCATCATGGATTCTGACTTTGCCACTGACGACGATGTACATGCATGTGCCCAGGTCACCTTTGCTAAACAGGGTGGTACCGCTGGTGATCCGCTCTTCTTCTAACAGGGTCGCGACGTCAGCCAATACATCATCCGGCGTATTCGCAAATATACTGACAGTTTTTAGAATGATGACCTTTTCAAGCGTCGATGTCATGCTTTTGATGCCTTTTTGCGCGTTATCACTGGCAGATTTGGTGGTCAATTCAAAAAGGGCAATTCGTGCGGTTTCTTCCAGCAAGGGGTCATCGGTTTTGGCAGCCGCTTGAATCAGAGTGATGGCATCCTTCAGCCGGCGGCGACCAGCGGCATAGATGGCACAGGCACGCACCCAACGTTGCGGCGCGTTGACCAGGTCCAGAATGCGTGCTTCGTGCTCCAGTCGATTGAGCTCAAAGTGTTTGAGGAGCAGGTCAAGTTGCTGCCCTGGCTGCAATGGCTGGACGAACGGCATCACATACGGCTTGGTCGCTTTGGAAAGCGTTGTATCCAGCAGCTCAATGCCATACGCCCGCTGCTGTGGAGAACCAAACACGATTGCCTGGCGTACTCCGAGCATAGTGTGCGGATCGTGAATGAACGAAATGAGGAAAAGCAGTCGTTCACGGACGCGCAGCACCTGCTGTTGCAATGCATCCCGCAGCAGTAACGTGCTTTCTTCAACTTCTACATCGTTAAGCGCCGTTACGGTGAGTGCCCCTTGCTCTGCCTCAATCTGGATTTGTTTTTCGACCCTATCACTCTTTTCTGCCTGGTAGCCGCACAGGTTTAGAGAAGAATAGATGGCAGTCCGAACATCGGGATCTGGAAAGTCTATGTAGCTTTCCAGAAGCTGCATCGCTGCCGGGCTGCGCACTCGGCCACAGATGCGTGCAAGCCGCGTCAGCAGATGGCTGGAGGAGGGCTGAGTCTGGAATGACTCTTTAATTTTGGGAAGCACGCTATCACCACCATTGGTCAGCGCAATGATCGCTGCCGAGCGACTGGAGTCGTCCTCAACTGCCTGGACGACGGTTTCCCACAGGCGCGGATGTTTGATTTTTCCAGCCGCAATGATCGCTTGCCGACGTACAAGCGGGTGCTCATCGCGCAGCAATGGCATAAGCGGCTGGTAAAAGTTGCGTAATCCCGACTCACCCAGGATTTCACCCGCCAGGGCACGCCGCTCAGCTTCGGGTGAAACCAACAGCTCCTGGAGCTTCTGACCGGAACGCAGAATGCCATCCAAGCCGCCGCTTTGCAAAAGCCCAATCATTGCACCACGCTGGAGCATTATTTGCGAATGATTCAGCATCTCTCCAACGAGATCATCGGTATCTTCTTCACCCAGAGCCGCCAGAGTGCGCAAAGCTGCTTCCTGTACCTTCAGGTCTTGAGCGGTGTTCATGAGCTCGATCACTTGCTGCACATACTCACGTCTTTCAGTTCGCTGGATGTAATCCAGCGCCCAAAGCCGAACTTCGGCGGACTTGTGCTTCAGGAGCTTGGGCAACGACCGAACGAGCGTCTCGTCCTGCATCTGTTCCAGCAGGCTTAAGGCGTAAATCACCTCTTCTACATAGTCGCTATCCAGGCTTTTACGGACGACCTGCGCGGTGGAATTATCATTCAGCTCGATCGATAGCGTGGTGAACTGGCGCTTATCCAACATGCGTTTCAACGCGCGAGGATACAGCCGAATCACCCATAGCGTGAGCAAAACCCAGGCGATGCCGATGACAATAAACGGTTGTGCGAGTGCGAGCGGCTGAACGTTCAGCACCTGAGTCAGAAGCAGAAAACTCAACCCAGCAAAACCAATCGCGATGGGCTTTATCACGCCCTCGGACAAGAGCGTGACAGCATTTCCTTGCGATTTCGGTACGGGCTGGGTTAAAACGCGCAGGCTCGAGGAAAAGAAGGCATGTCCCAACATGATTGAGCTAAACTGCGCCAGAGTCGCAAGGACGAATACAATGCTGCGCATGTCGTCAATGCTGTTGGAGAGTGCCAAGACGCCAAAGATCAGCGTGATAATGACTGGCTGGATAAGCAGACCGAAAGCAACACCAAAGCGACTGAGCAACCGCCCAACCAGGAAAAGGCTAAATATCAGGGTTGCTAACCCGGCAAGTGCCGAAACAGTGGCGGTGAATGCGGCGAGCTCGTTGGCATTCTGGTAGATGGCTGACGCGCTCTCGAAAAAGATGTTGTTGGCGACAAATTCGCTGCCCACTGAGAAGATGATCAATCCGAACAACGCCAGCACGTAACCGTTGCGTAGAAGGCTGCGCGATTGCTCAATCTTACCCCTGCGCGGTCTGGCGATTGGAAGGACAAATATTTCCTTCCGCTGCTGTACGATCCTGATAAGCAGAAGGAGGGCTGCTGCAAAGCTGACTGCGGCCACGATGAGCAAATTAGACGTGCCGATGAGTGGGACAATCAGCGGGACCGTGAAACCGCCAAGACTAAACGCAGACCATTTGCCAGCGTTCATGAGTCCGCCCAAGCGTTTGGTCTGGCGGATGTCAAAAAAGCGTTCCACCAAACCCCAGAAGAAAATCGCTCCCAGATACTGCAATGCCACATCCCACAATGGCGCAAAGAAAATCGGAACTATCACCTTTAGGACTTGATACGTCTACCGGTTACATGTTGGGTAAAGCAATTTGAAGATGTTTTATCCAGCTAAGGGTTTGTACTTTGGAAGGTGTTTCAAACCCCTTGCCGGTTAACAAGTCCTCTATAGATCGGATTTGAAGTCGTGGGTATTCTTTGCCAAGATAGTTAAACGTACCAGCGGCAGCAGCTTCTGAAATCATGCCTTTAGTGGGCTTATCTAGACATATAAATCCACCAAGTTCCGTTGCCCCCTCCCGTTCAATGACACCCCGTAATTCGCGTACATACGCCGGTGTAAGTTTGCCACCCTTTACAGATATAACCATGTTTTTTAACCCACTGGTGGTTTCAAAGTAAATCCGCCCATCAATGCCCAAATCTCCACTTTTCTTTGTGCTGGCAAAGCCACCAGCCAGTTCAACTGACCAGTGTTGAAATTGATGAGGATCACGCGAAAACAAATCTTGGGCACCCTCAACGCTAACAGGAATTCCATTAATGTCGTAATGCTCACCCTCTTGTAATCCATAACGCTTAAGAAGAACATCACGCACAAGCTTCACAGACAATATGGCAATATCGCACCCAATCCATTTTCGTCCCAGTAAATGGGCGGCATATATGGATGTCCCACAACCTGCGAACGGGTCAAAAATTACATCACCTTCATTGCTTGACGCTTGAATAATTCGACTTAGTAGTTTTATCGGTTTTTGCGTTGGGTATCCAAGTCTTTCAGCAGCTTGTGAGTTAAGTGGTGGAATACCATCCCACCAGTCTTGAACCAGCGCGCCCTTTGCGTTTTCGGCATACATTTTCAGACGCGGCAATCCTCCTTTAGGAGGCCAGTAAATATCGCCAGCCTTATCTAGCAATTCAAGCTTTTCAACTTTATAACGCCAGTGATTTCCCTTTGCCGTTACATCAATACCGCGCCAGGGTAGACCGGACGCGCCATTCCTTGTCCCCGCTGCTATAAGGCTAACAGGGTAGAATTTTCGTTGCTTATCATCAACATAGGTATAACGTTGAGCAATATATTCATCCTGCGCTTGATATTGCTGATTCCATGTGTATTCACTACCTTTAGAATAGAAAAGTATCACGTCATGAACTGGCCCGAACTTCTTACCTGAGTTGTGAGCGCCTGTCCGCTTCCAGACTATTTCATTTCGGAAGTTATTGTGTCCAAAGACGCCATCCATAATCACTTTGATATAGTGGCTAGCGGTCGGGTCGCAATGCAAATAAATCGAGCCGCTAGGCTTCAAAATTCGGCGCATCTCAAACAGTCGATACGTCATATAAATCAAGTAAGCAAGTAAACTCGGCTGTGTGTAACGAAGTGCCTTTATCCACGTCTGCCAAAACAAAACCAAATCGGCGTTAGCACCGTACTCTTCAAAGGCAATTGGCATTCTGCGAACAAGTTCCTCCTTTTCAGCATCCATTTCCCATGCATCACAGAATGCTTCTTCTTGTTCAGGAATAGGCTGACCAGTGAGTTTTTTGTAAATTAGGTTGTAGTTACGCTGGCTGTTAAATGGAGGGTCAAGATAGATCAAATCTACACAAGCATTAGGCATGTTTCTCATGATGGTCAGGTTGTCACCATAGTACAGGTGATTTTTCTTGATGTTTTGAACCTGATCGAAGGTGTCTAAAAAGTGACTTTGTTGGCTTTTCATGCTAACACCCCTACCATGTGGCTCATCAGGTCAGAAAACACGTTCTGGTTCTTTCGATTGTTGTACTTAAATGCGGTCTCTGAAATGTAGTGACCTGCCCACTTGTCTGAATAGTGGTGATGCTGACCATACCATGAACGCTTAACAAGCGCCCAAAAACCTTCGATAGTGTTGGTATTGACGCCATTCTTGGAGAACTGCACTTTGTGATTAATTACAAAGTGCTTCATAAACTTAAACACGCCAGCATAACCAACATATTCATCAGTAACGAGTGTTGCAGTGGTCGTATCAACACTTGACTGAATAATGGCATTCAGCGCCCGTTGGGTTAAGTTGCGATCTGCAATAACCTTTATTTTGACCTTGCCGTTACGCTCTACCATTCCCACAACAGGAGTCTTTTCAGTCCCACGACCGCGCTTGCTCGGCTTGTTATCTTCTTGCTTATTCGTCTTGCGTGGCTTGCCACCAACATAGGTTTCATCCATCTCAACAATACCCTTGAATAGTTCTTTTTGGGCGGGGTCTGTTACCATTGCGGTACGAATGCGAAGCGCCAAACTCCACGCTGTTTTGTAGGGCAGGTTCAAGTCACGCGCAAGTTGCGCGTTTGATACATTCTTTTTGGCATTGAGCATAATAGCCATTGCCAAAAACCATGTTTGCAATGGCAGGTGTGTATGATGGAAAATGGTTCCAACTGTCACACTAAAAGCGCTATGGCAATCTTCACATTGCCAACGGGGGAGAGACTTATCCTTACTGGCGTGAACACAAACCTTATCGCTGTTGCAATACGGGCATACCGGTTTCCCGTTCCAGCGAACCTTTTCAAGATGTGCAATTGCAGCTTCTTGATTAGGCCACCGCTTCATGATTTCGATAATGTTCATGTGATTTCCCCGTGTCTCTATACCTAAAAGTATAGATGCAACAAGGCTTTATGTCAAGTCCTAAAGGTGATAGTTCCGAAGAAAATAATGACACGCCTTGTATCAGCGTACTCAAGTCCAATACGCAGCAGCATCGTGATCATGCCCATCAAAAACAAAATGACGAACAGAAAACGCGCAGGGTTTAACGTGCGCGCAAACCCCAGATAAATCAGCGTGAGGATGGGTGTGCCGAGGGCGATTGCAACGTAGGTATAGGGGAGCGACTCGCTGCCAAATTCTGTTACAAAGAGCGCATAAGCGGAAGTCTTGGTGGTTACAAAGGCGATACCCATCAAGAAATAGAAGGAGGTCAGGAGCGCAACGATAGCCCCTTCACCAGGCTGTACGTGAAAGAGCAGATGGACAAGTCGTCTTATGTTCATGACATCCGCCGAGTAAGCTGCAATGAAAAGAGGTTGTGGGGAAAGCTACAAGACAGGCGGAGATTGTGCATAAATCCTGGCTTAAGTCAAGCACTTGCCCCTCAGAATCTATCGCAATATCTCAGTTTGACGTTTTAATGAAACGGTCGATGCGCTCGGATAGCACGACAGGCTGTTCCAACATTGGAACATGACCGGAGTCGACGATTGCTTCGAGGCGCGCATTGGGAAAGGCACTTGCCGAGTCTATATAGAAATCAAAGGGCTGGATCGGGTCAGAGTCCGCCTGCAGCAGCAGCACTGGCATGGTGGATGTGACAGCTAATCTGTTGATTTCCGCGCGCAGGTCGCTGGATGTGTCCGAGTAATACTGAATGATCGTCTGAGGAATACCCTCGTAGGAGAACTCCACGGCAATACGTGCGACATCATCCTCGGCGATAGGCTGGATAACGACAGGTCCGGGCACATTATTCATCAGGAAGCTGCTCGACTCTCCGGTGTACATACGCCTTACAAAGCCCTCACTATCGGCGAGCACTTGCTCGCCTATCTGTGGGAGCGTCCGCAGGGTCGCGATTTGCGCGATAGCGGCATCACTCAGAGGAGCTTGGAGTCGGATGAAATGGGTTACATGGTCGGGAAAGTTGCCAGCTAAATAGCTGCCTATCACGGAACCCCATTCATGTGTCACCAACGCAAAGCGGTTAATGCCAAGGCTATCCATGAGGGCTACAAGTTCCGCTGCCACTGTTTCGGCATTATAACTGCTGCCTTCAGGTGCATCGGTCAGCCCTAATCCCTTGAGGTCAACCGCAATTAGATGATAGCTGTCCTTCAGCTCTGTCATGACATCATGCCAGTTATACCATGCACCTGGTATGCCGTGCAGGAGCAGGACTGGCTCGCCTGTGCCGACCTCAACATGATGCCAGGTGAAGCCACTCGCCTCAGAAAAATAATGGCTAAACTCAGTTTCAGCGATGATCTCTGTTTGGTCTGCTGGACGCGCGCGCAAAGTACTTCCGGACGAGTTTCTTTGCAGCAAAATAACGGCTATCGCTCCAACAGCCAGGATAAAAAGTAAGAAGATTGCTCCAAGCGTAATACGACGCTGCATAGGACTTCTCTCGCTATGGTTAAAGACCAACGGGCATTCAAAGATTGCGTTACGTAACTGGTCGCCCATGGGCAACGGGCATAGGGCACACGAAGTCTCACGTACCGATGTCGATCCCTTTAGTCGCTGAATATAACTGAGAACGAGCGGCGCTCCAACCGCAACCGCATCACGATCGGTGTTGATAGACGCATCACACCAGAGAAGTTTTGTGAGATGCTTACCTTCGCTCCGCAGCAGTTCGCAGACAATACTCTGCACGTCGAACGCATTCTGAGCTTCACTCAGTATCAACATTAGCGCCTTCACTCATTCCCCAAGCCCAAAGTCCGGTATGGAGTTCTAACTGCTCATACCACTTCGCCATGATTTCTGGGGGTTGTGGCATGTCATGCATGACCCACCAGCGCACGAGCGCAACGAAAGCCCCGGCATAAAACTGCTCACTGATTTCAAGCGGAAGGGGAGGGGTTGTTCCCAACGGAATAGTTTCACGGGCTTTCGTGATACTCGCCGTGGCGAACAGGTCAATCATCCTCCCTACCAGCGATAATGTCCCTCGTTCGCTGAGCAACACTTTATAAAGTGGCGCGTACTGCTCGACATGGCGAAAACCCGCCAGTGCGTCTTCGTACACCCATTCAGAAGCGGTTGTGGTTGGCGGTAAGCTGCTTGCCAGGCCATCGTAAAGCTCTTTCAAGACCTCAAATAACAGATCCTCTTTGTCCTTATAGTGAAAGTAGAATGTGACCCGATTCACGTTGGCTCGGTCGGTGATGTCCTGAACAGTAATGGCTCCATACCCTTTTTCCTCAATGAGACTGAACAGTGCGTCTCGCAGGAAACTTCTTGTACGTGCAACCCGCCGGTCTAGCTTTGGATCTGTCATCTGCTGTTCCTATTCAACACATGTTGAAAATACTACACGACCATCAAATGCTGATTGACCATGCATCGCCATTTAGCTTAACATGATGTTGGAAATACTACAATCTGTAAAAGGAAAGGGTGTATGTCACAAGCAGCAGATGTTATTGTCATCGGGGCAGGAATTTCTGGCTTAAAAGCTGCCGGAGACCTAACGCGCAGTGGTGCATCGGTGATCGTGGTGGAAGCACGCGACAGGATTGGCGGGAGGATCCACACACACAGCAACTTTGCCTCATTCCCCGTCGAACTTGGAGCAGAGCTGATTCATACGGATGAAGCGGCTACCTGGCGTCTCGTGCGTGAACGTGGATTGCAAGCCTTCCGCCTCGGTCAAATCGGTGAAGTCATCAACGGTCAATGGGTGCCGCCTGCCGATGACAAAAATGCCATCAACATGGACCGCTTGCTAGAGCGCGTTGCTGACTCTCCTTATCCCGACGAAACCGATACCGCCGGAGACTACCTGCACCGAATCGGTGTTATGCCAGAGGACTACCCCTTAAGTCTGCGAACAGTGGAATTCGACAGCATATCTATGTCGATGTGGGATGCACGAACGATCAAAATGCTGGCAGAAGCCTACGGAGCGAGCGATTATGGTCGCAGTGACTACCATGTGTTGGGCGGTCAGAAGCGGCTCATAGAGGAACTGGCAGAAGGCTTGGACATTCGCTTGAGCCAGCCCGTAAGCGGGATCGATTGGTCAGCGTCGCCAGTACAAGTGATGACTATCAGCGGGCACGTCTTTGCCGCATCTCATGTGATTGTGACCCTGCCGCCATTGGTCTTGCAGAAACGCAGGCTGCTGTTCACACCCGATCTTCCGAATGAGAAATGGCAGGCTATTAATGCATTCGGTAGATGCGATATTGTCAAGATGATCATGCACTTCGATCATCGCGTTTTTCCGCAGGGGTATTCAACGCTGCTGGATCGTAAAGGGGTGCCCCCGCTGTGGTGGAGCAGCGGGACGGCTGCACCGGAACGCACCGATGAAGTACTCGTTGGATGGGCAGCAGATGCCAACGCGCGCCACTTGATAGCGCTTTCAGAACATGAAGCTGCCGCGTTCGTGTTAGATAATCTGAGGCGTGTGCTGGACCAGCCCGATTTGACGCCCACGGCGGTGCTGCGGTCGCACTGGAACTCCGATCCGTTTGCAGAAGGAGCATATCCATACATCATGCCGGGTGGAACCAGCGCACCGGACATCATCGCCCAACCGCTAAAAGATCGCGTTTTTTGGGCGGGAGCGGCTGCATCCGATCACTTTACAAGCGTTCATGGTGCATTTGAAGCTGGTGGCCGCGCCGCAGCCGAAATCATCGCACTAAGGAATAGCACATCCGCATCCACTTATGCCTGAGTGCATCTTCTCGACACGCGTGTATCAAACCTGGCTGGTCTTACGTAGTGGCACATTATCGATCCTGCTGAGATTGAGACTATGTCACCTATCCAGCACGAAGCGTTCATGCCTCTTGATGAGGCGAGTGGACTAAGCATGGAGCATTGGCACTCTACGCGGTAGCCGAACTGATGATTGCGCTTGAGGGGCGATTACTATTGTGCATAACAATGGCACATCCCTAACCGCCCCACCAGGAACAGGTTTCTTTCCCTAAAGGTCTACGCTATCGCTAGATACAGGAAAGCGCTGTGATGGTGGCACTTCATCATCTATCATGATGACAAAATACCACCATCACAAAGCTACAGTCCCAAAATTCGCGTTGTTGCTTAGCCCATGTAGAAGTCAATCCTGCTCGTCTCGTCAATGCAGATTGTATCCAACGGCGAAGACGGATCTGCCAGGAAGTCGAGCATCAACTCTTTCGCGCACTCCCCTGATCTGGTGTCAGTGAAGGTGATGCCATGCCCTGCGGAGGGAAACACTAAGACTTGACCATTGGCCAGCCCTTCTGCAGCGCTCTCGGCTGAAGTCACCGGCGTAATAGGATCGAACAGTCCGGCATACAGCAGCGTCGGAATATCGCTGGTGACGCGCTCTGTTTCGATGGCGTCGGCAGTGTCGACATCCCAGACTGTGCAGCTCTCAAGCTGCGACTCGATGCTGCTGACGAAAAAGGCGTTGAGCGGCGCTGGAGCCGCCTCAGCCAAACTGAGCGCAGCATCAACGTCATTGAGCGGATATTCTTCCTGGCAATCGACCGAATAAGCCATGCCTTCGCTATCGCTGATATCGCCGTACTCATCAATGTAACTCAATACCTCATCGCTGTCGGCAATCGGCGCTTCGATTTCAGCACCGCCCTCCAGCTCGACCGGAAATTCAGTAGCCGAAATCACATCATAACCCGAGGCCAGATCATCTTCGGTCTCAGCGGTCGCCAGCAGCGTAATCCCGTAGGGCAGAAACGGAATCGCCTGGGTGTCATACAACGTCTGGAAGAGCGTGTTGTAGACGGTGTCGCCATCCAGCGTCAGTTCCGCATCACGATAGGGCACGGTCAGCGGGTTGGCATCGAACGCTTCGAGCATCTGGTAAAAATCGTTTTCGAGTTCGGGATAAGCGGCGCTGCAAACGCTGTCCTCAGCACAGCGGACGAACAGTTGGTTCATCGCGTCGAGAAAGCCAGTCGTCTGTACCTGCAAATCGTCGGTTTCGGGTGCGTACACCGAGTCCAGCACTGCGCTACGGACAATTTCAGGGTAGTCACGCATCACGGTAAGAGCCAGTTTGGTACCGTAGGAGATGCCCCACAGGTCGATCTGGTCATATCCAAGTGCCACTGCCAGATCGTAGATATCGGCGGCGCTCGCCGCACTGTTGTACATCTGCAAATCAACGCCTTCATCGAGCAGGCGATCACGGCAGGCGGCGATCGGGTCATCGCTGGCGTCCTCGGTTTCAAGTTCGTAGCAGTTGAGGCTGGGCAGCGAAAAGCCGGTTCCGCGCTGATCAAACAAGATGAGCGTGTGGTTTTCGGTGATCGGATGGTTCAGAAAGACATCGGTGGTCAGAAGCGCGGCACCGCCGGGTCCCCCTTCGAGATAGACGACCGGGACCGGGCTGGCGTCTGGGTTGAGCGGGCTGATGATGGCGACTGCGAGCTCAACCACATTGCCATCGGGCTGAGAACGATCTTCCGGAACCACCAGATAACCACAGGTCACACCGTCCAACTCGGGAAAGATACAGTCTGCCTCGAAGAACCCAAGCTCAACCTCCTGCGCGTGCAGCGGGGTAAACACGCCGACAACCAGCATCGCTAATACACTCATGACGAAGCCAAAACGTGACATAAATGCCTTCAATGTGGTGTGGGAGTCTGTGACAATGCTGTAGAGCATGGAAGATAAGGCTCTGGGAGCTTTGCGTCCGGGTGACACATCAGGATTCAGTGCTTCGTGTTCAACAAAGTTCGGTGCTATAAACTTGTTGACTTGACGGATGTTTTTCCTGTTGAAGACTTGCTTCACCAGCTCATGGATAAACGCTTTGTTTCGCAATATCATATCATCACGACGCCACCGTTCACATCCAGCGTTGCGCCTGTGACCCAGCTCATCTCTGGCTGGCAGAGCGGCAGGATGCTCTGCGCGATCTCCAGTGGCGCGGCGAGGCGTTTGAGCGGCACAGTATCGACGTACGCCGCGAGCTTGTCGGGGGGGATCGCCTCGAACATGCGCGTATCGACTGCGCCAGGCGCGACCGCGTTGATCAGGATATTCCAGGGCGCGTAATGCCGCGCCAGCGACTTAGTCATAGATAGCACGCCTGCCTTCGTCGCGCTGTAGACGGTCGCGTTGTGGATACCGCCGATACGACCGCCTGTCGACGAGACATTGACGATGCGCCCATAATTGTGCACCTTCATCGCCTCGGCAGCTGCGCGCGACAGAAAGAAGACCGACTTCATATTGATGTTGGTGATGCGGTCGAACCAGTCCTCGGTCATCTCTTCGACCGGGATGCGCGGACAGATCCCGGCGTTGTTAACGAGAATGTCTAGCTTGCCCCAGCGCGCCACGACATCTGCTACCAGTTGATCAACCTGCGCGGGCTTTGATACATCGCACGGCAGGTTCGCCGCTTTGCCGCCTGTCGCCACGATCTCATCGACGACCGTCTGCGCGACCATTTCGTCAATATCGGAGACCACAACCGTCGCGCCATGCAACGCCAACAGCGCTGCCGTCGCCGCGCCGATCCCGCGCGCTGCCCCGGTTACAATCGCAACTCGATCTGTCAGCATATTCATCCTCAATCAAAATAGGGACGCAAGTGCTCCAACGCCACTGCACTCTCGTGCAGTGTGTCGTTGCGGTTGACCTCGAACCAATCGGCGCAGACGTATTCGACGGTCAACGCACCCTGGTAGCCTACTGCCTTGAGCCGTGCGATCAGGTCGGGGAAGTCGAGCGTCCCTTCGTTATAAGCGATTTGCAGCTTGCCCATCTTTGCCTGACGCACATGCACATGCCCCGTGTATGGCACGAGCGCAAGCGCTCGTTCGACTGCGATGTATTGGAGCGCGAAGTGTGCCAGATCGAGCGTCACCTTCAGCCCTGGCACCGCGTTCACCAACCCCAGCGCCAGTTCTGGCGTATCTGCCACCGCTCCCATGTGTGGCTCGAAACGCACCTCGACGTCGTATTCCCCCGCAATGGCGACGGCACGGCGTAGATACTCGGCAGAGATGGCGAGGTTCTCCGCCAGCGTCCGCGACGTGTGATCCACGCCTGGCAAGATTGTCATGCCAGGTGCACCGATCAGCTTGCAGAACTGCGCGGCGCCGCGCACCAGGCGCATGTTCTCCTCGCGGACCGCCGCGTCGGAATCGTTGAGCGAGTGCAGACTGGGCGCGAGACCGAACTGCGGGAAGAAATCCGTCACGCTCAGGTGATACTTTTGCAGCAGGGGGTTGAGGATGTCCGCCTGCTTTTGTGGGTCGGCGGCGACGTCCTGTGGCTCGAAGCTGCACTTGCCACGCTGATAGAAGCCCGCAATATCGACCGAGCTATAACCCAGCGTGCTGGCGACCATCAGCGTCGCTTCCAATGGCAGCACCTCAAACGAAAAATTGGCAACACTTAAGCGCATAAAAGAGTCTCCTAACTATATAAATCGCGAACATACACCGGCGTCCCATCCTGCGCGGCGGAATGTGCGGCGGCGTCGAGCAGCTCAACCGTGTATAAGCCATCGACCTGGCCGGGGAAGAGCGGCTCTGCCCCATCCAGTAGAATGCCGACGAACTTATCGACCGGGACGGCGGCGGGATAGCCAGGGCTGTGGCGTGGGATATGCTCCTGTCGCCCGTTGTGCAGATGCATGAAGAACTCGCCAGTGAAGCCATCCACCAGTATGCGCCCCTTGCTGCCATGCAGATGTACTTCGACCGACCCCGGATCGCCGGGGCGCAGATTGCCGCTGCTGCCGACCGTCGCCAGCGCGCCCGTGTTCATGCGCACCGCCATCGCGTCGATCACATCTACCTTTGCCTCCAGGTTGTTCATGAAGGCGGTCACTTTTTCGGCGCGCATCCCCGGCGAGAGATGGAACATCATGGCGGCGAGATGCGTAATTTGCAGCACGCCCTGCCCGCCCCCCGCCACCGATGGCTCGCTGTAGGTTTCACGCATGGGTCCGGTAACTACAAAGCCGCCCTCTGGTGCGAACTTTTCGGGATGCCCCAGCAGCAAGTCATAAGTGACAGACGACATGCTGCAAGCCACGTACTCCACATCGCCGATCAAGCCGTCGTCGATGTAGCGTTTTGCCTGGGCGACGGGCGGCAGATAGGGGAAGGTATAGCCCATCAGGATTTTCAGACCGCGCGCTGCGGCAATATCCACCAGTTCCTTCGCCTCGCGCGCATAAATGGTCATCGGCTTCTCGAGCAGCAGATGCAGTCCCGCCTCCAGAGCATCCTTCGCGGCCGCGTAGTGCGCATGATGCGTGGTGGCGATGATTGCGCCTTGCAGGTCGGGATGCGCGGCTTTTGCTTCGGCGGCGTTAGCGTAGCAGTGCGTAAGGGGAATGTTGTATTTGATGGCGGCGGCGCACGCGGCTTCGGGGTTGCGGTCCACCAGCACGATCTTCGAGACGCGCGGATGTTCGACGAGGGCGGGGATGTGGGCGGTGGTCGCCCACCAGCCCGTGCCAATGACGACGATAGCGGCTTTATCTGACATCGGTAAGTCCTCTCAGGAGAGATTTATCAGTAAAATTGTTTAGCGTTGTTGATTCTTGTTGAAATTTGTCTATACTTGTCGAAGTTAACCTGCAATTTATCTTTTGTCAAAGAGTGTTTTCCCAAAAAGGCACCTGTCATGCCATACCATCCCCCAGGCTCACTCACCATCCAGGCGATAGAGACTGAAGCAATCCGCGTCCCACTCAACCGCGTCTATCGCGGCAGCAAGTATTCGATGCAAAACCGCTGCACCATCATCACCCGCATCCTGACGCATCAGGGCGTTGTCGGTGAGGTCTACACGGGCGATACCGACGACGAGCAGCACGTTATACTGAAGATTATTCACGACGAACTTGCTCCAGCGCTGGTCGGCAAAGATGTCTTCAATACCGAAGGCTGCTGGGAAGCGATGAAACCCGCCACCTACGACATCCTGCGCGATCGAGGAGTCGTCATGCAGGCGATCTCGGCGGTTGATACTGCTATCTGGGATACTGTTGGCAAGGCGCTGGATATCCCCCTCTACCGTCTGTGGGGCGGCTACACCAACGTGCTGCCTATGACCGCCATCGGCGGCTACTACGGGCAGACCCGCGACGAGTTGGCGCGCGAGGTTGCGGATTACATCGGCTATGGCGTGATCGGCATGAAGTTCAAGGTCGGCGGCGCAACGCCGGAAGAAGATCTGGAACGGCTGAAGGTGGCGGTCGAAGTTGGTGGTGCGGGATTCCGCCTGATGGTCGATGCCAACCAGGGCTACGACTTGCAGCAGACCATCCGCTTTGTACGGCTGGCACAGGATGCAGGCATCACGCTCGAATGGTTCGAGGAGCCTGTGCGCTGGTATAACGACAAACGTTGGCTGCGCGATGTGCGGCTGGCGACCGGGCTACCGGTCACGGCAGGGCAGAGCGAGTATCGCATCGACGGCGTGCGCGACCTGATCGAAGGCGGCAGCATCGACTTCTGCAATTTCGATTCGTCGTGGGGCGGCGGTCCGACGATCTGGCGACGCGTGGCGGCGATGTGCAGCATGTACGGCGTGAAGATGGCGCATCATGAAGAGGCGCAGGTCTCGGCACACCTGCTGGGCAGCGTGGCGCACGCCGCGTATGTCGAGTGCTTCCATCGCGACCGTGACCCGATCTTCTGGGAGATTCAACAGGAGCCGCGTCCACTGAAAGACGGTTACTACACGATTTCGGACCTGCCCGGTCTGGGCATTCAATTCAACCGCGATTACATCAAGCGCTACAAAGTGTCGTGAGTTTAATCAGAAGACAACCGCGAAGGCGCGAGGGGCGTGAAGACCAGGTTAATTCTTCTCGTCTTCACGGCTCAATCCAAACATCTCAAGGGCTTCATGATGATTATCAAGAAACTTGACGTTTATCCGCTGGAGTTTCTGGAAGCGGTCGATAACTACTCGACGCGCTATGTGGTACTGGTGCGCGTCGAAGCGCAGGATGGCACGGTCGGTTGGGGCGAATGCTTCAGCCTGTTTCGCGAGGCGACTGCCGCAATTGCGGCGCTGATTACAGCGGGCTTAGGCGATATTGTCGTCGGCAAGGATGCTTACGATATTGAAACGCACTGGCAGGCGATGCGTGAGCGTGCGTGGTGGTATGGCGACGCAGGCGGCATCGCAGCATTCGCCATCAGCGCCATCGACATGGCATTATGGGATCTGAAGGGCAAGCTACTAAAGCTCACGCTGTCACAGATGTTGGGGGGCAACCAGGTGGAAAGCCTGCCTGTTTGCGCCAGCTCGCATCCCAAAGCTGCGAAGATCGAGGACATGGCGGAAGAACTGGCAGGACATATCCGTGCCGGGTTCAAGTTCGTCAAAGTGGGATTTGGCAAGAAGGGCGAGGCGAACCTGGGTGTGGATGCCGAGCGCGACATCTATTTCGTCAAGACGGTGCGCGCGGCGATTGGTCCCGACGCGGGCTTCATCGTGGATGTCGGCGCACGCTGCCGCTGGGATGTCCCGCGCGCTGTCTACACCGCACAGGCGATGCACGCGCATAAGCTGACGTGGCTGGAAGACCCATTTCACCCGGATAACGCGAATGGCTTCCATCGCCTGCGGGCGGCAGTGCCGGGGATGCGCATCGGCTTTGGCGAGCGTCTATATAACGTCTATGACTATAAGCGGGCGTTAGAGGCGGACGTTTGCGACGTGCTGCTGATCGATGCCGGGCGCGCAGAGGGTGTGACGGGGATGTGGAAGGTGATACAGATGGCGGCGCGGCACAACGTGGCTATCAACGCGCATTCGTTCAGCAGCGCCATCAACACCGCTGCAAGCATCCATCTCTCGCTGTGTGCACCACTGCGCATCCTGTTCGAGCTAAAGCCGATGGAGACGGCGATGCATCACGAACTGGTGCGTAACCCCGTCTGGCACGTCCATGGCTACATCCATGCTCCGCAGGGCTACGGCCTGGGCGTGGATGTTATGGAGGAAGCTGTCGAAAAGTTCATGGTTCGATTTTAGCGCCCGCCGTTCTCGTTCGGATAGTACAGATCGACGTTAGCGGGCGAGATGAAGGTGTGTTCGACAAACACGGCGGGCGGCACGGGCTCGCCGCTCATGATCTTCAGCGCGATGTCGATCAGCGCTGCGCCATAGCGCTCTGGGTGGAACGCCGTCGAACCGACGATGCGGGTGTTCTCGCGTCGCAGCTCATCACGGAGCCGCCGATCCGCGCCTTGCCCGACGATCAGCACCTCATGCGCTCTGTACGCCTTACGCGCCGCCTCGATTGCACCAACTGCCGCGTCATCGTTGAAGCAGATGACCGCGATGTGCCGATTGCGCGGCAGGCTGTCCAACGCGCGGCGCATCGCCGCTTCGCTGATGCTGCTGGTATTGCCGCTGTCGAGCGTGATGACGCAGCTCGGATCAATGGGACCGATGATCGACTCGACGCCATCGCGCTGCCCTTGCATACGACTGGCAGTGAGCTGCCCCGCGCGCGGATGCTCCAGTACAATCAGCGTGTTGATTGCACCGCCCCATTCCTGCTGAATCGCTTTGCCAAGCTCCTCGCCCGCCAGGTAGCCTGTCTTGTAGTTATCGACGCCAAAGTAGGTCGCGCCGACCATCGGAATATCGACCGCGATGACAGGCGTGTTGTGCTGCGAGAACTTGTGCATGATCTGTGAGCCGACCGTTTCGTCGATCTGAAACTCGATCATCAGGTCGATTCCGCGCTCGATGAAATCGTCTGCGAGCGTCAACGCCTGCGCACCGCTCAACTGATTGTCCGCGATGATCAGCTCGATTTGCCCGTGCGGTTTCGCTGCCAGTTCCAACCCGCGCCGCACATCGCGTCCGAACGGGATTTCTTCCGTCAGGTTGGCGAAGCCGATGCGATAGCGCGTCGCCTGGGTGTTATCGGGCGTGTAGGTGGTCGTCGTGTGGTCGCTGCATACCGTCACCGTCAGCCCAGCGCTGCACACGCCTGAGATAGTCTCCTTCGTGATTTCGCTGTCGGTCAGTAGATGGTCGATTTGCGTAATCGGCGCGAACGAGGTCAGAGTCATGCGTTCGAACTTGGTGTGATCCACCAGCGCAACGACGCGCTGCGCTGCGCCCACCATCAGCCGCTTCAGTTCCGCCTGCCCGATATCCGTTTCCATCAAGCCCGCTTCCAGCGAAAAACCGGAACATGAGACAAACGCCGTGCGCACATGTAGTGATTCGAGCATCGCCTGACCGAGCAAACCGGTTATGACATTGCCATCGCGTCGAACAATGCCGCCGAGCAGGATAACCGTGTTCTGCCGCTGCTCCGAGAGCCGCCGCGCGACTTCTATACCGTTCGTGATGGCGATCAGGTCGCGGCGGTTAGAGAGGTAAGGAACCATGTGCAGCACGGTTGTGCTGGCGTCGAGCAGGATCGTATCGCCATCTTCAACCATGGTCGCTGCCCATTGCGCGATGCGCTCTTTGGCATCGGCGTTCGCCAGCACCCGCTCTTCAAACACGCTGGAGGTCATCGCACGAGGCGTCCGTGCGACAGCGCCGCCCCGCACGCGCTTGATCTGGTTCTCGTCGTCGAGTAGCGCGAGGTCGTTGCGAATGGTGCCTTCCGAGACGTTCAACATCTCTGCAAGGTCGGTCACCTTGATGCCGGATTGCTCCTCAAGGATGCGCACGATCATCTGACGGCGTTCGTAGGTGGTCAATGTCTTCACAAGCACAGGTCCTTTCTAACGCACTTTATTGTGCTGAAAAAACAAGTCTTGGCAAAGCCTCTCTTTTGATATTTGACAATTGTACGCGCTCATGTTACGGTTTCAGCGAATTTCAATAAAATTCAACAAGTTTCAACAAGTAAGTTAAGCTGGAGGTGAAACGATACGAACGTTTGCTCTTCTGAGAATCGACGCAACTTACTATTCAGCAGGAGAATATGCATCATGAACTTGTCCCGGAAATTCGTCACTGTTTTTGCTGTCTTCACCATGATCGTCGTGCCGTTGGTACCAGTAATGCTCCATGCCCAGGACTGCCCAACCGCGCAAGATAACTACGTCATTGGCTTTGCCAACCTTACAGAAGACATCGTCTTCACCCAGCTCGTCCGCGAAGGCATCCTCGCCGCCGCCGAAGAAGCAGGCAATGTCGAAATCGTGCTGGCGGACAACCGTCTTGATGGCGCGACCGCGCTCGCCAATGCCGATAACTTCATCGCGCAGGGCGTTGATGGAGTCATCGAATTCCAGACAGACGAAGCTTTCGGCAACGTCATCATGAGCCGCTTCCGCCGTGAAGGGATCCCGGTCATCGCTATCGACATCCCCATGCCGGGCGCGACCTTCTTCGGTGCCGATAACTACTTCGCGGGTCGTCTGGCCGGCGAAGCGCTGGGTGAATGGGTCAATGAGAACTGGGACGGCGAAGCGAACGCCATGCTCGTCCTGGAACTGCCGCAGTCGGGTCCCATCCCCGCAGCCCGTATGCAGGGTATGGAAGAGGGTTTCCAGGAAACCGTGGAAGTTCCAGTTGCCGACGACATGATCTTCCGTCTTGACAGCAAGAACACGCAGGAAGAATCGTTCCAGGTCGTCAGCGATACACTGCCCACCATCCCTGATGCCGAAAAGATCGTCGCCATCACCATCAACGATGGAACGGCGCTCGGCGTGATCGCAGCAGCGGAAGCGGCAGGACGCGCGGATCAGATCATGGTCGTCGGTCAGGGTGCTGACCCGTCAGGTCAGGAAGCAATAGTGGCGGAAAACAGCCGCTACCTGGGCGCGACCGGTTACTTCCCAGAACTGTACGGCTTCCAGATCATCCCGGCGATGATTGACTTGCTCGAATGCCGCCCAGTGCCGCCTGCCATTTACGTCAATCACATTTTCATCAACCAGGATAACATCTGCGACCTGTACGCTGAAGCCTGGCCCGATTTCTGCCCGGCGTCCTAGAGTCTTGATGAGTAGGGTGACCCAGTGGGTCGCCCTCACCCACACAGTGAAATAGAAATTCTTGTCAGCATAAAAGGTCTTTTCTCATGCAGAAAACTGCACCCGCAGCCCCCTCCACAGGCGTAATGCCGCAGCTTGGACGTTGGCTGCGCGGCGAACGACTGACAACGCTTAATCTGTTCGTCACCTTCGTCATCATCTGCATCATCTTTGCGTCACAAGCAGAATTTTTCCTGACGCTGGAGAACTTCGTCAACATCGGGCGCACGCTCGGCGTCGTCGGCATCGTCTCGATTGGCATGACACTGGTGTTGATCACTGGCGGCGTCGATATTTCGGTCGGCTCGGTCGCGGCGCTTTCGGGTGTGGTCACCAGCATCCTGTGGCTGAATTATGACGTGTCGCTGGGCGTGGCGACGATCGTCGGCTTACTGGTGTGCACGCTGGTTGGCTTCATCAATGGCTACCTGATCGCCGTTGTGCGCATTAACCCGCTGATCACCACGCTCGCCTCGTTTTCGATTATTCGCGGAATGGCGTTCGTGCTTTCCAATGGACAGACGAACCAACTCAACGACGAGGCATTCAAGTTCCTCGGTCGCGGTGAAATCGCGGGGGTTCCTGTCTCCCTTGTCCTGATGATCGTCCTCTACATCGTCTTCTTCTTCATCATGCACTTCACACAGTTCGGGCGAAACCTGTATGCCATTGGCGGCAGTGCCGACGCCAGCCGTTTGGCGGGTATTGCCGTACGTCGCCATCTGCTGATCGTCTATACGCTGTCCGGCTTTCTGGCGGGTCTGGCGGGCATCATTATCGCCTCGCAGTTGGCGTCGAGCGCACCGCGCGCTGCGACCGGGCTGGAATTCACGGTCATTGCGGCGGTCGTGCTGGGCGGTACGAGCTTGAGTGGGGGCAAAGGTTCGTTGATCGGTACGTTAGTCGGGGTCTTTATCCTACGCGTGCTGGATAACGGACTGGTGCAAACGCGCGTCTCCTCCTTTTATCAGGATGTGGTCAGCGGTACGGTGCTGCTGCTGGCGGTCGGCTTTGATCAGCTCCGCCTCCAGCTGACTTCGCGGTTTGGAGGCAAATCATGAGCGCGCCGCTGCTGGAGATGCGCAATATCGAAAAGAGCTTTTACGGTGTCAAGGTACTTGACGATGTTTCGATAGACCTCTTCGCGGGCGAGACGCTGGCGCTGCTGGGTGAAAACGGCGCGGGCAAATCGACCCTGATCAAAATCCTCAATGGCGATTACACCCGCGACGCAGGCGAAGTCCTGCTTGACGGACAGGTCATGCGTTTTACAGAGCCGCGTGACGCCGAAGCGGCGGGCATCCGCATGATCTATCAGGAATTACACTACGCGCCTGAACTGAGCGTGGCGGAAAACTTGCTGCTCGGTCGCCTGTTGCATCGCCAGGGCGCGCTTGGCTGGATGGTCGATTGGAACGCAACGCGCGAAAAGGCACGTGAGGCACTCAAGCTGCTGAATGTCGAGATCGACCCGATGACGAAGATGCGCGACCTGAGCGTGGTCGAACGCGAGATCATCGAGATCGTCAAAGCGCTCAGTCAGAAGGCGCGTATCATCGTCATGGACGAGCCGACCGCAGCGCTGACGCCGCCGGAAGTGCAGCGGCTGTTCGGTATCATCCGTGACCTCTGCAAGCAGGGCATTGGCATCATCTACATTTCGCATCGACTGGACGAGGTGTTTCAAATCGCCCAGCGCGTGACGGTGCTGCGTGATGGCAAGCATGTGGGGACGCGCCCCATCGCCGAGGTGACGAACAAGACGCTCGTGCATATGATGGTCGGGCGCGACATCGAAGGGCGCGCCGAGGTGCGCAAGAACACGGCTGCCATCCAGCGCAGCGATGTTGTGCTGGATATCGCAGGATTGACGAAACAAGGCGCGTTCGAGGACATCAGCCTACAAGTACGGGCGGGCGAAATTGTTGGCTTGTTCGGCTTGCTTGGCGCGGGGCATAACATCCTGACGCAGACGATCTTTGGCATCGAAAAGGCAGATAGCGGCAGCGTACGCATCAATGGACAGGCGACGCAGATTGCATCACCACAGGATGGCAAGCGTGCAGGCGTCGGCTTTGTGCCGCTCGACCGCAAGGTCAACGGGCTGGTGTTGGGTATGAGCGTGCGCAAAAACATCACGCTCTCGAACTGGCGTGTGCTTGCGCCGCTTGGCATCTTCAGCCAGGGCAAGGAGATGACCAACACGCGCCTTTGGGTCGATCAGCTTGGTATTCGCATGGCAGGCGGCATCGAAACGCACACGCGCTACCTGAGCGGTGGCAATCAGCAGAAGGTGGTGCTGGCGCGCTGGCTGGAGGCGAACGTCAAAGTGCTGCTGCTCAATGAGCCGACCTGGGGCGTAGACGTGGGCGCACGCTCGGATATTTACGACCAGCTTGAAGCACTGGCGGCGCAAGGCTTGGCAATTTTGATGGTCTCATCAGACATCGAAGAAGTTCTTACGGTCAGTCATCGCATCCTGACGATCTACCGAGGACGCTTGACGGGTGAATTCATGCAAAACCACGCAACGCAGGAAAAGCTGCTGCATGCGGCGGCAGGGGGTGTCTCATGAAGTCTGCCACTGGCAGGAGCCTTGCCGAAATCGCCAGCCTGGTCGTCATTCTAGCGCTGATCGTCATCTTCTTCGCGCAGGCGTCGCCCGTCTTCCTGACACAGCGCAATCTCGAAAACACGCTGCTCGACATCACCACCATCGGCATCCTCGCCGTCTTCACCACCATGCTCATGATCGGCGGTGGGCTGGATTTGTCGATTGGCTCTACGGTCGCGTTATGTGGTGTCGTCATCGGCGCGCTGCAGGCGTCGTGGGGTATTTTACCTGCGGCGGGGTTCGCGTTGATCGTCGGCGCGTTCGTTGGGCTGCTCAACGGCTTCCTCGTAACCTATGTCGGCATCAACCCGCTCATCACAACATTAGGGATGCTTTCGATTGCGCGAGGGCTGGCGTTCGTCTTCTCAGACGGGCTGACGATCCCGGTCTTCGACCTGGAAGGCACGCAAATCGACGCCTACAACACGTTCACCCAACTTGGCGAAGGGCAAGTCCTGGGTCTCGCCACGCCAGTGTTCGTGATGTTGGTGCTGTTCATCTTCGGATTGCTCATCCTGCAATTCACCTCGTATGGGCGCGCGATGTACGCTATCGGCGGCAACGACAAGGCGAGCCAACTTGCAGGCTTGTCTGTGCGGCGCTACCGCATGATCGCCTATATGCTCTCCGGCTTGAGCGCAGGCATCGCCGCTGTGTTACTCACGTCGCGTCTGTACGCCGCCGACCCGCGCGCCGCGCCTGCGATGGAACTGACCGTCATCACGGCGGTTGTGCTGGGTGGCATCAGCCTGGCGGGTGGAAAAGGCACGCTGATCGGCACAGCGCTGGGCGTGCTGATCCTGACGACGCTGCTCAACGGGATGAAGCTTCTCAGCACATCAACCGACGCGCAGAACATCGCACAGGGCGTCGTGCTGCTGCTGGCGGTCGGGTTGGATCAACTGCGCACGCGCAACATCAACTGGTCGCGCTGGCTGCGCGGCAGCCGCGTTGTGCCGAGCGGGGCGAGCGCGAAAGCAGCGGCGGGAGGCGATTAGGATGGCTCTCACAACCGACCAGAAGTTCGCCATCGACTTTAATGTTCACGAAATTACTGTCAACGCGAACATCCTGATTCCGCCTGCCGCCGAAGCGTTGATCTACGGCGTAAGCGAGGCAGACCTTGCGACTTATCAAATACAGGTGGACGCACAGAATGCCGCGACCGCGCGCGAAATCGCGGCAATGCCACAGGCAGCAGCATTTCTGGCGCGCTTCAGCGCTGGGCAGAGCGTGCTGTTTCTCGGGGATTCGATCACGACGTATCGCTACAGCTATGCGCGCGTTCTGCGCCACCTGCTCGAACCGCGCGGCGTGACAGTCATCAATCGCGCCTACTCTGGCTACACCTCACTACATGGCGTCGAACTGACGTATACGCAGTGCCTTGATGCGCAGCCGGATCATGTTTTCATTAAGTATGGCGTCAACGACAGCAAGCGATTTGGCGCGCCGGATTCGCCGTTGTTCGTGAGCGAAAGTGAATATTTGAGCCACTTGCGCATGATCGTGCGCGGCTTTCAGCACAATACGTCTGCTCGCATCACAATGCTGACACCGACACAGCTTGTCGAACCAATTGTCGCGGCGGATGCCAACATCCGTGCGCTGCGCATCCACTGGTTTAATCGCGATCTGCGCGCACGCGGCGACATCATTGCGCAGATCGCGGCGGAGATGAGTGTGGAGTGGGTTGATTTACGCGGTTGCCTGGGCGACCCGCCGGACGCAGCGCTTTATTGTCCGGATGGGTTGCATCCCAACATCGAAGGCGAAAAACGGATGTTGATTGGTATTTTAGGGAGAGCTCAATAATGCCGTTGCGAAAACAAGCGAAAATTGGTGTCTTTGGAATTGGATTAGCGGCTTATTGGCCACAGTTTGATGGGCTGAAAGCGCGTTTAGAGGGCTACCAGCGCGATGTCGAGGCAAAGCTGGTGGGCATGGGCGCAGAGATCATCTCTGCCGGGTTGGTTGATGACGCGCCGGGCGCAGTCGCAGCCGGAGATTTGTTCGCACGCGAAAACGTGGACATGATCATCTGCTATGTTGGCACGTATTCTACCTCATCGCAGGTCTTACCCGCCGTGCAGCGCCGCCGCGCGCCCGTGCTTATCCTCAATCTCCAGCCGATTCCCGCGCTGGCGTACCTTGACACTGACACCGCCGAGTGGCTTGCCAACTGCTGCGCCTGCTGCGTGCCAGAGATTAGCAACGCTTTCGCCCGCTCGCATATCCAGTTCAACGTCGTTTCTGGCTTGCTGCACGAAGTCGAAGGTCACGCCGGGAAGTACTATCAGCGCGCCTGGGCGGAGATCGCCGATTGGGTGCGCGCGGCGTCAGTCATGCGGGACCTCTCGTACAGTCGCATCGGGTTCCTGGGGCATACCTATCCTGGGATGCTCGACATGTATTCAGATTTCACGATGCATCACGCGCAGCTCGGCGTCCACATCGAAGTGCTGGAGATGGACGACCTGCACACGCGCGTTCGCAGCGCGACTGAAGCGGAGATTGACGCCAAAATCGCCGAAATCCGAGAGACGTTCAACATCATTGGGCGCGGGCGCGATAAGATTTCGCAGGACGTGACGCCCGAAGCACTACACTGGACGGCGAAAGTCGCGGTTGGCTTGGATAAGCTGGTAGGCGATTTCAATCTCAACGGCTTGACCTACTACTATCGGGGCTTGGACGCTAACGAAAACGAGGAGCTGGGCGCGACGCTCATCATCGGTAATTCGCTGCTGACCGGGCGCGGCATCCCGGCTTCGGGCGAAGGCGACCTGAAGACCTGCATCGCCATGTTGATGATGGACCGGCTGAACGCGGGGGGCTCTTACACCGAGTTCTATGCGATGGACTTCAACGAGGATTTCATTCTGATGGGGCATGACGGACCGGGACATGTCGCCATCGCCGAAGGCAAGCCTGTGCTGCGCGGGCTGGGCTTGTATCATGGCAAGCGCGGCTACGGCTTGTCGGTCGAGATGAAGGTCAAGACAGGACCCATCACGATCCTCGGCTGCACACAGACTGCTGAGGGCAAGCTGAAGCTGCTGGTAGCGGAAGGCGAATCGCTGCCCGGCGAAACTCTGCAAATTGGTAACACCAACTCGCGTCTCAAGTTCAGCCTCGACCCGGCAACCTTCATGGATCGCTGGTGCGAGCATGGTCCGACGCATCATCAGGCGCTCGGCGTCGGGCATCAGTCGGGGCGCATCAAGAAGCTGGCACGGCTGCTGGGGTTGGAATTGGCGGTTGTTGGGTAAAGGAGCAAGCACGATGAAGCGTGTAGGATTTTTGTTACAGGTCAAAAAAGACAAGCTCGCTGAGTACAAGAAGCATCACGAAGCTGTGTGGCCGGAAATGCTGGCGGCGCTGCGGCGCACGGGCTGGCATAACTACTCCCTGTTCATGCGCGATGACGGGTTGCTCTTCGGCTATTTCGAAGCAGAGGAGAGCTTTGAGGCGTCACTCGCAGGCATGGCGAAGGAAGAGATCAACTTGAAGTGGCAGGAGTTCATGGGTCCGTACTTCGAGTCGATCAGCGGTCGCCCTGATCAGAATATGATCACGTTAGAAGAAGTTTTTCACACGGATTAAATCATGCCCGATGTCGTCATGCCAAACATGGGCTTCGATACGCAGAGCGGTCGCTTGATCGAGTGGCAGAAGCAGCCGGGCGAAGCCGTAAACAAAGGTGATGTGATCGCCATTATCGAGTCGGACAAGGCGAATGTCGAACTTGAGGCGACGACGAGCGGCGTACTCATAGAACACGTTGTGCAGCCAGGGGACGAAGTGGTGGTCGGCGCAGTCTTGGCGCGTATTGACGAAGCGAGTACCCCGAAAAGCGCTGTTTCCACTGCCGTACTACCGCGCGCAGCGATCACCGAGTTTGTACCAAACATGCCACAGGAGGCTCCGCCGCGCTCACGCCTGACACCGCCGCCCCACGATATGGTGCGGGCGGGCGGCGGCGCGGCGCTCGACCTGACCGCGCGACAGACAGCACTGCAACGCATGTTGCAAATCCGCCTTGCCGAGGAGCGCATTCAGGAACTCTTCCTGCAAAACCTGATTCGCGGTACGACCCACCTCGCCATTGGGCAGGAGGCGTGCGCAGTCGGGACAGCGGCGGCGCTGCTGCCAGGCGATAAAGTCACCTGCACCTATCGCGGGCATCATCACGCGGTCGCGCTCGGCATGAGTCTGCACGCCATGATCGCCGAAATGATGGGTAAGGCGGCGGGGGCGTGCAAAGGCAAGGGTGGCAGTATGCATATGACAGACGCGCAGATCGGCTTGTTAGGCGCAAATGCCATCGTTGGCGCGCAGCTTCCGATTGCGCTCGGTGCTGCACTCACTGCGCAGATCAAGCGAACGGGCAGCATCGCAGTCGCGTTCTTCGGCGAAGGCGCGTCCAACATCGGCGCGTTCCATGAGGCGCTCAACATGGCGGCGGTGTGGTCGCTGCCCGTCCTGTTCATCTGCGAAAACAATCTATATGGCGAATACAGCGTGTGGAGCAAGACAACGCCGGTTCAGGACATCGCCGTGCGCGCGGCGGCATACGCCATGCCTGGCGTGATTGTCGATGGTCAGGATGCAGAAGCTGTCTATGAGGTCGTCAAGGCAGCGGGAGATCGGGCGCGTGCCGGCGACGGACCGAGCCTGATCGAGTGCAAGACCTATCGCTATCGCGGGCATTCGCGCACTGATACCGCGCCCTATCGCCCGGCGGGCGAGTTGGACGAATGGCTGAAGCGCGACCCGATCATGATCCTCAAAAGGCGGATGATGGCTGACGGGCAGTTGGACGAGGACGAATTCGCGGAGATGACGCACGCTGCCGAGGTCGCCGTCACCCATGCGGTCGAATGGGCGAGTGCTGCGCCGTTCCCGCCCGTCGAAGAGTTGTACAAAGATGTCTATTTCGAGGGTTAAATGCCTGAACTAACCTACCGTGAAGCCGTCGCCAAAGCGCTGGCGGATGAGATGGCAAGCGACCCAGATGTCGTCTTCTTCGGCGAAGATGTTGCTGAGGCAGGTGGTGTCTTCAAAGTAACGCCGGGGCTGTACCAACGTTTCGGCGGAGACCGCGTGCGCGATACGCCCATTAGCGAGCAGGCGATCATCGGGATGGCGCTCGGCGCTGCGATCACCGGCTTACGACCCGTCGCAGAGCTGATGTTCGCCGATTTCGTGCCGGTCGCACTCGACCAGATCGCCAACCAGGTCGCTAAGTACCGCTACATGAGCGGAGGACAGTTTACCGTCCCACTCACGATCCGTGCAGCACAGGGGGGTGGCAACGGCTTTGGTACGCAGCACAGCCAGTGCGCCGAGTCCTGGCTAATGAACTTTCCCGGTCTCAAAGTCGTCTCGCCTTCGACACCGCGCGATATGTACGGGCTGCTGCGCGCTGCCATTCGGGAGGACAACCCGGTCATCGTCCTCGAACACAAGGGCTTGTACAACCTCAAGGGCGACGTGCCGGATCGCCTTTCAGCAATGGCGCTCGGCGTAGCAGAGGTGGTGCGTGCGGGGCGTGACATCACCGTCGTCGCTTCGCAATTGATGCTACATCGCGCAGTTGAAGCGGCAGATGGACTGGCGCGCGAAGGAATCGACTGCGAAGTGATCGACGTGCGCTCGTTTGTGCCGCTGGATACCGCAACGATCCTGCGTTCGCTGCGTAAGACGCACCGCTTGGTAATCGTCGAGGAAGCACCACACGGCGCAGGCTGGGGTGGCGACATCGCTTCACTGGCGGCGGACGAGGGGTTGTTCTATCTGGAAGCGCCCGTGCGACGTGTCAATATGGGTAGCGCACTGATCGCCTACAGTCCACCACTCGAAGACGCTGTGCTGCCAAACGTCGCGCGTATCAGCGCCGTGATCCGCGAGGTGATGACATCATGATCAACGTATTCAGCTCGCAAGAAAATCATCTTGATGAAATCTGTTGGCGTTGGAGAAGGACAAAACGAGCAGTTTTGTCCTACGGACGCACTCCATACGTCCGGTCGGCTCGGTACACCGAGCCGACACGCTGACCCGCACCCTGGTGCGGGGTCAGCGGTGCTGCGCGTCAGCCTATCCCACTGCTATCGCTTGACCATGTAGCCACCATCGACAAACACCTCGCTGCCAGTGGTAAAGCTGGCACGCTCGGAAAGCAGCCAGCACACGGCTTCAGCCACTTCGTCAGAACGCGCCATTCGGTTGAGGGCATGCAACCCATTGGCATAACCGCGCAGCGCTGACGGATCGGGCTGTGCATTGATGTAGGCATCGGTGAATGGCGTATCGACCCAACCGGGGCATACAGCATTGATGCGGATGTTGTGTGGTGCAAGCTCTTGCGCCAGCGAGCGGGTCATGCTGAGGACTGCACCTTTCGTCGTGTGATAAGGCGCTCCCCCTGTGGAACCGACGAAGGCAGAGACCGAGCACATATTGACGATTGTGCCACCGCCAAGCGCTTTCATGTGAGGGACAGTGTGTTTGATGGGCAAGAAAACCCCGCGCACATTGACTGCCATCATCATGTCCCAATCTTCCACAGGAAGGGTATCGACCGCGCCAGTGAGATTGATCGCGGCGACGGTAACGAGCAGCGTTGGTCGCCCGAGTTCATCAGTTGTTCGCGCGACCGCCTCGCGAATGCTCTGTTCGTCTTTTACATCAACCGGGATCAAGCGCGCGGCGTCGCCAAGCTGTGTGGCGACTTCTTGCACTTTGCTGGTTGGTAAATCAAGCAGGGCAACATGCGCACCATTTTCGACGAGTAGGCGCGCTGTCGCTGAGCCGATTGCGCCGCCTGCTCCCGTGATGATAGCGACTTTCCCGTTAAAATCGGGCATCATGTGGTCCTCTATTCTGGGCGATAACGCACGAGGTTCTGTAAATAGCCCCCATCGGCATACAGCGTTGCTCCGGTCACGTAGCTGGAGGCGTCTGACGCGAGAAAGAGCGCGGGACCGATCATTTCGTCCGTTTGTGCGACACGCCCCAACGGTATCCATTCGCGGAACTTGTCCTCGCCAATCTCGCGAATGACTTCTCGGTTAATCTCGGTTTCGACTGCTCCCGGCGCAAAATTATTCACACGCACACCGTGTGGTGCCAGCTCGACCGCAATCGTTTTACTGAACATCGCCAGCGCCGCTTTCGAAGCCGAGTATGCCGAGTTGTTCGGATACGGCATCGTGTCATGGATCGACGTGATGTTGATGATAGAGCCGCGCGCCTGCTTCAGCAAAGGCAGCAGCAGGTGTGTGAGTTGGAAGGCGGCACGCACATTGACGCGCCAGATCATATCGAGATTATCCATGTCCATCTGCTCAATCGGCATGATGATCTCGACGCCCGCGTTATTGACCAGAATATCCAGTCGTTCTTCGTTCGCCAGTATTGTCTCTGCAAGGCGTTCGACCTGCTCTGACTGTGCCAGGTCCGCCGCGACAAAGTATGCGCCTAACTGCCGCGCCAGCGCCTCACCCGCTACCGCGTTGCGCCCATGCAGCCACACACGCGCTCCGGCCGCCGCAAAGCCCTGCGCCAGCGCCTTGCCGATACCGCTGGTGCTGCCTGTGATAAGCGCAACTTTGCCATCCAACACACCCATCGCCTAGACTCCTTCATCAAACCAGCGCGTACCGGCCAGTCGCCAACGTTTGCCAACCGCATTATCCAGTTCGATACCGTAACCGGGTGCATCTGTAGGTGTGACCCAGCCGGGCATAAACCAGTCGCCTGTGCCTCCCTGCACCAGATCATGAAAGAACGGTACGTCATGCGCATGGAACTCACAGACACTGAAATTTGGCACTGTCAGCGCGAGATGTGCGCTCGCCATTAATGCTAACGGGCTGCCGATCATATGAAAGGCAATCGGTTTGTTCGCTGCCGCACACATATCAGCGATTTTGCGCCCTTCTGCCAGCCCACCCGCTTTCTGGATGTCCGGCGTCATGATATCGCACAGGTCTTCGACAATCAGACTCCAGAAGCCCTGCCGAAGCTGAAGGTTTTCGCCAGTGCCGATAGGCGTCAGTGTGTGCTGGCGCAGGTAACGGAGCGAGTTTCGATCATCCGGCGGTACAGGGTCTTCGAGCCAGAGCAATCGGCAGGCTTCCAGTTCGCGGGCAACCTGAAGGATGTCGTTTGGGCGGTAGCGCCAGTGCGCATCCATCGCCAGATCGACTTTGGGACCGACCGCCTCACGAATGCAGTGCGTCAGCTTCACCATCCAGTCAATATCCGCTGCGTCAAGCGCGTATCCCGTCGGTGAGTCAAAGGTGGTGCCTGGCAGGTCAAGATCGAACTTGAGTGCCGTATAACCCAGTGCCGCCATCTCCTGCGCGCGTGCCGCCGATCCGTCGATAATCGCGTCGCGAGTGAGTGGCGCGCTGCTATGTGCCGCTTCCCAGGTCACGGGCGTCTCTTGCAGCAGTGTTGACAGGCATTCGAGCGCGCCCGCTGCATGGCAGTCGAGATAGATGCGGGCGCGGTCGCGAAACTTGCCACCCAAAAGCTGCCATACGGGCAGGCCGTAGTGCTTACCCTTCAAGTCCCAAAGTGCCGCTTCAATACCGGAGATCGCGTTCCAGATGATGCCACCTGTTGACCCCGCACCCGATGCTGCCCAACGCATCTTTTCAACCAGACGTTCGATATGGGTCGCTTCTTCGCCAACCAGAATGGTCGAGAATTCATCAATAATCTGTGTCAGCCCTGGCGCGAAGAAGCACTCTCCGGTTCCATAATTGCCGCCAGCAGCATCGGTGTAGATGCGTACATAAGACCAGTGAAAGTTTGCCTGAACGACTGCTGTCGCGACCTTCGTAATACGTGGCATGATTACATGATCCCGAATTTTGAGAAAGCTTCGACGGTTGTCATGCCATTTTCGAGCGCCGTGCGTACCTGATGTTCGCCGCGCACTTTTTCGAGCGCGCCGCTGAACGCCTCATTTTCGAGTTCCTGCGGCACAACACAGACCCCATCAAGGTCGCCAAAGAGGATATCTCCCGGCTTGATCCGCACCTGTCCAATCTCCACTGGAATACGGTAATCAACGACCTTACCCCGCACGCCCTGATCCTGTGCGTAACGCCCCATCGAGAAGACCGGGAAGTTGAGGCGCAGAATGGCATTGGTATCGCGCGAGAAACCATCCAGCACTGCCCCCGTAGCACCAAGTTGTCGCGCCCGTGTCGAGAGCAGTTCACCCCACAGCGCATAGTTGGGCGAACCACCCGTTGCCAGATAGATTTCGTTCGGTTTCAGATCGTCCAGTGCCTCAAAAAGCAGACCAAACGGTTTCGGTCCGACGGTGTTATGTCCTTCTACCCGCTCGGAGAAGTAATCCGCTACCAGCACAGGCATGGCACGCCCGATTACTACCATGTCCTGACGCAGCGGTTGAATGCTCTGAGGCAGAAACTGGCGAGTTGCCCCAAGCTTATCCATGACATCGCCGACGACGGCGGTGAAGAGTTCGCGCTTCGCCAGCGCGAACAGCTCATCATCTGTATTCCAAATTGGCATTCAACATCTCCCTGGTGAAGGTCGGTTCATTGCTCGGCATTCTGGAGCATTGAGCGATAGATCGCGTCTATGGCATCATCGAAGTGTGCTGCCATCGCCTCTGCTGCTGCTGTCACATCCTGAACGGTGACGGCATCAACGACCGCTTCGTGAAGCTCCTGAACCCGACGGATCTGTGTCTCGCTAAAGCGACTGCGTAACCCCTCTTTGATGGTGCTGCGCAGGACATCGCGAATCGATTGAATAAGATAGAGCATGAGCGTATTGCGAGACGCCGATGCGATCAGAAAGTGAAGCTTGATATCAAGCTCGGTGTACTCATTTGGATCGTACAAATGCTCGCGCATTTCCATCACGACGCTGCGCATTTCGGCAGCTTGATCATCTGTGCGTTTGCGTGCTGCCAGCGTCACGCTCTGAATCTCCAACCCGCGCCGAATTTCCAGGAGTTCGATCATCGACTCCGTGTCGATAATGACGGCGCGCTCGAAGAACAGCCGCAGACTATCGCCTGAGATCGGCTTGATCATCGGCGCCCGACCATTTGAAGTCACGATGAGTTCGCGCCCTTCAAGCGTTCGGAGCGCCTCGCGAATGATGGGCTTGCTGACGCCAAACTCGTCAGCAAGTCGGTTGATAGACGGCAAAGGATCACCAGGTTTGAGGCCATTGACCTCGATACGATCAATCAAGGCTTCGGCGACTTGTTCCGCCAGGGTTGCGCGGTTGAGTTTCACTGTGCTCATAGTCCCATATCCAGACTGCGATATATGAAAGATTATCAGCATAAATCTCTCTAGCCGCAATTTCTCCTATTAAACCGTGTGATGAGCAACCTGTCAAATAGGTTGACAGAAAGATAGCTACCGTACATAATCCTGTGACGAGTGCGGATAGCGAGTCCACACGGCTCCGCTTGCCGCAAGATTGTGCGATTCGTAATTTACTTTAGGAGGAAAGAGATAATGGCAGGACGAAATAGATTTATCAGCATTCTGCTCGTCACGCTGTTGAGCCTTGCATTGCTGGGCGGCAGTGTGTTGGCACAGGATGCGACCAGCATTCCGCTCGACATGCTGAATGCAGCCAGCGACGAAGTGCAGGCATACTACATGCCGGGCGATTACTCCGGTCAGTCGCTGGATGTGGTGCTGAATGCCAGCTTCTTCAATGACCCCGCCAGCGCAGATGTACTGAACGCGGGCAAGGCGATGTTTGAAGAGATGACCGGCGCAACCATCAACTACATCCCGTTGCCCGAAAATCAAATGTATGACCAGGTGCGTCTGGAGATGTCCACCAACTCCGGCGCATATGACATGATGCACACGGGCGCAGGCGGCGCCAAAGACTACGGCTTGAGCGGCTTCCTGCTGCCGCTGCCGATGCCGCCGGACGCGGATGATTTCTTCCAGGGCGACCTGCAGCAGTACATGGTGGCGGATACGCTCTACGGGCTGCCGATGATTACAGATACCAATATTCTCTTCTGGCGCACAGACCTGTTCGAGGCAGCCGGTTTAGACCCGAATACCCCGCCACAAACCTATGATGAACTGCGCGAATACGCCATCCGCCTGACAACCGATGTCAATGGTCTGCATCCCGGCGAAGACGGCTTTGACCCCAACAACATCGAAGTCTATGGTCTGGGCTTCAAGGGCGTATCCGGATTGGCGAGCAGTTGGGAATGGTACAACTATCTCTATGCCTTCGGCGGCGACCTTATGGATGACGAGTGGAACATCACCATCGACTCACCAGAAGCTGTTGCGTCTCTTCAGTGGGTAGTTGATAACTTCCGTGAATACGGGATTTACCCGGCTGACACCACGACCTACGACTATACCGAGTTCCACACCCTGTTTATCCAGGGGCGCATGGCAATGGCAATCAACTGGCCCTATATGTGGTCACTGATCCAAAATCCCGAACAATCACAGGTCGTCGATCTCGTCAACGTCGGTCGCAAGCCCGGACAGGTCACACACGGCGGCAACATTGGCGGCTGGTCGTGGAATGTCTTCACGATGAGTGACACACCGGAACTGGCAACTGCCTTTGCCAAGTTCATGAGCAGCCCTGATTTTTCGCTGGCATGGGGACGTGCGGGACGCGCACCGGTGCGTGCTTCCGTCGGTGAAATCCTTGCAGCGGAAGATCCCGTGCTGACCGCAGCAATCGCGGTCAACCAGGCGGATGGGCGCAGTGTGGATTGGCTGGCGACAGGTCCTTCGTGGATGTCCATCGAAGCGGTGCAGCATCAGGCAATCCAGGAAGCGTTGATCGGCGCGAAGACTCCTGAGGAAGCGCTGACGGATGCGCGGGCGGAGATTGAAGCCATCCTGCAGGACGACGGCTTCTACGACGAAATTCTGCCTCAGCTGCTTGGCGAGAGCCAGTAAGCAGCCTTTGCCCATTGGTCATAGCGAGATAGACAATGCTCTGTTTCTGCACAAGGGGCAGAAACAGAGCTGCTCGGTCTCACTCATCATCGGATTTTTTCTCCTATGGTAGAACGCACTACCCCTACATCTGTCACCTATCCCCAACCCTCTGCGAAAGCAGCACGCTTTCACCTGAGCGATGGCTGGTTTGGCTTCCTGATCACCGTACCAGCACTCCTGATCATGCTGACGGTGTTTGTGTTCCCACTGGTGTTTTCAGCCTATACCAGTCTCCATCGATTCGAAATTACCCGTCCGGATCGTACACGCTTTCTCGGCTTTGAGAATTATGTCACAGTACTACAGGACGAAGCATTTCAGCGTGCTTTAGGCAATACCCTCACTTATGTCTTTGTGGCAGTACCCGTTGAATTCGCGATTGGGCTTGGGCTGGCGATGGCGTTAGCAACCATCACACGTGGACGCGGCATGTTCCGGACGCTGCTTGTCATCCCACAGATGCTTGCTCCCGCGGTCATGGCGCTGATGTGGAAGTTCATGTACAACGATGAACTGGGCATCATCAATCACCTGCTGCGCGAGTTTGGCATCAACCGCCCACCCTTATGGCTGACGGAAACGCCGCTGGCATTGTTCAGCATCATCATCGTCGAAGTCTGGGCAACTGTGCCCATCTTCGTGCTGCTGCTGCTGGCAGGCTTGCTTTCGATCCCCAGTGAATACTACGAAGCTGCTGCGATTGACGGCGGCTCGGCGTGGGCGGTCTTCCGGCACATCACGCTGCCACTCTTGCAGCCAGTCATTCTGGTTGCACTGCTGATTCGCGGAATGGATGCTTTTCGCGTGTTTGATCTGGTCTATGTCCTCACAGGTGGCGGACCGGCGCTCCGCACCGATGTACTGTCGTTTTACATTTTCCGCACCGCGTTCACCGACCGGGACTTCGGTCTAGCCAGTGCCGGGGCGTGGATTGTCAGCATTATTCTCCTGACGGGTGGACTAATCCTGATCCGGTTCATGCGGAGGCAGACATGAAAACACCACCAGGTGTAATGGCACTTTCATATCTGATTGTCATCGTCGCCACATTTGTTTTTCTGTTTCCGATAGCATGGCTGTTCATCACATCGTTCAAGCCACCTGCCGAGGTGCTGATGGTCGCACTCCCCTCTCGGCTGACACTGGAGAACTACCAGACTGTATTGGAGACGTTTCCTGTTGGTCAGTACTTTGTGAACAGCGTAGCGATTGCCATTGGTTCAACGCTGATTTCGCTGACGACCGGTTCGCTCGCTGCTTACAGCCTGTCGCTCTACCGCTTTCGGGCTCGCCAGCCGATCATGTTGATGACGCTGCTGATGCGCCTGCTGCCGGGCGTCGCTGTCGGCATTCCGCTGTTCTATCTGTTCTCAGCGGTACGCTTAACCAACACCATGCCGGGTCTCATTCTGGCGCACACTGCCATCCAGCTGCCACTGGTCATCTGGATCATGCTGGGCTTCTTCGAGGACACACCGACGGAGTTAATACAGGCAGGGCTCGTGGATGGCTGCAATCGCTTCAACGTGATCTACCGCATCGTTCTGCCCATCGTCACACCAGGGCTGGCGGTGGGTGCGATTTTTTCGTATCTATTGAGCTGGAACAACCTCGACCTGGCGTTGATTCTCGCGCCGACCCCGCGCTTAGTGACGATGCCGGTCGGGATTTCCAACATGAATCTGATTTACGGCGTGCGCTGGGATTTGATGGCGGCAGCCGCTGTAATGTATATCATTCCGACGATTATTCTGGCGCTGCTGTTGCAACGCTATATTGTGCGCGGGCTGACGCTCGGCGCTGTAAAAGGGTAGAGTTTGATGGTCGATTACGTTCATTCACCCGACTGGATACGCGACCTGATGGTGTATGAGATCGCACCGCGGTCGTTCACATCGCCACAGGGTCCGGGCAGTGGAACATTTAACAGTCTGCGCGAAAAGCTGCCCTACCTGCATGAACTGGGCATCACAGGCATCTGGCTGACCGGACATTCGCTGGCGGATTCGAAGCACTTCTACAACATCTGGACGCAGTACGCCTGCATTGAGCCGGATGTGATCGACCCGACGCTCGGCAGCGAGCAGGATTTCAAGGAGATGATCGCGCTGGCGCATGAGTATGGCATCCGCGTCTTTCTTGACGTGATCGAACATGGAGTGATGGCAGACAGCCCGCTCGTACAGCGCAAGCCGCACTGGTTCCGCGGCAAGAGCTGGGGCATGGTTGATTATGATTTCGACCTGCACGATCCTGAGCTGGATCAGTGGTGGGTCGATATGTGGACTCGGTATGTTGTCGAGTTTGGAGTCGATGGCTATCGTATCGATTTGGGTATGCGCCGCGTCGACCTGTGGCTGCAAGTTCGTGAAAACGCCGCTCGTGCTGGACGAGAGATTATCTTTATCAACGAACTGAATTATCAGGGGGGGCTGGAGTTTTCGCAGCAGTCCGAACTCACACGCATTCCGCCACGTGATGAATTCCTGAAGGCGATTGACTTTGTGCAGCGCGACCCGCCCACCTTGCTCAGCCCGCACCGCAAGCGCCCCGACGAAATAAACGGTCAACACGGCTACGCCAATACCTGGGGCAAACACGAATGGGATGCCTGGCTTCACAGCATCATGAATCGCAGTACGGTCAGTGAAGTGCCGCCGTTCGCCTACTCATCGGGGCAGATTAGCTCACATGACAACGGCTGGGAGGGCTTTGAGTTTGACAATCCCTATGTGGCGCAGGGCAGCCGATTCATCTTTGGCTATGGTTCGCTCTTCTCTGGTCTGGTGCCCATCTGGGTGTCTGGAGAAGAGTTCGACGCACCCTTTGTGCCACTGCCAGACCTTTCACCCTATCTCTTTGGGGGTGCGGAGCCGGGCAAGGGCAAATGGTTATATGGCGGTGTCGTTCAGTGGGATGCCTTGGAACAGCCCACCAATCGTGCGATGTTCGACGATGTGAAGCGGCTGATCGCCATTCGCAAGCGCGAATCGGATATACTCGGCGCAGTTCCCAGCTACGGCGATCCGCACCTGATTCCACTCGCCTACCAGTCTGACGTGCCGCTGCCGCAGCCTTACGCGCGTTGGACGCCCGGCAAAGCGGTTGCTGTTGTCGGCAATCCAGATGCTTCGCGCGATGTCACCGTTCACGTGACACTACCGCTGGAGCAAATGGGTTTGGCAGGTCATACACACTACCGCCTCACGCATCTGTGGACAGATGAGCAGCGAGTGGTCGAGGTGGGAGACCTGGATCAACTTCAGGTCGATGTAAAGCGGGATAAGTCCGCTGGTGGCGGGTTAACGTTGCTCAAGATTGAACCTGCCTAGCGAGGCATAGGATGGCAATAGAGATTCGTAAAGTGACTCTCGAAGATGTGCCTTTTCTGCGTGAGGCGCTTTACCACGCCATCTTTGTACCGCCAGAAGCGGAACCCCCGCCCCGGTCACTCATCGATCTCCCTGAGCTTGCCGCTTATGTTGAAGACTTTGGGACACGCGCTGGCGATGTTGGCGTTCTGGCACTCGATGGGGCAACTCCGGTCGGAGCAGCATGGGCGCGTTTGATGCGCGGCTATGGTTTCGTCAACGAGGCGACTCCAGAACTGAGCATTTCACTGCTGCCCGGCTATCGCGGTTCAGGTATCGGCACACAGATGATGAAGGCACTGCTTGCGGCACTGGTGCCCGTTGCCTCGCGTGTCAGTCTGAGTGTACAAGTGAGTAACCCCGCGTTTCGCCTTTACCAGCGACTTGGATTTCAGATAGTTGCCCGCGATGGCGAATCGGCAATCATGGTGCTATCTCTTTAAAGTGTTACATTGCAGCGCTTTGGAGACGATAACCGGTTGGGAATGGTGCTGAATGAAGAGGCCACTGCTGTCAGAATTTGATGTGGTCACACTTGGGGAACCTCTGCTGCGTTTCACCCCTGCGGGAATGCGCCGGATAGAGGGATCTATGGTGTGGGACATACAAGTCGGGGGCAGCGAGTTAAACACAGCGGTTGGTCTGGCTCGGCTTGGCTTGCGTGTAAACTACCTAACGCGCCTGACAGAAAATGCTCTGGGACGGCACATTCGCACAACTCTTGCCGCGCACGGAATTGGGACAGACACAATCGTCTGGACGAGCGATGATCGCGTTGGTGTTTACTACCTGGAACAGGGTGCTGCACCACGCCAGGCACAGGTGATCTATGATCGTGCGGGGAGTGCCGCTAGCAACATGCGCCCACACGATCTGCCTGACAAACTCTTTGAGCCAAACCGGGCAAGTTTGTTTCATGCGACAGGAATCTCACTTGCTGTGTCGCCGTCGCTGTACGAGACCACGCTCACCGCCGCTCAGCGCGCGAAAGAAGCGGGCTGGCGCATCAGCTTCGATGTCAATTACCGCAGCAAGCTGTGGAGTTACGCAGATGCGCTAACCAGCTGCCAGCCGTTGTTGGGCATCGCAGATGTGATCTTCACACCACTGCGCGATGCCCTAAAACTCTGGAACCTGGGTGATGCGAAACCAGAACAGGTGTTAGAAGTTATGCACACACATTACCCGCGTGCAGTGTGCGTGCTTACAGTAGGTGCCGAGGGCGCGCTAACGGTGAATGCGAACGGTCAGGTGTGGCAGCAACCAGCGTTTGAGACGCAGATAGTCGATCGCATTGGCGGCGGAGATGCGTTTACTGCGGGTTTTCTCTATGCGCTTCTGACTCGCAGTGATTCAGATGCAGGAGAATGGCTGCGTTGGGGTTGTGCGGCTGCGGCGCTCAAATACACGATCCCTGGTGACCTTCCACTTTTCACACTGGAAGAAGTAATAACTTTGGTGGGTGCGGAACAGCGAGGCGGGGATGTGGTACGGTAGGCAGTTGATAGTCGGCAGTCTCACAGGTAATGTCTGCAACCGAGATTGGTCGGGAAGCATTTTGTAAGCAAGTCTTGCTGGAAGACACCTTCGTAGTGAGTTGTCGTCAACTCGCATTTGTCGCAACTTTTGTGCTAATTGTGTCATGGTCGCGACCATGACAAAGCTTGAATTGCATGTGATAGCAATGCAAAAAAGAGCGAGCGGAATTGATAACCGCTCGCATGCTGTAGATGTTTGGCTAGAACGCGATGTCCGACGCCGGTTCCTCCTGCTTTACCCGTTCGCGAAGCGCACCGAAGGTATCCAGCAGTACTTGACGGTTGGTATCCATATCGAGGCTGACCTGGAGCGAAGCCACCCGCTCGTAATTATAATGACCTCACCCCATCGTGCGGGTCGCCGTTCGCGCGCTTGCGAACGTGTCGCGAAGATGTGTTGCAGCACGCACTGCCAATGCCCCTATCGTACTGGTCGGGTTGACAGCTGCACTGGTTGGAAGCACACTTCCATCGATGATATACAAATTGGGAACATCCCAAGTCTGATGCCAGTGGTTGACGACCGATGTCTCGCGGTCATCCCCCATACGACAGGTTCCGAGCAAGTGCCACGCTGGCGGCGCATAGCCCTTCCCCGGTATACTGAAGTCATTGACCTTGAGGTCGAATGCTCCCAGCGTAGCTCCCAGGTCTTTGACCCGCTCAATGCCAAAATCGACAATCTTGCGGTCGTTCGGATGGAGTCGATATGCAACTTTCGGAGCGGGAAGTCCGCTGGAGTCACGCAAGGTGTCGGAAAGCGTCACGCAGTTGCCCTCAAGTGGCAGGTCTTCCCCAACGATCAGAATAGCCACCCCGTGACCAAAGTGTCGCCTGAACCATGTATGATGCTCGCTGCCCCAGGGCGCAGTATTGCCGGAGTGCGAGCCAAATGCCTGATAACCCGCGCCGTTCATGCGAACTACATGCAGCGTTACGCCATTGATGAAGCCCCGTCTGGGGTCAGTCTCTGCGAATTCTGAACAGATTAATGCTGCCGAGACCACACCTTTGTGCGTATCTGTGATCTGCTCGACCCACATCTCTACAATCGCCAGCCCATGATGCATGAGATGTTTGCCCACATGACCATTAGAATTTGCTAGCCCATGCGGGAAACGCGCATTCTCGGATACAAGGAGCAGGCGCGGCGTGCCGATGCCATTGCAGGCGACGATCACCACATCGGCTGCCTGGAAGTTTCGTACCCCCGTGACGAGATCGATGTACGTTGCACCTGTTGCACGACCACGTGCATCGACTTCAATCTGCTCGACACGACTGTTGATTCGCAGTTCCGCCCCGGCAGCGATCGCTTTAGGCCAATGCGTCACCGAGACATCTGCCATCGAACCACGATTGCAGCCCGACTGACAGTTGCCACAATGGTTGCAGGCTTTTCTCCCGTCATAGTCCTGCGAGATGACCGCCATGTCCATCGGCCACCAGTGCCAGCCCAGGCGATCAAACCCTTTTGCTACCAGCGGTGCATAAGGTCCCGGCGCAAGCGTAGGCGTGCTGAAGCCTTTCCGTAAAGGCATAGCAGGGTCGCCTACCCAACCGCTCGTGCCGCAGTCGCGGTCGTTGATCTCATAATACGGCTCAAGTTCTTCGTAGGTTAGGGGCCAATCAGGTGCATAGCCATGTTCGCGCCCTTTGCGGAAATCGGACGGACGGAAGCGGGGCCAGGTCGCTGTATAGTGCACGGTCGAACCGCCAACACCGTTCCACATTAGGGGTGTCTCGTCCGTTGTATCAACCGGATAATCCTCCGGCAGCTTGCGGACGGTCGGCGCGGTGTGCCAGTTGGTCAGCCGCTGGTAGTCCCAATCTGGGGAAGCATGCGGATGACCCAACTGCTGTACCCAGCGTCCCTGCTCCAGGCATACCACCTTCAAGCCTGCTTCTGCAAGGATTTTGGTGGTCGCCGCACCGCCCATCCCTGACCCGATCACCAGCACATCGACAGGATCATGCTTCGTCGTCATGGTTCACCTTCAGGTTGAGATTGAGAGCGCTGAGATCGACCCGTTTGACTTCATCCGTAGGGACGAAGTGTCCACGCGGCTGAATTGGAAGATTAATGTTGGGATCAAAAACACCCAGGTCATAGCCTTCAGGCTGTGGTGCATCGTTGTAAACGATGCCGAGCTGACGAACGGCACGCACGACCAATGGACTCTGATAGTAGCCAAAGTAGACAAGCTGGCGAACCGTCGCGAAAAGCAGCGGTTCATCCTGCTCCAATCGGCTTACCAGGGAGGCGCGTTCCCCTGCGGTGTTTTGTGCAAAATCGTCACCCAGCACGCGCAGCAGGCGGTCTATCCCTTCGCCGTTGTCCTGCTGGCGCAGCTTGTCGAGCAACCAGTGCTGCGTACCGACCGCCGATGCAGGCGGAAAGAGTTCATCACCGGGGATGAGGGTGTCCACAAGTGCTAAAAAGACATATGCGTCAGCCATTTGACCCCGCCTAATTACCAAACTTCATCAGGTCGCGGACTGTTGTTTCGACCGGAACGAGCGGGCTTTGGTGAGCATCTTCGACAAGCTGTTTGAGACGATGGTGACCCTTGACCTGATCCGCAATCAGATCACGCGCGAAGCCTCCATTTTTGATCACGTCAATGATGTTCTGTATCTGGCGTTTGTTTTCGTCTGTGATCAGTTGGTTTTTGTGGGTGTAGATGCCGTACTGGCAGGCGGGTGAAGCATTGCGATCCAGCATTCCGTACAGCCCGACTCTGGCAGTTGTCAACATGACCTCACCGACTTCACCGGAGCCATATAGCTCCATGATAGCGGCTTCGGGTGTATAGCCATTCTTGACAAGGATGTCGTATGCGACTTCGATGGCACCAATGATGAGAGGGTAAAGATAATGCTCGGCAAAGTGATCCAGCTCTGTTTCCTCTTCGAAGCTGACTTGCATCACGCCAGGGCGGGTCATCCCGACCGCCTTTGCCAACGCCAGCGCACGTTTCCACGCCTTGCCAGATGCATCGTTGCGGACATCGACAAAGGCAGGGGCGCCGCTGCCCGCCAGGAATCGCTCACGCATGTAGCCACCGGGCATACGCGGCGAAACGAGCAGTAAATCCACGTCCGCAGGGGGCTGAATCAGGTTATAACGAATGGCGAAGCCGTGCGCAAACACCAGCGCTTTTCCTGCGCTCAGGTGCGGTGAGATATCATGCTGGTAGACTTGTGCCTGCACTTCATCCGGGATAACGATCAGTAGGATGTCTGCGCGTTGCGCCGCTTCGGCGATGTCCAGCGCCTCGAAACCATCCGCCAGTGCTTGACGACGAAACTCATCATCACGATTACCGACGATGACTTGAACGCCGGAGTCGCGCATATTGTGTGACTGCGCACGTCCCTGAATACCATAGCCGATAATCCCAACCGTCTGACCAGCGAGATCAGCCAGGTCTGCATCGTGATCGTAGAAGACTTTGACCATACGATATTTCTCCCTCAGCAGTGTTAGAGTTTGATGGTGACTGACTTGACTTCGGTGAATGCTTCCACGCCTAGCCGTGCCATCTCGCGCCCGATGCCGCTTTGCTTATAGCCGCCAAAGGGCAGGTTCGGGTCGAACACGCCAAAGCAGTTGATCCACACTGCGCCCGCTTTCAAGCGCCCCGCAAGGCGATGGGCGCGTGCGAGATTGCTGGTGAAGATCGTCGCGGCAAGGCCATAAGTTGTGTTATTGGCGATAGGCTCGATCTCGTCGGGGTCGTCAAAGGCTTCGGCAACCAGCACGGGCCCAAAAATCTCTTCGCGCACAACTGCCATTGTGGGAGCGGTATTGGTCAGGATGGTGGGTGTGAAATAGTAACCGGGCACGTCAAAATCGACGAAGCCGCCATGATACACGCTTGCGCCATCACCAATGCCGCCCTGAACATAGCCGCGCACTCGTTCCAACTGCGCTTTGGACATGAGCGGGCCCACCTGCGTGCGCGGATCAAGCCCATAACCAATCCGCAGTGCAGCGGCGTACTGTTTCACACCTTGCAAGACGCGCTCCAGCACCGGTCGCTCGACATACAGGCGCGAGCCAGCGTTGCAGATTTGTCCGCTGTTGCCAAAGATCGCCTCAGCAGCGACGGGGATAGCTGCGTCGATGTCTGCGTCAGCGAAGATGATAGTTGGGGATTTTCCGCCCAGCTCCAGCGTCACGCGCTTGAGATTCGACTCAGCGGCTGCTTTCAGGATGAGCTTGCCAACTTCGGTCGAGCCGGTAAACGAAATCTTGTTGATGCCTGCATGACGCGCGATTGCCGCGCCCGCTGAGTCGCCAAATCCAGTCACGATATTGATCGCACCCGCCGGAACACCCGCTTCCATCAGTAGTTCGCCCAAGCGAAGGGCAGAAAGCGGCGTCTGTTCGGCAGGCTTAAGAATGATGGAGCAGCCCGCCGCCAGCGCAGGCGCTATCTTGAAAGATGCCTGTGCTAACGGATAATTCCAGGGAATGATCCCAGCGGCAACGCCGGCTGGCTCACGCAGCGTATAAGCATGCCAATCGGCGTCGCTTAGACTGATGCCAAAAGTTTCACCGCTCAACTTTGTTGCCCAACCCGCTAGATATTTGAAGTTTTCGGCGGTGAAAGGCACATCAATCGCACGCGCGGCGCTGATGCCCTTGCCGGTATCCAGCGACTCGAGCTGCGCTAGTTCTTCAGAATGCTGGTGGATCAGTTCGCCCGCTTTCCACAACACATTCGCGCGTTGGGCAGGCGCAAACGACTGCCACTTTTTAGCGCCGAGCGTGGCGGCTTGAACTGCATCGTCAACATCGGCAGCATCGGCGGCTGGCACGTGTGCCAGAGCTTCGGTGGTTCCAGGATCTTCGCTGGCAAAAGTTTTGCCACTTCTTGCGTTCACCCATTCGCCACCCACTAGCATTCTGCGCGGGCTGTCCAGCCACTCCCGCAGCGGTCTTTCAATATCGATGGGCTGGTTCAGGATACTTGTCATCATGCACTTCTCCCTATGTATGCAGTCAATAACTCAGCGTCAGGCATTGGGATCGACGATGATCTTGACCTGATTAGCGCTGTTATTCATCAATTCTTGGTAACCAACCGACACCAGTTGATCGAGCGGTAGGGTAGCGGTGATCATCTCGTCCGCGCGCACTTTTCCACTGGCAATAAGGGCAATAGCAGTATCAAAGTCGCCATTGTAAGCGACAGTACCAATGATCTCGCGCTCGAAAAAGCCGAGGTCAATGACATTGAGCTGAAAAGGTGCGTTAGTTTGGCTAAGGATGCATATCCGCCCACCTTTGCGCGTACCGCGCATGGAAGTTTGAAATGCTGCGTCTACGCCAGCACACTCAAATGCCATGTCAAAGCCAACGCCGCGTGCCAGGTCGCGCACCGCGTGACTCAGATCGTCGTGCGGCTGAAGCACCAGCGCTGCGCCGAATTCGCGAGCCAGTTCACGACGCATCCTTGCCGGTTCAATCACGGCAATCCGTTCGATCCCGGCTGCGCGCAGGACCTGTAGAACAGCCAGCCCGATGGGGCCCGCGCCGACGATGAGGGCACTTTCGCCCAGTTTAGGAGAGGTTCGGTGAACGGCGCGCACTGCAACCGCAATCGGCTCGATCAACGACGCCGCCGGACGCGAAACTCGTGGATCGACGGCATAGAGCTGGTAGGTCGGCGCGCAGACAAACTCCGCCAGCCCACCCGGCGCAGACAACCCATGAAACGCCAGCTTTTCGCAGCGGTTGTATTCGTGGCGTTCGCAATAATGACAGTCGAAACAAATCCAGTAGCCTTCTAGTGCAACGCGGTCACCTACTGACCACCCGCCAACATCGTTGCCCGTCTCGACAATCGTTCCTGAATACTCGTGACCGATGATGACAGGAGCGCTGTATCCTGTCAGCGGATGGGGTGTTACTGCGGTGAACATTGGACCTTCGTTGTATTCGTGCAGGTCTGTCCCGCAGATGCCACAGTAATCAACTTTGATCTTCACCTCGCCGGGCTTGGGCGAAGGCTCCGCAACATCCTCGATACGTACATCATGTCGTGCGTGCCAGCGTGCCGCTTTCATGATTTGACACTCCCTTCACTGAGACCTTCCACGAGATAGCGTTGAAAGATGAGCGCCAAGACAAAAATCGGCACCAGCCCACCGAGTGCAGCGGCAGACATCTCGCCAAACTGTTGACCATGCTCGCCGATGAAATTGCTGATGCCGATTGGGAAAGTCTGCGATGCATCGCTGTAAGTCAGGATAAGGGCGAAGAGGAATTCATTCCACGAGAGGATCATGCAGATGATAAAAGTTGCAATGATGCCTGGCAGGATGACTGGGACGATGATGCTCCAGACCGTTCGCAAGCGGCTTGCGCCATCCAGCCACGCACTCTCGTCCAGCTCATGCGGTACTTTATGGATGAAGCTTTCCAACATCCAGACAGCAACCGGGAGGCTGCCCACAGCATGAACGAGTGCCAAGCCGTGAACCGTATCGATCCAGCCGATCGTGTCTTTAATGAGCGGTAGTGAGTCGATCTGACGAAAAAGCATGAATACAGGGATCGCAATCACAATCGGCGGGGTGACATAGGTTCCAAGAATCCATGAAGGCAGCAGGCTGCCGCCAAAATTGAAGCGGGCGATGACATAGCTGACAGGAAGCGCAAGCACAATAGCGAGCGCCGCACTGAATATAGCGGTCAGTGTTGAGTTCAGAAGATAGATATGGACAGGAACATTGCGATATGCCCGCGTCCAATTTTCCCAGTACAGCTCCGCACCCGGCAGCAGCGTTCCCGCGGTGCGAATTTCCATTGGAGACTTAAGCGAGGTCGTCACCATAAACAGTATAGGAATCAGCGTGAATGCCAGCAGCAACATAGAAATGACGATGAATGTCATACTTCGCCAATTGATGCGGCGAGCGGGAGCGGACGTCGATGCTGAGCTTGTTGCGAGCATTGTTTGAGCCATGAAGTTTTTACTCGTAGCGCGCGCGCACGCGATTGCGAACCGACGTCAGAACGGCGACAGTGATGGACAGTACGACCAGCAGGATGATAGTCAACGCGGAGGCATAACCTGTGTCAAATTGCTGAAATGCCGCACGGTAAATATAGAAGGATGCTACCTGCGTCGAAGAACCAGGACCTCCAAAGGTCAGCAAATAGACCTGATCGAAAATCTTGAATGCGCCGATCAATCGAATGATGTAGATGACGATCAAGGCAGGTGCAGCCATAGGCAGTGTCAGATGTGTGAATGCCTGCCAGGCAGAGGCGCCATCCACGGCGGCTGCTTCATAAGGATCATGAGGCAGCGCCTGCAATGCCGCCAGCGCCAGCAGAAAGACGAAGGGCGTCCACTGCCAGACATCAATGATAACCAGACTCAACAGGGCGATATTCGGGTCACCCAGCCACGCGATGGGCTGAGATGGATTGATTCCAAGCTGACCGAGGTAGTAGTTAATGAGTCCAGAATTCGGTTCATAAATGAGCCGCCAGATCATGGCGACAGCGACGGGTGGGGTGATAAAGGGGAACAGTGCCAGTGTGCGTAGGTATTTCCCCGCTTTGACGCTCTTATAAAAGAAGAGCGCCAACACAAATCCCAGGACAAGTTGCAGGGATGCCGAGGTAAAGCCATAGACCAAGGTGTTCACGATAGAGGTTTGGAACAGCGAGTCCTCTAACCCTCTGCGGAAGTTATCCAGCCAGATGAATTCCTGAAACGGGCGTGCCAGCGCCGACTCAGTTACGCTGAGGCTTAAGGTATAGAAAAAGGGATAGAGCGAAAACACAAGCAGAATAAGGATCACAGGCAGCGCCATCAGCAGGTTGGAACGCCGCGACTGCGCACTTCCTATCCCATTAGAACGAACCAATGACATACAGAAACAATCTCCAAAAGAAGGGTGTGCCGAAGCACACCCCTTAATGCGATCAGCTTGTTCAGTTCCCAGCGTGGATGCGTTCCCACTCCGCTTGGGTCGCGTCCAGTGCCTCTTGTGCGGTCAGGTCTCCGACGATAGCGGCGCTTAGATTGTTATTGAGCACTTCCTGCTGCTCTGCCCATTCCGGTGTGTTGCCCCAGGCAGTGGCACCCAGCAGCGCCGCACGCGCTGCGTCGGCGACATCCTGCCCAACATGCTCAATATATACCGGATTGTCGAAGGTGGACAAGCGCGTTGGATCTAATCCACCCACAATCGTATTGAGAGTAACATTGATGTCGGGGCGAGCCAAGAATTCCAGGAATGCCTGCGCAACTTCAGGGTCTTGCGCGAGTGTCGAGATGCCGACTGCGAAGCCTGCGTTCAGCGCAGGACGCGGGGTTTCATTATCTCCGCCGACCAGAATCGGGCGGACTGCAAGGTTGTCACCCACGGTCGAGCCTTCTACGCCGCCGACAATCTGCCCAAAGTCCGTCCAGAATTCTGCGATTGCCACATTGCCCGTGCTGAAGGCGGCAATCGTTTCATCAAACCCGACGGAAGCTGGTGTCGGGAGCGCGTAGGGCGCTGTGTCGAGCAGATTCTGGAGTGCATCAACCGCTTCGGGGGTATTGATGGAGGGATTGCCCTCTGCATCGAAGAACGAGCCGCCAAAGCCGCCGAGACGATTGGCGAAGCTTGAAATCTGGATGATGGGAGCGGGTAGTGCTTGAATAGCTGCGCCATAAATGCCATCGGCGGAACCGGCTTCCGTGATTGCCTGTGCAACTGTCGCGTATTCTTCCCAGGTGGTCGGAATTTCTTGTCCGTACTGTTCGAGAAGAGCAGTATTGAACCAAATCACATGCGTATCGCCATCATAAGGAAGCGCCCAACGTTTGCCATCCCACAAGGTGTACGGTTCAACAATAGTCGGCGCGAAATCCTCAGCATTGATCGCTTCGGCATTTGCGTCCCACCATTCAGTGAGATCGACAAGGACGCCGTTCGAGGCGAGCTGACCCAGAGAGGTGTACCAAATCTCAACAACGTCGTATTCCCCCGCGCCCGATGCCACGTCCAGTAACGCTTTTTCGGTGATATTGGGGAACGGCACGACCAGAACCTGTACATCCGCGCCAGTTTCTGCTTCAAAGAGTTCTGCGGCGGCACGGCTGGCAACGGCATGAGGCTGGATCGTGAGGAAGTTAATGACACGTCCTGAGAACGGCAGATCCTGTGCAGAGATGGATAGTGGCAGTGAGAGCAGTATCACAACCAGCACTAGCAGAAGAGACAATTTCTTCATGGGAGATTCCTTTCAATTAGAAATTTGCGCACCAATGTCGATACAGGCAGCAAGAAACCTGGTGAAAGCCGTTCGATAACTGTGTGTAGTGTTTCTCCTCCTTTCAATCACGACGAGAACCCATATGGTCTCTCGATTGGGTTCTCGTACAGAGGTGGTGGCGGGAGTCGAACCCGCGAATAGAAGCTTTGCAGGCTCCCGCGTTAGCCATTTCGCCACACCACCGTGTCTAAACTGATGCTTTGTCTGACGTATCGACGCAAAACAAAAGGCTCCAGTCATTTGCGTGACCGGAGCCTTTCGTTCCTAAAAACAAAACGCCCCGGCATAAACCAGGGCGATAAAGTGCAACACAGAGTCAGAACTTTAGCATAACAATCCCTGGCTGGAGATTTCCACCATACAACAGCACCGACAGGATTGCATGTACACAAACGAGGTCATACTTGATCCGTTCCTAAACTCTGGGGGAGAGCATACGCAGGTTTCCTCATCTTGTCAAGCGTTTGTTTGAATCGGTAAGGCGTTGGCTCTTTGTATACATGCTCTGCACATTACGTCACCCCCGGATGAGCTGGGCATGTCCACGTTAGAGCGTACAACGCAGGCGAGACTGGCGAGCAAAGGCATGTCCGCTGTGAAGCTGATCCCGCTCACCACGATGCGTGCGCATGAAGCAGATGCAACCAGAGATCACCCCATGACCCTCAACAAAAAGCAGATGATACGCGAAGTCGGACGCCTCACGCGCCTGAAGAACCACGATGTGCAGGCGATGCTGGAAGCGCTGATTGATGTGTGGACTGAGGAACTTGTAGAGGGAAGCTGAAGGATTGAGTTGGCGAACTTTGTGGTGATAGAGGTTGCTGTTGTTGCACAACGAGACACTTCGCAATTGACGCGCTTTCGCGCTACGTCGCGTTTAGGTTATCGACGTGTCCGACTGCGCACCAGCAACCATTTACAAAAGTGTCTCAATTCAGAACTATCGCTCGGCGATTAGTCGGTAGCCCACGCCAGGTTCTGTAATCAAAAGCTTTGGTAGCGCCGGGTTGTCTTCAAGCTTCTGGCGCAGCTGGGCAAAGTAGACACGCAGGTAATGTGTCTCCCCCATATATTCTGGTCCCCACACCGCGCGCAGAATCTGTCCGTGAGTCAGTACCTTGCCCGCGTGCTGGATCATCAACCGCAGCAGCGCGTACTCGGTCGGCGTCAGTTTGACCGTTTCGCCGCGCAGCGTGACCAACCGCCGCGAGAGGTCAACATTCAGGTCGCCCCGGCGGAAAATTGGCTCCTGGGCTTCTGGTTGGGCATGGCGCAGCGCGACGCGGATGCGTGCGAGCAGTTCATCAGTGCTAAAGGGCTTGGTCAGGTAATCATCAGCGCCTGCGTCCAGCGCCGCCACCTTGTCGCGGTCGTCATCGCGCACGGACAGAATAATGACGGGCGTCTGCGTCCACTCGCGTAAGTGCCGCAGCACATCCAACCCGTCCATGTCCGGCAGCCCCAGATCAAGAATGACCACATCCGGGCGCAGCTGCGCAGTTCGTGCGATGCCTTCCTGCCCCGCGACGGCTTCATGCACCCGATAGCCGTTCGCCTCCAGGCTGATGCGCAAAAAGCGGCGAATCTGCACCTCGTCGTCTATCACCAGGATTTGCGCACCATCGCTCATAGCGCTGCCTCTTTCGCGGGCGGCGGTGCTGCGCCGCGCGGCAGCCGGAGGGTGAACACAGCCCCTCCCGTTGCGCGGTTTTCAGCCGTCAGCGTCCCGCCGTGCGCCTCCACCAACCCACGACTAATCGACAAGCCCAGCCCCGTGCCGCCCGTCGGCGTACCGGGGACACGATAAAACTTATCGAAAATCTGCTCCAGCTTGTCGTGCGGTATACCTGGACCATCATCGCTGACACGGATGAGCAAATGCTGGGGTTGAGCGGCTGCCTCGATCTGCACAGAGGTTGTGGGTGGCGTGTAGTGCGCAACATTATCTAGCAGGTTAATGATGACCTGTTCCATCAGGACAAAATCCATCTGCACCAGTGGCAGTGCAGGCGGACAGTCGATAATCAACCTGCGTTCACCAAGCGCGCTTCCCATACGCTGTACCGCGACCCCGATCAGTTCACATATGTCGCACCATTCGCGCTTGAGCGTCAGTCGCCCGCTTTCCAACCGTGACATATCAAGCAGGTTTTCCACTAGGCGGTTCAGACGTTCTGCCGCTGTCTGAATATCCTGCGTCAATTCCGCCCGGTTTGCGCCGTCCCCGCTCGTGGTCGGGTCGAGCAGCCCGCTTGCAGCACCGCTGATGGTAGCAATCGGCGTTCGCAATTCGTGCGAAATCGAGTTGAGCAGCGCCGTGTACAGGCGTTCGCTTTCGCGCAGCATCGCCGCCTGTTCCGCTGCTTGGTCAAGAATTTCGCGTTCGATTGCCAGCGCCACTTGATTGCTGAATGTTTCCAGCAGCGCCTCTTGATCAAAGCTCAAACGCTGGTCATCGCGCAGGCGTAAGCCCAGTATGCCAACGCTGCCCGTCGGGGTACGCAGGGGGATGTAGCGCCCGGCGGCAGATGGCAGTGTGTCGGTGTGGCGTCCGGCGGAATGCTCATTCTCGAATGCCCATTGTGCCGCACCCAGTTCGCGTTCGTCGAGCGTGAATGTGCTGCATGAATGTGCCTCCGTACTCAACCCACCATCCTTCATCAGCAAGATCGAAACATCGCTGTTGAAGACGCGCCCGATTTGCGCGGCGGCACTGTGCAGCACGGCGTCCATATCCACCGCAGAGGCAATCTCGTGCGTCAGTGAGTAAAGCGCCATTGTGCGTTCGGCATTGCGGCGTGCCTGGCGTTCCTGCGTGCGGATGCGCGCTGTCAGGTTGCCAGTAAAGACCGCGATCGCGAAATACATCAATAGCAGCAATACATCCTGCACTTGCGAAATCTGAAATGTGAAGCGCGGTTCAATAAAGAGGAAATTCCACGTCAGCGCACTGAAAGCCGCCGCCATTACCGCCGGTCCGCGCCCGACGTAGATGGCGATCAGCATCACGGCAAACAGGTCGATCAGCCCGAACAGTTGATAATTGGCAACATCAATGACCAGGAGTTCAATCAGCGTGATTGAGACGATGGTCAGCAACGCAATCCCGTACTGTTGCAGATTGGAGGTTTGGCGTGTGTCGAGATTAAACAACGGTGTAGTTGTGGGCGTAGGATTGCCCGTCACCACGAACACGTCGATATTGCCGCTGGCACGCACCACCTGATCGACAGGTGAACCGCCGCGCAGCAGGTCATGCAGCCGCGAATGCACCGGCTTGCCCATCACAATTTGCGACACGTTGCGCTGGCGAGCGGTATTGATGAGCGTCGCGGGGATGTCATCGCCCGCAGCCGTCACGACTTCGGCACCCAGGTCACGCGCCAGTTCGAGGTTTTTCGTCAATGTGTCACGCTGCTCCGGCGTCAGCGTTTGCGACGTTTCGACATACACTGCCAGCCAGTCCGCCTCCAGGTTGTACGCCATGCGCCGTGTCCAGCGGATGAGCTGCTCGGAGAAGGGGCTGGGACCGACCGCAACCAGCAGGCGCTCGCTAGACTTCCAAGGACCCGCAATGCGCTTGATCTGCATGTAATTCTGAAGCTGGTGATCGACGCGCTCGGCAGTCAGGCGCAGCGCCATCTCGCGCAGCGCTGTCAGATTGCCGACGCGGAAGAAGTTGTTCGCCGCCGTCTCAACCTTTTCTGGGACGTAGACTTTGCCCTCGGCAAGCCGTTTGCGCAGGTCTTCCGGCGAGAGGTCGATTAGTTCAATCTCGTCCGCAAGATCGATGATCGAGTCGGGAACGGTCTCATGAACGGTGATGCCGGTGATCTGGCGAACGGTATCGGCGCGGCTCTCGAAGTGCTGCACGTTGACGGTTGTGTAGACGTTGATGCCCGCTTCAAGGATTTCGATCACGTCCTGGTAGCGTTTGGGGTGACGGACGCCCGGCACGTTCGTATGCGCCAGTTCGTCCACCAGGACGAGCGCTGGCTTGCGCAGGAGGATGGCATCGAGATCCATCTCTTCGAGCGTCGTCCCGCGATATTCGACCTTCTGGCGCGGGATGATCTCCAATCTATCGAGCAGCGCCTCAGTCTCGGCGCGTTTGTGCGTCTCGACATAGCCGATGACGACATCGATCCCTTCGCCTATGCGGGCATGCGCCGCGTCGAGCATAGCGTAGGTCTTGCCAACACCCGCTGCCATACCAAAGAAGATTTTGAGTTTGCCGCGCCCCTGCCGCGCCTCCTGATCCTGAATCGCGGCAAGCAGCGCATCGGGGTCGGGACGGTGGTCATCGGTCATGGGATTACCCTCGATTGCGGACAGGGCATGTCCTGTCCCTACTGATGTCCTGCATCATTGTAATCCGTCCAGTGTCAGATTGAGCAGCAGCACATTGACCCGCGGCTGACCGAGGAAGCCAAGCTGCGGCGCTTCGATGGCACCATCCACCAGCGCATTAATCTGCTCGACCGTCCGCCCACGCGCTGCGGCTACGCGCGCCACTTGCAAGCGCGCCGCTTCTGGCGAAATGTGTGGGTCAAGCCCGCTGCCGGATGCAAACAGTACATCGGTCGGCACAAACACGCCTTCCGGCAGCCCGTTCGTCACGCGGAATGCATCCGCGCGCGCTGCGACGGTTTCTGCAAGCGCTGCACTGGTCGGTCCCAGGTTGCTGCCACTGGAGGGCAGCGGGTTGTAGCTGATGGAAGACGGACGAGACCAAAAGTAGCGCGGGTCGCCGTTCATATCCTGCCCAATGAGCGACGAGCCGATGACGGCGCCATCGCGGTTTACAAGGCTGCCATTCGCCTGCGCCGGAAACACCGCTTGCGCCGCGAGCGTGACGAACAGTGGGTAGATGACGCCCGTGAGGATCGTCAGAACGACGAGCATTCGCAGGGCAGTGAGTATCGTTTTCATAATGATGCCTCTTTCCTATGCCAGACCAATGGCTGCGATAATCACGTCGATAACCTTGATGCCGACGAACGGCACGATTAACCCGCCAACACCGTAGATCACCAGGTTGCGCTGCAAAACCTGCGCCGCCGCCATCGGTTTATAGCTTACGCCGCGCAGCGCCAGCGGGATGAGCGCGATGAGGATGAGTGCATTGAAGATGGTCGCGCTCAGGATGGCGCTCTGCGGCGAGTGCAGCGCCATGATGTTGAGCGCCGCCAGGGGACCTGGCTCGCCTGCGTTAGCAGCGTAAAGTGCCGCGAACAGCGCGGGCAGGATGGCGAAGTATTTGGCGACATCGTTGGCGATGCTGAAGGTCGTCAGCGCGCCGCGGGTCATCAGAAGCTGCTTGCCGATTTCGACGACTTCGATCAGCTTGGTCGGATCGCTGTCGAGATCGACCATATTCCCTGCTTCACGCGCCGCCTGCGTGCCAGTGTTCATCGCCACGCCGACATCTGCCTGCGCCAGCGCGGGAGCGTCGTTTGTGCCATCGCCCGTCATCGCTACCAGATGCCCGTCGCTCTGCTCTTTCCGAATGCGACGCAGCTTATCTTCCGGTGTTGCCTGCGCCATAAAGTCGTCCACGCCCGCTTCGGCGGCGATAGCAGCAGCAGTGAGCGGGTTATCACCCGTGATCATGACCGTGCGGATGCCCATTGAGCGCAGTTGGGCGAACCGATCCTTTATCCCGCCCTTTACGATGTCCTTGAGTTCGATGACGCCGAGGATGTGTGCATTCTCAGAGACGACCAGCGGCGTGCCGCCATTCCTGGCGATTCCGTCGACAATCGCATTGACCTCGTTGGGCACGCGCCCGCCTACTGTGGTGATGTGTTGCTTCACCGCGTCCGCCGCGCCTTTACGAATGCTGCGCGGCTGCTGACCATCCTGCTGATGAAAATCGACGCCGCTCATGCGCGTCTGGGCCGTGAAAGGGATGAACTCGGCCTTAAGGTCGGCGATTTCACGCCCGCGCAGCCCAAACTTCTCCTTCGCCAGCACGACAATCGAGCGTCCTTCTGGCGTCTCGTCCGCCAGGGACGAAAGCTGTGCCGCATCCGCCAGACGGTCGGGGGCGATGTTCGGGGCAGGATGAAACGCCGTTGCCATGCGGTTGCCAAGCGTGATCGTCCCGGTCTTGTCGAGCAGCAGTACGTCAATATCGCCCGCTGCTTCGACCGCGCGTCCGCTGGTCGCCAGCACATTGCGCTGGATCATGCGATCCATACCGCTGATGCCGATGGCGCTCAGTAAGCCGCCGATGGTCGTCGGGATCAGGCAGACGAGCAGCGCGATCAGCACGGGCAGCGTTGCCGTTGTCTGTGTGATGCCGCTTTCAGTTTCGCCATAGGCGGTAAAGGCGCGCAGCGTAACGACCGCCAGCAGGAAAATGATCGTCAGCCCGGAGAGCAGAATCGTCAGTGCGATTTCGTTCGGTGTCTTCTGGCGTTTCGCGCCTTCGACCAGGGCAATCATGCGGTCGAGAAAGGTGCTGCCTGGCTCGGACGTGATCTTCACGACGATGCGGTCGCTGAGGACGCGTGTACCGCCCGTAACGGCGCTGCGGTCGCCGCCGCTCTCGCGGATAACGGGCGCGGATTCGCCAGTGATGGCGCTTTCATCCACGCTGGCAATGCCTTCGACGACTTCGCCATCGCCTGGGATTTGATCACCCGCCTCGCAGACGACAAGATCGCCCAGTCTCAATTGCGAGGCAGCGACCCGTTCCTCGCGCCCGTCGTTGAGTTTGCGCGCTGTCATCTCTTTGCGTGCCTTGCGCAGACTGTCCGCCTGTGCCTTGCCGCGCCCCTCAGCCATCGCTTCCGCGAAGTTGGCAAACAGCACGGTGAACCACAGCCAAAGCGTGATTTGCAGGTTGAAACCGAACTCCGTACCGCCACCAGACAGCACATCACGAATGAGGATGGCGCTGGTCATGATCGCGCCCGCCTCAACCACAAACATGACGGGATTCTTGAGCTGCTGTAGCGGATTGAGCTTGCGCAGCGCATCAACAAACGCACGGCGAACGATGGACGCCTCGAACAGCGGGCGGGCAGTAGATTTAGTTGACATGGTTAACCCCTAGAAGCTGCGCCCAGCGGACATCAGCAGGTGTTCGACAATGGGACCGAGCGTGAGCGCCGGGAAAAACGTCAGCGCGCCGACGATCAGAATGACCGCGATCAACAATCCGGCGAAGATCGCGCCATCGGTTGGGAACGTGCCGGGTGAAGGCGGCGCGGTCTTTTTACCGACCATGCTGCCCGCAATCGCCAGAATCGGAATGATCACCCCAAAGCGCCCGATCCACATGGCGATACCGAGCAGCAAGTTGTAGAACGGCGTGTTGGCGTTCAACCCGGCAAAGGCGCTGCCATTGTTGTTCGATGCGGATGCAAAGGCATAGAGAATCTCGCTGAAGCCGTGTGGTCCCGCATTCGCGCGGCTGCTCAAGCCTGCGTCAGTGACCGATGCCAGCGCGGTCATTAACAGCACCGCCGCGCTTGGCAGCAAAATCGCTACAATTGCCATCTGGATTTCGCGCGCTTCGATCTTTTTGCCCAGGTATTCCGGCGTGCGCCCGACCATCAGCCCGGCGATGAAGACTGTCAGAATGACGAAGATCAACATGCCGTATAAGCCCGCCCCCACGCCGCCAAAGATGATTTCGCCCAGCAACATGTTCAGAATGGCAACGCCGCCCGCCAGCGGCGTAAAGCTGCTGTGCATGGCGTTGACGGAGCCGTTGGAGGCGTTGGTTGTCGCCTGTCCCCACAGGATGCTATTGGTGATGCCGAAGCGGACTTCCTTGCCTTCCATAAGACCCTGCACGCCAAACACGGGATTAGCGCTATATTCTGACGCCAGCATCAATGACAGCCCAGCAACAGAGAGGATGAGCATCGCCGCGAAAATTACCCAGCCCTGCCGCTGCGAGCCAATCATGCGCCCGTAGGTATTCGTCAGCGCGGCGGCGATGAGCAGCAGCGAAAGCATCTCCAGGAAGTTCGCCAGCGGCGTCGAGTTCTCGAACGGGTGTGCGCTGTTGGCGTTGAAG
>JANRJX010000080.1:0-69088 GCA_033763755.1 Chloroflexota bacterium
TGGAACTTCTCCCGCCGTTCTCCTACTTGCATCAGTTGTCTGATCGCGTAGGTGGCGGGGAAGGTAGTAGCAACGGGTCCAGAAAAACAAAAACCAGCATCTCCGCTGGCTCTTGTTCGACTAAACTCTCGTTAGGTGGACTTGAGGGGATTCGAACCCCTGACCTCTACAGTGCGATTGTAGCGCTCTCCCAACTGAGCTACAAGCCCTCATAACGTTGATTGTAGCGGGCGCTCATGCTGTGGTCAAGGCGCAATCTGGCGGGCGATGGCGGGTTTACGCCCACGCTGAAAGTAGCCATTGCCGGGCGCAAACAGAAACGCCAGCAGAAAGAACGCCACCAGCGTTAGCACGATTGCCGCGCTCGGCGCAATGCTCAGATGCCAGGACAGATAGACACCGATGACGCCGCCGACCGCGCCGACCAGCGCCGCCAGTCCCATCAAATGATGCAGCCGCTTAACGAAATAGCGGGCGGTGGCTGCTGGAATAACCAGCAGCGCTGCCACCAGCGCAATGCCGACGGCTTGCAGCGCCACAACGACGGTCAGCGCCAGCAGCACCAGCAGCAGCGTATTGAGCGCACGACCAGGCAGGCGCAGCGTTTCACCAAACGTCGGGTCGAACGAGATGACGAGGAACTCTTTGTAGAGCAGGGTGATGCCGATGAGCACTGCGACGCTGATGCCGAGCATAAGCAGCAGATCGTCGTTGCCGACAGCGAAGATGTTGCCGATCAAGAGGTGGCTGATGTCAGTGGAATAATCGCGCTGTGATGAGATGATGCCGATGCCGAGCGCCAGCGCGCCCGCGAAGACGATACCTATGGCGGTGTCTTCGCTCAGGTTCGCGCCGCGTGAAAGCAGGCTGATGACGACCGCACTGATCACACCCGCGATCATGCCGCCGACCAGGATCCAGCCGGGGTTGCCGTTGCTCGCCATGTAGGCGACCGCAACACCCGGCAGGATAGTGTGCGCCAGCGCGTCGCCCATGAACGCCATGCCGCGCGTCACGACATACGCGCCGATAACGCCGCAGATCACGCCAATCATCAGCACAGCGACCATGACGCGCTGCATGAAGGCGGGCGTGAGCGGGTCAAGCAAAAGTTGTTGCAAAAACTGACCGATGTCCATGATCACTCGCGGTGAAACAAAGTCTCAGCGCGAATGATACCACACAACCGTCAGCCTAAGGCGTCGTAGCCAGGACCTTTACTGAAGTAGTCATAATTGGGCTGGATGTCCGCCGTCAGATCGACGACTTCACCTCCTGCCGCCGCTTCTTCGACCTTGGTGGTGAAGGGAATGCGCTTCTGCGCTGCTGCCATCGTGTACGAGGCGGGCACTTCTTCTTCGATAAAGATCGCTTCGTAGGGGCATTCCGGCACGCACGCGCCGCAGTCGATGCAGGTATCGGGGTCGATGAAGTACCAGGGCCATTCGTTTTCCGGGATGCCGGGGACGATGCATTCGACCGGGCAGACTTCGACACAGGCGCCATCGCGCAGGCACAGGCTGGTGATGATGTGGGTCATGGGGATCGCTCCTCGTGGTTTGCTCGCGTTCATACGATAGCTGCACTATAACGCAGTTTAACCGCACGATCTGGAACTTTTGTTGGATTTGAAAGACGAGTTTTCGTGAGCGATGGATGAGTGTTTCGGCAGCGAGAGAAAATGATCAACTATGGTTAAATTGAGATAATGATTTGCTTGGACGGCAAGAATGCCGTCCGTACACGGCACGAGGAGCAGTAGGGACGCCATTTATGGCGTCCACTTTGCGATCGCTTCCGCTGTCTGGTTCAGCAGGCACAGAGATTACAGTATAATCGGGTAATATCCATAACAACCTTTTCTCGCAGTCAACCCAGGTGCGCCGATGCCGAACGCTCCCCATGCTTTCATCAGCTACAGCCGCAAGGATACCGCTTTCGTCGAACGCCTGGAGCACGCGCTGAACGCGCGCGGCGTCGTCACCTGGCGCGATGCGACCAGCATCCCCGGCGGCGATGACTGGTATCAGAACATCGTCAGCGGGCTGGCGAACGCCTACGCCGTGATCTGCATCGTCACGCCCAACGCCGACGAGTCGAAGTGGGTGCGGCGGGAACAGCTGCGCGCTGACGAAGACGGCATTCCGCCGCTGGCGGTGCATCCGGCGAAGTACCGCAACCCGCTGCACTTGCAGGAAGTCCAGCCGATCCTGATGGATGATGCGGGATTCGACGCAGGGCTGGCGCAGTTGACGGCGGCGCTGCACCGGTGCCGATCGCGCGAAGGCGCCGTGTCACGCCCGGTCACACCCGCAGTGCCGGACGATACTGCCCTAATTCGCGAATATTTGAAGTGGGTGCTGAGCGACGCCAAAGCCGACCTGCGCGATGCGCTGTATGTCGATCTGGCGGCGACGCCGGAACGCGCGCCAGAAGTGCGCATGAAGTCGGCGCTGGCATTCGGGCTGGACGACGATTTCGACTTCAGCGCCGTCGGCATTGAGCAGGTGCGCGGCGAAGACTTCGGCAAGCCGGGCGACGATGTGCCGGACGCGCGCATCGCCATTCGCGACCTGCGGCGGGCGGTGCTGCTCGGCGACCCCGGCGCGGGCAAGACGACGACGCTGCTCAAGCTGGTGGTCGATCTGGCGCGGGCGGCGCAGGACGACCCAGCGGCGAAACTGCCGCTCTATATCCCTTTACGCGAATTCGACGGCAGCACGACGTTCGATGCCTTCGTGCGCGCCAAAGCGCACAACCTGCAATCGGCGTTCGACCGTCTGCGCGGGCGCTTCGTGCTGCTGTGTGACGCGCTCAACGAGATGCCGCGCACGGCGAAAAGCGACGGGCGCGACCTGATCGCTGAGGTGCGCGGCGTGCTGGCGAATGCGAGCGACTGGGTGGTGAGCTGCCGCGTGCGCGATTACACCGACGACCTGAGCAGCATCGCAGGCATTGGCAAGATTCGCCTGAAGCCGCTCGACCCGCCGCGCATCCACGACTTCATCCAGCGCAAGTATGCGGGCTGGGGGCTGCCGGAACGCGGTGACGCGCTCTGGCGCGACCTGCGGGGGAGCGACACGCTGCTCAAGGCATGGGCGGCGTTCGTGGCGCACGGCGCGCCCGACCTCTTTTGGGAGCGCAAGTGGCTGCCGGACGAGCCAGGGTGGTGGTCAGACGAGGGTAATGCATGGGATGCAATGCACGCCGATCATCGGCGGCTGCTGGCGCTGTGTCGCAGCCCGTTTCTCGTCAATATGGTCTGCGTCCTCTACCGTCAGGCGGAGCGTTTGCCGGAAAACCGCGCCGGCTTGTACGCAGGCTTCGTCGCCAATCTGCTGCGTTCAGAAGAGAAGCGGCGCGGCGAAGTCGGGTTGGCGTGGATCGGGGAGGCGCCGATTCGCACCGGGCTGGGACAGGTAGCATGGGCAATGGGCGCGCAGACCGAGATGGCGCGCGCCGATGCAGAGGCGATCCTGCGGACGCATGTGCCGGACATCGATCCTGCGGTGCTGTTGAGCGCGGCGGCATCTGCCGGGCTGATCGATTACGGCACAAGCGTGCGCTTCACGCATCAACTGCTGCAACAGTATTTTGCGGCGGCGGTGTTAGGGGCGTTGATGGATGGGGATGGCGTGGGGACACCGGACGCGCGGACACCGGACGCACGGACACCCCGTTGGGTGTCCCTACGGGCGACCGATATTTGGCGACCAGAGACGTGGTGGGAATCGACGGGACGCGAGGAGACGGCGATCCTGCTGGCGGGCGACCGCAACGACCCCCAGGGCGTGGCGCGCTGGATCGCGCCCGCGCAGCCGCATCTGGCGCTGGAACTCTTGCAGCAGCCGGACTTCGCGCTTGATCTGCGCGCTCTGGACGCAAGCACCCGCACTGCCCTGATCGACGGGGCGAACGCCAAGACGAACGAACCCAACCCGGTTGGACGCGCCGCCGCCTACCGTGTCCTGGGTTGGCTGGACGCGGACAAAAGACCGGGTGTGGGTGTGGTTGCCCTCAGCGCCCTCACCCCCCACCCCTCTCCCGAGCGCGGAGTACCGCTGGGAGAGGGGAGTCCAGACGAGTCTGTTGGTGACAATTTGCAGGGTCAAGACGAGTCTTCTGGAAGTCCCTCTCCCAGCCGTACCCGGCGTTCGGGAGAGGGATTTAGGGTGAGGGCATCCGTCGCCATCCCCGACATCCTCTGGTGCGACCCCATCGCCGACAATCAAACCTGGATATACCAGGACGGTGAACACCCGCCGCTGCCACCGTATCAGATCAGCAAGTACCCGGTCACGAACGCGCAGTTCCAGACGTTCCTGGATGACAAAGAACATGGCTACAACCAGCGCGAATGGTGGACGGACGCGGGCTGGCAATGGAAGGGCAGGCGCACCGCGCCTGCTGAATATCGCACTCCTGCCTTCCGACTGCCTAACCACCCGCGCATCGATGTGACCTGGTACGAGGCGGTGGCGTTCTGCAACTGGCTGACGTGGCGCTACGAACAAGCGGGTCTGCTCCCCTCTCCCAGCGGTACTCCGCGTTCGGGACGCCCGAGTGCAGGTGCGGAGGGCGGGGCGGGGGTGAGGGCAATCATCCGGCTGCCAACCGAGCAGGAGTGGGAGCGGGCGGCGCGCGGCACGGACGGGCGCGAGTATCCTTACAAGGGCAAGTTCGACGCGCGCAAGGGCAACACGGACGAGACGGGCATCGGCATGACAAGCGCGGTCGGGATTTTCCCAAATGGCGCAAGTCCGTGTAGCGCGCTTGATATGAGCGGCAACGTCTGGGAGTGGTGTCTGACACAGTATAAGTCGGGCAGTCAGGTAGTCGATGGAACAGATCTGCGGGCGCTGCGTGGCGGGTCGTGGGACTACCGTCAAGTCTTCGCGCGTGCCGCCTCCCGCAATTTCAGCCTCCGTCCGTACCTCCGCAACCTCAACCTCGGTTTTCGGGTTGCGTTGGTCGTCCCCCATCTCAAGAGTCGCTGATCGCTGGTGGGGCGGTGCGGCGAAGCCGCAGGCGCGTAGCGCCAGCCCCTCTGCGCCGAAGGCGCGAATCGATTTTGTGGGGAAGGTGGGTGATGCCAGGTGCGGGAAATGGACGGCAATCTGCAACGCCATCGGCTGAAGCCGACGGCTAGGTGGTGGCGTCCACTGAAGGGACGCAATTCAGCTGTGTCTGGCTGTGCCCGTCCCTCTAGTGGACGGCAAAATTTAGCCGGGCGCTTCAGCGCTCGGCAGGCGGTGTTACAAATACACGACCTTATTCACCATCTCGTCCGCCGTCATTGCACCGCAGCGCAATTCCAGCACGCGTATCCAGTCGCCGATGGTCGTGTTTGCGTGTTGCGCGATGATGATGCCTGCGTGTTCGAAGCCTGACTTATGCAGTCGCAAGAAATCGTAGTCATATGTGCAAACTACGCGCCCCATTTCGGTCGCGCGTTGCAGGTGGTTTAGGTCTTCATCGCCCAGAACTCCCAGATCGCGCGCCGTAACTGCATCAATACCCCGTTGGCGCAACTGCTCTGCGACTGCTGTTTGAACGCCTTCATCGAAGTAGAGACGGATCGCGTTGTCCAATCCCCTGCTCCTTTGCTTCGCGGATTAGACGGTCGTCCTCTTCCATCTGCGCGTCCAGTTCGTCCTTGTGAGCATAGTAGTAGGCGAGTGCCGCATGGACCTGCGCCAATGTGATCTGAAGCTGATACGCAAGCTCATCCGGGGTGTATTGGCGATAGCGATGATGCGCGGCGACATCCTGTACGCGCAGCGTCGTACCCGCGATGATCGGTCGTCCGCTGCGCACTTTCGGGTTGGAGATGATCGTATCTATCGTCAGGACGGTTACATCGCTCATGACTGGCTACCTTTGCTGCTTGCTTCCCGGTGATTGTAACACAGGGTTTGCCATCGGCTTCAGCGCTCGGCAGCAGTCTCTTCCCGCAGTGCGCCGCTGTCCGCCAGCGCTGCCAGCCCCGCGCGGTCTGCCACGTAGACATGCCGCCCCTTCTTGCGCAGCAGCCCCGCGTTCATCAACTGGCGCATCGCCCGCCCGACGACTTCGCGCGTCGTGCCTAGGATGGCGGCGATCTCCTCCTGCGTCAGCTGCGAGGGCGCGCTGGCAACCGGGTCAATCGCGTTGGTCTCGGTCAGGAACAGCTTCGCCAGCCGCGCCGGAATCGTGCGGAAGGTCATGTCTTCCAGCCGTTCGATGTATTCGCGGTTCAACCGCGCCAGCGCCTGCACCGTGTTCGCCATCAGCGTCGGCTCGCTCGCCATGATCGCCAGCAGATCGCGATGCGGGATGACCGCTGCCTCGACCTGCGTCACTGCCGTCGCGTTGAACGGGTTCGCGCCGCCATCAATCGCCGCGACTTCGTTGAACGTCGCGACCGGTTGCAGCAGATTAAGCGTGTGCAGCCGTCCTTCGGTGTTGACGCGGTAGATGCGCACCATGCCTTCCAGCAGCACATGCAGCCCGGCGCAGTCGTCGCCTTCGCTGAAGATCGCCGCGCCCGCCGGGAAGCCGTGCGGGCGCACGCATACATCCAGCTTGCGCAGCCCACAGCTATCGACCGTCGCGAAGAACGGAATGTGCTGCCAGTCAATCCGCGTCATCGGTATATCTCGCCTAGCGCGGCAGCACGGTTGCCAGCACGATCAGCAGCACCACCAGCGCCAGCGCCAGCAGGAACATGCTGCGGATGTCCGCCAGCACATGCCCGTACTCGCTGCGCAACTGCTCCTCCGTCACCGTCTTGGTCGGGTTTTGCAGCAGCTCGTTGACCATCTCCTGCGGCAGCGCAGCGGCTTCGGCGCGGGCAGCAGCGGCGGTGGACGGGGCGGGTGCGCTGCCATCGCGGGCACGGCGGCGGGCGCGGCGCTCGCTGGCGGAGACGGTGCGGTACGGGTTGGCGCTGCCACTGGTGCCGCGCTTGCGGCGGGGTTCGTCTGCCATCGTCAGTCCTTTTTAGCTCACATGGTCGGCGAATACGATGATGCGCTGCGTATTCACCTGATACGGATAACACGAAATCAAGGTCACCATCGCGCGCCCTGGCTGGTTCTCCATCACCCACACATCATTCGGTTCGACGATCTCGACCGACGCCACCACATACTCATGCGCCTGAATGTCGGTGTAGACGGTGAAGCTATCGCCTGGCTCCAGTTGATCGAGATGGCGGAAGAGCGAGCCGTAAATGTCATTGTGCGCCGCCAGCACCAGATTGCCTTCGCGGTCGTTTGGGTCTACGCCGTTGATCAACTGCCCGATGCCGAGCCGGAGCGCCTCTGGATCGACGCCCGGCACAATTACCTGATCGATATCCAGCTTCGGGATGACAAGCCGCTGCGCAGTTTCGGCGGTCGGCTCCGGGCGATCCAGCACCGGTTGCAGCAGTTGGCTTTGTACGACCGGGCGCAGGTTGGCGGGGATTTCGTTGAGATTGAACTCGACAATGCCGCTTTCGCTGTAAATGTGACCGGTCGGCAGGACGATGTTCTCCCAGCGGATGGTTGGTGTCGGCGCCAGCGTCGGGATGCCCGCGAGCCGCTGCTCAGCCGCCAGTTCCTGCGCGGCGGCGGTTTCGCGTTCCAGCGTGCCGACCGCGCCGAACAGGTTAATGCCGATAAAGATAATGCCGATGACTGCCGCAATCTCCACCCCCAGCAGCGCACGGTTGAACCAACGGCGATTGTCGCCGCTCGCTGCCTTTGGTTCAGTCCGTCGTGGCGCAGCCGGAACAGGCTCGTCCTCGTCATCAAAACGCACGACCTGCGGATCAACAGGTTTGGCAGGGGATTGTAACGGAGACGCAGGCAGAATACGTTCTGCCCCTACAGGCGGCGGTGTTTGTAGGGGCGCAATAGTTTGCGCCCCTACAGATTCGGCGGGTAATTGGGATTTGGGCTGCACACGTTCTGCCCCTACGGGCGGGTGCGTTGATTGTGCGGGCACGGCGGATGTTTCCGGCGCTACCTTCGGCTTGCGTGTATCGACTACCACGCGCCCATCGCGCTTCATGCGTTCCATCTGCTGCATCCGTGCCTCGCGCTTGCGAATCGCCAGGATGCGTTCCAGTTCTTCAATCGACAGTTCGTCTACCGGACGTTTATCGCGCATACCTCTTGACCACCATCACTACGGTTCGGCTTTCGCGGCGACAGCGAAGACTTCGCGTTGAAAGAACCAGCGGAAGGGCGGCGCTTCAAAAACGAAACGACGCGCCAGATGCAGCGGCGAGTTGCCCCACTGCTGCGGCGGGCTTTCCAGCCATACGCGCCCTTTGAATCCGGCACGGCGCAGCGTCTGGCGCATACTCCAGATGGACTGCTCGTTGACATGGACATGCTCATTGATCGAGACAAGGAACTGACGCGGGTCTTTCGGATAGTTGTCGCCTTGCCCCAATGCACGTCGCAGCGAGCGCACGAACGGATAGGCATAGCGGTCGTACCAGATGTTCGGCGCGGTGTGGACGATGAAGCGCCCGTCCGGTTTGAGAACGCGTCGCACTTCCAGCAGCGCCTCATGCAGTTCCCAGGGATGCAGATGTTCAACGACATCGAACATCAGCACGCGGTCAAACGCGCCTGTCGGGAACGGCAGGTGCTTGGCGTCCGCCTGATAGACGTACGTCGCGCCTGGTGCCACATCGTTGACGTTCTCGATCACTTGATGCGACATATTGACCGCGACTTCGGCGTAATCGATTCCCCAGGCATCCGCGCCCAGTTGTGCGGCATGGCGTAAAATCTCGCCGCGCCCGCAGCCGACATCGAGAATGCGCATCCCCGGCGTCACTTCAGCGAGCGCAAACGCAGATTTCAGGCGGCGAGACAGCTGCTCGCCTTCGCTGGTGTTAAATTCGTCGTAGCCCTCACATGCGTTGCGGAAATACTCTTCTGTGTAGAGCGTCGAAGGCAGGGGGGCTTTTTCCCGTTGTTTGTCCAAAGCGCTGTCACTTGTCAATGATGCGTGCGATAGCCTAAGCTCGGCGATGTTGTGAGCAAAGGGCTTAAGCCCCTTGTTCTGAAAGCACCGCGTTGATTTTTTAGATTATACAGTCACACACGGCAGAGGCAATGGAACATTACGCCTCTTGTCGCAGTAAGCTGTAACGATTGACCGTGTTCGTTTCGCCATCAGCGCGCCACGTTTCGATCTCGTGCAGCCCGGATGCCGCCACCAGCGCCGCATGTTCGGCGTCATCGACATAATGGCAGTAGCGCAGAACGTGCGCGCCGCGTCGCCAATCGAGCAGATAGTCGTTCGCCTCGACCACAATATCGGCATCCCACGCGACGATACGCTCACGAAAGCGCGGATATTCGTAAAATCGCCAGCAGGCAAACGCCAGCAGCCCGCCTGGTTTCACGCACGCCGCCAGCCGCAGCATCAGGTGCAGCCGCCGCGCCGCGCCGGGAATGTGGTGCATCACGCCAAACAGTGTCACCAAATCGTACTGCGCATCGGGCAGCGGCTCATCGATCACGTCAGCGGCATCCAGCCGTGTCGTAACCTGCGGTTGCGCTGCTAACTGCAACCGCGCATGGTCGAGCAGGGCGGGGCTGTTATCGATGCCGTGATAGCTGAGCGGCGTCAGGTCATGCTCCGCCAGAAACACGCCGAAACGCCCGTTGCCACAACCGACATCCAGCACCGACAGTGGCGCGTGCAGGTGCGGCAGCAGCCGTTCCCAACCACGCCATGCCTGCCCGCGCGTAGCGTGGAAGTCGTCGGCAATTGTGGCGTAAAAGCGACGGTTGATGTCGTTCAGGCGGCGGGCAGTCTGGTCATCCACTGGGCGATATCCGTGCGTCAAAAATACTAAACCTGAGTATAGTTGACATTGTAATGAGACATCAAAGGGGGATTTTATGATTACACTGCGCAAGATCGATGTTGGGTCAGCGTTTCGCATTGGCGCGCTGGTGACGGGGCTGCTATCGCTCGTGCTGCTGATGCCAATACTGCTGTGCCAACTGTCGATTATTCCAGCGATGAGTACCACCAGTAGCTCGTTTGGGAGCAACAATCTCTCGAATGACCTGCCGTTCGTGCAGGGCATGGGGATCGCGGGCATCCTGATCTTTTTCGTCTGCGGCGTCCTAGTCTATGCGGTGTTCGGCGGCATTGGCGGTGCAATTTACGCGCTGGCGTACAACTTTATCGCCCGTCAGTTCGGCGGCTTGCAGATTGAAGTCGATGGGCTGGAAGCTGCGCTGCCACCGCCGTCGAAGCCCAAGAACACATCGTCATTCTACGACCCGAACTTCGAGCAGGGCTAGCGCCTGCCCACGCCGCCTGCGGTCTGCTACAATGCAAGATAAACACAATCATATTGTTTAGACGGCAATAATGCCGTCCGTACCAAACACCAGTGTACGGACGGCATTCATGGCGTCCAATGCGGCGATTGGGTTTCTCTAGAAGTGTGGAGCGCAGGAAGAACCAACAGTGGGTCACAAGACCGTTCTTGATCTCGAACAACATCGTCAGCCGCTGCTTCGGCTGCTCAAAGCGATTGCCAGTATAGAGCCGTTCGAGCGTTCGGATATTGATCGGCTGGTGCGGGCGCAGGCGAAAGGCGGCGGCAGGCAGTACAGCCGCGACGAGCTGATCTCCGCCTACCGCGCATTTGCCGGGCAAGACGGCCTGCCGTCGTTTGACCCGGCGATGCTGGAGCGGCTGCGCCTGAAGCCTGTGCGCACCAGTTCCGGCGTCACACCCGTGACCGTGCTGACCAAGCCGTTTCCCTGCCCCGGCGAGTGCATCTTCTGCCCGAACGATGTGCGCATGCCGAAGAGCTACCTGTCAGACGAGCCGGGCGCCCAGCGTGCCGAACAGAACAGCTTTGACCCATACCTGCAAACCTACAGCCGCCTGACGACATACCGCGCCACCGGACACCCGACCGACAAGATCGAAGTCATCATTCTTGGCGGCACCTGGTCGTTCTATCCCGAAAGCTATCAAATCTGGTTCGTCAAGCGTATTTTCGATGCGCTTCATGCCTTTGGTGCAGGGGTTGACCACACCCACACAGTTGAGGCAGCGCTTTTGGAAGCGTCGCAGCTGCATCCTGAGCGCAACACAGCCAATGTCACCATTCATGGCGCGGACTTCCAGCAGACCTACAACCAGGCAGTGCAAACGGTCTATCGTGATGAAATGCGCCGTTCGCGCGAGCTGGCGGGCGAAATTGCGCTTGGTGAACGCCAGCGCTCGCCTGTTGATGAATACGCGACGTGGAATGAACTGGAAGCGCTGCATCGCCTCAACGAAGATGCGCCGTGCCGCTGCGTCGGGCTGGTGATCGAAACACGCCCTGACCACATCAGCCCGGAAGAGGTCATCCGCATTCGGCGGCTCGGCTGCACCAAAGTGCAGATCGGCTTTCAAAGCCTCAACGACGACGTGCTGCGCAAGAATCGGCGTGGGCATACCGTCGCGGCGACACGACGCGCGGTCAAGCTGCTGCGGCAGATGGGCTTCAAAATCCACGCGCACTGGATGCCGAACCTGTACGGTTCATCGCCACAACTCGACATCGACGACTACGCGCGTATGTTCGCCGATCCAGATTTCCGACCCGACGAACTCAAGCTTTACCCCTGCTCGCTGATCGAAAGCGCGGAGCTGATGACGTATCACCGCGCGGGGCAGTGGCAGCCGTACACGTATGACGAACTGCTGCATGTGCTGGTCGAGTGCTTCAAGGCGACACCGGAATACTGCCGCCTGACGCGCGTGATCCGCGATATTCCGTCTACCGATATTGTCGAAGGCAACAAGCTGACGAACTTTCGCCAGATCGTGGATGATGCGCTGGCAAAGCGCGGTGAACGTTGTATGGATATTCGCGCGCGGGAAGTGCGCTTCGCCAATGTGAAGGCGGACGCGCTGCATCTGGATGAGCAGTGGTATACGTCATCATGCAGCGATGAAGTGTTCCTGCAGTTCATTACCGCCGACCGCTATATTGCGGGTTTCCTGCGGCTGTCGCTGCCGACCGTGCCACCGCTGGTGGACGAGCTTCAGGACGCTGCGATGATCCGTGAGGTGCATGTCTACGGGCAGGCAGTCGATATCGGCGACAGCGCCGCCGGGCGCGCCCAACACACCGGACTCGGCACCCAGTTAATTGAGCGGGCAGTGGCGATTGCGCGCGAACGCGGCTTTGGACGGTTGGCGGTGATTTCGGCGGTGGGCACGCGCGGCTACTATCGTAAGCGCGGCTTTGCAGATGGCGCACTGTATCAGGTGCGTGACATCGAATCCTAAAGCAAGACACCGGGATTGATGGTATTATAGTGACTGCGTAGGGCAGATGTTCCAGGGGTGGAGAGGCGCATGGACGAAGTGTTGGCAATCGAACGGCGGCGACGAAATTTGCGCATCGTGCTGTTCGTCATTATCCTGGCGACGCTGCCGTTTTACTGCGCCGGCTTCCTGCTATGGGCGACTGCCGAACGTGGCGGCGCGACCGCACCGATTGGCGGCGGGACAGCAACCGCGACCTATACGCCGATCTCGATACAAGCCCCGGCGACGCGCACCCTGCCCGGCATCATCACGCCGCTCCCATTCGGTACGCCCACCAGCGTGAACCCGCTGCAACCGACACCCGGTCAGTTTATCCCCATTCCGGTGACGCGCTTCCTGTCGCCGACCGCGATCTTCCTGCCGACACTGACGCTTGCGCCGACGCTGACGCCGTTCCCACCATTTGAACCACCAACGGCAACTCCGTTTGTACTGCCAACGCTGCCTCCGCAGCCAACACAGCCGCCGATCATCATTGACCCAACCAAGCCGCCCGATACGCCGATACCGTTCCCGACCGACACCCTGATTCCGCCGGCGCCGATTGAACCGACGCCGGGATCGCCGGGCGGCTAGAACGCTATCAGCTTTTTTGAAATTGATGCGTCTCCGCGTACACTTAGCGCCATGTTTGGCGGGGGTTACGGGAGACGTATTTTGTTTGATCTGAAAGCACATTTGAAAACCCTTGTCGAGGCTCACGCTCCGTCCGGTCATGAAGCGCCGCTGCGGGAGCTGGTGCAATCCGCCTGGAAAGGGCTGGTTGACAGCACCGAGCAAGACAGACTCGGCAGCTTGATTGGCATCAAGCGTGCCACACAGCCGCCAGAGACACGGCGCAAGATCATGCTTGCCGCACATATGGACGAGATCGGCATGATGGTGCGCGATGTCGTGGATGGGTTCGTCTATGTCCAGCGCATCTCCGGCGTCGATAATCGCGTCATGCTGGCACAAACCGTTATGGTGCATGGGCGGCAGCCGCTGCCGGGAATCATCGCGACCGTACCACCGCATCTGCTCAAGAATGGCAATGGCAACGGTAAATACCCGGAGTTCGATAGTTTTGTAGTTGATCTGGGTTTGCCTGCTGATGAGGTGGCACGACTGGTGCGCATGGGTGACTTGATCACGGTGGACGTGCCGATGATTGATCTGAACAGCAATCGTGTGGCGGGCAAGGCGATGGACGACCGCGCGTGTGTGGCGGCGGTGACGCTCTGTCTGCACCTGCTCCAGAAAATGCACCACAGCTGGGATGTGTACGCCGTAGCGACGGTGCAGGAGGAAAGTGGGCTGCTTGGCGCGAAGACGTCTGCCTATCATATCAAGCCCGATATTGCGATTGCGCTCGATGTGACGTTTGCCAAACAGCCGGGCGTGCCTGATGACAAAGCTATCGAGATGAACGGCGGTCCGGGAATCGGCATCGGTCCAAATTTTCACCCGAAGCTGTACGACAAACTGCGCGAGACGGCACGCAAGCATGAGATCAAATTGCAGGATGATCTCATTCCCGGCGCGAGTGGCACGGACGCCTGGGCAATCCAGGTGGCGTTGGAAGGCGTGCCGACCGCGCTGCTCGAAGTGCCGATCCGCAATATGCACTCGGCTGTTGAAACGGCAGACCTGCGCGATATTGAGCGCTGTGGGCGGCTGCTGGCTGCCTTCATTGCCGATCTGGACAAAGATTTCCTGACGGCGATTGCATGGGAAGACTTGAAAGCACAGGAAGCGACGACATAACGATGGACACGACACTGCTCAAATCGCTTTCCGAAGCGCACGGTATTTCCGGCAAGGAAGACGCGGTACGAAAAATCATTCTTGAAGCGATTGATGGACATACCAGCGATATTCGTATTGATTCGCTCGGCAGCATCACCGCCATCAAACGTGGGACGGTCGCGGGTGCGCCGCGCGTCATGCTGGCAGCGCATATGGATGAAGTCGGCTTTATGGTGTCCGGCGTAGACGGCGATGGATTGCTGCGCTTCACGGCGGTTGGCAGCATCGACGACCGCATCCTGCCGGGGTTGCGCATGAAGATCGGCGTGAACGCCATTCCCGGTGTCGTGATCTGGACGCCGATTCATCTTGGGCGCGAGCAGTCCGTTGTCAAGCTGGCGAATCTACGCATCGATATTGGCGCAGCGAACAAAGACGATGCCAACGGCAAAGTCAAGATGGGTGACATGATCGTCTTCGACTCGTACTTTGGCGAAGTTGGGACGGCAATGGTGCGCGGCAAGGCGTTGGATGACCGCGCAGGCTGCGCGCTGCTGATCGATGTGCTGCGCGGCGGTCCGTACCCGGTGGATGTGCTGGCGGCGTTCACGGTGCAGGAGGAAATCGGACTGCGCGGCGCGCAGGTGGCGGCGCAAACGCTCAACCCTGATGTGGCGTTCGTGCTGGAAACCACGACCGCCAACGACATTCCCAATCCACTGGCTGTGCCGGATGAGATGGACGAACCGAACCCAACCTGTCGCATTCAGGGCGGCCCTGTGTTTACGATTCTGGATCGGAGCATCATCGTCAATCCGCGCCTGCTGCAATTTCTGCGTGCCACTGCCGATAAACATGGCATTCCCTACCAGCTCAAAACGCAGCCGGGCGGCGGAACCGATGGCGGTTCGATACATCTGGCAAATGATGGTGTTGCAACGGCGGTCATTTCCAACCCTTCGCGCTATATCCACAGCCCTGTAACCTATCTGCATCGCGACGACTTCGACAATTCCTTGCGGCTGGTACAAGCTCTGCTGCACGACATGACATCTTTCGGAGGAACAGCATTGTGAAAGACCTGATCAAATCACTCGTGGAAGCCTGGGGTCCCTCCGGCTATGAACATCATGTGCGTGAACTCATACGCGGCTATGCTGAACCCTATGCTGACAGTATTGAAGTGGATGCGCTCGGCAACCTGATTTGCCGCGTCGGGCAGGGCGACGGCAAACAGCGTATCATGGTCGCAGCGCACATGGACGAAATCGGCTTGATCGCGACGTTCCAGGAACCTCGCAGCGGCTACTTGCGCTTCACACCGCTTGGTGGATTGATCCACACCACCCTGCACGGCTCGCGGGTGCGCTTCGAAAACGGCGTCACAGGCGTGATTGGTGCGCCGGAGCCACTCGGCAGCAGCCGCCAGAACGCGCCTGATCTGGAAAGCTTCTATATTGACATCAGCGACGGGGACGGCGCAGGGGCGGTCGCACCAGGCACTGCTGCTGCGTTCTGGCGACCATTCGAGGAGCGCGGTACCCGCCTGATTGCCAAGAGCATGGACGACCGAATTGGCTGTGTGGTGGCGCTTGAAGCGATGCGCTTGCTCGCGAAAGAGACACCGCATGAGGTTTACTTCGCGTTTACCGTGCAGGAAGAAGTCGGCATTCGTGGGGCGCGTCCTGCCGCGCACAGTATCGATCCGGATATCGCGATTGCACTCGATGTTACACAGGCGGGCGATGAGTACAAGGGCGAGCGCAACGGCATCAAACTGGGCGGTGGCGCGGCGATCAAGGTGCAGGATCCGGGTTTGGTCGTGCCGCCTGCCATCCGCGACTGGATGATCGCGCGTGCGGAAGCTGACGGTATCCCGTATCAACTGGAGCTATTGAAGGCGGGGACAACCGACGCCGCACAAATCCAATCCGTGCGCGCAGGCGTGCCAAGTGGCTGCATTTCGATCCCGTGCCGCTTCGTCCACACCACCAGCGAGACGGTCGATCTGCGCGATGTCGAAGCGTGCGTACAACTGTTAACCGGGCTGCTGAAGCATTAAACGTCAACTTGCCTATCGTTCAAGATTGTGTTTCACTTAAGCTATATCACGATAGGCGAGATGTGCTGCTAAACCATGCTCTATACACTGCCAGATAACACAGCCAAAGACTTTGAGCTGTTGACAGAAGTTTCCAATATGCTCACAAGCTTTGACGAGACGCGCGTTCTGAAGAACGTTATCGATCTCGTCATGGGTTCGTTTGAAGTTGAACAATCTTCCCTATTGCTGACCGAAAATGGTTTTAGCAGCGCAACAGGCGATTGGCGATTTTTCACGCTCGCGCCGCGGTTCAAAACATCCAAACTGCGCATTCCGCCTAACCCCGAAGCCTATGCCCAGGCGCAGAAGATTGTCAATGAAGGGCTGGCGCGCTGGGTAATCGAGAACAAGCGCGGCACGCTGGTCACGGACGCGGCGACCGACGCGCGCTGGCTGGAACTGGACGGCGCACGATCGCTGGCGGGTTCGGCACTGGCGGTGCCATTCATTCACGAAAATCGCGTGGTCGGCGTGTTCACGCTCATGCATCCCAGCCCCGAACACTTTAACGAACATGATCTGCAAATCATGACGATCATCGCCAATCAGGTGGCGGTGGCGCTGCGCAATGCCCAGTTGTTCACGCGGATGCAGGCGCAGCAAACGCAGTTGGAAGCGGTGCTGCACGCGCTCCCTGATGTGCTGTTTGTGCTGAATGCCCAGGGTCAACTGCTGTTGATGAATGAGGCAGGCGCAGCGCTGTTTGGCAGCCCCAGCGAAGCGGATGTCCGAGGGAAGTCGCTCAGCGATATGCGCCATGCGGACTCCACTCTGATGCGCGTACTGGACATCCTTTCAAGCCCGGAGGCAGGACGTAAGAACTGGTCATTTGAAGCGCGTTCGGAACAGCAGCACCGCGACTATCACATCGACATCTCGGTATGGGAAAACGCTGCTACCAACCACAAGACCGGCTATGTCATCGTCATGCGTGATGTGACACAGATGCGTGATCTGAACCGCTTCAAGGATGAGATGCTGCAAATGGCATCTCACGACCTGCGCAGCCCGCTGGCGCTGATCGTTGGTTATTGCAGCCTGATGCAGCTCGACATCGACCCAAACACCAAAATCGCCGAGTATCTCGGCATTGTGCAGCAGCAGACGGAGCGCATGACCGGACTTCTGGATGACCTGCTCCGTGTGGAAAAGATTCGCACATCGCCGTCAGAGCTGAACGAGCGCGTCGATTTTCGTGCGATTGTGCAGACCGCGCTCAACAACATGCGCCCGGCGGTCGAGAACAAACAGCAAACGCTGAAGACCAACATCACGCTCGACAGTCCCACGCAGATCACGATCAATCCGTCGCTGATCCGCGAGGCGATGGAGAACCTGTTGAGCAACGCCGTCAAATACACACCCGCCAAAGGCACACTGACCGTTTATGCTTATCAGGAGGGGCGGCGTGTGCATTATGTTGTGGAAGATACCGGGATCGGCATTCCGGCGGAACACCTGTCACGCCTTTTTAACACCTTCTTCCGTGCGCGTCAGGCAGGTACGGAAGACATCGAAGGGCGCGGGCTGGGTTTGAGTCTCGTCAAGTCGATCATCGAACGACACAACGGCGAAGTCTGGGTCGAAAGTACAGTCGGGGTCGGCAGCCGCTTTGGCTTCTGGCTGCCGATGGATTAGTCGCTGCCAACCTCACCCCGCTCAATCTGTATACCAGCAGGCTTGTACGCCACTCTCCAAAAGGGTGGGGACGAGGATGAGGTGTTTATGCCTCGTCCAGCAGTGCATACGCATTTTCGGCGTATTCCTGCGCCGTGCCTGCCACCTCGATAAACGTCACACCGCGCGCTTCCGCATCCAGCAGATCGGTTTCGATACGCTCCTTGAGCTTGCGCAGATCGCGGTCGTTGGGGTCGAGCTTGAGCGCTTCTTCGACCAGCAAGCCCGCAATCAGCAGATGGCGCGGGCTTGCCACCAGCACATTTGCCAGTTCGACCGTCGTGCTGACGACATCCTCGCGCTCGTCACTTTCGTAAGCGAGATGCAGCGCCTGCCGATAGCGCAATACCGCCTGTCCTAACTGATTCGCCTGCACCGATGCAAAGCCAAGATTGGTCAGTTGCAGAGCTTCTTCCTGCTCATCTCCCACTTCGCGGGCGATGTAGAGCGCCGAGGTGTGGAAGTTGATCGACTCCGTCCAACGCGCCATATCGCCATACGCCGTTCCCAATCCGCCCAGGACGCGTCCCTCATAATCCCGGCGCTCCTGCTCCTTGAACATCTTGAGCGCGGTTTCCCAGGTGTCTGCCGCAGTGCGGGCGTCGTTGTTGTCTAACTGCGCATAACCAAGCTTGAACAACAGCACCGCCTCGTTGCGGGCGTCATTTGCCGCGCGCACCAGTTCGAGCGCCTGGGTGTAGGCGCGGATGGCGGGTTCGCTTTCGCCTAACTGCTGGCGCGCATCGCCAAGCAGCGAAAGCAGCTGTGCCTGTTTGCCAAGTTCACCTAGCTGATCGGCAATCGATGCGGCGCGAGCGGCGTGCAGGGCGGCGGCAGGCAGATTATCCGTCAGCATTTCCAGCTCGGTCAGGGATTGCAGCACGCTCAGCATTTCGCCACGGTCATTGACTGCTTCAAATTGTGTGAGTGCTTCGCTGTAAGACGAGATTGCCTCGTTTGCCTGTCCGTCGCGCAGGTGGAGTGCTGCAATTGCCTTGAGCGTTTCCGCCTGCCGCCGCTGGTCGCTTTGCTGACGTGCCTGCATGAGTGCTGCACGCAGCCGCGCCATCTCGCCCATCTCGGCAGCGGGCGCGTCCATCGGCGGCAGCACGGACGGGCGCGCTATCGGCAGATCATCTTCAAGCTCGTCATCATCCAGTTCGTCGTCAAATTCGTCTTCGTCTGTCTCGTCTAACTCTGCTTCCGCGAATGGTTCTTCTTCAAAGTCATCATCGAACTCATCGTCAATGTCTTCGTCAAAATCGTCTACCGTCGTGTCAGCGGTCGGCAGTACCGGTGTTGGGGCGGTCGCACCCTGATAGGCGGGGAAGGCGCCGCTGCCCGCAGGTTTGGCGGTGGAACGGCGCAGACTCGCGAGTTCGAGCGTATAACCGCCGTCGCTGACGAAGCTACCTGCCTGCATCAGCGCGACTGCGAGTTGATTTGCCGTGTCGGTATCGCCCGCGTCGGTGGTGGCACGACTGGTCGCGACGAAGGTGTCGATTTCCACTGCCAGCTTTTGCGGTTGCGTGCTGTAGCGGCTGGCGTAAGCGACGACTGAGTCGCGCACCTTTGCCTGTAAGCCTTCAAGCCGATTGGAACCGCGCAGCCAGCTTTCGGAAAAGTCTTTGACGAGCGGATGCATCCGGTAGTAGGGCGCGCCGCCGCGCGTGATACGCTCAATCAGGTTGCGTCCCACGAGCATCCCCAATGCCTGGTTCACGCCTTCAACAGGTGCGCTGCTGATCATGCTGAGGAGTTCGCCCGAACCCTGCCCGTTGAAAGTCGCGCCCAGCATCAGGATCAGCCCTTGCAGCGCACTTGGCAGACTGCGGAATGCGGCTGTCAGCGCCAGTAGGTCAACAGGCGGGGCTGCTCCAGCGGGTGCTTTGGGCATGGAAGCGTGGAAATCGGCAGGGCTTTGTTTGTTTGCTTTGATTGCGCCCGCCGCAATCGTGATCGCGAATGGGCTGCCACTCAGTGCAATTGCCAGGTCCATTGACGGTGCGCCGTTGTCTACGCCTGCCAGATGACGCAGCATGGCATTTGATTGGTCGGCATCCAGCGGCGTCAGTTCTATCGCCGTCCAGTCACCTTCCATTGGCTCATCGGATGTAATGAGGACAGGGTTCTCGTCGGCGCAGCGGGCGATGAAGTCGGCGGTGGCTTGCGGGGCGGGCGCGCCATCCAGCACCAGCAGCGGCTTTTCGTCACTCAGCAGTTCGCGCACCGCTTCTGTACGGCTGACGGGATTATCACTGTTGGCGATGTCGCTGCGTCCATAAGCACGGGCAACACGCACGATCAATTCTGCCAGCGACGCGCCATCCACCGTCAACCAGACGACGCCGCCCGGCAGTTCGCTGTAAGCGCTGGCAAGCGTGGCGGCGAGGGCGGTCTTGCCGATACCAGCCGCGCCATACAGCAGGACAGCATCATCGTTCTTCAGGTCGCTGTAAACCTTCGCAAGCAAGGCGTCTCGCCCAAAGAGTTTCGATGGAACGTGGGCGGGAAGCGCTTGAGGGTCATGCACTGGAGCTTCGAGGGGCGTGTAGTCTGCCATTGCCTCATCTCTCGGAATGTGCCGCACAAAATACGTAGCCTGTGTTTGTTACTGCAAAGTATAACGAAATAAAGAATGACGGGCAATCACGCCCGCCAAATAAAGACGCCTGCGCAAGGGCAGGCGTACTTATGGGCTACTTTTCGGGGGGTGGCACAGGCAGGTCTTCGACGGCAGTGTTTTTCCACTTCTCGCCTTCTTCCACCAGCATAACGGGGATGCCATTGCGGATGGGGTACTTGTTGCCGCTGTCGGCGCTGACGAGCCAGTAGCCTTTGACGAGTTCAAGCTTGCCGGGGTCATCGCCTTTGCTCTTGTCATGCACCGCCACCGGGCAGCGCAGCAGTTTCAGCATTTCGGGATCGATCTGTGGGGGATTTTGCGCCATGTTCGCTTACCTGTCACCTGTTGTCAGAACTGAAGGGAAGTATAGCGGCTGACAGGACAATCTTCAACGCAGAGACGGGGAGACGTACATTGGTCACCACAGCAATTGAGCGTATAATGCGATTGTCCGCTTATCCGCCTGCGAGTTACCCATGCGTTCACGCCTGCTCTTCCTGCTGCTCATCCTGATTGTACTGACCGCCTGCCAGCCCCAGACCACCACTCAGGTCATTATCCCGACGCTGGCGCAACTGCCGTCTGCCTATCTGCTGGAAGACGCTGAGCGCATCGGGCTGAGCTTTCTCGCGGCGTGGCGGGCAGGCGACCGTGAACGCATGTATGAACTGATTTCGGCGGCGGCGCAGGAAGCGACCCCGTTCGCCACGTTTAACCAGTTGTACGACATTACCGAAAACGAGATGACGTACAGCGGCATTGACGACCCGCTGGTGCATACATCCCTGCGCGAGGCAGACAACGTGGCGGTGCTGGCATATGACCTGACATTTAACACGCGCCTGCTCGGTTCGTTCACCGATGCCGGGCGCGAAATCCGGCTGGTGGTGGACAGCCGCGCGCAGGACTGGCGCGTGGCGTGGTCGCCTGCAGACATCTTCAGCGAAATGGTCGGCGGGGCCAGGCTGCGCTTTGATCCGATCATTCCCAACCGCGCTAACATCTACGCGCGTGACCGCGTGACGACGCTGGCAGATCAGCAGGGGCGCGTGGTCATCATCCGTGTCATTCGCCAGGATATTCCCGACTATCCTGGCTGCCTCGGTTTGCTCTCCGCCACGCTCAATCGTCCACTGGATGAAATCCAGGCGCGGCTGGAACAGCGCCCGCCTAACTGGTTGATGGATATTGGTACGATTGAGGCGCAGCGCTACTTTGATGCCCAGGGACCGCTGACAGCAACATGCAACGCACAGTTTGGCGAACAGCCCGCCCGCCGCTACAACAGCGACGCGCGGATGCCGCACATTCTCGGTTATGTCGGCTATCCCGACGAAGCGGATATTCCAGCGGTAGAGACGGCGGGCTTTCCACAGGACGCGATTCTGGGACGCAGCGGCATTGAACGCAGTTGGGATGAAACGCTGCGCGGGCAGCCCGGCGGTCGCCTGTTGATCGTCACGCCGTCCGGCGACGAGCTGCGCGAACTGACACGCATCACTGCTCAGCCGGGGCAGAGCGTCTATCTGACGATTGACTCTGACTTGCAGGTCGCGACCTCGCAGATTGTCGCGGATGCCTACACGCAGGCGAAAGATACCTGGGCGACCCGTTCGCGCGGTGCGGCGGTTGTTGTGATGGACGTGAACACGGGCGAAATCCTGGCGATGGTCAGCTACCCGACATTCGATAACAACGCCTACACGCCATTTCCAACGATGGGACGCGACACCGCCCAACAGATCATTCTTGCCAACACCGAAGACCCGCGCCGCCCGGAGCTGAACCGCGCCACACAGGGGACGTATCCGCTTGGCTCGGTCATGAAAACGGTGTCAGACTACGCGGCGCTTAACGCAGGGGTTTTCGGTCCAGATTTTCGTTTTGTCTGCGGCGGTTTGTGGAGCCGTGACATTCCCCGCACCGACTGGCTGGCAGGCGGGCATGGGCTGGTGACGCCGATCAGCGCCTTGACGCAAAGCTGCAACCCGTTCTTTTACGAGACGGGCTACCTGCTTGACAGCACCGACCCCTGGCTGCTGCCGGAATACTCGCGGCTTGTCGGCTTCGACGCACCCACAGGCTTGATCGACCTGCCGGAAGAGACAGGCAATGTACAGGACCCGGACTGGAAGCGGACGACGTTCGGTATTGAGTGGACATTTTCTGACGCGGTCAATCTGTCGATTGGGCAGGGTGAACTCCTGGTGACGCCGCTGCAAGTCACGCGCTGGTTCGCGGCGCTCGCCAATCGCGGCACACTCTACCGCCCGCAGCTGGTGCGCGAAGTCGGCTTGTTGGGCGATACGCTGACGAGTGTCAGCACGCCAGAAGTCATGACGCAGTTGACGTTTGAAAGCGGCGTTTATGAAGCACTGCACGAGGGCTTGTGCGACGTGACGACCGAGAGCTTTGGCACAGCGGAATTTGTCTTCCGCGATTCGCCGCTGCAAGCGCTCGGCGTGTGTGGCAAGACCGGCACAGCGCAGGCAGGCGGTGATGGCACGCTGCCACCCTTCGCGTGGTTCGCGGCGTGGGCACCGCGCGACAATCCGCAGGTGGCGGTGGTCGTGGTCGTCGAAAATGCAGGCGAAGGCTCCGGCGTCGGTGCACCGATTGCGCGCGATGTACTGGAAGCATACTTTTTTGGGGAGTGAGTCCTGAATGCCCAACCATATCTTCTACCTGCACGGCTTCGCGTCGTCGCCGTCGTCCACGAAGGCGCGCGATTTTGCTGCGCGCTGTGCCGAACGCGGCGTGGCATTGCATGTGCCAGATTTGAACGTGCCATCGTTTGAGCAGTTGACATTGACGGCGATGCTGGCGAAGGTCGCGGAGCAAATCCGCGTGCTGCCAGCAGGCGATGTCTATCTGATGGGGTCGAGTATGGGCGGGGCGGTGGCGCTGCACTTCAGCGACCGCTACCGCGATGCCGAGGCGAAGCGCGTGAAAAAGCTGTTCCTGATGGCTCCGGCGTTCGATTTCGCGGGCAATCGCTGGCGCGACCTGGGCGAATACGGCATTCAGCAGTGGCGCACAGACGGCTACTACCAGTTCTTCAACTACGCGGCGGGCGGCTTGAAGCGTGTACATTACGGGCTGTTCGAGGACTTGCAGCAGTACGACTCGTACAGCCTGAAGCTGGACATGCCGATCATGATCTATCACGGCAAGCACGATGCCAGCGTGGATGTCGAGCAAAGCATGACGTTTGCCAGCACACGCCCGAATGTCGATCTGCGCGTCGTTGAATCGGATCATCAACTGCTCGACCAAACGGATGTGATGTGGAATGCGCTGCTCGGCTTCTTCCCTGTACAGGGGTAGCGCACTCTGCTACAATCGCATCTCGTGATCATCGTTAAGCGCGCGTTATCCCCAGTCTGCACGGGCTGGGTCCCACGCGGCAGACCCTCCGAACCGTGTCAGGTTCTAACGGAAGCAGCACTAAGGAGTTCCGTCTGGGTGCCGTGGGTTAGCCTGGCTCGTGCAGAGTGGGGATAACGCGCCTGATATAGAGGACGTGCCGCGCGCGTGAACCTCTACCCCGACGCTACTTCTACCTCCGCTGATACCCAAACCATTCCGTCGCTGCCTGCGCCCAAACCGCGCCGCCCGCGCTGGGGGCTGCTGTTGATCGCTGCTGCTGTCGTGCTCATGCTGTGTGCTGGCTGCGCAGCACTGATCGTCACCTTGCAGCCGTCGGGAGTGACGCTGGTTGTTAACGGTGAGGCGCAAACAGTCGACACACGCGCACAAACCATCGGCGCGCTTTTGCAGGAGCGCGGGCTGCTGCTGCGGGAAGGCGACGTGATTGTGCCGCCGCCAGAAGCCGCTTTGCAGCCGGGCATGGTCATCCAGATCACCCGCGCCCGCCCGGTGACCCTGTTGGTAGATGGGCAGGTACAAGTCCTGGCAACGACACTCTCGCAGCCGCTTGAGATTTTGATGAGCGCTGGGGTGACCATCGGCGCTGCCGACCGCCTGATTATTGACGGCACAGAGGTGATGCTCGACCAGATCGCGGATTGGCCCGTTCCGGTGACGAGCATCAGCCTGCGCCGCGCGCTGCCGATCCTCATCAACGATGAAGGCGTAGAGCGCCGCCTGACAACAACCGCCGTGACGGTTGGCGAGGCGTTGTTCGAGGCGGGCGTGACATTGTATCTGGCAGACCGTGTGTCGCCGGATGTCGATATGCCAATTGCGCCCAACCTGATCATCTCGGTGCAGCGCTCGCGCCCGGTGACGGTGGTGGCAGATGGCGAGCGCTTGCAGACGCGCTTGCAGGGCCAGACAGTAGCCGATGCGCTGGCTTCGGCGGGGGTAGCGCTGGTCGGGCAGGATTATGTCGTGCCTGCCGAGACGCAGCCGCTTGTACCAGGCATGACCATCCGCGTGATCCGCGTGGAAGAAACGCTGCTGACCGAAACGGTGGAACTGCCGTATGAGACGGTCTATCAGGCGGACGCGGCCATGGAACTGGATCAGCGCCAGACGCTGCAAAACGGACAGCCGGGGGAACAGCAGACGACGATCCGTGTGCGGCTGGAGAATGGCGTTGAAGTCGAGCGGGTTGCGGAAGAGGCGGTCGTTGTACGCGAGCCGGTTAATCTCGTCATCGCATATGGCACGAACGTCGTCATTCGCGCCATCGATACGCCGCAGGGACCGCGTGAATACTGGCGCGTGCTGCGTATGTACGCCACCAGCTATCATCCGGCGGCATTGGGCGGTGACGACCGCACGTCCATTGGTGCACAGCTGACGACAGGCATCATCGCCAGCGACCCGGACGTGCTGCCCTATGGCACGGAGGTCTTCGTCAATGATTACGGCGTCGGCTTGATGGCGGATACGGGCGGTCCGCGCCGCTTCCCGTTGTGGATCGATCTTGGCTACAGCGATTCCGATTTCCGTCCCTGGTCACGCTATGTCAATGTGTATGTGCTGACGCCTGTTCCCGACGTGATTGATTACTTTCTACCTGGTATGTAACCACGATGAACCCACGCCTGCTGCTGGATTACTACAAGATCGAGCCGAAGAAAGCGCTCGGTCAGAACTTTTTGCACGACCCGAACGCGCTGGAAAAGATCGTCACCAGCGCGGATATGCAGAAGACGGATACTGTGCTGGAGATTGGGCCCGGCACGGCAGCGCTGACGGAAGTGCTGGCACAGCACGCCGCGCGCGTCGTCGCCGTCGAACTCGACACGCGGCTGGAGCAATTGCTGCGCGATCGACTGGGTGTCTATCCGAATGCCAGCGTGGTTTTCCAGGACATCCTCGAAACGGATGTGCCAGCACTGCTCGGCACGACCGATTATCTCGTCGTCGCAAATGTGCCGTACTACATCACCAGTGCCATCCTGCGTCACCTGCTCGAAGGCGCAATCCGCCCACGCCGACTGGTGCTCACCGTGCAGCTTGAAGTGGCGGAACGGTTGGTCGCCAAGCCCGGCGATTTGAGTCTGCTGTCGGTGAGCGCGCAGTATTACGCACGCGCGCGTATCGTCATGAAGCTCAACCCGGCCGTCTTCTACCCGCGTCCGGACGTAACAAGTGCGGTCGTGCGACTGGATGTCTACGATCAGCCACCCGTGTCCGTGCCGGATGACGAGCTGTTCTTTACGGTGGTGCGTGCCGGGTTCAGCCAAAAGCGCAAGCAGATCAAGAACGCAATTGGAGACGGGTTGCATCTGAGCAGTGACGCGGCTGTTGCGCTGCTGGAAGAGGCGGGTATTGACCCGCGTCGCCGCGCCGAAACGCTGACGCTGGAAGAATGGGCAGGGCTGGCGCGGGCGTGGGCGGCACGTTGAGGCTGCAACTTCGGGCATGATTCGGCGTATACTGATAGTCACATAGGCATCAATCGGGGCAGTTATGCAAATCAGACCCAGAAACACAGGCTGGTTGGCGGCAATCGGCGCAATGGTGGGCGTCGCCGCGCTTTCGCCGACAGCAGATCCGCTCGGTATTGGGCTACTGCTGGCGGTCTTCGGCACAGCAGCGGTGGCAACGCTGGTCGAGTTCCGCCCCGCGCGGCTGGTGGAACGTTCACGCTCGTCGCTGACGGCGCTGCGCATGAGCCCGGAAGCGCGTGAGGCGGTCGAACGGGCGAAGCGGCGCGGGAGCGGCTTGCATAGCAGCGTTGTCCTGCTGGATGTCGGCTTGATCACATCCCACGAAACGCCTGACGGGCTGGTGATGCGACGCGGACGCGATCTGTCCAAGGATGACGACGGCGTGCGCCCATTTGCGGTGCTGCATGTGCCGCCGGAAGATGCCGAACGCACGGCGATTGTGCGCTTTGAGTTCATTGACCGCGACGGACGCCAGCAGTACGTCCATGAAATGAATGCTTACCTGCGCGATGGCGAGATGAACCTGCTGCCCGACCGCCAAATGCCATTGTTCGAGAATCAAGGACTGCCGCCGGGCGAATGGGACTTGCGCATTCATGTCGATAATCGACTGATTGGTGCGTATGGCTTCATGATCGCGCCGTCGTTGGAAGACCGCTTTCCGCGCGCGGCACGTGAACGCGCCGAACGCCGCTTGAGCGCCGAGACGAAGCCAGATGAACCGCTGCGGCTGGAAGATTTGCTGCGCGAGCAATCACAACGGCAGGGGAAGCAGTAGCTCCGTGACGAGTGATGTCAGGTTGTTGGGTGGGCGTTTGGTGGGGAGTAACGAACGATAATGCGTAATCGTTGGAACATTGATCAACGCTTCGGTGAAATTATCGGCGGCATTATTCTGCTGATGATCGGGCTGCCCAACCTGGGCGATGGCTGGGGCTGGCTGTTTGCGCTGGGCGGCGGCTATTTGCTGTGGCGGCAGTACGAAGCGCTGCGCGCGCCGGAGAATACGGGCAGCCAGCCTTCACAGCGCTGGGAGAGCGGTTGGCGTGACGAGGAAGCCGAGTCGTACCGCGGTGACGAGCGCAGCACAGAAGAACCGCATCTGGTGGATGACGCGCCGAGCGGTACCCAGATTTATGCGCATGCACTTGATGCGGTGCGGCGCGCAGGGATGGACCCGGCGTCCACGCCCGTGCTGCCTGTCGATATGGGTGTGATGTCGTTCAAGGCGAGCGAGCCGCCCGCGCTCAATCGCACGCGCCCGGTGCTGGATGATGTCGATTACATTCAACCGTTTGTGCAGCTGCGGCTGGCGACGCGGGCTACGGGTAAGATTCGCTTTGAAGTTGTGGACGCAGATGGACAGGTGGTGTTTGTCCACGAGGATTTTCATAACTTGCAGGCGGGGATGAACCTGGTGTCGCCCTCGGCGCGGCTGCCCATCCACGACGCGCACGCGATGCACCGTGACTGGACGCTGCGCATCAGTGCGGACAATATCACGATTGCCGAGCATCGCTTTGCCTGGGAAGAGAGCAGCGAGAAAGTGATCCGGCGGCATGTGCAGCAGGATGGCGAACTGAGCAATGAGATGCGCCAGATGTTAGATGACAGCCGCATGGAGCGCATGAGCTTGGATGAGCTGCTGCAAGAGCAGGAGCAGTCGGCTGCACGCAGCGCGCGACGTTAACTCCCAACCGCCCACAACCGCACGCTGTTGTCGCCGCTGCCTGTCGCCAGGAAGCTGCCGTTGGGGTGAAACGCCAGCGTCAGCACGGGTTTATCGTGCGCCTCGATCTTTGTCACCAGCGTACCGTCGTGCGCGTTCCACAGCTTGATGCTTTGGTCACGCCCACCTGTCGCCAGCAACCGCCCATCGGGCGAGAATGTCACGCAGTCAACGCCGCCCCAGTGCGCCGAAAACTTCAGCCGTTCAGCGCCCGTCTCGCTGTCCCACAAGCGCACGAACATATCCTTGCACGCCGTTGCCAGCACATTGCCGTCAGGGCTAAACATCAGGTCACGCACCCAGTCGTCATGCTGCAACACAGCCCGTGACTGGCGCGTCTGCGTGTCCCACAGGCGGGCGGTGTTATCCCAACTGCCGGATGCCAGCAGCGGACGGCGCGCCGCAAACGAGAGCGCTGTCACATCCTTCAGATGCCCACGCAGCCCGACCGAGTGTGTGCTTTCGCTCATATCGACGAGCCGCACAACACCGTCCGCTGCACCGGATGCCATCATCGTCCCTTGACGATTGAACGTCACGCACTCCACCGAGTCCTGATGCCCGCGTACAACAGACATCGGCGCGCCACTGGCGGCAATCCAGAATCGCACGGTGGTATCGCTGCTGGCGGTGACGACGATACGGCTGTCCGGCGTGAATGTAACGGCTTTGACAGGAGCATTGTGCGCTTCCAGCTTCAGTGTCGGTTCGCCGCCGAACTCGTCTTTCCACATCCACACCCCGCCGCCGTGCGCCACTGCCAACAGGCTGCCATCCGGCGACCACGCCAGATGCGAGATGAAGCCGCATGGGATGTGGGTGAGTTCGGTCAGTTGAGCGGCGTTTGCTGGCGTGATGTGTGGATAGGGCATGGAAGCTCACCTCTCAGTGTAATTATGGGCAACTATAGCGCATGTGCGCTATGCTTTCCCACATACACATTCTTTACTTACCGAAAGGTTATAGACCTGTGTCGCACCATACCAAAGACAAAGGCGATCTGGCGGTGGCGAAGGTCATCGCGCACCTGCTTGAGCATGACATTCGTGTCTGCCTGCCGTTGTCCGAGCATCTGCCGTTCGATTTCATTGCTGTTATGCCGGACATGAAGACGCTGAAGCGCGTGCAGGTGAAGTACCGGACAATGCAAGGTGGTATGGTACAAGTCAATTTTCGATCCAATTACTATGACACCAAGAAAATCTACAGCCTTCGTGTGAACCTCGATTTTCTCGATTGTTACGCTGTTTACTGTCCTGACAACAATGAGTGCTACTATCTCCGAATTGACGAAATACCCGCAAATGCGCTCGCAGTCAATTTAAGAATCTTGCCGACGCGCAGTGGTCAGCAGCAAGGAGTACGCTACGCAAGCCAGTTTTTTGATCCATTCCGAATGGTAAGTAACGACGAGTGCAGTTGTACACCGTCTGCCAGATCGCCCAGACGGTGCAACGAATTGCAGCGCGCGCACCTGATCGAACAACTTATGATGGAGGGATTCTACGTGTGTATTCCGCACTCATATCACATCCCCTTCGATCTTGTCGCAGTGACTCCAGACATGCAAACCTTGCATCCGATCTGCATTGACGAACATACGAACTGGCAAAACTTTCGGGTTGATTTGCACATCAATCCTGCTAGAATGTACATCTCTGGGCCCGTAACTCAGCGGTAGAGTACCCGCCTTTTAAGCGGAGTGCCGCAGGTTCGAATCCTGCCGGGCTCACCAGATTAATTTCCATACTCACAGCAGTTTCCCCCATTAGCCGCATACCTCAGACACAGCAGTACTTAAACGAATAGATCGGCGCGCACTTTCGCATCGTTTTTGCCAGGTTGGGTGTTTTATTTAGCAGTCGATACAGAATGTTTTGTTGGTGGGTCTGTTTGCACTACCGTGCATAACGGGTTTGCCCAAACAACAAGCATGGACACTACGCAATTTCGCGTTAGACTTTAGGTATCGCTAGTACAGAATGAGATCCCACTGAATGGCATCTACTTCGCCCATGCCCAAAGTTCCCGATACGTGGAAACAACTTGTTGCGCCTTACCAACAGCCTGACCTTCGCAAAAGCCTGTGGCAGCTTGCCAACACCATCGTTCCGTATTTTGCACTGCTGATTCTAATGTACTTCAGCCTCGATGTTTCCTACTGGCTGACGCTGCTGCTGGCAATTCCGGCAGCGGGTTTCGGCGTGCGCATGTTTATCATCTTTCACGACGCCGGACATGGCTCGTTCTTCAAGTCCAAAGTCGCGAACGACTGGCTGGGGCGCATCACGGGCGTCCTGCTGTTTACACCCTACTACTCCTGGCGGCACAGCCATGCTATCCACCATGCTACATCCGGGGATCTGGATCGGCGCGGAACGGGCGATGTGTGGACGCTGACCAAAGAGGAATACGACAAGCTGGGGCGCTGGGGCAAGCTCGGCTATCGGCTGTATCGTAATCCGTTCGTCATCTTCGGCATTGGTCCTGTCATCGATTTCGTGGTCTTGCAACGCTTTGCCTGGGCAAAAGCTGACGAGCGCGACCGTGCCAGCATCCGCAATACCAACATTGCGCTCGTCGTTTGGATCACGCTCATCAGTCTCTTGATCGGGTTTGACAAGTACGTGCTGATCCAACTGCCTGTCTTGATGATTGCGACGGGCGTGGGCGTATGGCTGTTTTATGTGCAGCACCAGTTCGAGAACACGTACTGGGAACGTCACGAGCAGTGGGACTTCGCGACGGCAGCGTTGTATGGCAGTTCGTTCTACAAACTGCCGAAGCTGCTGCAATGGTTCACCGGCAACATCGGCTTCCATCACATCCATCATCTCAGCCCGCGCATCCCGAACTACGAGCTGGAGCGCTGCCATAACAACGCAGAGCTGTTCCAGCGCGTAGAACAACTGACTTTGTGGACGAGCCTGAAGTCGCTGCATGTGCGCCTGTGGGACGAAGATCATCACAAGATGGTCGGCTATCACGCGCCATCTGAGAGCTAAGCGCCTGTTTTAGTGGGGGCGACCCGCCGGGTCGCCTCTGTCATAACTGTGACTGTCTTACCCCTGAATGGTGACATCGGGGATAATCAGCGTTTGCCCGGTGTAAATGCGGTTCGGGTTGCTGATGCCGTTGATGCGCGCCAGCACATTCATGTCGACACCGAAGCGGCGGGCAATGCGCCCCAGGGTGTCACCTGCCTGCACCACGTAGGTCGTACCGCCTGATACCTGCTGCGCCACACACAGCGACTGCCCAACGTAAATACGGTTGGCGTTGGGGATGCCGTTCATGGCTTGCAGCACCGTTGTCGTCATACTGTACTGCCGCGCGATGCGGTAGAGCGTTTCGCCGCGTTGAACGATGTGCGTCTGCGTGCAGATGACCGTTTGCTGGGCATGGGCGCGGGTCGCGCCGAACATCAACGCGCCGACCAGACCGAGTGCCGCCGCCACGAGCGTTACGGCTGCGGTCATGCCATTCAAAATATTGCGTACACGATACATGTGATTGTTCTCCATTTCGTTTCATGCGTGTGCTTCAGGATAGACGCAGCATATGCCTATCGGGTTCCAGCGTCGTCCAACGAAAGGCGGAGGCCGCTGGCTGTCTTTCGGGCGTGCGCTGCCTCATCCTCCCGTTAGAGATGTACTGGCAGGAAGACGGAAACAGGCTACCATCTGCTGCTGTTTGGATAACCGTCTGAAGGCGATGGATGATGAGTGACCCGCTGCTGGCATGGCGCCCCGAATTCCCGATCCTCGAAACCTGCACCTACCTGATCAGCAATTCACTCGGCGCGATGCCGCGCGCGGTTTATGACAAGCTGCACGAGTATGCCGATGTGTGGGCGACGATGGGTGTGCGGGCATGGGGCGCGGGCTGGTGGGACTTGAAGCGCACAGTTGGCGACCAGATCGCGCCGCTGCTTGGTGCGCCGTCGGGCAGTGTGTTGATGCACGAGAACGCCAGCATCGCCCAGAGCATTTTGTTCAGCGCGCTCGATTGGAGCGATACACGGCGTAACAAAGTCGTCATCACCGACATGGACTTCCCGTCAGATGTCTACACGCTGCGCAGCATGATTCCTGCGCACATAGAGGTGCAGGTGATCCCCACTCGCGACGGTATCGGCATTGACGTAGACACTCTGCTGAATGCGATTGATGAGCGCACGCGGTTAGTGTCCGTCAGTCACATTCTGTTCCGCAGCGCCTACATCCTGGATGCTGCCGCCATTTGTGCGCGGGCGCAGCAGGTGGGGGCGCAGGTGCTGCTCAACGGTTATCACAGTGTCGGTGTCATTCCAGTGGATGTGACAGCGCTCGGTGTGGACTTCTATATCGGCGGCACGCTCAAGTGGCTGTGCGGCGGACCGGGCGGCGTCTTCATGTATGTACGCCCTGACGTGCTGCCGACGCTGACGCCGCGCGTCACGGGCTGGTTTGCGCATGCGCGCCCGTTCGCCTTCGAACCAGAATTGACACTTCGCGACGACAGCTATCGCCTCGCCAACGGTACGCCCGCACTTCCAGCCCTGTACGCGGTGCAGCCGGGTGTGGAGATGATCAAGCAGGTGGGAGTAGCGGCAATCCGTGAGAAGTCAGTGCGCCAGACGGAGATGATCATACGCATGGCAGACGCGGCAGGATATGAGGTTGTGTCCCCGCGCAATGCTGGCGAACGGGGCGGTACGGTGACGGTACGACCAGACCATGCTTACGAAGTTTCGCGCGAACTGCTGGCGCGCAATATAGTGATCGATTATCGCGAGGGGGCAGGCATCCGCATCGCGCCGCACTTTTACACAAGCGACGCAGAGATCCAGGCGACGATGCGCACGATTGCCAGCATCCTGAGTGATGGAAGCTGGCAGGCACATGAAATGCAGCGCAGTTTTGTGACCTAAATCTCACCCGCGTCCCCTCTCTCTGCTTTGCACTCGATCGCCGTGTGCGGAGAGGGGTCAAGTGAGTGTTATGCGTCGTGCGGTAACGAAACTTAGGCGCGGTCGCCGAGTTTGCGTTCGGTGCCGCTGAGCAGGCGTTCGATGTTCTCACGGAAGCGCACGGCGATCAGCAGCGCAATCGCAATCGTATAAAGTGCGTAGATCGGGGCGAGACTGCCCTGAGCAATCCACACCAGCGACCACACCGTTGCCAGCCCGAACAGGACCAGCACGCCGAGTGAGACGAAGCGCGTCAGCAGAACAATCACGATGGCAATGCCGACGCCGACCAGCGCTTGCAGGGGCGCGATGAAGAGCAGCGTGCCAAAAGCAGTTGCTGCGCCTTTGCCACCCCGCAGCGCGCCGGTGATGAAGACGACGATGATCGACCAGTTGTGACCGATGACCGACGCGATTGCCGCCAGGGTGGTGGCAAGGGCGGGGTTGGTGGGCATGATCTGCATCGAGAGCAGGATAGCGGCAATGCCTTTGGCGCTGTCCAGAATCCAGGTCAGGATGCCCCAGCCTAGACCCATCGAACGCGAGATATTGGTCGCGCCCATGTTGCCGCTGCCCACTTCAAAAATGTTGATATTGCGAATACGCCCGATGAGATAGGCAGTCGGGATTGAACCGAGCAGGTAGCTGACAGCGATAACCACCAATGCCAGCACAAAATCACCGTTCATCTGCATCCTTTACGAAGTCACTAATCGAACCGGGTAAAGAAACACTTTGAAACTATTCTAACGTAACACATCTATTTCAACACGTAACGATGCTGGAAGTCACGAGAATCAAACCTGCGTTTCGGCAACGCTTTGTTTACGGGGTGGAGCGCGCGCCTGTCACTTGTTAGAATGTGCCATTATGAGACGCATGATTGCACTACTTCTTTGTATGCTTCTGTTCGTCGGTGGGCATGTGACCCATGCTCAGGACGAAGCGGGCGACCTGCTGGGGCGCATCAACACTTTGCGCGCCAGCCTGGGGCGTGCGCCCTATTCGCTCAACGGGGCGCTCAGCGGCGCGGCGCAGGATCAGGCGCAGTGGATCGTCAATACAGGCAACGTTAGCCATACGCGCGAAGATGGCAGCGGTCCGCGCAGTCGCGCGCTGGCGTATGGCTATGGCACGACCGACGTCAGCGAGAATATCTACGGCGGCACGAATGCTACAGTCAATGATGCGTGGACGTTCTGGGTCAATTCTGGTATCCATTATCGTGGGCTGGTGAACGAACGTTATCAACAGGTTGGCATCGGCATTGCGCGAGGAGGGTGGGGCGCGGCGTTCGTGCTGGTGTTTGGCAATCCGGGCGGTCCGCCACCCGCACCGCCAGCACCACCCGCTGGGAGCAGCGGCGGCGGAAACAACGCGCCTGCCGCCGCACCGGAACAGCCGTCGTATATCGTCGGGCTGGACCCTAACGGCAACATTATGCATGAAGTCCAGTCGGGCGATACACTCGGCGACATCCTGCTGATCTACGGTTATACGTGGGACATTCTGCCATATATCCAGCAGATTAACGGCATTGGCGACGTGCGCGACCTGGAGATCGGCAGTATTTTGCTGGTTCCGCCGTATTATGGTACGTACACCCCAACGCCTAACACAGAACCGCCGACTGCCACTCCAAGCCCGACGTTTCAATATCCGACACCATTTCCGGAAGATCCGTTGTTTGCCTTGAGCCACACACCACCGCCGAATGCCACACCGCCGGATGCGATGATGGTCGCCGCTGTGCCGACAGGAATGGGAACGCCGCTCGCGACTGCCGCAGCCGAGACGCAGATCGCTGCGCTGCCAACAGCAGACGGGGGCGTGATTGAAGCGGCGCAGGTGGAGCAGGGGCAGGGCATTCCGACGTGGCTGCTGATCGGTATTGGGTTGCAAGTTGTGATTGTCGTGGGAGCCGCATTTGAGTTTAGCCGGAGATTACGCCGCAAATGACGATCACCCGTTATGTTCGCGCCTTCGTCAAGGCGCTTTCGCTTACGCTGCAAGGCAAGACCATCAGCCAGCCACCATTGAAGCAGCCGCGAATTCATGCCTGGGCGCGCGAGACTGTGCAGAAGGTGGCTGCGATTAGCGCGGCAGCGGATGCCAACGGGTTGAACGCCGAGCAGCGCAAGACGCTTACGCTGACGATTGACAAGCGCGAGATGGCGCTGGAGACGGCGCTGCAAGCCATTCGCCATCACGCCGGTGCGGAGTACCCGTACCTGCTTAAGCATTACAACCAGTACAGCCTGATGACGTTGCAGGCAACCAACCTGAATGACCAGTATCTGGCGCTGCGGCTGAGCGAGTGGGACGCGCTGCCCGCGCCTGTGCGCGCACTGTTGGGGCAGCTGCACGCGCATCTTCAGGCGTTACCACCTGAGGAACCAGTTGGGGATACGTAATGGCTCGCAGCAAACAAGGCTGTGAGTTGGCAACGTTGTCTATCCTTAAGGGATCTTCATTTCATCTGATGAATACCTCATGCTATAGTTAAGGAATGTTAACGAGCGGCAAAGCTTTACTGCTCGATCCAAGATAGAAGGCTGAAACACGATGCCACAAACTGACGATATGATGGATACCCTGCGCGTAGCGTTGGAAACTGATTCTGTCAACGATATGCTGGTGACCTTGTTGACTGTCGCCGAAAACCGCTTTGTTGATGGCAACAAGGCACAGTCGTTCGCGATTGTCGCGCTGCTGCGCGAATACCCAATGCCGGAAGTGCTGGCGGCACAGGTCGAAATGCTGTTTGACGAACTCGAATTTCAACTGTGCCCGCGCGTGGTCGCAGATGCCAAAGCGCGTGCGCTGGAAATCACGCTGGAAGAGATAGTGTTGGAAGTCCTGAACGAAAGCGCCAGATGATGCGCTTGCTCAGTCGCGTCGCTCTCATAACGGGCGGCAACTCCGGTATTGGCAAAGCAACGGCGCAGCGCTTTGCGGCGGAAGGCGCGCGAGTCATGATCGCCGCACGCGACCGCGCCAAAGGCGAGGCGGTGGTGGCGGAGATTACGCAGGCGGGCGGCACAGCGCAGTTCGTTGCCTGCGATGTGCGTTTGCCACACGAATGCCAGCGCGCGGTCGATGAGACGATCAGCGCTTACGGGCAACTGGACATCCTTTTCAACAACGCGGGCATCGTGCCGTACGGGACTGTGCTGGAGACGAGCATCGATGTTTGGCAGGATGTGTTTGCCATCAACGTGCATGGTACGTTCTACGCCAGCCGTGCCGCGCTGCAGCCGATGATCGCACAGGGGAAGGGCGTCATTATCAACAACGCCTCGGACTGGGGACTGGTCGGTGCGCAGGGCGCGGCTGCATATGCCGCGACCAAAGGCGCAGTCGTGCAGCTCACGCGCTCAATGGCGATTGACCACGCGCGGCAGGGCATTCGCGTCAACGCGATTTGTCCCGGCGATACCTATGTCGAACGCTGGCGCACGAATATACGCGGTAGTAGGCAATCCGATGAAGCCTTTAGCACATACCTGCAAAGGCTTGGTCACTCGTTTCCGATGGGGCGAGTCGGGCAGGTGGCAGAGATCGCCAGCGCTGTACTGTTTCTCGCCAGCGATGAGGCGAGCTATATGACCGGGCAAACCCTGGTGATTGACGGCGGCAACACGGCGGGCGGTATATCGACATACTATACTGGTGCATAAGAAAGCCCCTCGTGTGGAAGGGGCTTTGTTTGCAGCGCTGGTTATGACCCACGCTGTCATCTCGATAAAGGCTGTGCGACAGGGGACTACGCTTTCGATGTGGTGACGTTGCTCGCCTGCTTGCCCTTTTGCCCGTCCACAATCTCGAACTCGACCGTTTCGCCAGCTTCCAGCTTGCGGTAGCCTGCTGACTCAATGGCGCTGTAGTGTACGAACACGTCGGCACCTTCTTCGGGGGTGATGAAGCCATAGCCCTTTTCGGCACTAAACCATTTAACAGTGCCACGCATACGATCTGACATGTTGCTGAAACTCCGTCTGATGCTCTGAGCGATCTTACAGACCCATCGAAAACGCTGGATTGTGACAACTTTCTCATATGGGTTAAGCGCAGTTTAAGCTATCACACTAGGGGTTGTCAAGCAAGTGATTTAAGGAGTTTTCTGTGCGTGTAAGGCTGTTTATAGACTGCTAGATGCGGGTAAAGAGTGCTATTGAGTCCAAATAAAATGTCTGCGGCGCTAAGTCATATGGTTGTACGATGTGAAGACGATACCCATGATTCTGTAAGCGCTTGGAATCGCGCGCCAGTGCAATCATGTCACCACTGACGTAAGCGAGACGGCGTACCCCTATATCTTCCAGTAAATCAAGAGCCTCATCGCTTAACATGGCAGATGGATCAACAACCGCTGCGTCATACTCGCCATCTAGCCCCGCCAGTACATTTTCAACTGTGCCTTCGATAACATCGACATTGTCCAGGTCCGCGAGATTGGTTTCGGCATCCGTCGCGGCTGGCGGGTAGCTTTCGACCCCCGTCACGACGTTGGCATGACGCGCCAGGAACGCGCCGAAGACGCCCACACCTGCGTACAGATCAAGCACGTAATCGTCAGGCTGCGGCGCGAGCAGGCGCAGCACGCCGTCTACCAGCGCTGGAACTTGCCGGGCGTTGGCGCGGAAGTAACTGCCTGCCGTCACGCGGAAGGTGCGGTCGTGAATACGATAGCGCGTGTGCGAATCGCCAAGCAGGTTGACAGGCTCGTTATCCGGCAGCAGCAGGTTGATGCTGGCGTCGATGTCCATTTCGAGTTCCGGCGCGTCTTCGCTGTTCATGAACAGCACCATCATCCGCGCGCCATCGCTGCCGATTTGCAGCTTGAGCCGTTTGAGATCGGGCAGCATCTCCAGGTCAAGGCTCTGGTAGAGCGCCAGCAGATCGGGATGCAGCACATGGCAGATTTCGATGGGCGTGAACTTGCGCTCGTCTGTACTCGGCAGTCCCAGCCCGCCCGCGACAGGTGTGAACGTCATATGCGTGTTGTATCCCCATTGCTCCGGCGCGGGGACGACGGGCTGCACCACATCGTCTGTGATGCCGCCGAGCGTTTCCAGCGTTTCCGCCAGCAAATCCTGTTTGAGCAGCAGTTGCGCGGCGTAGTCGATGTGCTGCCACTGGCAGCGCCCGCACTTGCCAGGTCCGAAGTGCTGGCAGCGTGGATAGACGCGATCTGCCGACGCATCGAGCAGGCGCACGCCAGCGGCAAGTTGTCCCTGCTGGTCAGTGCGCGTGGGGCGCACGAGGACGCGCTCGCCGGGAATGGTGTAGGGGACACGGACGGTTCGTTTGCCATGCCGCGCCGTGCCGCTGCCGCCGTGCGCGATCCCCTCAATATCGACTTCAAACGTGTCCGGCATAAGTTAAAGGCTCTCTCTCAGAGGGCGCATACCGATCATGAAGATACGACCTTTCGCGGGCTGTGTCGCAGCGAAAACGCAAGCGGCTGCCACGTCTTCATTGTCCAGGTATTCCTGCAACTTGGGGTCGCCCGGTGTGCGCCCCGTGCCAAAGGCGAAGTAGCTGTTGACTCCACCTGGCGCAATATAACTGACTTTGACGCCCTTGTCGCGACATTCATGATCGAGCGCCGTTGCAAAGCCGTACTGCGCGTGCTTGCTGGCACAATAGATCGTCTCGTTGGGCAGCCCCTTCAGTCCGGCGACCGAGCCAATGAAGATGATATTGCCGCTGCGCCGTTCGATCATGCCGGGCAGGAAAGCGCGCGTTGCCAGATAAGTCGCGCGCATGTTGGTGTTCATCATCCAGTCGTATTCATCCGGCGTGATCTGGTCGAGCGTGCCAAACTTGCCGACGCCCGCGTTGTTGACCAGAATGTCGACGCGCCCATACTTCGCAAACGCTTGCTCTGCCAGAGTGTCTACATCATGCGTCTGGCTGCTATCGCCGGCCACCGCCAGCGCGCTGCCGCCTTTCGCCTCGATCTCGGCGACAAGTGTATCCAGGTCGCCCTTGGTGCGTGCCGTCACGACGACGGCTGCCCCTTCGTCCGCCAGCGCCAGCGCGCACGCCCGCCCGATGCCGCGACTCGCCCCTGTCACCAGCGCGATTTTGCCTTCCAACTGCTTGCTCATAAGAATATCCTATTCTGTGCTTGCACGAGCGACCCGCCGAGTCGCCCCTCCAACGCACCTCAAATCTGGCAAACAAGTGTAACAACGCTGCTGGCGTAGGGAAAGCATCGCGCAATCGTCCGACGGAAGCCATGCGCAACCGCTATAATGGGCGTATCCATCAGCGCGGGGGGACGAGCGATGCGACGGAAGACATATCTTTGGCTGGCACTGGTCATCGCCTTCACATCAGCATGTAATCTCGGCGTGCCCCAAGCGACGCCGACGGTTGCCCCGACGCGCACACCAAGCATCACGCCGAGTGCACAGCCGACGTTAACCGCAACGATCAGCACGCCAACGGCGGCTGCGCTCGTGCCGACGGCTACCGCGACGCCAACCAGTACGGACGCCATAAATGGCGTCCCTACAAACACGTCGACACCTACGCCGAGCGCGACGATCACACCTGCCCCCACGCTGACGCTGACCCCAAGTGCCACTTTCACGCCGAGTCAGACATCAACCGGAACGCCGCCGCCCACGCCAACTCCCTCCGATACCCCCACGCCGACACAGACACCGACCGCCAGCATGACGCCATCCCTCACACCAACAGTGACGCTGACGCCGACCGCAACGTCAACGCTCACCCCGCAGCCGAGTGCTACCCAAACCCCATTGCCAACAGAGACGCCGACGCCAGTGCCAACTCCGACGTTCATGTTAACGCCCGCACCGTCACCGACTGCTACGCCGCTGCCGACTGTCACGCCGCTGCCGACGATTGGTCCGACGAATACACTAACCGCAACTCCAACCAGTACGGACGCCATGAATGGCGCCCCTACACCCACTGCGACACTAACCCCAACACCCATCGTCGAATTTGTGCCGCCAACCGTGCCGCCGACACAGGGCTTCGCGCCGATTGGCGAGCGCACCGAACAGCCGACGCTGGATGTAACACCAACGTTCGTGACCGCAGTCGCGGACGCACCGACGCCGGAAATCACATTCCTGCCACCAACGGTGCCGCCCGACGGCATTATCCCGACGCCAAACCTACCACCAACACCGCTGCCGACCGGAGTCGCTGTCCTGCCAGATGCGCCACCCGCGCCGCCTGCCGTAGTGCCGCCGGGCAGTAATCCGTTGCAGGCGTTTGTCATCAGCACATCGAACGGTTTCAATGGCGAACTGGTCAATATGCCCGGCGGCACGGTGACGATTGCGCGCAGCCCGATCAATCCCAACCACGTCGGGCTGGTCGATCAACGCGGCTTGCTCTACCTGTTCACCGACTTTGCAGGCGGGCAGGGTGGTCGTATTCAAGGTTCGCCGTTCTCGGAACCGGAGCCGCAGCAGGCAGATTTGAACCAGGCGCGCATCGCACAGATTGCGTATTCACCGGACGGGCGCTATCTGGCGTTCCTGGTGGATACCGATGGCGACCAGAACGGCGCGAACGACTCCAGCAACGACGGTATCTGGGTCATGATGATCGACCCGGCGACGGGCGCAGCCACCAGCGGTGCGTTCATCCTGCTGCGCGATTGTCCGCCCGAACCCGGCTGCGTCATCGTCAATCGTCCCGATGCGCCCTACCGCTACCGTAGCCTGCGCTTTCAGTGGAGTCCTTCGTCGGATGCGCTGCTGGTCGAACTGGATTTGCCAGAAGAAGGACGGCGCGGCGCGGCGATCGTCTATCCTGCCAACGGCGAAGGGCAGGCACAGACGCGCGTCCCCGTGCTGCGTTATGACTATGCTGCCTGGTCGAATGATGGCAGTCGGTTGATCGTCAGCGGGCGTGCACCAGATGGACAGATTGTGTTCGGTTCGGTGGGGCGCGACGGCGGCGACCCGCAGTTGACGGCTGCCAGCGCCATCGGGTTAGGGTGGATACAGGATGCCACGCAGCGCCCCAACGGACAGATCGTGTTTCTCGGCAGCGCGTCAGGACCAGGCGGTCCGCTGCGTCTGTACAATGGCAATGGTGTTGCGCTGACGGCGAACATTGGCGCGACAGCACCCATCCGCGTAACATGGAGCCCTGATCGCAGCGCGGTTTTGGTCGTCAGCATGGACGGTGGCGTACCAACGTACTATGCGGTGTTCGCCGCGACAGGTGAGATACGTAACCTTTCCCCGCAAATTGCGGGGGCTGTTGCCGTTGATTGGGTGCCATAATGAAATGGCATCAAGGTGGAGAGAGCTATGTCTGCAAAATCTGTCAAAACCCCTGATAGTGTTTCCAAGAGTGGGCGTTTCCCCACAGTCGAGCGCTTGACCATGACGCTTGTCGAACCGCCGCAGCCTATTGCGGGCATCGCCAACCCGCACTCGCCGAGCGCGACCGGGCAGGTGCGCTTCGTCGAACTCGAAGGTGTCGACAGGGCGAAGACGGACGATGACAGCGCTACCCGCAGTGAGACAGGTGCGGCGACGGATTAACTGACGGGGCGCACGGGCATGTCCGCGCACGCCGCGCTCAGTGTCAGGAATTCGCCATCTACCCAACCCTGCTGTCCTTCATAGTCCGTGTACCACCACGTCGAAGCCTCATTTCGTCCGTAGATCATCACAGTTGTTGCAAACGGGATCACCAGCAGCGTTTCAGCCTCGCGATCCGGTTCGCTGCGCAGCCGCAGATTGTTGTCCACACTCCCCAGGCACGGTGTAACTAGCGTTGCCGTAGGTAGCGGCGTGCGCGTGGCGAACGTCCAGCGCGTCGCGGTAACGGTCGCCGACGGGCGCGGGGTGCTGGTTAGCGTGAGGGTGGGAGTGTGTGTAGGGGTAGGGGTACGGACGCCATTAATGGTGTCCGTACTTACTGCATCCGCACTGGCAACTGTCGCACGCGGTGTGTTGGTAGCCAGCGCTGCCGATGATGCCGACACGTCCGTTTGCGGCGCTGCCTGCGCCACGCGGATCGGTGTGGGCGTCGGAATGATGAACGTTTCCGCCGTCATGGGGATGCTGAACGTAGACAGCGCAATCAGCGCACCTGTGCCAATGCCCAACATGCCGCGCGTCCCGAACTGCTTCCAACCGCGCGCCCATTCCACAACCTTCATGATTGCACCAATACCCACAATCGCCAGACCCAACAGCAGGATAAACTGTGTCGTCTGTGTGTCGCTGTTCTCTTGCGCGGCGCTGTCGGTTAACAGCGCGACGAACGCGACGGCTGCCACCAGCGCCAGCAGCAGGTCGATAAAGCCGACTCGCTCTTTTCTGAGCAGTGTTTTGATGACAATGTTGAGCAGAAACAGGACGGCACATAGGACCGCGATCAGCAGATTTGGCACAGCAAAATACTCCCTACAGGAACTCGTCCGCATTGTACACGCTTTCACAAGCCTTGTACGTGAATAGTCGCCTAGAAGTTTTGGCGGCGCTTCAGTCCGTGCCTATAATCGCTCTTCAGTGTGACGCATTCAGCATAAGGAGCGATTATCGTGACAGCCGACTTGCAGACGTTGGCGATCAACACCATTCGTGTACTTTCGATTGACGCCGTACAAAAGGCGAACAGTGGTCATCCGGGTTTGCCGATGGGTGCGGCGCCAATGGCGTATGCGCTCTGGCAGCAGCATCTTCGGCACAACCCGCACAACCCCGGTTGGGTGGATCGTGATCGCTTTATCCTGAGCGCGGGCCACGGCTCGATGCTCATTTACAGCCTGCTCTATCTGACGGGCTACGAGAACATGACGCTGGACGAGATCAAGAATTTCCGGCAGTGGGGCAGTCAGACGCCCGGTCATCCTGAGTCGCAGATCACGCGCGGTGTCGAAGTCACGACCGGTCCGTTAGGGCAGGGGACGGCACACGCGGTCGGTATGGCGCTGGCGGAAGCATTCCTTGCCAACTATTTCAATCGTCCTGGTCATACGGTTGTTGATCATTACACCTATGCCATCGTCAGCGACGGCGACCTGATGGAAGGCATCAGCGCCGAAGCTGCGTCGATTGCTGGGACGTGGGGACTGGGCAAGCTGATCTACCTCTATGACAGCAACGCGGTCACGCTGGATGGCAAGGCGGAGATGATCTTTAAGGAGGATGTCGCCGCGCGTTATCGTGCCTACGGCTGGCAAACGCTGACCGTCGAGGATGGCAACGATGTGGCGGCGATCAGCGCAGCGATTGCCGAAGCGAAGGCGAACACGACGCAGCCGACGATCATCACCATCAAGACGATCATCGGCTATGGCAGCCCGAACAAGCAAGGGACGAGCAAGGCGCATGGTGAAGCGCTTGGCGCGGAAGAGGTCAAACTGGTCAAAGAGTACTTCGGTTTCCCGCAGGAGGACTTCTATGTGCCAGGCGAAGCGCTGGAACACTGGCGTGAGGCGATAGAGCGCGGCGCGCAGCAGGAAGCGGCATGGGCGCAGAAGTTCGCGGCGTATCGGGACGCATTCCCGGAACTGGCGGCGGAGTTTGAGCGCGCACAGATGCGTCAACTTCCTGATGGCTGGGACGCCGACATTCCCACCTATAGCGCGGACAAGAAGGTCGCTACGCGCGTGGCGGGCGGCGAAGTTTTGAACGCGATCGCCGCGCGTGTGCCGTTGATGATCGGCGGCGACGCAGACCTGGCGGGCAGCACACGCACGCTCATCAAGGGTGCGGACAATACCGGTCCCGGAAAACCCGCTGCTCGAAACATTCGCTTTGGCGTGCGCGAACACGCGATGGGTGCGATTGCCAACGGGCTGGCGCTGCATGGCGGCATCTTCAAGCCGTATACGGCGACCTTCCTGCAATTCAGCGATTATATGCGCCCGGCGATGCGTCTGGGCGCGCTGATGGAAATCGCGCCTGTCTACATCTTCACCCATGACAGCATCGCCCTTGGCGAAGATGGACCAACGCACCAACCAGTCGAGCATGTCATGTCGCTGCGCCTGATCCCACATCTCTATGTCTTCCGTCCGGCGGATGCCAACGAGACGGCGGCGGCGTGGCGCAAGGCGATGACGCTGCATCTGCCTGTCGCGTTCGCGCTTACGCGGCAAAACCTGCCAGTGCTGGAAGGCACCCACGTCCGCGAAGGCGTGGAGCGCGGCGGCTATGTGCTGGCAGATTGTGAAGGCACGCCGCAGTTGATTCTGCTCTCCAGCGGCAGTGAGGTGCATCTGGCACATGAGGCGTACAAGCTGTTGAGCGCAGAAGGCGTGCGCGTGCGGCTGGTGTCGCTGCCGTGTTGGGAACTGTTCCTTGAGCAGGATGCTACCTATCGCGAGGCGGTACTGCCGCTGGAGGTGACGGCGCGCGTGAGCATCGAAGCGGGGCGCACGCTCGGCTGGGAACGCTGGGTGGGCAGTGGCGGCATCACGATTGGTGTGGATGTGTTTGGTGCAAGCTCGCCGTATGAGCGCATTTATCAGGAGTACGGGCTGACGGTGGAGAAGGTGATCGCCGCCGCCCGGCAGGTCATGGGGCAGTAGGTTTGTGGCGAGGCGCGCATTTGCGCGCCTCGCGAATAGATTATTTGTACATATCTGGTGAACACTTACCAACCGCAGACATAGTGGAGACAACCCCGTGAAAGTAGCACTTTCTGCCGACCATGCTGGCTTTTCACTGAAGCAGCATCTTGTCAAGTTCCTGACGGCGCAGGGACACGAGGTGATCGATCTCGGCGTGGATACCGACGCCGTACCGTCTGACTATCCCGATGCCGCCGAACGTGTAGGCGCGGCAGTACGCGATGACCGGGCAGAACGCGGTATCCTCGTGTGCGGCAGCGGCGTGGGAGCGTGCATCGCCGCCAACAAGATGACTGGCGTGTACGCCAGTATTTGCCATGATACCTACAGTGCGCATCAAGGTGTCGAACATGACCGCATGAATGTATTATGCCTGGGCGGGCGCATCGTCGGTCCATCAGTGGCGGAAGAGCTGGCAATCGCGTTCTTGCAGGCACAGCCCAGCACTGAAGAACGGCATCAGCGGCGCTTCGGTAAAATCGTGACGATTGAGGAGCGTGAGCGCAAGGGTTAAAGCTCGCGGGCAATTCGTACCAATTCGGGCGCTCACCTTAGGGGTGATGCGATATACTAGGCGTAATTTCGTTTGCAATGCGTCGCGACTCACTGGTTGACGAGGAACATATAAAATGCCCACCAATCCCCCGGTCGAAGTTCAGCAGTACGGTCAAAGCATCTGGTACGACAACATTCGTCGCAGTCTCATTCACAACGGCGAACTCAAGCGCATGATCGATGAAGATGGTGTGCTGGGTGTCACATCCAACCCGACCATCTTCCAGAAGGCAATCGGCGACTCCAGCGATTATGACGAAGGCATGATGAACCTGCTGGAACTGGAGCCATACGACATTTACGAACGGCTCGCTATCGAAGACATTCAGAACGCGCTTGATACTATGCGCTCTGTGTATGACCGCACCGAGGGACGTGACGGCTACGTCAGCCTGGAAGTGTCGCCGCTGATTGCCAACGACACCGAAACGACAGTGAATGAGGCAAAGCGGCTGTTCGCAGCCGTCAACCGCCCTAATACCATGATCAAGATTCCGGCGACCGAGGCAGGCATTCCGGCAATCGAAGAAGTGATTGCGGCGGGCATCAATGTCAATGTGACGTTGATCTTCAGTGTCAGCAATTACGAACAGGTCATGAACGCCTATATTCGCGGGCTGGAGCGCCGCCACGCCGCCGGGGAAAGTGTTGCGAAGATTGCCTCTGTCGCCAGCTTCTTCGTCAGCCGCATTGATGGCGTGGTAGACCGGATGCTGGATAACAACATCCGCGCGGCACAGGGGCGTGACGTAGGGCGCGTGACGCTGAATAACAACCTGAAGGGCAAGGCAGCGATTGCCAATGCCAAGATCGCGTACAAGCGTTTCCGCCAGATATTTGATAGTGAACGTTTCGCCGCGCTCAAAGCGGCTGGTGCGTGGGTACAGCGCCCGCTCTGGGCATCGACAGGCACAAAGAACCCTGCGTACCCCGATACGCTGTATGTCGATAACCTGATCGGACCCGATACGGTCAATACCGTGCCGCCGGATACACTCAAGGCGTTCAAAGATCACGGTACTGCCGCGCCGACGCTGACCGCCGACGTAGACGACGCCGAACAGACGATGGATATGCTGGCGGAAGTAGGTGTCGATCTGGATGCCGTGACTCGCCAGTTGCAGATTGACGGCGTGGAAGCATTCTCTGACTCGTTCCACAGCCTGCTCGATCAAGTCGATGCCAAGCGCAACATTCTGGCAACAGGCGTCATCAAGCGCCAGACGGTGGCGATTGGCACGCATCATGCGGCAGTCGAGCAGGTGATCAAAGACCTGGATTCGCAGCACATCAACGCGCGCATCTGGGAGAAAGACGCGACGGTCTGGAAAGATCACCCCAACATCGTTACCAAAATCAAGGATCGTCTTGGCTGGTTGGATGTCTTCAGCACCATTGACATCGCCCGCCTGAAAGCATTGCAGGCGCAGTCGAAGGATGGTGACTTCGACCATGTCGTGCTGCTCGGTATGGGCGGCAGCAGCCTTGCGCCGGAAGTACTGAACAAGGCGTTCGGGGAGCAGCCGGGCTTCCCCAGGCTGCTGATGCTGGACAGCACAGACCCGACGTATATCCGCCACATCGAGAGCCAGATCGACCTCAAGCGCACGGTTTTCATCGTCGCAAGCAAGAGCGGCGGCACGATTGAAACGGCGTCGTTCTTCAAGTACTTCTACGAGCGCACAGGCAACGATGGCGCGCACTTCATCGCCATCACGGATGCCAACACCAGCCTGGAAAAGGAAGCGCGCGACAAGAATTTCCGCGATGTTTTCGTCAATCCGTCCGATATTGGCGGGCGCTACAGCGCGCTCAGCTACTTCGGCATGGTGCCAGCCGCGCTCGTCGGGCTGCCGGTAGAGGCATTGTGGGCGAGCGCACAGACAATGGCGAAGGCGTGCGGCAAGAAGATTCGCGGCAAGGAACACCCTGGCATCACGCTTGGCACGATTATGGGCGTGCTGGCGAAGGACGGGCGCGACAAAGTGAGCATCCATGCCAGCCCGTCAATCGCTGACTTCGGTAGTTGGGTCGAGCAGTTAATCGCCGAAAGCACGGGCAAGGAAGGCGTTGGTATCCTGCCTGTCGTCGGTGCGACGATTGGTAAGCCGCACGATTATGCGACCGACCGCCTGTTCGTCTGCCTGCGGGTAGATGGCGATGACAACGCGGCGCTCGACGAGGGCATCACCGCGCTGCAACAGGCTGGCTATCCAACGGTATCGCTGGCACTGCCGGACAAGGCAGCATTGGGCGGTGAGTTCTTGCGTTGGGAATGGGCGACCGTTGTGGCGGGCAAGCTGCTCAACATAAACCCGTTTGACGAGCCGAACGTGACCGAAAGCAAGCAGAACACCGGGCGGCTGCTTGATCACTTCAAGGAACACGGCGCGCTGCCGACCAGTACGCCTGTCGCCAGTGAAGATGGTGTGAGTCTGTATATCGACGATGGGCTTGCCGCCACACTGCGCGACACCGCGACGCAGCATCATCTGGAACCGAACCTGCTCGGCTTGTTGGCGACGCAAATCAACGCCACCAACGCGGGCGATTACTTCGCGCTGTTGGCATACCTGCCGATGTTCCCTGAGATCGACGAAGTGCTGAACGATATACGTCGGCGCATTCGCCACTGTACACGGCGCGCGGTCACGGTCGGTTATGGTCCGCGCTTCCTGCACAGCACCGGGCAGCTGCACAAGGGCGGTGCGAACAATGGCGTCTTCATTCAGATCACCTGTAATGATCCGTCGGACATTGCCATCCCCGGTGAGCCGTACAGTTTTGGCACTCTGAAAGCGGCGCAGGCGGCGGGCGATCTGGAAGCGCTCATTCCAAAGGGGCGGCGTGCGTTGCGTCTGCACATCAGCGGCGATATTCTGACGGGGCTGGACAAGCTGCGCGCAGCAGTCGATCTTGCTGCCGAGCGTCGTCAATAATGAATTCACTTAACGCAGAGACGCGGTGGACACAGGGTCGCAGAGGAAAACCCCCTGCGCCTCTGCACCGCGGTGTCGCTGCGTTAAGGACATGATATGAATAAAAAGTGCATCAGAAATTGCGTTACCCCCTCGACAGTGGGCGCAAATGTGCTGTAATATTCTGATCGAATCAATCGATTAGACATGTGTGTTGTTGTCTGCAAGGGGTGAGTACGTATGCCGCTGTATACCTATCGTCGTGAAGATGGAACTACGTTTGACTATCGTCAGGCATTCAGTGACGATCCGTTGACCGTCGATCCACAGACGGGGCAAGCGGTCGTGCGCGTGGTGCAGGCGGCGTCGATTGTCTTTAAAGGCTCTGGCTTCTACGTCAACGACAGCAAGAGCAAGAGCAGCTCGACCATCACGCCCGCCAAGAAGACCGAAGGCGGCGAAAGCAGCAGCAGCGGGGATAGCGCCGCCAGCAGCACTGCAGGCGAGAGCAAGCCTGTCGCCGAAAAGACTGCTGACAAAACGCCAGCTGCCGCCGACTAACGTTTGCCAATCCGCACCAACAACAACGCCCACGTCAATGCGTGGGCGTTTAAGATTCATGTGTCTGGGCCCTATCGACGCGCACCCTTGCAATGCCCGTAGGTGCGCTAGACCTGGAAACCGCCCGTCGCCCGGACGATCTTCTGCTGGTAGTTGCTTACGTATTCCGACAGCTTGTCGTATAACTGCTGCCACTCATCGCTATCGATGATGTCACGCATCGAGTCGAGATCATCGGCGATGCCTTCCGTCATGATCTGCGGCAGGTCACGATCTCGGCTGTAGACCGTGTACCACGCGCCCGTTGGCTTGAGACCGAGCCGCTGAATGCCCGGCACCCATTCGCGCACCACAAACTCGAAGTATTCCTGGTCGCGCCCCGGCTTGATGTCCCAGTTCATCAGCAATTTGACACTCATACCACTACGACTCCGTATCTCGACTGAGCGCCTGTGGCGCTAGAACGACGACCTGTGGCTGTTCAGGCAGTTCCGAGGCACTCACCTTGAGCGTTTCTGCCTCGTTCACTTTGCTGACACCCATCGCTTTCAAGAACTTATCCACGCCATCCAGCGCGACGTTCAAGCCCGGCAACGCATAATGCATCGGTACGACATAGCCTGGCTCAAACAGCCCGACAACTTCAGCTGCTTCAGAGGCTTTCAAGGCGTTGCCGCCACCGACCGGGATCATCAGCACATGCACGATACCGATATTTTCAATCAGACTCTGTTCGGGAATATGACCCAGATCGCCCAGATGCAGCACGTTCAATCCATCATAATCGAATAGATAACCGATATTATGCCGTACTTCGGCTTCCTTTTGATAGTGCAGCGCGATACCCGTGATAAACACGTTGCCGATTTCGTATTCGCCCGCGCGGTAGATCGTTTGCTGAGCGCCACGCACAGCGTTCACGTTGTTATGTCCCGGTACATCATGGCTGACCGAGACGATCTCACCTTTCAGCTTTGGCAATGGCAGCCCAATGTCTTCCGAAAACGGATCAGTAATGACAGTAAGTTGCCCACGTTCCACGATCCGAAAACAGCTATGTCCATACCACGTAATTTCCACTGCCGCTGATCCTTTTGTTCCGATGCATCCCTGATAATGCCTTTTGCATTATACTCCACAATAACAGGGACTTCAATTGGTTTACGAACACATGAGCTATTGCGATGGTTGTTGACGATGACTTTCAGAGCACCCTTAATCCTGCCTGGACGACGATTGAAGTCGGCAGCAGCCGCGTCGTGCGTTCCGACGGCGAACTGACACTGACCAATCTTCCGGTCACACGTGGTTACACCAACGCACAGATGACTGATTATAACTACCGTTCATTTGAGTTTCGTTGGCGTCCGCCGCTGCGGATGTCTGTGACCGCGCGGGCATCTATGTCTGGCGACAAACTGTGTGGCACAGCGGGCTTTGGCTTCTGGAATCATCCGTTTTCTCCGGATGTCGAGCATGTCCACCGCCGCCTGCGGCTGCCCCAAGCGATCTGGTTCTTCTTCGGCTCCCCGCCCAGCGACATGCAGCTTGCGCACGGCGTCAGCGGGTATGGCTGGAAAGCAGCGCAGATCGACGCCGGGCGTCCCTCGGCGCTGCTGCTCGCACCGTTCGCGCTGCCTGCGGTAGCGCTTATGCAGCTCAAACCTCTGTATGACATGCTCTACCCACCGATACAACGCGGGCTTGCGATTGCCGAACATCGGCTGGACGATCATTTGCTGGCAGAGAAGCACACGTACACCATTGACTGGCGCTTGGACTCCGCCACATTTTGTGTGGATGAGCAGGTGGTCTTGCAGACGGCGTTCGCGCCGCGCGGGGCGTGCGGCTTCGTAGCGTGGATCGACAATCAGTATGCCATAGTGACGCCGCGCGGCAAATTTGGCGGTGGCGTCGTGCCGCTGGAGCACGAACAGACGTTGTATCTGAACCATGTGTCGATTGAGAGCAAATAGAGGATTGAAACGCCAGGAGCCTCATGCAAAGTGCAGTAGGTGCAGGATGCATCCTGCCCAACTTGGCTTGGCGTTTCAAATATGAGGATTATCTGATGCCTAAAGCGACTGTTGTCATCACTCCATCTTCCGTGTGGCGGGACGAGGTAGCGAGCCTGCTGGCGCGTGAAGATTATGCCGCTGCGTACTACACTGCGCGCGCGGGCTACGTCACGCGGCTGGCGGAGGACAACGCGGCGCTCGTCCTGGTGGATGGCGACGCTGACGACTCGCAGTTCTGGACGACCACGCCCAAATCCAGCCCCGCCACACGCCGCATCCCGATTGTACTGGTCAGCGGCGATTCAGCGCGGCGCTCGGCTGCGTTGGGGCAGGGCGCAAATCTGGCGCTGTCACCCGCCGAACTGATGCAGCAGCTGCCAACGCTGCTCAAGCAGATAGCGCGTGTGCCAGACCCGGCGCTGATGGAGCAGCTGGACTGCCAGTGTGCAGAGGCAATGCCTGCTGATGGGCTGCTATCGATTGAGAAATTCAACGCGAGCGAATACTACGCCCAGCATGACCTGTTCGAGGCAATGTGGATGGCGGAGTCCGGTCCTGTGCGTGACCTGTACCGGGCGATCTTGCAGGTCGGCGTGGCGTACTATCAGATCATGCGCGGCAACGGGCGCGGTGCGCGCAAGATGCTGCTGCGCAGTCTGCAATGGCTGGCGCTCCTGCCGGATCGCTGCCAGGGCGTGGACGTTGCGCAGTTGCGCGCAGACGCTGCCGCCGTGCGCGCTGAACTGGAGCGCGTTGGTGACGACGGCATGGCGCACTTTGACCGCGCCCTGCTGAAGCCAGTAAAGATGGCTGCATAGGAACTGTCTTAGAATTCTCGCAATCTACAAAATTACGGGTAGGATTAGCATCACCGTCTTGTCTAAGCGGACGGGTGTTTCGTTTTGTGTGCAGGGGTAAAACCATGAAACGTTCGTTAACTTTGTTCTTGCTCATGATCATCGCCGTTTTCGGCGTGGGGTTCGCTCAGGCGCAGGATGACGCCGTGATTACACCGCAGGCGTGCGCTGAAGGCGGTACGCTGACGATGCGCGTGTGGGACGAAAACTGGGCGGTTGTAATTCAGCAGGCGATTGACCTGTGGAAGGCAGAATACTGCCCGGAAGGCGATGTGGTTCTCGAAGTCGTCCCCTGGGGTCAGTACTGGGACTTGCTGCGTAATAATGCCGCGGCGGGCGATCTTCCCGACATTTTTAACATTTCTCAGGATCGTTTCCCCTTCTATCGTGATAACGAAGCCATTTTGAACATGCAGCCCTACTTTGATGCCGCCAGCATCGACACGACGCTGTGGGGCAGCGGTATGGTTGACCCGTACCGCGTCGAGGGTGATCTGTATGCTGCGCCCGTCAACTGGGACACCATCGCTATCTTCTACAATGTCGATATGTATGAAGCCGCCGGGCTGGAACTTCCGACCGACGACTGGACCTGGGATGATTTCGCCGAAGATGCCCGCGCGCTGACGAACGCTGAAGCGGACGTGTATGGTGCGGCGGTCTACAGCGAATTCCAGGCGGGCTATCCAAACTGGATCGCTGCGACGGGAACTGAGCCGATTGTTGACGCGGCGCGCACTGAATGCACGCTTGATAACGAGGGCAGCCTGGAAGCGCTCAATTTCCTCAATGGACTGTACACGGAAGGTGTGATGCCGAGCATTTCGACGCTGGGTGGGACATCAGCAGATGACGCCTTCAACTTCTGGCTGAGCCAGCGTGTGGCGATGGTGTCTGGCGGTTCGTGGAAGCTTCCTGCTGCTTTTGAGCAGACGACGTTCAACTGGGATGTCGTTCAACTGCCGCGCAATCCGGAAACCGAACGCAGTCGTTCAATCCTGCACTCTGTCGGCTATGTGGCAGCTGCCAATACCGACCTGCCTGATCTGGCGGCGAACTTCATCGTCTTCCTCGCCAGCGACGAAGGTCAGCGTTTCTTTGCAGAAGCGGGCGGCGTTGCGCCTGCCAACCCTGGCTTGCAGGATGAATGGGTGGCTGCATTTGACAGCGAGAAGAACATCCAGGCATTCGTCAATGCGACCGTCGACTCACAGGGCGTCACCATTTTCTCTGAATTGGGTGATGTTCCCAACGAACTGGTGATCAATATTTTCGACCTGAACATGCCCGTTGAAGAAGCAGTATCACAGGCGTGCGCCACGATTGACGAGGCGCTTGCAGGTCAATAATCTTTCAGGGACGCTCGGTTGGGCGTCCCTACCTTCGTCCTTCCGCACAGGGGCACGCATAGCGTGTCCCTGACTGTTTATCGAGCGATTGTGCATGGCGACCCGAACTTCCAAACTTTCAACCACTACGCCTGCGAGCGGGCGCGCCTGGCGCTGGCTGGGCGCCACGCCGATGGCACGCCGCCGCGCGCTCTGGGGCATTGCACTGGTTGCGCCGAACGTGTTGGGACTATTGTTCTTCTTCGGCATTCCGGTCGTGATGGCATTCGTTACGTCACTGACGGAATGGAGCGGCTTTGCCAATCGCCCGCCCGTGTTCGTCGGTTTGGAGAACTTCACGCGGTTGCTCGGCGATGGCGATTTTTGGCAGGCACTCGGCGTGACGACGAGCCTGCTGCTGCTGACCGTGCCAGTCGGCATGGCGCTGGCGCTTGGCGTGGCGCTGCTGCTCAATCAAAAGTTGCAGGGGCGCGCCATCTTCCGCACGATTTATTTCCTGCCGGTGATTACGTCCACCGTCGCCGCGACCGTCGTCTGGACGTGGATTTTCCAGCCGCGTTACGGGTTGGTTAGCGCCGCGCTCGCGCCGTTCGGCTTGGGCGATCTCAACTGGCTGACGCGCCCCGACCTGATTCTGATTCCGGTGGCGGTTGTCGTCATCTGGCAGCGGCTCGGCTTCGATATGATTCTGTTCCTGGCGGGCTTGCAGAACATCCCGCGCCCACTATATGAGGCGGCGACGATTGATGGTGCATCCGGCTGGCAGCGCTTCCGTTTCATCACGCTGCCGCTGCTTTCACCGACGACGTTCCTCATCGGTGTGCTGGCAACGATTGGCGCGTTCCAGATTTTCGATCAGGTCTACATCATGACGGCGCGCACTACGCGCGGCGGTGTTGGCGGCAGTGCGACCACCTTGCCGCTGCTCCTGTACGAAACGGCATTCACAGAGTCTGAACTCGGTTATGCGTCGGCGATCGCGCTGGCGTTGTTCCTGCTCACTTTGGGGGTGACATTGATCCAACTTCGGTTGCAACGGCGCTGGGTGTATTACGAAAGCGGTGCGACATGAAACGAGCGCTCGGAGAAGACCTGTCGCTGCCCATGCGCCTGCTGACGTATGCCATCCTGATCATCGGGGCAGTCGTCATGCTGCTGCCGTTCGTGTGGATGCTTTCGACCGCCTGCAAGCCGCCGCAGGAGCTCAATCTCATTCCGGTGCAGTTGATTCCGCAGAACCCGGTGTGCTTCGAGAATGTGGCGGGTCTGTACGAGCGTTCGGAAGACTTTAACAATTATCTGCGTAATTCGGCTCTGGTAACACTGGGGCGCACGCTGGGGCAGTTGATCACGTGCTCGTTGGCGGCGTATGGTTTCGCGCGGTTCAAGTTTCCGGGGCGGGAGATCATCTTCGCACTCAGTCTGGGGCTGCTGATGGTACCGTTCCAGGCGATTATGATCCCGGAATACCTGCTGATCCGGCAAATCGGCTGGTTGAATACGTTCCAGGCGTTGATTGTGCCGGGAATCTTCAGCGCTTTTGCGATGTTCCTGCTGCGACAGGCGTTTCTGCAAATTCCGCTCGAACTGGAAGAGTCGGCGCTGTTGGATGGCGCGAACCCGCTGCAAGTGCTGTGGTACGTGGTGCTGCCGCTGTCCGCAGCGGCGGTCGCAGCCTTTGGCGTGATCACGGTGCAGGGGGCTTGGAACGACTTCCTGTTCCCGCTGGTGGTCGCGCCGACGAATGCCGATACGCGCGTGGCGACCATTGGGATTGCGCTGCTGCAAGGACAGCGCGATACGCCCTGGAACCTGCTGATGATGGCGTCGTTCATCGCAACGGTGCCAATGCTGCTGCTGTTTGTCGTTTTGCAGCGCTATTTTATCGAAGGCGTATCGATGTCGGGATTAGGCGGAAGATAAAGGGAGACTTGTTGATTATGGCTGTGTTTCCAAATTTGCAGGGGCAGCAGTTCATGAACCTGACGACGTTTCGCAAGACAGGCGTGGCCGTGCCGACTCCCGTCTGGTTTGCGCAGGTGGACGATAAACTCTATGTGACGACGCAGGTAGATGCGGGCAAAGTCAAGCGCATTCGCCATACGCCGCGCGTCATGGTCGAGCCTTGCACTGCCAGCGGGCAATCGTTGGGGGAGTCGGTCGAAGCGCGAGCGCGTGAACTGGCCCCAACCGACCATGAAGCTGCCAACCGTGCGTTAAGCCGCAAGTATAGCTGGCAGTATGCAGCCTTCGGGTTGATGGGGCGGTTGCGCGGCAGCAAGCGCACTTACCTCGAAGTGACCATGCCATGAAGATCGCGCTTAACGCCCACCTGTTGTCGTCGCAGGCGGGCTATCGTTCGGCAGGTATTCATCACTATATCGACAATCTGCTGCGCGAACTGCCGTCCGCCATGCCCGACGCGCAGTTTACGGCGTTCGTGGGCGAAAAAAACCGCGCCGAATACGCAGGCATGACCATGCGCCGGGCGTCCATCAACACCGAACCTCCAATCAATCGCATCCTCTGGGAGCAACTGGTGCAGCCGTTCGCGCTGCCCGGCTTTCGGCTCTACCACGCGATGGCGTTCATTGCACCCACGCTCATGCTTGCGCCGATGGTCGTGACGGTCTATGACCTGAGCTTTATCCATTATCCGACACGCCTGCCTATGCTGCGCCAACGTTACTTGCAGAGCTTCACAACGATGACGTGCGAACGCGCGTTTCGGATCGTCGCCATTTCGCACAGCACCGCCCGTGATTTGACGCACACACTTGGCATTGAGCCAGACCGCATTGATGTGGCACAGCCGGGCTGTGATTTCAGCCGCTTCAAGCCGCTGTCCTCTGACCAGATCGCTGCGTTTCGCCGCCAGGCGGACCTGCCCGACCGCTTCTGGTTGTTTATCGGCACGCTCGAACCGCGCAAGAACCTGCCGATGCTGCTGGAAGCATACGCCGCAGTGCCGCGTGCCGAACGGCTGCCGCTGGTACTGGCGGGCGGCAAAGGGTGGGATTACGAACCGATCTTTGCTACAGTCAAGCGTTACGGGCTGGAGCATGAGGTGCGCTTCCCCGGCTACCTATCGCCAGAAGCCCTGCCTCTCTGGTACAATGCCGCCGAAACGTTCCTGTATCCATCGGTGTATGAGGGCTTTGGTATTCCTGTGCTAGAGGCGATGGCGTGCGGGACACCTGTGATGATTTCGGACGTTTCGTCACTGCCGGAAGTGGCGGGGGATGCGGGCGTGTGCCTGCCACCACGCGACATCGCTGCCTGGACGGAAGCACTGCGCCGTGCCGGAGCAGACGCAGAATGGCGGGCAGCGGCACGCATGGCAGGATTGATGCAGTCGACGCAGTTTACATGGCAAGGCACAGCGCGGGCGACGGTTGAAAGTTATCGGCGCGCACTCAACATGTGATGGTTAGCAAGTAATGGTGGACGTAAACAGTTATCGCCGTAAAGAGAAGTTACTCGAACCGACGTGGCTGATGCCCGCGCTCGACATCACGATTGCGTTTTTGTCATTTATCATCGCTTATGTCGCCCGTTACGACTGGGAATTGATTCGCCCACTTGGGGATCCGTCGTTCCGACTCGGCTTTGAACCGTATATCCCCTATGCCATCATCTATATCGTTTGGCTGCTGGTGACTTACAGCGGCGTTGGACTGTATCGCCCGATGCGCGGTCGCCCACTGATGGACGAAATCTACGCGCTGCTGAACGGCGTCACCAACGCAACTGTGCTGCTGATGGCGATGAGCTTCATTCTGCAACCGCTGGTCTTCAGCCGCTTGATGATGATCTATGTCGCGATCTTTTCGCTGCTGGCGATGGTACTTGCCCGCGTGCTGCGCCGCGTCGTCTATGCCCGGCTGCGTGCGCGCGGCATCGGCATCCAGCGCACGCTGGTGGTCGGTGGCGGGGAAGTTGGCTTGATGGTCATGCGCAATATGCTTGGGCGCAAGGAACTCGGCTTCCAGCCCGTTGGCTACATCGCCGATGATGTCGAACAGACGGATATCGGGCGCTTGAAGGCGCTTGGCACGCTCGACAAGCTTAAGCGGGTGCTGCGCGATGAACGGGTGGATGTCGTCGTGATTACCCTGCCCTGGGCGCAGCGCGATTTGATCATGCAGCTGCTCAAGGTGTGCCGCAAGGCGAATGTCGAAGTCAACCTTGTGCCGGATGTGTTTGAACTCAATTTGCGCCAGGTGCAGATCGACCAGCTCGAAGGTATTCCACTGCTGCGCGTGACGGGCGACATCCCGTTTAAGACCTCCAACCGCCTGGTCAAACGCATCATTGACCTGCTGCTGACTATCATCAGCGCGCCCCTATGGTTGATCCTGGTCGGCTTGACAGCGCTGGCGATCAAGATCGAAGGCGTCGGTCCGATTCTGTATGGGCAGATGCGCGTCGGGGAAAACGGCAAGCCGTTCAAGATTTACAAGTTCCGCACGATGGTGCCAGACGCCGACAAGCTGCACGCGCAGTTGGTGAAGGACAGCGGGCAAGACATGCGCCATCCCAAGCTCAAGGACGACCCGCGCATCACACCTCTGGGTGGTTTCCTACGCCAGACGAGTCTGGATGAACTGCCGCAGTTGTGGAACGTCCTCAAAGGAGATATGAGCCTGGTCGGTCCGCGACCGCCGACGCCGAACGAGGTGGAGCTCTACGAACCCTGGCACATGCAGCGCTTACAGGTCAAGCCAGGGATGACAGGGTTATGGCAGGTGCGCGGGCGCAGCGAAGTACCCTTTGAAGAGATGTGTCTGCTTGACATCTACTACATCGAAAACTGGTCAATGCAGATGGACGCGCAAATTCTGATGCTAACCATCCCGCGTGTGCTGCTGCGGCAGGGCGCGCACTAACAGGTTTGCCTCACCCCCGTCCCCTCTCCTTTGGAGAAGGGTGGGACTCCCGGTCGAGTGGGATTTGTAGAGGTGAGGTTTATGGATAGGTTTTAGGGCACTTGGAACAGGCTCACCTGCTGCCCGTCGCTGAGCGCCAGCACATCCGCCGCGATGGTCATATGCACTGGTACAAAGCCGACTGACAGCGAACCACTCACACCTGCGCTCGATGGTGACTCAATCGACACGATCTCAATGTCTGACGAGTTTTCTGTCGAGACCAGCAGCGTGTCACCCGTCTCGCTGGCGACGAACTGCATCGCGGTGATTGCCCCGCCGGAGATAGAGGGCGAACTCGTCTCTTCCATCGTTTCTGGATCGAAGAAAAGGACTTCGTTATTGTCCAGCGCGACTGCACCCAGGCTGCCATTGAGCGTGATTTCAAGCGCGATAGGCTGCGCGTCAAGCGAAAGTACAGCATCCTGCATCGTGGTGCCGCCGCGTCCCAGCGTCCATTGCAGCACCTGCGGCGGCGTGCTCTGCGCCATCAGCACCAGCCCGGAGGCAAAAGCGGTATCCACCGGCGACGTCATGTCATCAGTGGGATAAGCGATGAAGTCCTGCGGCGACTCGATACGGACAACCGCTGCCCAGTCATCGCTCATCAGCGCTCCCCACTGCTGATTGGGCGAAATGGCAAGCGAGTAGATTGGGTTGGTCGTATCGTAGAAGCTGATGATGGCGTATTGACCAGGATTGAACGGATCAGGCGCGACGATCTCGACCAAACCCGAGTCGTCGCCAATATCCAGCGCAACGACAGCGTAATTGTCGCCCGCAACGACGGCTGTAGGGCTGCCGTCGAGCGCAACCTCGTTGATGAGCTGTGGCGTGTCGGGACTGCTGATGTCGTACACGGCGAGCAGATTTTGCGCTGCATCCGCAACGAACAACAGCTCGGCAGCCGGCGTCATGGCAATGCCGCTGACGGATGCGCCAGTGAGGGTCGCCAACGGTGTAGTCTGGGCGCGCACACTGAAGACCACCCCCATCAAAAGCGCGAGCGCGAGCAACACTTTACGCATATTCAACCTGTCTTGCTGACGACGGGATTAGTAATCGTCATCCTCGTCGTCGTAGTCATCATAGTCATCGTCGTCATCATACTCATCATCATCGTCGAAGTCATCGTCGTCGTCGAAGTCATCATCGAAGTCATCATCGAAATCATCGTCAAATTCGTCTTCGAGTTCTTCTTCGTCTTCGAACGCCAACTCGTCTTCTTCGACTTCCAGTTCCTCTTCGTCTTCCAGTTCGTCGTCGGTTTCATCGAAATCGTCAACGCGGTTCAGCAGCGTGTCCCAGTCCATGTTTTCTCTCACCCATTTGTTTAGCACAAGGCACAATTACAGTGATTGTAGCGCAAAGCGCGCGAATTATAGCAAGTGAACTCGTGTTGCAAATGGCGAAATATCCGACAAACTGCACGTCTTTATTTTACCATGTTCAGGAAATGTTGGTGCAATCGTAGGTCATTCGTCAGTTCCGGGTGAAATGCCGTCGCCAGCCAGTGCTGCTGCTGCACCGCCACAATCCGTTCATCCGGCAGCCGTGCCAGCACGTCCACGCCTTCGCCCACGCCCGTTACAATGGGCGCGCGGATGAAAACGGCATGGAACGGCGCTTCTCCCAATGTGGGCATAGGCAGGTCGGTCTCGAAGCTGTCCACCTGTCGCCCGAAAGCATTGCGGTTGACCACGATATCCATCACTCCCAGAATCGGCTGGCGATCCATGCCAATGTCCTTCGCCAGAAAGATCATCCCCGCGCAGGTTCCCCATGTCGGGCGCGCCTGGGCGAACTGGCGCAGCGGCTTGATCAAGCCGTACCCGGTCGCCAGCTTGCCAATAGTCGTGCTTTCACCGCCGGGGATGATCAATCCGTCCAGGTCGTTCAGATGTTCCGGCAGACGGACTTCCGCCGCCTCTGTCCCCAATGCGTGCAGCTTGTGGATGTGTTCGATGAATGCGCCTTGCAATGCCAGTACACCGATTTTCATTGCCCGTCTCTCTTGTCGCTGTGTCGTCGCTACTGTAGGCAATCGTCGCCCAGACGGGCGGCGGGGTCAAGTGCCAGCCCGCACTAATTGTCCTTCTTGTCGCCACGCAGCCGCCGCGCCAGGTAGCCGCCGAGCAATCCGCTCATCAGGCTTTCGCCTGCGCTCGTGCCGCTGCCCTCGCCTTTGTCCTCCCACCGTCCGCTGGAACGCTTGCGCAGCCACTCCTGGTACGTGTCTGCCGCTTCGATCAGTGTCGCTTCGAGCGCGTCGCGGTCGTTGCGCAGCAGCGTATCGCGCATTCCGTCCAGCACATCGATCAGGTCGCTGAGATAACGCGCTGTGTTTTCTCGGTTGAACAGCAGCAGGTCGCGCAGGTCGTCCGGGTGCGTATCGCGCAGATGATGTGTGAGCTGCCCCAACGCCGGGTTGCCCGCCCGCTGTGCATCGTTCCAACCCTGGCTGCGCGCCAACATGCGAAACATCGCTACGCCTAGCAGCGCGGGCAAGCCTTCGGTTGCCGCCGCCAGCCCGTCGTATTCCACTGGATCGACAAAGTGCGGTGTCGCGCCCAATACCAGCGCGAAATCGGATGCCAGTTGCAGCGCGTCGCTGTTGGCGCGTACATCGGGCATCAGCAGCAGCGCGCCCTGGTCAAACAGGTCTTCCGCCGCGTCTTCTGCCTCGTCCAGCCCGGTGTAGAGATACTTCGGGTTGACGATGGGCGTTACGCCGATCATGTGGACGGTCGCCGGAAAATGCTTGCGTGACCAATCGAGCGAGGGCAATTTGAGCGGCGCAGTATCCAGCACGACCGCATCGGTGCGCAGGGCGGGCGCAATCGTGCGATATGCTGCTTCCATATCGGCGTAAGGGAGTGCGAGGATCACAATATCCTTGCCGCTGACTGCCTCCGTCACACCGCGCACATAACGCGCCGCCGCGCCGCGCTTTTCCGCCGCTGTCGTCATGCTGGCGCGCGGGTCATGCGCCGTCACGTCAAATTGATGACGCGACTCCTTGCGTGCGTTATAACGTTTGAGTGCCAGCCCGATGGATGTGCCCAGACGACCCAGACCGAGAATCCCAATTTGGATGTTATTCATTGTCACTACCTTTACAGCGCGAAGATTATTGTATATACCTACTCGGACATAAGTCTAACAGGATTAATCCCCAAGATGCTTACCCTCATCAACAGCCAGAGCGACGCGGCGCTGGCACAGCGAATCCGCCGAGATGTGAGCGCGGCGGGCTATGGCTTGACCGACAGCGCGCGCAGCCGCGAAGATGTCGCGCTGCTCGTCCTTTCGCAAGCTGCGCTCACCGATGCACAGTGGCAAGGCGCGCTCAACGACGCGCTGGATCGCGGACAGCATATCGTGCCGATCCAGGCGGATGCCACGCCGCTGCCCAAGCTGATCGATCACCTGACGCCTGTCGATATGCGCGCAGGCTACACCTTCGCACCGCTGCACGCTGCCATTGATGCGGCGTTGTCGCCTGATGCGGGCTTGGCGCTCAAGGTGCTGACGCCGGCGACGCGGCGTTCTAACAACCAGTCCGGGCTCGTCGTCGGCTTGATCGCGCTGGCGATGTTCATCATCGGCGTGATCGGTGTGGCAGTCTTCAATATCGAAGCGCCTATTGAAGAGTTTAACGCTATCGATACGCAGGTGGCACTGACCCGTGACCCGCTGATTGCGCCAACGCTGGAAAGCTACCTGCGCTTCTTGCCCGGCAGCCCAGACGAGGCAGCGGTCTACGCGGCAACGGTCGAAGCTGTGCCGACGCGCCTGCGACCGTTCGTCGCCGCCACCGCAACGGCAGTCGCTATCGATTTCGACAATTAGTCGTGAGGTAGGGCTCACATGCGCGATGTGCTGGTGATCGGGGCAGGACCTGCGGGCTTATCCAGCGGTTACTATTTGCAGAAGGCGGGCATCGACTTTGAGATTGTGGATCGTGCCGATCATATCGGCTCAACGTGGGCGAATCTCTATCCATCACTCAAGCTCAACACTGCCAGTGTTGTCTCGCACATGCCTGACCAGCGCATGCCGCTGCGTTACCCGCTGCTGCCGAGCGGTCAGCAGTATTACACGCACCTGACGGATTGGGCGTGTCGTCATCCGCTGCCGGTGCGCCTGAGTGTGCAAGTCAGTCGGGTTGCACCGTCCGCGTCCGGCTGGCATATTGAAACCAGCGCGGGCGATGACGACTATCGCGCGGTTGTCATCGCTACCGGACGCTTTGGTAATCCATACATCCCGCCGATCCCAGGTTTGAACAGCTTTACGGGTACCCTGCTGCATACCCATGACTTCCGCGATCCGGCGGCGTTTGCGGGCAAGCGCGTGCTGATTGTCGGCAATGGACCGAGCGGAGCAGACGCAGCCGTCGCGCTGGCGGCGCACTCGCCGGGCAATATCCTGCTCGCTATTCGCAGTGATATGGTGATCGCGCGGCGCAATCCGTATGGCATTAACGAGACGTTGTGGAAAATCCTGATACATGGACTGCCACAGCGTTGGCAGAAGCCATTGAGCAACCGCCTGCTGTTTCAAAGCTATCCTGACGTGCATACTTACGGCTTGCCGCTGGCACCCAACCGCGACGACCGCAAAGGCACATCCGTGCCGATCCGCGGACCCGAGTTCCTGCGCGAACTGCGCGCGGGGCGCATCCATGCCGTGCGCGGACTGGAGGCGCTGCAAGAGCGCTGCGCCGTGCTGCAAGATGGCAGCGCGCACGAGGTCGATGTTGTCATTCTGGCGACGGGCTATCGTCCGGTGCTGGACTATCTCGATATGGACTTTGCAACCGACGAACAGGGCTGGCCCCTGCGCGCGACTGAAGCCGATGCCGATAACACGCAGCTGCGCGGGTATCCCGGTCTGTATCTGGTCGGGCGTTACTATCGCGGGTTGGGGGCGTTCTACAATATTCGACAGGAAGCGCGGCATATGACGCGCGAGATCAGCGCTTATCTGGCTTTACAATCTCATCGGCGGATACCTGCGGCAACGTGAAGCTGAAGGTGCTGCCCATGCCTGCTTCGCCCGAAAAGATCAGTTCGCCGCCTTGCATCATCAAAATGCGCTGCGCCAGATACAGGCGTAAACCGCTGCCGGGGTTTTCCCGCACCAACGGTTGATGCGTCGCCCGCCAGAAGGGTTTGCCGACGTTCTGAAAGTCTGACTCCAGCAAGCCCATACCGTTGTCCGCGACATTGACCAGTATATGCTCGCCTAGGTCGTCAATCGTGATGCGCGTCGCGCCGCCGACAGGTGTGTAACGGATGGCGTTATCGAGCAGGTCGATCAGGATCGCCAGCGACGCCTCGAAATCCGCATAGGCGTACAGCGCTCTGTCCGGCGGATAGAACGTGATGCGGTGCTGGCGGCTGCGGGCGCTCGCCTGCATCATATCGCGGGCGCGCTTGACGAGGTCGGCACAAGGGAATGTCGAAAGTATGACGCGGAACTTGCCGTGCTGTACCATCGTCACTTGCTCAACTCCCGTCAGCAAGCCGAGCGCGCTATCGGCGTAATCACGGATGGAGCGCGTCGCTTTCTCTTGCTCAGTCGTCAGGCTGCCCATTTTGCCAGTGTAGAGGCGGTCGGCGTGGTCGCGGATTTCGAGCATCGCCGGGCGCAGTGCGCCTTGCATCGGTGGCATCAGGTCGAGGATGGGCGCAGTGCGGACGCGCGCGGCGACTTCGCGCATTTCGTCTGTACGCCGTTTCTGTTCTTCTTCTGACAACAAAAGCTGCGGCATCGCCTCTTTGAGCCAGGCGAGCGGGTCATCGCTGGCGAGGGCGGCTTGTCGTTCGGGCGTCAGTGCGGCTGTGTCAAGCGGGGTTTCAAACGTGAACATCAGCCTGTCGCTGGCGCTCGCTACCTGGTCCAGCGTCACTTTCTCTGTTTCAGCCGTACTCAGAAGATCGAAGATGTCCGCCAACTGGTCGGTGACGGTGCCGCGCCTGCGGGACAGAGGGGCGTCTGGCTCAGGGGTGGGGGCAGCGTGGTTGGCGGCTGCGTGCTGCGCCGCTTGTAACTGTGTCTTCAGGGACGCTACTTCGGAATCCAAAACCTGCAAGAGATGGGCAACCTCTGCCAAACGCCCGGCGGCTGAGGGAGGGGCAGCCGTCTGGAAGCGCGTCAGGATGTCGATGGCTTGATCTACGGTCAGCATGTCCGCCGCATCGTGATAAGTGTCGGTCACTATAACTTCGTACACATAAATATTGTACAGCCGCTTTCGATACTGCGAAAATCAAACTATGTGCCTGTTTCTTAAGCAATGAACATTTGGGGCGGGTCGTACGTGTTCTCCATAGGACGTGAAAAACGCCTCCGCCAAAGGATGGAGACAAATTACGCCCGACGCATGACGAGCGAAAACCCGCTCTGTGCTTTACTTAAGACATAAGCGCACAAGAGCGCGGCGCACAGGATAAGAAAGAGCAAGATCATGAACTTCAATCTGTATGCGGAACGTATCATGGCAGAACAGCGGCGCGCGGAACAAGAAGAACGCGCGGAAAACCATCGCCTGGCACAGCAGGTGGTCAAGTGGCTGAAGCAGCAGAACCAGGACACTGCGAAAGCCCAGACCGAAACCATGCGCAAGCCAGAGCTGAGCATCTACGAAAACTAAAGGTGAGGCAGTGCCTCACCCCCACTCTCAGAGCAACAGCGGGTGAGAAAGGCGAGGCAACTCATGTTTGAAACAGCATACCGCCTGGAAGCGCTGGACGCATTTGACCGGGTGTTCCGCATCAGCAAACTGACAGCACTGAGCCATCTCTTCGGGCAGCACCACCACCGACTTCACTCATTCAGACTTCTTGCACCGCACATGACCGGACAAGTTGATCGCGGAATGCAGACCGTTTTCATCAAATGTATCACGGGCAGTGTCGAGCGTGCCGAAGACTTCGATGCTAATTTCCGACCCCGTTCTGCACATGTCCGCGAACGCTGGGCGAGCATCGCCTCGGCTTTGCAGCGCGGCGAATACCTGCCGCCGATTGAACTATACAAAGTGGGTGACGAGTACTACGTGGTCGATGGTCATCATCGTGTCTCTGTCATGCGCTATCATGGGCAGTTGTATATCGAGGCGCATGTGACAGAAGTCAACATGGGGTGCTGACAAACGGCACTAAATCCTAGAAGATGAGCGAACGGTCTGCATTTTTTAATGTAGACCGTTTTTCTTTACGAGTTTTCGTGGGATAATTTGTTATACTTCGTAAGGAGGATGACAGGTTGCCCAGGTAACTCTTGTTAGCTGTGTGAAATGTCGTTGAGAGAATATATAGCGCATACATCGTTATCATCCACTGCTCATGCGCCATCAGTAAAATGCATATGTGAAAGTTGGCACAATTCGGCAATTTTCACATCGCATGAAGCTTAGTGGACAGGTACAATACGGTCATGATGAGCGATAGCGCGGACAGCGCCACCATCCTCCAGATACGCGGGCTGCACAAGGTCTATACCGAAGGCAATCGCAGCCGCACCATTCTCGACGCTATCGACCTCACGATTGAGCAGGGCGAGTTTTTTGTCATCCTCGGCAAAAGCGGCAGTGGCAAGAGCACGCTGCTCAACCTCATCAGCGGCATCGACAAAGCAGACGGCGGGCAAATCCTCATTGACGAGACCGACATTACGGCGCTTGATGAGTATCGCCAGACGCTTTTCCGACGCGATCATATAGGCATTATTTTCCAGTTCTTTAATCTGATTCCAACCCTGACCGTCCTCGAAAATGTTACCCTGCCGCTCGAACTGCGCGGCGTTGCGAAAGCGACTGCTGAAAAGCGCTGCCGCACGCTGCTGGAGCGAGTGGGGCTGGGCAACCGGGCGGACGCCTTTCCTGATAAGCTGAGCGGTGGTGAGCAGCAGCGCGTAGCGATTGCCCGCGCACTGGCGCACGAGCCAGCGGTGGTGCTGGCGGACGAACCGACAGGCAACCTGGATGAAGATACCGGGCGCGCAGTAATGCAATTATTGCTGGAACTGACGCGCGACGCCGGACGTACACTCATTATGGCGACACACAATCCCGAGATTGTCCCGCTGGCGGATCGTGTCTGTCGCATTCACGAAGGTAAGCTGTTTATCACCGCAGGCAAAGCAGACATGACGAACCACCTTGAACTGCCTGTGCTTGAGGGGGCATGATGCCAGATTCACTTCCCGAACTCCGACAAGTCCTCGCTGAGCTGCGCGATGTCAACAAAGACCGTCGTCGCACCGCAATCATGAAATTGGGCATGATTGGTGGCGAGGAAGCCGTTCGTACACTCATTACTGTCGTTTCGAATCGTAATGAAGACTTGATCGCGCGCGGTCGCGCCGCACTCATGCTCGGCATGTTAGGCGATGCCCGCGCTGTAGAGCCGTTGATCGCAGCGCTGGACGCGCCGGGCTACCAGACGCCGATGTATGCGGCGGAAGCGCTTGGCAAACTGGGCGACGCTCGTGCCATTCCTGCGCTCATGAATATGCTGACGTCCGATCATGACAAGTTTCGCTCGGTGGCGCAGGAAGCACTGCAACGGTTGGGCTACAGCGAAATGCAGCTTGAGCCGGTGTATGTGCGTGAACTAAGCCGCTGAACAAAGTCTCACGGTCGTCTCACCCGATTTGGGCAGTACAACCTGTACAATTGTGAAAGATTTCACAGTAAGCGGTTCAGGTTGTACTGTCATGGGAACTCCGGTCATTCTGCGCCTGGCGGGGCGCTACATCAGCCGCCGACTGCTGCAAAGCGTCCTCTTCGTGTTAGGCGTGGCGCTTGGCGTGGCGATGGTGATTGCCATCGACATTGCCAACAGCAGCGCTTTCCGCGCCTTCAACCTCAGCACCGAAACGATCACAGGCAGGGCGACCCATCAAATCATTGGCGGACCGAGCGGTCTGCCGAGCAGCATCTACCGCGACGTGCGGCTAGGGCTGGGGATTCGCGAAGCCGCGCCTGTCGTTGAGGAGTATGTGACGGCGGTCGAACTCGGTGGGCAGCCGCTGCTGCTGCTGGGCGTCGATCCGTTCGCCGAGCCGCCGTTCCGCAGTTACCTGACGACCGTTAACGTCGAAGGCGATGAGCAGACGGCGTTTGAAGCGCTCAACCGCTTTATCGCAGAACCAAACACTGTCCTGATCAGCCAGACGATTGCTGAGCGTTACGGCGTCCAGGCAGGCGATATGATCACGCTGCGTCCGAAGGGGCGCGATGCCCAGGTGCGCGTGATCGGCACAATCCAGGCGGACGACGATGTCAGCGCGCAGGCAATCGAGACGCTGATCCTGACCGACATCGCGACGGCGCAGGAACTTGTAGGGCAGCCGGACAGTATCACACGCATTGACCTGATATTGCCCGCCGACACCGACCTCGCGCCAATTCGTGCCCTCCTGCCGACGGGTGCGTTTATGACCACGCCCGACGACGAAAACAGCGCGGTGCGCCAGATGACAGCCGCGTTTGAGCTGAACCTGCAAGCGCTCAGCCTGCTGGCGCTGGTAGTTGGCGTCTTCCTGATCTACAACACGGTCACGTTCAGCGTCGTCCAGCGGCGGGCGATCATCGGTATCCTGCGCGCGTTGGGCGCGAGCAAACGGCAAATCTTCACGCTGATCATCGGCGAGGCGGCGCTGCTCGGTTTGATCGGCGTGGCGCTTGGACTGGGACTCGGCATCATCTTTGGGCGTTTCGCCGTCGGCATCGTCGCGCAGACCATCAGCGATCTGTACTTCGCGGTCGATGTGCAGCGCGTGACGGTGGACCCGCTGACGCTGCTGAAGGGCGCGCTGATCGGCATTGCTGCCAGCATCGGTGCGGCGATTGTGCCATCGCTCGATGCCACGCGCATGCCACCCGTCGGCACGATGCGCCGCTCGGAGTCCGAGGCGGGTACGCTCAAGCTGCTGCCGCTGATCACACTGGCAGCGGTCGCGCTGTGCATCGCTGGCGCTGTGCTTTTGAGCATCCCCGGCGAAAGCGTTGTCGTCAGCTTCATGGGTCTGTTTGCGGTCGTGGTCGGCGGTGCGCTGTTCACGCCTGCACTGCTAGTCGTCTTTATGGGCGCGGCATCGCCCGTGACGGAGCGTGTCTTCGGCGTGCTGGGGCGGATGGCTCCGCGTGCAGTTGCACGTTCGTTGAGCCGCACATCCGTCGCGGTCGCCGCGCTGACCGTCGCCGTGAGCGTGATCGTCGGCGTCAGTGTGATGATCGCCAGCTTCCGCAATACGGTATCGGACTGGCTGGACAACACGCTGGGTGCGGACATCTACATTTCACCGACGGCAGTGACGGAGACGCGTATCACCGCCGATATTGACCGCGCCCTGGTGGATGTTGTGGCAAACGTGGACGGCGTGGCGCGTGTGTCCGCCGGACGCGGCGTGGAAGTCGTTGCGCCCGATTACCCGAATCTTCCGCCCGTCAACCTGGCGGTCGCGGATGGCGAAGTCACGGATCGGCGCGGCTTTGTCTGGCTGAGCGTGCCGCGCGAAGACTACTGGCAGGCGCTCCAGGACGGCGCGATCATGGTCAGCGAGCCGTTCGCCTTCCGTCGCGGCATCACGCAGGAGAATAATCAACTGACGCTGCTGACCGATCGTGGCGCGCAGACGTTCGAGATCGTCGGCGTGTACTACGACTACGGGGCAGATCAGGGGACGGTGTTCATGGTGGATCGCATCTATCGCCAGTCCTGGGACGACCCGTTCATCTCGACGATGGCGGTGTTCCTAGAGCCGGGCGTGGACGCGGCGGCAGCGCTGGAGGCGGTGCGGACGGCGCTGGTCGGCACGGATATGCAGGCGCGCAGCAACGCGGCGCTGCGGGCGAACGTGTTCCAGGTCTTCGAGCAGGCGTTTTCGATTACGATTGCGCTGCGGCTGCTGGCGACGATTGTGGCGTTCATCGGCATTTTAAGCGCGCTGCTGGCGCTGCAACTGGAGCAGACGCGGCAGTACGGCACGATGCGCGCGGTCGGGCTGACGCCGGGGCAGCTCTGGCGCTACACGCTGCTGCAAACCGGGCTGATGGGGACGACAGCGGGCGTGCTGGCGCTGCCGATTGGCATGGTGCTGGCGGTGGTGCTGATCGCGGTCATCAACGTGCGCTCGTTCGGCTGGACGATGAACCTGACGTGGACGCCTGCGGAACTGCTGTCGGCGTTCGCGGTGGCGGTCATCGCGGCGCTGCTGGCGGGCGTGTACCCGGCGTATCGCCTGACGCAGTTGGTGACGGCGCGGGCGTT
>JANRJX010000081.1:0-17212 GCA_033763755.1 Chloroflexota bacterium
CATTCAGTACATGCACGGAACGAAAAGAGACTGACTGATGGCAACCGACGCCCGCACCTGGTTTTACACCACGCCTGCTCCTCGCCCGTACTTCATTGAGGAGCGCGTCAATTCCACACTCTGGAAGAACCGTCTCACCAACATCCATATGATCTGCACGCAGGCGGAAACGCCGATCAAGATGCAGGGACGATGGGGCGATATGCCACTGGATTTCGAGTTCCAGCCGGGCAAGTGGTTCATCCTGCGCATGGCACAGGAAAGCAAGGAAATCATCGGCGTGATGCGCCAGGTGTTGATGATGCGCCCGTCGTTCGCTTACCAGACGACCGACGGCATGTTCTGTGTCGAATGGCACACCGACGGCGGCGACGAGCGCTGGAAGGAAATCCAGGGCAAGCCGCAGTTCCAGGGGCTGCGTCGCATCAAGCGCGCGTAGTGCCAAGAACGCCAACAGAAGAATTTTGACGCACTGGCGCAAAAGTGGAGAGACGCAGAAGGATATGTGTGTGCCTATGCACAGAGGACCCGGCGGGTCGTGCCTACACTGCGATCTCTGCGTCCTGTGCGTTAAAAGAAAATTGTTTAAGGTTTAGATCATCAGGAGCATGTGATGGGTAATGTGACAGCGACGGTATCGCTGGACGAAGGTTTGCAGGCGAAGATCGATGTGCGCCAGTTCGAGTTTTTCGCAGACGAACCCGTCGAGGATGGTGGATTGGACTCGGGACCCAAGCCAACCGAAATCCTGCTCAGTTCGCTCGGTGCGTGCGCGGTCATCACGATGAAGTTGTATGCGCAGCGCAAAGGCTGGGATTTGCAGAAGGTGCAGGTTACGCTCGAACTCGAAAAGGTCGATCCCGCGGTGTACCCCGATACTGTGACACCGACAGGCATCCTCCACGTCGTCCGCAAGCACTACAGCATCGAAGGCAACCTCGACGCCGAGCAAAAGGCGCGCTTGATGGAGATCGGTGGCAAGTGCCCGGTAGCGCGCGTCGTCGCCAACCCGGTCATCTACCAAGACATGCTGGTGTCGTAAGACATCTCCTTTATGGTGTTCGCCCAACCCTCCAAAACGTATCGTCTGTGGTCGGTAGTGCTTGTGCTGCTGCTGGCTGCCTGGGCACGCATGATTTATGTGCACAGTCTGCCGATGAACGCCGACGAAATCTGGTCCATCTGGCAGACGCTCGGCACGCCGCTCGATGTGATCCGCTGGACGCCTTCGGATTGGTCGTTTCCATACTTCATGACTATCTGGGGCTGGAAGGAGATCGTCGGTCTGACGCCGGAAGCCCTGCGGATGCTGTCAGTCCTGATTTCGCTGCTCGGCGGCGCTTGCCTGTACACAGCGGTGCGGCACATCTGGAACCACAAAACAGCCTTGATGGCACTGGTCATCTACGCCGGATTCGGGTTCAGCATCTTCCTCGGTCTGCTGCTGCGCGCGTATGGCATCCTGCTCATGCTGGTGCCCATCGTGCTTCTGCTCGCCTGGCGTTACCTGGAAAAGCCAACGTTCCGCCGCGCTTTCTGGCTGGCGCTGAGCAGCGTCGTGATGTTCTTCGTGCACTTCACGGCGGCACTCGCGCTGGTTGCGATCGGCGTGTTAGTTACCGTCTGTTTCCCACGCCGTGTCTGGCGGCTCTGGCTGCCCGGAGTGATGGCGGTACCGCTGCCGCTGGCACACATCATCGTCAACTGGCAGTTCATCTCCACGCGCACTGGCACGAACGCGCTCATCGCGCTGCCGCCGCTGCCGCAGGCACTGGTCGAGTCGTTCTGTCAGTTCGCGGGTGGCGGCGCACTCCTGTGGCTGGTCGTCTGTACGGTGGCGACACTGCTTGCCTTCGCCGCCCTGGTTCGGCAGCCCAGCGTTCGTCTGCGGGCGTTTGCGCTGCTGGCGTGGATAGCGCTGATACTGCCGATGTATCTGCTGCACCATCGCCTTGGATTGTTCCAAGACCTGCGCTATCTGTGGTGGGTGATGCCCGGTATCGTGCTGTGGATGGCGTTCGGGCTGGCACAGCTTCCAGCAGTAGGGCGAGGCGTCGCGGTGGTTGGGCTGGCAGCGCTGGCACTGTACCCCGGTGCAGCAGCCGCGTACCAGCGCGACCAGTTCTTTTCCGAAATTACGCTCAATATCCACCTGCGCGAACTTCAGCGGTACATGCTGCCGGGCGACGTGGTTGTAGTGGACCAAAATAACATCTGTGCACCGATTGAGGCGTGGGATTATTTCCACCGCGTCTTTTTTCCCAACGGGCTGCCTTACGTTGGCAGCTACAGCGATGCCCGTCGCATCTGGTATGTTTCGACTGATTGGCTGCAGGATCCGGCAACGCGAGAGGGTGTAACTGCAGGGCGTGTGGCAGGCAAATACTTTGGTCCGCCCGCCTGCCTGTTTCGCCTCTACGAAGCGCCTCCTGATCGTGAAGGCATTCGCTTTGAGAACGGACTGCGCCTGCACGGAGTCGAAATCCTGAGCGCGCCGACCTACGCCGGAGCGATCTTCCATGAAGGCGAGACGCTGCGCGCCCGGATCTGGTGGTCGGTGGATGAGGTGCTCACTCTGGATTACAGCGTTAACCTGTTCACAGCGACACCCGACGGCAGTGTCGAAAACAACGCGCCGCCGCGCCCACTAGAGGGTCCAGAACAAACCAGTCAATGGCAACCAGGGCGTTACTACGTTGAGGAACGCGAGCTGATACTACCGTACCCGCTTGTTTCCGGTCAGTACGATCTGCAATTGATCGTCTATCAATGGTGGGACGGCGTGCGCCTGGATGCACCGACGGCAGACGCGAACAAGGCACTGCTGGTCGGGCGCTTTCTGGTGCATTCGTGGTAATGCAGGCGGGGTGCGATCGCTGAGCCAGAGGCGCGCTTGATGGAGATCGGTGGCAAGTGCCCGGTAGCGCGCGTCGTCGCCAACCCGGTCATCTACGAAGACACCCTCGTTTCGTAAGGCAAATTCTTAACGCAGCGTCGCAGAGACATAGAAATTGCAGTGGAGAGGCGATCCAGCGGTTCGCCCATGCGTCTCTCCATCTCTGTGCCGCTGCGTTAGAATGCGATTTTGAACTTAAGCCGTGATACTCGCGCCCACGCGCAGCAGCTCGGCGTTTGTCGGGTGGTCGCTCACGTCCTTGCCGTAGTAGCGCCAGACGATCTTGCCCTGCGTATCAACGATGAAGGTCCCCGGCATCATACGCGGGTCGCCGATGACCTGCCCCGGCACAAAGCCCTGTTTGGCGGCTTCCATGCCCGCTTTCATGACGTTCAGTGACATCAATTCGCCCATACCTGCCTGACTCAAGCCATAGGCATAGTAGGGCGCAGCGTCTTCGTGCGCCAGACAGCGCAAGCTGGGCGCAAGCGAGCCGCAGAACTGGGCGGCGTGCTTGGGCTGTCCCATCGCGACGGCGACGACTTGCAGCCCGGCGGCTGCGAACTCTGCTTTGGCTTCCTCCAACTGAGAAAGCATCCGGCGGCAGAACGGTCAGCCGAAGTGGCGCAGAAACGTGAGAATGGTGGGTCCGTTCGCCCACAGGCTGGCGAGCGTGACGGACTGCCCCTCTATATCGAGGAGGGTAAAGTCGGGCGCAGACGCGCCGACTGCCAACTGATCTGATTTCGACATTACAATTGAACCTCAAGCCAGGTTTTAGTGCGTGATACGAAAAGCAATTATACCACCGCTGCCCAGCTTTCTACCCCGTACTCACCAACCATTGAGGAGCGATGCATGGATCACTCACACAAAATCCCGTTACAATAGAGGTCATCACTTGTCAATCGATAGCTACCTCACTCCCTCCGCTTTGCACTCGGTTGCCAATGGCGAGGGGTGCGCCTTCGGCTCGCGTCGGGTGCAGCCGACGTGAGGTTGAGCGCACAGGAGCGATGCGCGCGTGGAATTTGTCTTTGGCACAATCATGGTCATCGGCGTCGGCTACCTGCTGCTCATGGTGCTGGGGCTTGCCGACACCCTTGAATTGATCGACGTTGATGGCGCGCTCGGTCTTGATGCCGGCATGGACGGCATGGGTTGCGCACTCATCGCCGTCTTCATGGCGGTGTTCGGTGCGTTCGGGCTGACGGGGGTGCTGCTCAGTTGGAACCTGATCGGCACGATCCTGACGGCGGTGGCGCTCGGCTTCGTCATGTCGCGTCTGGGACTGGTCGCGCTCCGGCAGTTGCGCAAGCAGGAAAGCAAGCCCATCAACTTTGCCCATAGCGACCTGATCGGGCGCGGCGCGAAGATCACCATAGCCAGCGCGCCGGGCAAGACGGGCGAAGCGCTCGTCGAAGCCGATACCATCCTCAAGTACCCCGTCCGTGAAATCGATGGTGCGGCACTCCAGCGCGGCGACCGTGTGGCGATTGTCGATGTCGAAGGGCGTTTTTTGATCGTCAGAAAGATTGAGAGAGCATAAGGGGAATTGACTATGGCTGAATTCATTTTGCCCGTTGTCATTGTACTGGTCATTGCGCTGTTTATCATCCTGATTTTGACTTCCTACAAGCGCGTGCCACCTAACCAGGTCATGGTCATCTACGGGCGCGGCAACCCGCGTTATGTCACCAGCGGCGGAGCGCTCATCGTGCCGGTGCTGGAAACATTCAAGATGATGGACGTGACGATCATGACCATCAAGACCGAGAAGGACGAGGTTTACACCGTGAATGGCGTGCCGATTCAGCTTGACTGGGTGGCGCAGGTGCAAATCGACAGCACTCAGGAAGCGCTCCAGACGGCAGCCCGCGCCTTCCTCGACAAAAAGCGCGACGAAATTCAGCGCGTTATCCTCGAAACCCTCAGCGCCAACTTCCGCGCCATCGTCGGGCAGATGAGCGTCGAGACGATCCACCGTGACCGTGACGATTTCGTCCAGCGCGTCCAGGATTTGGCGGCGGACGACATCACGGCGATGGGGGTGCGCATCATCAGTATGGGTATCGAAGAGATCAACGATAACCAGGGCTATTTGCAGGCGATGGCTGCCCCACAGATCGCAGCTATCAAGCGCGACGCGGCGATTGCCGAGGCAGAGGCGCAGCGCGAGGCGCGCGTGAAAGCCGCTGAAGCGACACGCGCGTCGGAACAGGCAGAACTGGACGCACAGCGCTCGATTCTGGCGCAGCGCGAGGCACTCAGCCTGCGCGAAGTTGAAGTGCAGCGCAAGGTTGAGGCGGAGAAAGCCGCGTCTGAGCAGGAAATCCAGCAGAAGAAAGCGCTGGCGGTCGAGCAGCAGCAGGAAGCCGAAGTCCTCGTGCCAGCCCGTGCCGCACGGCAGGCGGCAGAAATCCGCGCCGAGGCAGAGCGCCGCCGCATCGAAATCGAGGCGGAAGCGCAGGCAATGGCGACTCGCAAGCGCACCGAAGCTGAAGCAGAGGCAACCGAACGCACCGGTCGTGCGCAGGCAGCAGCGCTGCAGGCGCAAAAGGTTGCGGAAGCCGAGGCAGAGCGCACACGGCTGGTAGCAGAAGCAGAAGGTCTGCGCGAGATGGCGGCTGCGACACAGGCGCAGAAAGTGGCAGAGGCGGAAGGCGAAAAAGCGCGGCTGCTGGCAGAGGCAGAGGGTCGGCGCGAAATCGCGGCTGCTACCGCCGCCGAAGACTCGATCAACCTGCGTCAGTTCATCGTTGAGCAGGTGACGAAAGCCGAAATCGAGAAGGCGCGCGCCATCGCGGAAGCGCTTGCCGGGCTGGGCGGCAACGTGCGTGTAGTGCAGTTTGGCAACAGTAACGGCAATGGGAATGGCAGCGGGAACGGGACGGGCAACACGTTCATGGATCTGCTGTTGAATATCCCGGAGGTAGCGGAGACGCTGCGCACAAAAGTGGAAGCGCTGAGCGGCGAAGATTTTGACCGCACGATTGACCGCGTGGCATTGCTGTTCAAGCGGTTGCAAAGCGTCGATAGCAGCAGCGATGCGCCGCCCGCCGTGACCGTAACAACGCCGACTGTCACCGTGACGACACCGGAGAAGCCAAAGGCGTAATCACCCGCTTCGATTGGCGCTGAGGGAATGTCATGAAGGATAACGACAGCCAGATGCATGATGCCCATTGCCAGGCAAAATGCTGATAACTTAAGACACACATGAGAAGATACGAAATCGGTAAAAACTCGCTGCAACTTTTTCCGACCTCTCTAGTCGATATAGCCAGGATCGCACTAGGGAGATGTTGGTACCATGAAAAACGTTGCAAGTTCAGTATCGTATTCAGGACAGCGTTCACAGAGACTAGGGTTCAGGTGGTGGATAGTAAGCGTTGGGTTGCTGATTGTCGCGTTTGGTCTGGCGCTGTTCTTAATCGTATCCGACTCTCATGATGCAAGCGACGCAGCAGGCAGCACCACCTGGCTGCTGATCACCGCTGCGATGCACGTGCCGATTCTGGGGATTTTGTGGTTTCAGGTGTTCGGCATTATCGAACGCATTGGCTTTTTCTGGCGCGGGCGCAAGCCGGAAGCAGCAGGGAAACTGCCGCAGAATTATCCCACCGTTTGTGTACAACTGCCGATGTTTAACGAACACGCAGTCGCGCGCCGTGTCATCGAAGCGGCGGCAGCGATGCAGTATCCCAGAAACCGCTTTTCAATACAGGTACTCGATGATTCGACAGATGCCGACACGCGCCGTCTGGTAGAGCAGGTCTGTACTGAAGTGCGGGCGTCAGGCATCGACTGCCGCGCGATGCACCGCACCGACCGTCAGGGATACAAGGCGGGCGCGCTGGAGCAAGGACGGCGGCAAACCGACAGCGAGTTTATCGTCATCTTCGACGCTGACTTTGTACCGCCTCGCGATTTTCTGCTGCGGACAATCCCGCACTTCTATCTCGAAGATGGCACGCCCGATACCGGGCTGGCGCTGGTACAGGCTCAGTGGGGCCATCTCAATCACGAAGAATCGGCGCTGACCCTTTCGCAATCGCTGTGGGTGGATGACCATCACACGCTGCAAATGTCGTGGCGCTCTGCCGTATGGAAATTCGTCAACTTCACCGGGACGGCAGGCGTCTGGCGCGCGTCAGCGATCGAGAGCGTCGGTGGCTGGAAGGCGACCAGTCTGGTCGAAGATTGTGAACTGAGCTTCCGTCATCTGTTCGCCGGCTACCGGACGAAGTTTGTCAAAGAGATCGTCGTGCCGAGCGAACTGCCGACGACCTACACCGCGTACAAGGCGCAGCAGAAACGCTGGACACAGGGTTGGGTTCAGTTACAACGGATGCACCTGGGAACAATGCTGTTCCAATATCAAACGTCGTGGCTGCGCAAGCTCAATCTGCTCTACCAGATGTGTATCTCGTGGCAGTGGCCCGTCTGGATGCTCTGGATCATCATGCTGCCCTTCCTGATTTACAGCGGCTACTGGTTCGGCGCACTGGATGCGACGATGGGTCTGTACATTTATCTGCTGCCGAGTATCGTCTGGTTGTGTCTATCCGCGACGCTGGCATCGCTGGAAACCAAACATACCTATCAGGAACGGCTGACTATCTTCACGTTCCTGAAGCGTGCGGCGCGCATCATTCCGCAGGTCATCATCAGCACAGGGTTACTGCCGCATCAATTCAGTGCCTTCGTAGAGGGCTTGTTTGGTTCGCTGCACAGCGAGTTTGAACGCACGCCCAAAGCCGCCAGTGTGAACGGCGCAGCGAAACAGACTTCTACAGCCAGGAAGCGCTATAAGATCAAAATCCACTATCCGTATGTGCTGGCGGAGGCGTTCTTCGTCGCGTTTCAGCTTACCTGGGCAGTCCTGTTCTTTGAGATCGGCTTGGTCTGGTGTGGCATCTCGGCTGCCTTCCTGGCGGCGTGCGTCCTCTTCGTCGCCTTCTTCTACGGCGATCATATGGGCAGGGTGTGTTTCTTCATCGACACGAACTGGTTCGCAAAGTCACTTGCGAAGCGAGAGACCGCTGCTCTGACCATTCCCAGCGCCCAGGTACGCAGATGAAACTTTGCGCCTACCCCTAACCTCACCTCTGTCCCATCTTTTTTGAGAGGGGGTGGAACTCTCTGTTGTGTGGGTCTAAGGGGAGTGAGATTTCGCCGTTTCCTGAATCGCCAGATCGATGAATACCGCTGAAGTCCAACCGAAGATAGGCGCGGATTTCGGCGGGCGTTCTGCTGTCAGCGGGTCGTAGTATTCGTAAATGTCGCGGTTTTGCATGATGAGGTCAAGCGTCTTGCGACGCAGGTCGCCCGCCAGTTCATGCTCGCCCAGACGAGTCAACGCCTCGATGAACAGATAGTTGATGTTCACCCATGTCGGTCCGCGCCACATTTGTTTAGCGTCGAACTTGGGATCGTTGAAAGCGACAGTCGGCAGTGGAAAGCCTGACCAGAAGGTATCGGGGTTTTGCAGATGTGCCAGCAGCCGCGCCACAACCGCTTGCGGGTAACGCCCGACCCACATCGGCAGCAGGTTAAACGGCGTCAGCACATTCACGGCTTCGCCTTTGTGCCGGGCGCGAAATACTCCGCTGCCCTCATCCCACAGCGTTGTCAGCATTGCCTTTGCCAGCTCGTCCGCCATCACTCGCCAGTGCTGCGCCTCGTTAGGCAGCCCGATCAGATCGGCAATCGAGGCGAGGCTTTCCGCTTGCAGACACAGATACGTGTTCAGGTCGGGCGCGATAACGGGCATTCCGTCATCCCACAGCGGGCTGTCGTCCAGTCCCGATGAAAACGGGTGGCGATACTCACACAGCACGCCTTCGCTGCGGCTGTACGCCATCCACCAGTTTTGCCAGCGCGACAACGGTTCGTAGACCTCTTCGAGGAAATCGCGACTGCCAGACTTTTCATACAGCTTCAGCACTGCCCAGCCTGCCAGCGGCGGCTTGGTTACGTCCGCTTCGACAGGCAGCGTTAGCCGTGTCACCAGTCCCTCATCGTGGATAGCATCGGGGAGCATCCCGTCCTCGCGCTGATGATCCAGCACGATGCGAATCTGGTCTTCTGCCAAGCGTTGATCGATATGGCGATACGCCAGCGCATGAAAGAACTGATCCCAGTGCCACACGCCGACGTAATGGATCTTCGACGGCACGCACGCCTCGCGCGTCAAGAAGTAGCGCGTATTGAGCAGCCCGATACGCATCACCCACCATGCATATTCGTAATGATCGCGGTACTGCTCGGCGATGGGGGGAGCGGCGTCGAACCACGCTTGCCAGCGCTGGCGTGCTTCGTCCAGGACGATGTTGGGATGCGTGATGGCGCGGTTATACGCCAGCCGGGGGGTGATATTGATCAACAGCACCTCGTCGCCCGTCGCAGCGTCAACATTGAGCGTGACCTCGAACAGTTCGTCGCTGATCTGGGTGATGACGTTGCTGACGATAGTGGCGTTGGTCGTATAGGCAACGTTGCGCTTGCCGTGAAACATCGCGCCGCGTCGGTCGGTCTGCCCACGTTCGGCGCGCACAATGTAGGAGAGCGTGAAGTGCGCCTGTGGCAGCCGCAGCATCATCGTTTCAGGGTCGATGAACACCCACTCAAAACGCCCGATTTCGGTCAACAGACCGGCAGCGTGCGGGTACGTGTCTGGCGTCATGACCAGCACCTGCCCGTTGGCGTCCAGGATGCGCAGGCGATCCACAATCGGCGGGCGCTGGCGGTAATGCCCGACCAGTCGCTCCCATTTCGCCCAGCGTTCCGCCAGTCGGATTGAGATTTCGTTGTACTTTAGGAACAGCAGCAGTCGCGTGCCGCGATCCGTAAACGGGATGTTGTCAAGGTCAATGCGGTTATGCAGCCGTGTCAGCGCGGACATTCATTATCCCTTCACCGCCCCTGCCGTTAGCCCGCGTGTCAGGAAGCGCTCAAAGAAGAAGAACAGCACAATCACAGGCACGGTGATAATGACCGAGCCTGCCAGACATGTAGACGATGATAATCCCTGACAGTCTGCCGCGCAGCCCCAACTGGCTATAAATCACAAACGAAGCGATGCCAATCACGATTGCTGGAAAACAAGTGCCCCTGTCTTGCGTGTCTGAGACGGCACTCAAAATCTTCCTGGCATCATTTTCCCGAAACGTTTCGGCTGTCAACAATTACCGTTTATTACGAGTCTTGCTTGAGCCACACGACTTCAAACGCGGGCAGCGTCACGCGCAGCGCATTCCCCTCGGCTGTGTAAGCTTGCTCCGTGAGCAAATCGCGCCATGTGCTGGCGGGCGGCACGGGGATGTCGAGCGTGAGGGGAACGCCCGCGACATTGTGCAATGCGATCACGCGACCTACCCCGCCCTGCGCCGTGCGTTCGAGCGCGAACACGCCCGAATGCAGCGACAGGACGCGCTGCGCGGCGAGCGGGTGAAACGCGGGTTCGGCGATGCGGATAGCGAGCAGCCGCATGTAAGCCGTATAAACGCGCTGACGGATGCTGCCCTCCTGCGCCAGTTCTTGCATCAGGACGTTGGCGCTGGGCTTTTCGCGGTTGATCGAACGATTGCGCCCGGTCAGCGCCACGCCGTTCAGGTCGTTACGTGAACCGAACAGGCTGTGAAAGTAGATGCCCGGCACGCCCATCACCGCCAGCATAATCGCCTGTGAACACATAAAGCGCTGACAGGCGAGCGCCGGATTGCGCGCCGTCAGGTCGGGATGCGTGATGGCGTCGAAGTAGGTGATGTTTATCTCATAAGGGCTGCGGCTGCCATCGGCATTGTTCTTGTACGAGACGAAGCCGCCGTGCGCCGTCACCATCGCGCACAGATCGTCAATCGCCTCGTCCGGCACCAGACCCCGCAGCGGTGTAACACCGACGCCATCGTGCGACGCCGTAAAGTTAAAGTAGCTGGTCATATGGCTGGGTGGGTGGAGCGTGTTCGCCCATGCCGTCAGCGCGCTGGCATCGCCCAGGCGGAAGCTGTGCAGGATCAGCGGCGGCAGCGAGAACTGATAGACCATCTGCGCTTCGTTCAGCCCGTCGCCAAAGTAGGAGATGTTCTCGTCGTGCGGCACGTTGGTTTCGGTGATGATCGCCACCTGCGGCGCGACGACATCCAGCACATCGCGCAGCAGTTGCACGACCAGATGCGTCTCCGGCAAATGGATGCAGGTCGTGCCGATGATCTTCCACATGTAGGCAATCGCATCCAGGCGGATGAGCGCCGCGCCCTGCTCGACATAGAACAGCAGGACGCGCACCATCTCGACCAGCACGTCGGGATTGGCGAAGTCAAGATCGATCTGATCCTCGCTGAACGTCGTCCAGACGTGTTTTTCACCGTGCGCCGTATCGAACTTCGTCAGCAGCGGCAGCGTGCGCGGGCGGCGCACCAACGAGAGATCGAGCGAGGGGTCAACCGAGATGAAGAAGCGGTCATACGGCGCTTCACCGCGCACATATGCCTGGAACCACGCGCTGTGTGCCGAGATGTGGTTGAAGACGGCATCGAACATCAGCCGGAAGTCGGCACGCATGGCGGCGATGTCGTCCCACGTCCCCACGTCGGGGTTGACCGCGTAGTAATCGATGACCGAGAAGCCGTCGTCGGACGAATAGGGATAGAACGGCAGCAGGTGAACGGTGTTGATAGCGGGTTTGATGCGCTCGCGCAGCAGACGGTGCAGCGTGGTCAGCGGCGCTTCGCCTTCCCCGCGCACATGGTCGCCATAGCAGATCAGAACCACATCGCGCTCGGAAAAGGCGAACGTGCGCGGCTGCGGCGGCGCGGCTGTGCCGATGAGCGCCAGCAGCCGCGTGTAGGTTTGCTGCCCGGCTGCGTCGCCGTAGAGCGTGATGAGTTTGGAACGTATCGCGTCAGTCATGTGCAAACATCCTCGCAACCCTCGAACGCTGGCGCAAGGGTGGCACAACGCTGGCGATAAAGCAATAGTCGCGGACACTCTTTGCCCTTTCCCCGTGTTCGTGGTTGAATTGGCGAGGGCAGGATACATCCTGCCCCTACAGAAAAATCATCACAGGTTTCTGCCCATGTCCCTGCTGACACCGCTGGCGCTCATCGCTGGCTTACTCGCAATCCCGATCATTCTGCTTTACATGCTGCGGCTGCGGCGGCGCGAACTGACCGTGAGCAGTACCTACCTGTGGCAGCAGGTCGTGCGCGACCGCGAGGCGAACACACCCTGGCAAAAGCTGCGCCGCAACCTGCTGCTCCTGCTGCAACTGCTGATCCTGGCGCTGCTGGTGCTGGCGCTGGCACGCCCGTACATCACCGTGCCAGCCGTCAGCGCCGGGCAGATCGCGCTGCTGCTGGATGCATCCGCCAGCATGAGCGCGACGGACAGCGGCGATGGCACGCGCTTTGCCGAAGCGCAGCGCCGCGCCGACGAGATCGTCGATACGTTGAGCGCGGGCGATACGATGACGATCATTCGTGTGGCGGACGTGCCGGAAGTGCTGGCAGGCTACACAGGTGACGCGGCGCTCTTGCGCGACGCCATCGCCAGCGCGCAACCGAGCAGCACCCCGGCAGACTGGGTAGCGGCGTTCACGCTGGCAGCGGCAGGCGCAGCGGGCGCACAGGACTTCAACGTCGTCGTCATCAGCGATGGTGGCATCGGCGCGGCGTCCGGCTTCCCGCCCATCCCCGGCGATATTGAGTTCGTCCCGGTTGGCACGAGCGCGGACAATCTGGCGATCACAGCGCTGGCGGCGCGGGCGCTGCCGGGCGAACCCGCGCAGCTGTTTGCGGAGATCACCAACTACAGCACATCGGATGTCGAGATCATCTTTTCGCTGAGTGTCGATGGCGCAATCTTCAGCGCCGACCGCTATACCATTCCCTCACGCGCCAGCCTGCCCGTCGTCAGCAGCGCGCTGCCGCAGGTCTACGAGGCGGTCGAAGCGCAGTTGACGCTGCCGTCCGGCGCGACCTTCCGCGATTACCTGCCATTGGACGACAGCGCCTTTGCCGTGTCGCCGACAGCCGGGGCGCGGCGCGTGCTCCTGATGACCGAAAGTAACCGCTTCATGGAGCAGGCGTTGTTGAGCTTGCCCGGCGTGCAGTTGTTCATGGGCGATCTTGCCAACGGTATTCCATCCGATGCGAACGCTTATGACCTGATCGTGCTGGATGGCTGGCTGCCCGATGCCCTGCCGACGGGCGACCTGCTGGTGATCAATCCGCCTGCCAGTACGCCGCTGTTCACGGTCGGGGCGCAGACGGAAGCGACGACGGACATCCGCGTCGAACGCGGCGACCCGCGCATGACCTATGTCGATTTCAGCGCGGTCAACCTGCTGCGTTTCCGTGAGGTGACAGCAAGCTGGGCGGACGCGCTGATCACAGCGGAAGGCGGCGCACTGCTGCTGGCGGGTGAAAGCGACGGACGGCAGGTGGCAATCCTGACGTTTGACCTGCGCGATTCGGATTTGCCGCTGCAAATCGCCTTCCCGATTTTGATCGCTTCGCTGCTGGAATGGTACGCGCCAGAGAACGTCATCCGCGAACCCGCGCTGGCGGTGGGTGCGCCCGTCGCCATCCAGCCGCCGCTGGATGCGCTGTCGCTGCGCGTGACGCTGCCGAACGGCGAAGCGCGCGATCTGGCGCTGACGAGCGCGCCAACGTTTGCCGAGACGACGCAGCCGGGGTTGTACGTGCTGGAAGTGGCGCGCACGGGCGACGTGACCGACCGTGTGCCGTTCGCCGTCAACCTGTTCTCGCGCGAGGAAAGCGACATCACGCCACGCCAGACCATTTCGCTCGGCGCAGCGGAGATCGCGCCCAGCACCGAGCAGGAACTTGGACAGCAGGAGTTCTGGTCGTGGCTGGCGCTGGCTGCGCTGGCAATCCTGCTGATCGAGTGGTACGCCTATCATCGCCGCCAGCACGCGCCCGCCGCCTTCCGCACACTGGGCGGGCGGAGGAGAGCAACACAATAGACTCGCAGCATAGTTTCCATAATCGATACGACTACACTTAACTGCATGTTTAAAAGTGCTTATTACCATGCCATAGTTATCTCCTGCAGTCGGCTCAGTGTGTCTTGAGAGGGGCGTAGTTTTGGTAATGGACGAGGTCATGAGCGCAGTGCAGAATAAATTCGGACTGTTTCTGGAAGCAGGCTATGTGATCGGCAGTCAGGAAGATGGAACTGCAGTTGCAAACAGCGATATTGATGTTGTATTGGTCTTTAAGGGAACACTCGATAGCAATCAGCGACGAGGTGTAGCGGAACTTGCAAGAGGTTTGGATCATGATTTTGGCGTGCGGGTCGACTTTGAGCTTTTAGATCACACGACCAGGACAATTGACCCGGCATTGAAGTTAGGCGGTCGTTTATGGTTTGGCAGTGATGTGCGTGATAAGTATCCCCTTCCGCCCATAGAGGACTGGAGCCGAGATCGTCTGCATACTTCCTACTGGCGCGCGATTCATTTGTTCAAGCGAACGCCCAACGTCTCATTACCCCTTACCTTCCCATCGCAAAACGCCCCCTTTTGCGGCTACGTGGTCGGAAACACCACCCGTGGCCTTGTGCGGCATGTCAGTTGGGCAGCGACAGCACTTATCGCCCATCTTGCGCGTCGCTATGTTGTCCGAAAGTCAGCGTTTGTCACTCTCTACCGGGAACTCATCAACGACGATTGGACCGATTATTTGGAGCAAGTGTACTTCAAGTGCAAACTGGAGTGGAACTATCGGGTGCCTCAATCGCCGTATTCGCTTCAACTTCTGTGTCATCAGACCCTGGATTTTGAGAACCACTTCATGAAGGTGTACCGCGACTTTGTGCTGCAAGAACTGAAATCAGGACGCGTGTCTGACCAGCTTCACACGCTGTGGGTTTTAGAGAAATTACCGCTGCAGGATGATGAGTTAAAAGCGATGCTTGAAGCACTTACTCATGATACCTCTGTTGAGATCCGGGAGCGCGCTGTATTGGTTTGGAGTAAATTATATTGATCAGAGTTCCATGCTGGCGAGTCGTAACGTCCGTGGAGGGACTGCAAGCCGTTGCTATCGAGCTGCTCGCCCGCGAACGCAAACCGTGAAACAGGTGTCTATAGCTGATAATTCTATAGAAATCCAACAAACGGGCATTGCAAAAGCTGACTGGCAGCTGACCTTTAAGCCGATAACCGCCGGAGCCATCATCATGACCACTACGCCCTTCACCCCCACGCCCTATCCCGATGCCAACGCGCTGCTCGAATACGCGCTTATCCATATCCGCGCACTACTGGGTGACCAGTTCGTCGGCATGTATCTGTTCGGCTCGCTGGCACTCAACGCCTTCACCGATGGCAGCGATGTGGACTACGTCGTTGTCACCGAAAGCGTGCTGCCAGACGCAACAATTGCGCAACTCGCCGCGCTGCACGAGCGCATCGCCGCGCTGCCGATGCGCTACGCCACCGAGATCGAAGCTGCTTACATCCCGCGCGCAGCCTTCCGCCGTTATGACTACGCCGACCGCCACCACCCGCATATTGATCGCGGCGTGGGTGAACGCTTAAGCGTGCGCCAGTTCGACGAAGACTGGATCGTCCAGCGCTATGTGCTGTATCAGCACGGCATCACCGTCGCCGGACCTGACCTGCGCACGCTCCTCGATCCGGTTACAGCCGACGCACTCAAGCAAGCGGTGCGTATCATCCTCGACATCTGGTGGTGTCCGATGCTGAAAGACCCGACCAAACTGCTGCATCTCGGCTATCAGGCATACGCGGTGCTGTCGATGTGCCGGATGGCGTACACGCTTGAACAGGGCGATGTGCTGTCCAAGCCTGCCGCCGCACAGTGGATGATGGTGCGACTGCCGGATTATGCCGACTTGATCCGGCGAGCGCTCGACTGGCAGATTAAGACTGATGATCTGGTACAGACGCAGGCGATGATTAGACTCGTCTGTGCACAGTCCCAGCCCATCAGGAGCAACGATGAGTCTCGTCTTTGAAGGCACGCTAACGCTCGCCGATAACCGCCGCGTCATCCCGTATACGTTCGACATTCCGGCGGGCATGACACAGTTTCACATGGAGTTTGAATACAATCCCATCCACACCGATGGGCAGCCGTACCCGCAGCAGATCAGCTTTGCCATCCACGACCCGAACGGCACGCGCGGCGAATGGTCGCGCCCCAACCGCGCGGGGTATCACATCAGTGCCGCCAGCGCCACGCCCGGAACGCTGCCTGGCGCGATCATGCCCGGCACCTGGACGGTCTTCCTGCTCTCGCATCGTATCCAGCCGCCCATCCCTGTAACGTATAAACTGACGATCACCTGGTCGGATACGCCCGCCAGCGAAGAAGCGCCACACTACGCGCCGGGCATCGTCACAGAGCGCGGTGCCGGCTGGTATCGTGGCGATCTGCACGCGCACACTATCCACTCCGACGGCAGTTGGGACATCCCAGAACTGGTCGCCTATTTGCGTGGGCGCGGTCTCGATTTCGTGACGTTGAGCGATCACAACACGATTTCAGGGCTGGCACAGCATCGCAGTCTGGCGGAAAACGGCTTCGTCGCCATCGGTGGCATCGAGCTTTCGACATTCTACGGGCATGCGCTGGCGCTCGGCGTGCATGAGTGGTTTGACTGGCGCGTGGGGACTGAGCGCGAACTGACGATGCCGGAACTGGCGCAGCGTGTGCTGGATGCCGGGCGCTTCTTCGTCATCGCCCACCCGACAGCGCCCGGCGATCCCGAATGCTGCGGCTGCCACTGGGAGCATCTCGACATGATGCCGGGCAACGCGCCCGCCGTCGAAATTTGGAACGGCTGGTGGGATGACTACAACGAGCAGGGCGTGCAACTCTACTACGGCTGGCTCAACGCCGGGCATCGTCTGGTGGCGACCAGCGGCACAGATATTCACGGTCGCCCGCTCGCTGATGCGCAGGGGCGCGCCGCCAGCAACGTCGTCTATGCCGGGTCGTTCAGTGAAGACGGCATTCTGAGCGCGCTCAAGCGTGGGCATTCCTACATCAGCGCCGGACCCGAACTGCTGCTGAATGCACGCACTGACTCTGGGACTGCTGGCATAATGGGCGATATGCTGCCGAGTGAGCGCGCAACCGTGAGCGTCCGCTGGTCGGCTGCCCCGCAAGATGCCCGGCTGCGGCTGATCGTCAACGGCGTGGTGCAGGAGGCGCGGGCAGTCGAGACAGCAGGCGAGGCAAGCTGGACGCTGGACGCAGGCACAGCGCGCTGGTGTACAGCGGAACTGCGCGACGCCGACGGGAGCATGTGGGCGATCAC
>JANRJX010000082.1:0-3365 GCA_033763755.1 Chloroflexota bacterium
GCGTGGGGGCGCGCTTTGCGCATTGTGCCGCTGCGCGCCTTCCGCTACAATCGAATCATCGCATTGGGGGATAGTTCAACGGCAGAACCGCGGACTTTGGATCCGTTAATCCTGGTTCGAATCCAGGTCCCCCAGCACTTCCGCGAGATGTTCAACCCGCAGCGCCTTCTCTACCGTGATACGCCAGAGGTTGCGTCAGCGCTTCGGAGCCGTCACCGCACCTCATGAAGCGCGTGGCAGAGGCAGGTTTTGGGATAGTGGGCGAATAGGATTGGATTGGCCGTGTTCATCACTGCCTAGTCTTTACTCCACAATCTCAAAGTGCAAGCTTGCCAAACTACCCCAGGCGGACTGGGGTGCAGCTTGATAGATGGCAAGATATTCGGAGAGTGCTTCTTCTGGGCGATTCAGCGCCTCTAGGACAAACGCGCGTTGATATTGGTACGCATACCTCAAATCAGGGTTTTGGCGATAGGAGTCCTGATTTGACACGGCAGCTTCGTCGAGCATGGCGAGCGCAGTGGCGTAATCTCTGGCATCGAGTGCCTCACGCACGAAATAGTATCGAGGTTCCGTTGTTGCGATTAGTGTGGACACCGGAGTCGCTTCGATTCCATGAGATGCCACGTCGAAGGTTTGGCGCGTTGAGTCCCATTCATAAACAATCGGCTCACTTCTGTTCTCTTGGGCCCAGAACAACGTGCCACCGTCAATCTGCGTACTTCCCGCATCGTCAGGGAACAAGGCGTCAAAGTCGGAGCGACACACATTCGCCTCTGTCAAGAATGGGATAAGGGAGCTTCCCTCCATTCGCCACATAGTCAAGACAAAGAAGCCGTCGGGAGAGCATTCCCCCCCGCTACCCCCCGCAGCGCAATCGTAGACACATGCCCAAGGCTCAGAAACGTAATATTCATATTGGGGTGTAAGGTACGCAACCGCCGTACCTAACCTGTCTGGCAATGCCCATAGATGAATCTCGTCTGCATGATCAAAAGGATCGACCGCAGGCATCGAGACCGCATACTGACCATCATTTATCCCTGCAAAGAAAAGCGGGTTGATTGGAGTTTCACTCCACACCAGCCATTCATCCTGTCCATCCTCGTTCAAGTCCCCTTGAACGACTTTGCGAACACTCAATCCTAGGTTACGCACATGATCTTCGGGTGAGGTGTCGCTTGTAAACGTTCGACTGTTTATCTCATCCTCAAGCATTCCCATAAGATCGCAACCGATGCGTGAAGGAGAGTAACGCACGGTTGCGTTGAAGTTTTGTTCCTGCGTAAGACCCATCAGATAATCCACAGGCTGCGCTGCAAAAGACGTATATGCTGCAAGGCAAACTGCAAAGGGCGTTTCCGGTGCATCGATTAAAGCTTGAACAAAGGACTGGATTGCCTGCGATGAAAATTCCTGCTCGTTCAGCGCATCGAGAATTGGCTGTGCTCTGTCCGCTTGACCAGTAAGCCGATATGCCAGCGCCATCCGCGCCAGATGATACTGGTCGTAGGTGATACGGCGATTTCGCGCCTGTGCCTGAGAAGAGTCGCTGACTCCGGGATTGTTCTCAACAGGATCCGTATACGGTTCAAGCGTTAAAGCGCGCTCGTAATGTGTCAGCGCTTGCTCGTACTGCCCAAGCCACATTGCTTCTTCCGCCTGACGGCGCTCACAGTTTTGCGAATCCTCAAGAAAGCCTCGTTGCTCATCGATCTGCACATATTGATCCTGCTCCGCATCCCAATCGATCACCTTCGTCCATTGGGCAATGCACTGCCAGTTGTCCTCATAGTTCTGATGCTGGAGAATCTCTTGGGCAGCATCGGAGTCAATGTTGCGAAACTCCCACGTGACATCGCGGGGCACCGCCGTGTCGCAGCCATAAGAGTCTTCGCCATAATGCGTTACAGAATAGGGATACTGTTCACCATTGCCCAGCGCCGCGAGATCAACCAGACGACCCTCACGCCAACCGAGAATGTAAAGCCGACCAACGTTTTCATACCCTAATCCAGGTCCTCCAAAAGTTTCACCTCCTATGAGGACCAACCACTCTGGCAGACCATCCGCGTTGAGGTCTTCGACTCCGACTTCTACCTGCCCGCCTTCCCCAAAATTGGTAAACGAAAAGTCTATTCCATAACCCTCCCAGTACAACGGAGACTCAATGAACTGGTATCCCTCGTCCGTCAAACCGACGACGAGATAATTCACATATTCAGCTTCATACCCGCATTCATAGCGATCGGTTAGCTGGCCTTTATTGACATCCAAGACGTACTCATTTCGCCCATCTGCATCGAAGTCGTAAGGCAGAACGTTGATGACAAAATCCTCGAAGCGCAGCGTACTGTTCCTCGCAAAGTCCGGTTGTGTCTGCCTCAACCAGGCTGAAAGAATGGCTTCAACCCATTGACCTCGACGCCAAAAATAGCCGTCTTGTCCAATACCCATCGCGTCATACGTGGCAAGTAATTGTCGATAATCCACCTGATCGAGATTGGCGAAACGCCTGAAGACCATGTCCGTCACGAAAGAGAAAAAATTACCGGTTTGCCATAAATCCTGATTGTTCACTTGACGAGCGATTTTACCGACTCGCTCAACGTATTCCACGGGACCTGGAGTACGCAACCGATATACCTCATCAGCTGCTTGCACTGGCAGTATCATCATGAGCAAAAAAAGCCCAATGAAAACAGGGTTTCGCATTGTTCATCCTCGATTAGAACACTTACTACTTCAGTGTACGCTGTTGAATCGATGGGCTTCTGTGCGCTTAGGCAATGGTTCCCTTTCGTTTGACGAGTGGTAACGCGTAACCCTCCCGCTCTCCTGGCCCGTATATGCCAGCGTCGCCCTGATCGTCAGCGTATACACATGGAATGAGTTTCTGTTTGCGATTACCTTCCTCCATGACTCGGCGGTTGCGACGGTCGCCGTCAGCTATCGCTCGTTCACAGGACAGTACATCGCGGATTACTCGCTGATCTCGGCGGCTGGGGTGATCATGATTCTGCCGGGGTTGATCCTGTTCGTGCTCCTGCAGCGGCGCTTCATTCGCGGGCTGGTGGCCGGTTCGATCAAGTAGCGGGTTGGCTTTGTACGCTGACAGCCCACAAAATTGCCTGGTTGACAATCATCGGGTCATTGGAGTATATTGATTTTGACCGATCGGTCAAATCTGGTTCAATCGAGAACAAACCATGACCCGTGCCCTAGAAAATCGAAAACGCATCATTGCAACCACGGCATCCTTATTCAATACGCAAGGCTATGCTGGAACGTCGATGTCAGATGTGCTGGAGGCGACAGGGTTACATAAAGGCAGCGTGTACCTGTGCTTTCCCAGCAAAGATGAA
>JANRJX010000083.1:0-103135 GCA_033763755.1 Chloroflexota bacterium
ACAGCGTCGTTTGCTTGTCAACGTTCAGCTTGCAGCCATCGCCGTAGGTGTAGTCGAGACTGTTAAAACGTTGGGATGGCTTGAAGCGCGGATGTCCCGGCGTTTCGCCTGCTCTTACACGGCGAAAAAAGGCGGCATAAGCCTTGTCCACGCGGCGCAAAATCCGGCTCAAGCTGGCGGCATTGAGCAGGATGCCCGGTTGCTTGCGCCACTCACGGAAGTAGTCCCACTGTTCGCCCGCTTTGATGCCCTTGCCCGTTGCCTCGTAATGCATTTTGCACTCTGCCAACGCCGCATTGTAGACCTCGCGACCCTGCTCAAGCATCGTCTCCAACGCACGCACTTCTGCCTTGCGTGGGTAGAGACGATACTTGTAAGTGCGAAACATCAGAGCGTCATCGGGCATGGTGCAACTCCACAAATTGCGCGTTTATACAGCGACCGACTGAACAAAAGAGCCATATGCCGCGCCTGTATCAGCCTTGCGCAAGCCAACGACCTTGTGCGCTTCCGTGTACCAGCGTTCTTTGCCAAACAGCGTTTCGTATTCGTAGTCGATACGCCCTTCGGGGCTGATATAGGTGACAAATGCCGTCTGGCGAACGCTGCCATTGCGCAGGAACTCAATCGTGTCACCCGCCTCGATCCACGCCTGCACGTCGTTTGCCTGCAATGCGGATGCAAGCTTTGCGAAGGAAAACGGTGTCCCCTTGAGGCTAAACAATTGGATGAGGGTCACTGCGCACCCCCTTCGACCAGCAGCAGCGCGATCCACAGTTTGTCTGCAACTTCAGGAGCGACCTGCTGCATTGCGGCGCGGATAGCAGGCGCATATGCAGATTTGTCGTGTGTGCTGAAAATGGTGGTGACGATGAGAACAGCAGACAAGGCAGGGGTTGAGAGATGGGGCAAATCCGCTGTAATCGACTCAACGGAATTGCCAGAAATGGGGAAACGATCCATAATGGAGATAGTCCTTTTTCGTAATAGATCTACGGATTGGATTAGAGCGGCGTGGGTGCTGGTAACACCTGCGCCGTTCGCTTGTCTGGGGCTTGTGTATTTCCGCCTCATCCAATATGCTTATTTTATAGACTTGCGTGAAAATGTCAAGGAGCAGATCATGGTTATCGAAGAATTTGCCAAGAAAGTTGGAATGACCACTGCCGCAATTCGCAAGATTTTATTGAGTGACCAAGAAAAGCCTGAAGAAATGCGGCGAATACCCGGTGCGCGCAAGATAGGTGGCAAGCACAGGGGGATATGGGACATTCCCGAAAGTGCCGTTGACGACTTTGAACGTCTCAAAAGTGGGCGTCCTCATAAGCCCGATTAGTGACACGCGCCCGCTAAGGTGCGGGCGCAATCCCTCCTGAATAACAGACGAAAAGTATATTTTTGCGGTTACGACTATGCTCTTTGCACAGCTTGAAGGTAGCGCGCACTCAAATCACGAAACAAGTGGTGTAAGTTAGCAATACTTGAAGATCTAGTGAAAGGACGAATAGCGCACTCCCCACCTGCCTTAAGGCGGGTGTCCCCTGCGCTAATTTCCATGGTCATCACCTATACCGACGCACAGGGCATCCAGCGTATTGCGGATGTGCCTGATGCGACCGCGCCCGAACAGGGCATTCAACTCAGCGTCGATCTGGGCGACCTCATCGCCGAGTGGCGTCAAGTCATGGAAAACCGCCTGTACCATGAGCTATGGGTACGCGGCTTGCGCCTGCCGAGCGACTTCCTTGACATGAACAAAGTGCGGGATGTTCAGGCAGCCATTGCCAGCGCCAGTATCGATGTGTTTGACGTGCTGACAGCAGCGAAAGCGCAGGTAAAGACAAATGGCGAATAATGTGACGCTAGTTCAGCCCGGTCAGGGCAGATTTTTCATGCAGCCCGGCACGAAGCCCAGTGCCGCGCCGGAATACTACGGGCAATTGGGGTTAGGGGATACCAGCGTGCCGTTGGGCGAACTCACGCCCTTCTACGCGCCCAGCAGCGAGCGCGCCAATACCTGGGACATCGTGGACATGGCGGAAGGTGAGCCGGGTTTGGTTTCGACCGAACTGACCGCGCGACTGGATCGCGACGGGCGAGATATCTGGTTTGATTGGGCAATGAGCCGTGTTGCCACCAACGGGTACGCGCTCCTCTTCGACAAGTGCAAGCGCGTGGATGCGTTTGACGAGTGGGCATCGGCGATCATCTACAAGGATTTGCGCCCCACCGAACTCACCATCCCGGCGATTTCGCCGCTCGAACCCGGCGACAACGGCACTCCGCTGGCGTACACCATCCCGCTTCAAGCGCGCGTGCTGATGCGTGTGCGCACGCTGCAATTTGAGCCGCAAGCGGCGGCGCTGATTGAAGGCGAAATCGTCGCCGGGCTGATCGATGACACGGGCTGCGATTCACGGGATTTTCAGAACCGCGCCAAGAAAATCTACATGCTTGCCAAGCCCAACCCCGGCACGCCCGGCACCAATCCGCTGTTGGTGTACACCAATGACGGTCAGACATGGCAGACGGACGTGATCAACAGCCTTGCGGGCAATGCGGGCGTGGCAATGGCGATGATGGGCGACCGTTTCATCATCGTGTCAACGGTCGATAACGCGCATCATCACACCAAGAAGTCCGCAGTGGACGACGGGAACAGCACCTGGACGCGCGTCGGCGGCACAGGTAGCGGCTATGTCTCGTCCAAAGCGCCAACAGACATATACGTCATGAACAGCGCCCAGGCGTTCCTGTGTGGACAAGGGGGGTATATCTACCTAATGACCAACCCCACGCGCCCTGTCACGCCGATTGTGGACGGCGCGCTGACGGTGCAAAACCTCAACGCCATTCACGGGCATGGGCATACGATTGTGGCAGTCGGCGCGTCCAACGCTGTGCTGGTGTCCGGCAACGATGGTGATACGTTTGCGCTGGTCGTCGGTCCAGCGGCGGGCGTCAGCCTCAAGTCCGTGTGCTGCATCAGTGATGATGTGTGGTTGATCGGCACAGCCAACGGCAAGCTGTTTGCCACCGAAAATCGTGGCAAGCGCTGGTCTGACATCACGCCCGATTCGGACATTGCGGCGGTCAACAGCATCCGCTTTGAGCGCAACGGCATGGTGGGCTACATGGCGGTCACAACGTCCGGTGGTGCAGGGCGCACGTATCGCACCATCACGGCGGGGCATATCTGGAGTAGCGAACCGCCTTACCTGATGAATGAGCCGACCAGTGAAGCCGCCAATGTCGTCATCCCGTTCGGCGCGAACCAAATCGTGGTTGGCGGCAAGGTCAGCAGCACGGACGGCATTATCAGTATCGCGTCCTAACCGCCTAATCTCTAAAGAGGTACGAACGAATGTCTGACACTCCCGAAACCGCCGCGTCTGTTCCACAAATGAAACTGGATTTGGTTTCACGAAACATCGTCCTGGCGTCGGGTGAACGCATCCCGACGCTCAAGATGAATTGGCTGCTCGTGGAGCGCGTCCGCGCCAACGAAGACGGTAAGCCGAAGCCGCCGATTCGCGATGTGACACTGGCAGGGGGCAAGCTTTCGCAAGAGGCAAACCCCTATGATCCTGAATACATCGAAGCGCTTCAGGCGTGGGAACTGGCGCGCAACCTACGCTTTCTGGTTTACCTCATCTCCAAGGGGGTCAACTGGAAGCTGTATTCCATTGACGGGGCGTGGCGTCAAGAAAACAGCTTCTACTTCAGCGAAACAACGACTGAAGATGAGTGGCGCTATCTGTACATCGCCAGCAAGTTTGAAGACCCGGACGACTTTAATGCGTTTGTCGCGCTGCTGAGTGGCAGCACATCACCGACGCCGGAGGGAATTGCGGAAGCGAAGGAGACGTTTCAAAGCGACGATTAACGGGTACAGCGTCTTTGACCACGCCTTTTTTGAAACGCCTACCCCGATCCACACGACGTGGCTGCTGCAACAGCTTGAGGCAGCCGCCGCGCTCGGTATTGACATCAGTGATTACGCAGAACTACCGGGCGACCCGCGTTGGGTTGACCCGGGAAACCCGACCTTGAGCAAAGCAGAGGTGGTCGCCGTGTATTCCGTTCGCAATCAGCTTGCAGCCGTAACCGCAGACCTCCAACAGCGCAAGCAGCGAACCGCAGCCGCGAGGAATCGTCATGGCAAGTAACCTCGAACGGGTGGGCGTCCAGTACGTTGCTGAAGGCGTTGCCAAATTTTTGCAGTCGGCACAGCAGACGCGCGCTGCGAACGAGGCGCAGGCGCGCGCGCTGGACGCGCTGAGCAAAGCGGCGCAACGCACCCGGCAAGACTTTCAAGAGCAGAATCGCGCCAACGAAAAAGCCGCTGAAGCCGCGCGCAAGGCAGCACAGGCAGCAGAGCAGCAAGCCGCCGCCGCACAAAAAGCCGCCGCCGCGCAAAGCGGGGCGGGACGTGCCACACAGATGTTGGCGGGCGGCATGAACTTCCTCAAGAACGCTGTTGGCGGCGTTGTGCAAATGCTCGGCACTGCGCTCATGGCAGCGATCGGTGTCGTTGTGGCCGGGCTGGCGCTGCTGGCAGCGGGAACTGTCGCCGCCGTCGCCGGGCTGGTCAAGCTTGCCGAACGCGGCGCGGCGCTACCAGGTATCGCTCAATCGTTTGACGTGCTGACTGCCAGCGTTGGCATGGCAAGCAGCGCCATGCTCAATGAGTTGCGCGCGGCGGCGGGCGGCGTCATCAGCGACTTTGAACTGATGAAGCAAACAAACTTTGCGCTGGCAGGGGCGACGGGTGAGTTTGCCACGCAGTTCGGTCAGGCATTACCGCAGCTGCTGGCAATCGCCAGAGCGCAGGCGCGTGCCACCGGGCAGGACTTCGACTATATGTTCGAGTCGCTCATTCTCGGTATCAAGCGTTCCAGCCCGCTCATCATCGACAATCTTGGCTTCGTCTTGAGCGAAAGTGAGGCGTACCAGACCTACGCCGACTCGGTGGGGAAGACAGTCGAACAGCTCACCGCCGAAGAAAAGCAGATCGCCGTTTTGAACGCGGTACTGGCGTCGGGGCAGACCGCGCTGGACATGTATGGCAACCTGCAAGAGACAGCGGCGGAAAAGGCAGCACGCTTCAACACCACGCTCACCAACATCTTCGACCAGTTGGGTGTGATGGTGCAGCCCATTTACAGCGCTGTGCTGGACGCGCTCAATGGCTTGCTGAATGGGATCGCAGGATTCATCAGTCAGGCGGCACCGTACATCGGCGCGATCATCCAACTTGTGGGCGAGATGCTTGCGCCTATCCTGGGCGGTATTGCCAACGCGGGGCAGCAGTTGAACAGTCCCGGCGCTGCGCAGAGCTTTTTTACAGGCGCAGCGAACACGTTCGGCTCATTTGCGCGCGGCATTCTGGACATCGCCAACAACTATATTTTCCCGACTGTTATCTCGATTGCTGAGTTTATTGCCGACTTCCTGCTCGGCGAGAGTCCACCGCCGAAAGGACCGCTTTCAGCGATTGACAAGGGCGGGCGCAACGTCATGGCGGCGTGGCTGCAAGGGTTCGAGGGCGCGTCTCTTGAACCTGTCAACACGGTTGCCGCCAACGTCGCAGCCGCGATGGGCAATATCGCGGCGATGTCTACCGCGCAGGTGGACGCGCGGCTGCGTCAACTGGACATGGCGATCCAGCCCTTCAACGCGCAACTGGAGATTGCCAAATCACGCTTTGAAGCCATCAGCGCGCCTGCTGAGGCGGCATTGCGTGCCATTGATCGCCAGATGCAAACCGCGCTCGCAGCGATGGAGGCGGGTGACGAGCAGGCGGCTGCGACCGTGCGCGCGTTGGAAGCGCAGCGTGCAGCGGTGCAGGGCGCGATGGATGCGCAGCAGCAGCAGATGGACTACGCACAGATTCAGTTGGCGCTGGCGCAGGCGCAGCAGTCCGAAGAACGCGCGCTGCTAGGCATTCAACAGGATCGCCTGAAGCTGTTTGACGACGGGACACAGGCGGTCACAGAAAGCGGCGGCGGCGCTGCGAAAGAGCCGAAAGCCAAAGCGGGCAAAGCAGAACCACCACAAGCGGCGGGGGGTGGCGCGTCCATGCCGACGATGCCCGCTGGCAATGTGCTGGCGGATATGTTTGGCAGCGCTGAACAGGTTGCGGGCGCGCGTGGCGAACTGAACGCGGCATTTCAGGCGGGGTTGGGGGATAGTGCGCAGCAGCTACAGGCGAATGTCGGGCGTCTTCAGACGCAAACGGGGCGCATTCAGCAGGGGTTGACCGGACTGCCCACGCGCGTCGGCGATGCGTTCAGCAACGTCAAGACGACGATTGAAGCGCGGCTGACAGAAGCGCGCGATGCAGTCACGAGCCTGATTGATGGCATTACCAACCCTGATACGGAAGGGTCTATTCCGAATCGCTTCAATGCCATTGCGGGGCATGTTGGCGCGGCGCTCACCACTGCCAAAGACGAGGCAGTTGCCCGCTTTAATGAAATCGTGGTTGCAGCAGGTACGTTTGCTTCAAGCATTCTTGATCCGGCTGTAGCGGGCAGTATTCCGCACTGGTTTGCGTCTTTGCCTGACCGCGTCAGTGCTGAACTCGGACGTATCAATCCGGTCACGCAGGAAAAGTTTGACGAACTGCGCGCCACGATTGATACCGCGATTGACAGTGTATTCAACCCTGAAGTCGCCACCTCCATCCCGGCGCGCTTTGCCGCACTGCCGGGGCAAATCCAGACTGCCTTGTCAGGTATCGGCGCGACCGTCACAGACTTTTTCGTCACGCCCGTTGCCGATGCGTTGGGCGTGAGCGTTGACAACATCCTCAATCCCGACGTGGAAGGCTCTATCCCGTCGCGGTTCGCGGCACTGCAAGGGAGTATTCAGACCGCGCTTGCGCCTATCGAAAACGAGGTTCGCAACACGTTTGTCACGCCGCTGCAAAATCTGTTCGCCACCGATCTCGGCAATTGGTTCAACCCTGAAGTGCCAACATCGGTTCCGGCGATGTTTGCGGGGTTGGGGGCGCGTATCAGCGCCGCCGCCGCGCCTGTCATCGCAACGGTCACGGACACCTTCATCACGCCACTGGCAAACGCACTTGGTATTAACCTTGACGCGCTGCTCAACCCCGAACTGGAGACGAGCATCCCGTATAAGTTTGGGCAGCTAGGCACGTGGATCACGGAAGCGGTTTCGGGCTTGCCGGAGACGGTCACGACCAACCTCATCACCCCTATCGGCGGGGTGATTCGTCAGTTCTTCAATGGTGAAGGCGAGGGCAGTCTGCCTTACATCATCGCCCAGGCAATTGACCTGTTTTTCAACCTGCCAACGCGCATTCAAGAGGCACTGGCAGGCATCGGCACGGCGCTCTACACCGCACTGGCGCAGCCTGCCATTGATGTACTGAACGGCGTGATCGGCATGTTCGAGACGTTTGTCAATTCGATCCGCACTGCCATCGCTGACTTTATCGGTGGCGTAGCAGACTCGCTGGCAAACGTCCCCCTGCCGGGCGTTGGGGATATTGCAGCGCAGTTAGGCGGCACAGCGGCGGAACTGCGCACGCCATTGACCTTCGGGCGCGTGACGGGTGTTGTGCCGGGCGCGGCGCGCGGCGGTTTGTTCGGCAAAGGCATGTTGAAGGTGGGTGAGCGCGGCGAAGAATACATCATGAACGCCAGCAGCAAGCTGGCAGTGTTTCCGAACCAGATGCTCAGGGCGATGGATAGCATGTCGCAGATGCTGGCGCAGCCTGCACCCATGCTCATGCCGTCGTCCACCACTTACAACGACAGTCACGACATGAACGTCAATTTCAACGGCGGCGCGGGAAATCCTGCTGACGTGATGCGCCGCCTCAGTCTGATGCGAGCTTACGGGAGATAGCACAAATGGCAATCACAACAAGAGACGGACTTATTGCAGCGCTCAGCGCAAAACAGTTGCTTGCATGTACAAAGGCAAGCATAGCGGGCGCGACGGGCGGCTATACAAGCCTACTGGCAGCGGCGGGGCAGCCGGGCGCTGGCAGTTTGAGCATCGGCAACACCACCAGCGGCGTCATTCCAGACGATACGTTGGCAGGTGCGTTCCCGTTCACCAACCCAACAGGCGGGAACAAGAGCTATCTTGCACGGGTGTCGTTTGCCGTGAGTGTGGTGGGGACGCTCATTATCTATGATCGCCTCTGGCACGCTGGATCGTTTACTGCCGTGAACGGCAACATCAACACTAATGGCAGTGCGGCGCTGACGAGGTACACGGACGGCGCGAACGTCGAGTTGTGGGCGGAAATCAACACGGGGCTAAACGCCACTCCTGTGACCCTGACCGCTACATACACCGATCAGGGGGGGAACAATAACCAGTCAGCGACGGTGGTGATCCCTGCCTCTGCCGTCAGCGCCCGCATGTTCCCGTTCCAGCTTGCCGCTGGCGATACGGGTGTGCGCAGCATTCAAAATCTCGCAGGTAGTGCCGCGCCAACAGGCAACTTCAACCTCGTACTGCTACGTCGCATTGCAGAGATACCGATGGGGCTGGCAGGTGTGGCGTCGGTGCTGGACTTCGCTCAACTGGGAATGCCCGAAGTCGTCAATGACGCCTGCCTGTGCATGATGATCAATACGAACACTGCCAACACGGGAACGCTGTCGGGGTCTATGGACTTGATTCAGGGGTAAGACATGCCGCCCGTCAACCATCAGCGGGCGCGCTTTTCGCCGCCCAAAGACAATCGAGTCGTCATTGACACGACGCCCGCCGACAGCGTGTTAGGCGATTTCTATGCGTCGTCCGCCTTCACGCCTGCTGACTTATCACCCTGGCTCTGGCTCAGGGCGAATGTTGGCGTCTACAAAGACACAGCGGGCGCGATTGTTCCGAATGGCGGCGAAACTATTGCGCGCTGGGAAGACCAGTCGGGCAATGGACGCCATTTTGTGCAGGCGACCGCCAACCTGCGTCCACAGCGCGTGGCAAACGACTTCAACACCAGCGCGCCCGCTGTACGCTTTATCGAAGATTACATGACGTGCGCCTCTCAGTCGTCAGGATTGACTGGCTCGCACAGTGTTTATGCCATCGTCAAGCAAAATATCAATCCGTCCCAAGATCAATTGTTTTTGCGCATGAGAAGCTTTGTCATTGGCCAGTTTTTTGGGGCCAACCTCCAGTATTATCTTGACCCCGAACCGTTTGGCGGCGCGGGCAAGAACAATTCGGGGCGCTGGTTTACCGGTACGGGCTATCGGCATTACAACGTCGTCAACGCCCTTATCAACGGTGGCGCAAACCAGCGCGTCGAATTTCGCCTTGAATCGACCAGTGTGGTCGAAATCAATGCGAGCATGGGGTACGACCCGGCTCCCGACTCTCACAACACGCTGGCGGTGGGTGGGCGCGATAATGGAACCGAACTTGCGCAGGATTTTTCCATCGTTGACGTGTTGGTGTTCGACCGCGCGTTGACTTACGATGAGCAACTATCGCTTCAACAGTATTATCAGGGGTTGAGCGTCACATTGCCCGCCGCGCCTACTGCCAGCTTTACCCGTTCGCCCGCTTCAGGCGTTGCGCCGCTGCTGGTGACGTTCGCCGACACGTCCACAGGCAGCCCAACGCTCTGGCACTGGGATTTTGGCGATGGGACGACCAGCACGCTCCAAAATCCGACCAAGACGTACAACACGCCCGGTACGTATGACGTCATTTTGACTGCCTCGAACGCGGGCGGCAACAGCACTGCCACGCTCCAAGTGACCGTGACGATTGCGCCGCCTGTCGCTGCATTCGTCGGCAGTCCCACAAGCGGGCTTGCGCCGCTGACTGTCAATTTCACCGATCAATCAACGGGCAGCCCAACGTCATGGCTGTGGGCATTTGGCGACGGGGTGTTTGACTTTGCGCAGAATCCTGCGCACACCTACAACACGCCGGGCACGTACACCGTCACCCTGCTGGTGGCAAATGCAGGGGGTGACGACACTGAAATCAAGACCGCCTACATCACAGTCAATGCGCCGCCGCCCGTTGCTGGCTTTAGCGCTGTGCCCACCACTGGCATAGCGCCGCTCACGGTCAATTTTTCCAATTCCAGCACGAATGCCAGCAGTTACCTGTGGAACTTTGGGGACGGCAACACGTCTACAGCAACGTCGCCGTCGCACACCTACAACACGCCCGGCACGTATACAGTCACGCTGACGGCAACAGGCGCGGGCGGGGTGGATACCGAGCAGATTGGCATCACGGTGACAGCAAGCGCGCCGACCGCCGCGTTTGACGCCACGCCGCTGCTCGGCAACGCGCCGCTGACCGTGCAATTTGTGGATCAGTCGAGCGGCATCCCGACAGGCTGGACGTGGGATTTTGGCGACGGCGGCACATCAACGCAGCAGAATCCGCAATACACCTTCTTTACGCCGGGCGTGTATGTAACGACGCTAACGGCGACCAACAGCGGCGGCAGCAGTCAGGCGCAGCGGAATATCTATGTCAACAATCCGCCGCCTGTTGTGTCGCCGCCGACTGTGACCCAAAGCGAATATTCTGCACCTGTAGACTTTTCAGGGCGTGATGATTACCGCCTGCTTGTGTTCGACCCTGCCTATGGCGGTCTGCTGCACATCATTGACGCCACGCAAAGCTACGATGTCCGCTTTGGCATTGTCCTGAATGATGTGGGGTCACTGGCGCTCACCCTGCCGGACTCCACTGCCTGGGATCGTATCTTCACCACCAATGCCCTGATCGATGTGCAGCGCAAGCACAAGGGCGGCACATGGACAACGCTCGAAACCTATTTGTGTCGTCTGGTGCAGCGCTATCAGGACGAGGCTGGAGACAGGTTTGTAGTGGGCGGGCAATCGCTTGCCATTCTTGCATCGTGGCATGTGATCGATCCGGCAGACGACTTCTCTGCTGTCGGCGGCTACAGCATCAAGTCGGGTCCCGCTGACACGGTCATGTACCAGTTTGCGTATGAGCAGATGGGTATTGGCGCATCGCCTTTACGCCAGCGCGGGGAACTGGAGATTATCCCGCCGCCCGGCACCGCTCAGCGCGTCGGCAAGCGGGTGCGCTACGAGAATTTGCTGGAAGTCATGCAAGAACTGGCCACGCGCAGTGGCGTGGACTTCCGATTCACACGCACGGACGGCGCGCGCAAGCGCCTGTACATCGGGCGCGTCGGTCAGGACAAGAGTCGCGGCGCGAACTTCCCGCACGGTGCGTTTGTGTATCTATCGCCTCAGCGCGGCAATATTCAAGAGGCGTCACTCGTCATTGATCGCAAAGAGGAGGGGAATTACTGCTACATCCTCGGTCAAGGGCAGGGTAATGCCCGCGTTGTCCTGAAGCTGCGCGGGCAGGGCGTGTACGATGCGCCAGGCAATCGCATAGAATTTAAGACCGAAAACCGCCGCGTGGAACGTGAGGACAGTCTCGCGCTGCTCACTAGTGCGCAGGACGCGCTGGCAGAACGCCGACCGAAGGTGGAATTTACCTTCCGCATGGGCAGCCGCGCGCCGGGTAGTGTGTGGGGCGAAGACTGGGACGTAGGCGACACGGTCACAGCGGCATACGGCGGCTATGAGCAGGACGCGCGCATTACCAGCGTGGAAGTGTCGCTCAGCGCAGGGGGCGAATCGATAGATGTGAAGGTGGAAAATGTCGAGTGACCTGATCGGGAACGTGTACTCAGAAATGCGCCAGCAGGTGCGCGATCTCAAGTCAGAACAGCAGCGCATCGCAGGGGACAGCGAGCGCGCGGAAACGGCGGGCGGGTTCAGCGCCATGACGTTGGCAGCGGCGAACGCGATGGCAACGGCGGGCGGCATGAGCGACGGCGCAACGCACATTGACGCGGTCTGGATCAGCAACGGCGTCCGACCGGGCGAAAGTGCAGGTGCAGGTACGGGCGTGCTGGCGGTCTGGGCGGGCGGCGCGTGGCGACGGGTGGGCGATTACGCTGCTGTGCAGGCATAAGTAACATATGTTCATTTCATGAAACACCTGCTGTACACTGGCGTTGGAGGTTCCAATGCCAGAGCAGCTCGTACATAGCCTCAAATCAGCGGACGGCAAACAAAAATTCTTCCCGGTGGCAGATCAATTCCTGACTCTGCCAGGCGGGTACGGCTTGCCGCCTGTTGAATACAACGTCTGGCGCGGCTACAAACAGTCCGGCGCAACCGTCATCGATTATGAGGTGCAGCCGCGCTCCATTCAGGTCGAACTGAACAAGAAAGCCGCGTGCGGAATCCAACAGTACTGGGATGAGCGGGCGCGCCTGGTCGATTTCCTCCGCCCCAATCGCGGTGGGGCATTCCTGCTCACGCTGACCCTGCCAGACCTGACGCAGCGCAGCATTCGCGTGTACCTGGAGTCGGGGTTGGAGTTCGCGCCGGATCCGTCCCTCATCGTCAATGGCTCGATTCGTGAGCGCCTCTCGTTTATTGCCTATGAGCCATTCTGGTTTGACCCGCTGACAACCCACATTGAGCCTGCCAAGTCGGACGGCACAGCGTGGGTATTGCCGTTTCAGCTACCGTTCGCGCTGGACATTCGCGGCGGCAAATACGACACGACCGCGATTGCCTACCCCGGCACATGGCGCGCCTACCCCACCATCACGGTGTACGGCGCGTACACGAATGTGACGATCTATCACAAACAGAAGGGAATCCGTCTGCAATTGAACGTGGGCATCAGCACTGGGCAGCGGCGCGTGATTACGACCGCGCCGGGCATTGCCAGTGTGGTTGACGAGAACGGGATCACGCGCTTTGGGGAATTGTCACACGACAGTGACCTGACCGGGTTCGCGCTCTACCCCGCGCCAGAAGTCCCGGACGGACTCAATCAAATCGTGGCATACATCATCAATCCGAGTGCCACCACGCGCTTTGTCGTGAGTTTTAACACGCAATATATAGGGATATAAGATGGCTGAACGCAGCATCTTTTGGAACGGCGTCGGCTTGGGCGACTCCGGCAATTACGGGCAAGATGAGGTGTGGCGCTGGCTGCGCTCGGACACGTTGGGGGCACTGCGTCCAAACGCGGGCGTGGTGGTGCAGTCCAGTCTGACCAACTTCCCCCTGTGGGTCTCGCAGCAGTCCCCCGCAACGTCAACGGTCGAGGTGCAGCCCGGCGCGGCAATTGTGGACGGCACGCCGTACTACAGCGACACGCTGGTTACATTTTTGATCGCGGCGAACACGTCTGGCAACCCACGCCGCGATCTCATCGTCCTGCGCAAAGACGTGACCGCGCAAACCGTGAGGCTGGCGCTCAAGCAAGGGACGCCAGCCGTTTCGCCCGCCGATCCGGGTCTGGTACAGAATTCTCTCATCTGGGAAATCCCCATTGCCCGCATCGCGGTTGCCAACAATTTCAGCACCATCGTGCAAGGGAACATCACCTACATCGCCGAATGGGCGAGCGCGCCGGGCGTGGTGGTGTTGGACTTCGCAGTCAACGCCAGCGGCGCGCCGCTGGCAGATGGCGATGTGGTGGTCTGGAGCGGTGCGGCGGATAAAGCCGTAACCGTGAGCAATGTGGCGGATGATCCCAACGTCGCTGGCGTTGTGCGTGGCGACGTGCCGATCAATGGTTTGGCGCGCGTACAGACTCAGGGGATCGGGCTGGTCAATGTCATGGAAGCCGTGCCGCGCCTGGGCAGACTGGCAATCAGTGCCACGCCCGGCAAGGCAGGGCAAATGGATCAGATCCGGCGCGGCGCGATTGGCATTGCGCTGAGTGCCACCAGCGGCGCGGGGGCGCTGATCGCTGAAATCGAAGTGTCTCGCAGCATGAAGCCGCCGCCTATCTATATCTACTATGCGCCGCCTGCATGGAGCGCGTCCGCTGTGGCGCTGATGGATGTGCCTAGCAGCAGCTATACATTTGTGACCTACGAAACGCAGCTGCATCTGGTCAATGTGGTGGTGGTGTATTCGTATCAAGTCGTTGGCGGATTCGAGCTATACGTCAACATCGACGGCACGAACTACCCGCTGGAAACCGCCAGCAGTCCAGGGCGGTTAACGCGCATTTTCCAGTTCGCGCCCGGCGCGCACACGATCAAACTGCGAGCCGCCAACAACGGCACGATCGATGTAGGCGGCGGCATGTCGTACTACCAAATCATTGAGGTGAGCTAATGACACGCATGATTGAAGTGCAGCGCACGGGCTTACGCGCGCTGCCTGTCGGACGCGCGCAGCACTGGCTGCGCCAGCAATTCGGTCAGGACGTGATCAGCGTCAGCGCGGGCGATGACACGATTTATGTCGAGGCGCGCCCGCGTTTCGTAGTCACGCCAGCGGCGCTGCGCGATGCGCTCATTGCCCGGCTGCCGATGTCCATTGCTGCAACGAAGCTGCAAATCACTGCCGACGACGCCGACAGTACCATCATCCGCATTGCCGACGCGCGCCTGCAAGGGCATACGCACGTGACCGTCTCGATGCGGTATGAGGCGCGGGACCTGCAAGGCGCGTATGCCAAGCCGCAGCTTGCGCCTGTCGGGACTGGAAACTTGGTGGAAATTCAATTTACCACCGCCTTTCCAGGACGATACATCCTGACTGCTGCGCTGGTCGACGCCAGCATTGAAGCATCCAACATCACAATTGAGGCGGTGTAGCCATGCCCTACGTACTCCAAGCCAACGGACGGATCGCGCGCCTATTGCGAGCGACCGCGCGCCTCAAAGCCATGGCAGAAGACATCAACACGCTCCAGCCTGACTTTGCGAATGACGCCGCTTTTGAAGCGCTGACCGATGTGCAGAAATGGCGGCGGTTGCGGCGCGCGATGAAAGTGGCGCTGACCGTGTCCGAACTGGTCGTTGAGGAAACACTTGATGAAGAACTCTAGCCCTGCCATTACGCGCGTCTATCTGAGCGCGCCCGGCTACGTCGTCGGCATCGCCTATGCCCTGTTTGGGCTGGCGCTGCTCACGCGCCCCAACGCAACTGGCTCTGCGCTGCGCCTCATTGAAAGCTGGTTTAGCGCCGCATCGTGGGCAGTCCCCGCCATGATGCTGAGTGCCGCCGCGCTGATGTTTATGAGTCGCAGGCTGGGCGCGCGGGTGCTGGCGACCGCGCCGCTGCTGATTTATGCCGCTATTGCCTGCTACTACGCCTTTTCCCGTCCAGACGCCGCGCTTTCAGGTGCAGCCGCGCTGGTGGGCTTGTGGCTGTGCAGCATTGTCCTGCTCATTGTCGAGGAACTCAATCGCGCAACGCTTTATGCACCGCTTGCGAGCAAGGCGGGTCATGGGGGATGACCAGATCACGCAGCAGGTCTTGACGCTGCTGCTCACAGGCGGGCTCGTCGTTGGGCGTTGGCTGATCGGCAAGTATCTGCCGCGTGTTGCCAGTGCGCTGGCAAGCGCCTTGTCTGCTGAGCGCACTCAGGAGATGGAGGCAGTGGCGGAGAAGAAAGTCGCCATTGTCAAGGAAGACGTGACGAGCGAAGTCTTGTCGATTTCGCGCGCGCTGTCTCAGATGGATGAGGACTGGCGCAGGCGGCTTGATGCGCTGAAGGAGGAGCATCGCGCCGAGATCGACCAGTTGCGGCGCGAATATTCTACACAGATCGAAAATCTGACTGAGCGGCTGCGCCTGCAAGGGGAGCAAGTTGTCACGCTCAAGAAACGCACCCGGAGCGCGCTACAAAAGCGCAATGCAGCACGCGCGCAGGCGGATCACTGGCAGGCAGAAGCCGAACGCTGGAAGGCGGAAGCGGAAAAATCCGAACGTGAGCGCGCGGAACTGCTTGAGCAGATCGCCAAGCTGCGCAAGGAATTGGAGCTTCTCAAGACACAGGTAGCGGCTCTGGAAAGGGGCGATCATGCCTAGCCTGCTCTTTACCATTATTCAGTTCACGGCGACAGACCGCTTCTATTACAGCGAGCCGGAGAATGAGGACGGGGTGTATGTCCTGGAACGCACAGGACAATCGCCATACATCATGACGCCGGAAGCGTTCGGCAATTACGTCACAGCGCGGGCGCAAACGCTGCTCAACATCACCACCGAACGCGATGCAGCAGCAGCAGCGCTTAAAGCGCTGGTGGATGCGGGCAGCCCGAAGCCGAACGGCTGTTTTGACATGCGCGAGGGGGCGCACCCGGTCACAGAGTATTTGGATGACGAATTCGAGTACACCGAGGCGCTGACCAAAGCGACGAACAGAAACAACACGGCAATCGCAGACTACACCACCCAGTACGCCGCGCTGCTCACAGACATCAAACTGGTGGCGCGCGGCGGGTGGTGTTTCCAGGTGGACTTGAATGGCGTGCTGTATCGCCTCAAGTATTTCGATGAGCTCGTCGGTATCAGTGGTGGAGAACGGGTAGAACTGGAGAAGGTCTAATGAGCAGGATGAAGGTTCTGGTGAGCATTTTGCTGCTCACAGTGTTCTTTTTGAGTGATATGCGTTCTGTGAATGTAACGCAGGCTCAGGGTCAAATCGGTCAATGTCCGGTGGGCGCGGTGGTGATCGCGGCTGGCAGCACCAACACGCAAATTCAATCGATCCTTGCTGGCAACGCGGCGGGAACGGCGTTTTGCTTCAGAAACGGCACATACAACGCCGTCAGCATCACGCCAGACGACAATGACCAGTATTGGGCGGAGACGACAGGTAGTGTCGTGTTCGATGGTGGGGGGCAAAACATTCGCGCATTCACCGGGACGTTCACCGTTGGGGACACGGGGCATCCATCTGATTCCGGCGCGCTCGCCGCCCGCGCTACCAATGCGACGGGTGTTCGGTTGCAGGGCATCACGTTTCGTAACTACACCAGCGGCGCAAATAAAGCGGAAGACCCGTACCTGTACGCGACGGTGGACGCCAACACGGGCTGGATCATGCGCTTCCTGACGTTTGAGAACAATGACACGGCGCTGATGATCGGGCGCATGAATTGGACGTGCGCCCGTGACTGGGAGCTGTCTAACACAACCTTCCGAAACAATCGCTACGGCGCGTTCTTTGGCGGCGGCACGTCGGGTCTGTACACCAACAATCTTAACGTCAGTAACGGCTGGACGGCTATCCAAGATCGCGCCAACTATTACGGCGTGAACAAGTGGATCACCATGGGGCTGAACAACGGCACGCCCTGCCATCGCGCGGCGAATGACCGGTTGTTCTTCACCAACAGCGACTTCTACCGCAACCGCACGCAAAACCTGTGGTTTGACCACGACGTGGCGGCAGCGACAGTGGAAAACAACCGTTTCGTCGGTGCCGAATGGTCAGGATTTATGCAGGAGATCGGCGGTAGCGGCGGCGTGCTCGTTAGGTACAACTACTTCCTGTGCAACGGCACATACGGCGTAGGGGGTTGGAACGGTGCGAACATTTGGGTTGTTTCCAGCCCGGCTGTGCAGATACAAAGCAACCAGATCATCTCCTGTGGTCCCGGCGCAACGTACACGGTCGAGGGCGTACAGTATGCGGCGCGTGATTATGGATCAGGCATCAACATCTATTCTGAAGGGCGTGGGAATTCGGTCAATACGTTGATCGAAAATAACATATTCGGGTATGTGGGCGGCTTCCAAAATCACATCGCCATCAAGCACGAGTCCGGCAGGAGCGTTGACGGAACTGTCTCCAGAAGCAATCAATTTTATGTGCCGCAATCGAACGGACTGTATTGGTGGTGCGAACTCACGGGCTGCTACGGCAATTTGACGTTTGCGCAGTGGCAGTCGCGCGGCTACGACACGTCTGGCAGTGTCATCCTGACGGGCGCGCAGCCGACGTTTGTGCCGCCGACGCCGATCCCGACCAGCACGCCGGGCGGCGGCGCGGCAACCGCCACGCCGACCCCAACGCCGTCGCTCACGCCTACCAGTCTGCCCCGCGCGCCGTATCTGCCTACCGGACGCCAGCCGATCCCTGGCAGGATTGAGCCGGAGTATTACGACATTGGCGGTCAGGGCGTTGCCTATAATGACACCACCACCGCCTGCTTTACGGGCGCGCTCCGCGCGGACGAAGGCGTTGAGATCAAGAATGTGGCGGGTCAATATGTGGTGGGATGCTTTACAGCGGGCGAATGGCTGGAAATGTCGGTCAGCGTCACGCCGGGCGTGTATCAGGTGAAGCTGAACGCTGGCAGCGTCGAGACCAACCGAAGTCTGATTATGACGCTCGGCGGCGTGCAGTTGGGTGCGCCGATGCCCGTGCCAGTCGTTGCTGCCTGGGATGATTTGGTGCTGACGACGCTACCGAACGTGACGATCTCCACGTCGGGCAACGCCATTTTGCGCATCAGCAATGCGTCCGGGTTCGCAGACATTGACTACATCGAATTCACGCAGGTGTCTGGCGTCACGCTTACCCCAACGCATACACCAACGCTGACACTTACCCCAACGCCGTCACACACGCCCGCTGCCAGCCCGACGCCGACGCTGACACTGACGCCCGTCCCCAGTGCCACGCCCGCGCCACCGGACCAGCTCCCGACGCTGGTAAACGAGCTGAATAATGCCATCATCGCAGCGACACAAGCCTTTGCCACGCGCAATGCCAGCGTGGGGACGGCAGCGCAGCTACAGGCGACAGCGGCGGTCATTGACGCCAATTCGCCCATGTATGACGCCGCGATCCGCGCCGCGCGCCGCGCCCTGTTGGAATATCTCAACAGTCAACCGTAAGTGAGAGGCGGCTACAGCCTGACCTGTAGCCGCCGATGAGGAAGACGATGACCACATTTAGCCCGCCGATTGACGACAATATCCAAGGCTATAACGTCGATCCCAACGCGACGATTGAATACGTGCGCAAGAAAAAGCCACGCGGCATTGTCATCGCCAATGACATCGACCTCGCCATTCGTTGCAGGCAAGCGTCACCCGGCACGCGCGTGCTTTTTCGATTTATCCCGCCGAAATTGTCCGACGCAGACACAGTGCCGGGGGATAACCATCATCTCAAGTACAAGGTGGCAGCGTGGATTGAGATGCACCAGCGCTTTGAGGCAAGCCTGAAAGCGCACGGGATATGGTTGTACGTCAACAACGAACCCTACGGCTATGAACCGCTGCGCCCGCTGGATCGGTGGACGGCGGCGATCATCCGCCATTATCTTGCACTGGGCGTCAAGGTCTGCGTCCTCAACTTCGCTACTGGCCACCCCGAAGAGGGACGATGGGCAGAGCTGCAGGACACGCTGCTACTGGCAAGCCAAAACCCCGAAATGGTTGCAGTCGGCTTGCACGAATACGGCGGCGACACGATGGTCGAAGGCGGGCGCGTCGGACGCTTCAGGGCGTTGATTGCGTTCTGCCGGGATGTGCTGCGCATTCGCTGCCCACTCATCTTCATCACTGAATGGGGCGTGGACGCTGTTCCAGGCAAGCCTGGACGCGGCTATCTGTCACGCAATATCACGCCTGCTGACTACATGGCGATGCTCATCGTCTCATGGCGCATTGACTATGAGCCCTATGTAGAGGTCGTGTTCGTGTGCCTCTACGGATACACCAACCACCCCGATTGGTGGGATTTCCGCTACGACGATCAGCCCGCAATTACTGAAGGCACCAAAGGATTCCTTATGCCTGACCGACCCGTTGCACAAGCTGTGCTGGAGAAGTGGGAGCGCAGAATTCTCACGCTCAGCGTTGCGCTGCGTCTGCGCACCGCGCCCAACACCACCTCATCGACCGTCGTCACGTTGCAACCCGGCGCGCAGCCAGTGGACTACAACGTCAATGGCGATGTGCCTGATACCGCTGCCGATGCCCCGGCAGGGCGCGAATGGTTCAACGTGCGCTTGCTGGATGGCAAGATCGGCTACGTGCGTTCCGATTACGCCGCGCTTGCGCTGCCCAGCAGCCCCCCGCCACCTCCACCTCTCCCGCCACCGCCTCCACCGCCTCCACCGCCTGACCAGGTGGTCATTGGTGTGCCGGAATGGACGATGGACAAAAGCGCGGCGGTGGATTTGCGCGAACGGCTGTTGTGGCTGGCGACCGAACCGCTGGCGCAGCGCCTCAACCCGGTTGCTGCGAAGCCTGTCGGCGATGCGCTGATCATGCTGGCAACGGCGATCAGCGCGCGGCTGGCATCGGCACAAGCGGCGCAAGACGATTTCACAGATAACTCGTTATAGGATGACCGTGTCTGCATGGTCTGCATATCCGAAAGGCAATCTGATGCTTCGTTCTGTTGACAAGTTGGTGTTTGTTGTGGTGCTGCTGAGCCTGCTGTTGGTGGGTGCGGCGGTGGTGAGTGCGCAGGCAGTGACGCCAGAACCCGCGCCGTCCGTGCCTGTGGCGGATGTGCCGGGCGCGGCGGCGGACGGACTCGACCTCATTGCGCGTTGGGCGAATCCGTTCACGCTCATGGCGGGCGTTGTAGCGTTGACGCAAATCCTGAAGAACTTTGCGTTTCTCAAGTCGGTGGATCCGCGCTACATCAGCCTCGTGTTGGGGGTGATCCTGTGGATTGGCAGCGGCGCTGCGCAGCATTTCGGGGTGTTGGGGCAGTTCAACAGCGCGCTAGACCTGTTCAATCGCGTCCTCCCGATTGCGGGCGAACTGATCCTTGTACTCATCGGCAGTCCGGCACTCTATCAGGCAGGCAAGTGGGCGAACGTGCCATTTTTGCGTCCTCGCACTGACCCAAAACCCGCCTACTCCTGACCGTCGTCATGGCTTATGCTGCAATCGGCATGTTGCTGATTGCAGCACTGACACTATGGGGACTGCAAAAGCTGAGGTTTTTGCTCGTCCGTGTCGGCATCGCTCTGGCTTGCATCAGCCTTAGCGATGACCTCCTGTAGCTGGTTGACAAAAGCCTGCGCAGTCGCTAACGTCAACTCCAGCCGGACATCATCCAGCTGCACAATGATGCGTGGCTCCCCATCGGCTTGACGTCTCACTCCAAACATGATTGCCATTACGATCTAACTCCTTTCCGCGTTCAGCGTGGGGTCCAACCCGGTTCCAGTAACCACCACCAACGCCACTCCCCACGCTCGTAAAGAAAGCGCATGATGCGATAGTTCCCCTGTGACCTCGCGCCGCTCTCCAATGTGACGAAGTACGTGTCTGCCAGCGCACGTATCTCGTCTGGCAGGCGTGCCATTTGCTCGTTTAGCGTAGCGATGTAGCTATCATCGCGCGGCTCGAACGAACCCAAGTCGCACCAAACCGTGCGACTCCAGAGCAGCGAACAGTTTCCACCAAACGCCTGCGAAAACGCGGCGTCCTGATAGCCTTGCCAGTCGGCAGTTGCGCGTAAGGTTTCGTAGTGCTGCCAGTCAGGGGTCAGCGGTTCAGTGGCAAGGCGATAGAACAGGATGAGCGCGCTGATCACAATGACCAGCAGCGTCAGGTTGCGCACGGAATTGCTCAGACTTCTCACTTCATTGCCTCCAATACTGTTAGCTGCCATCGCCAAGTGACCACCCCTTGCGCTCGGCTGCTGTGCGATTAAATCGTGCCAGCAAGTCGAGGTCTTTGAACGTCATGTGCATCGTACCTTTCTTGTACACCCGAATGATAAAGAACTCACTCTCAAACGGGAGGGTGTGATCCGCCAACGGCTCAAGGTTGCGCAGGTGGTCTTGAATTGTGTCCACCAATGGCGCAACCTCTTCCACACGCTTGCCGGATAGGTAGCAGCAGACCTTATCCATGTCGCGGTAGAAGTCCCGACGCCGCCAATCCAATGACCACGTACCCCATTTGGAGAACTCAACTACATAGGGCATGATGATCGTTTTGTTCAGCCGCCACGATTTGTTCGTCTTCCAGCCTTCGGTGTGCACCGCATTCTTTTCGTGAAAGCGGGTTGCCTCATCAAACACGTTTTCGATGCACTCGAGTAAAATAACACGTCGGTTCATAAGGAATAGGTCTAGAACCGACATGATATTAGGTACTGTGAACGCCATATGCGCCTGCTCTTGGCGCAAAGCTTCGAACTTGCGCTGGAAGTCGCTGGTGGTCAGCTTGCCGATCTTGGTTCTGGCAAAGATAAACGACCAGAACCGCGCCTTAAGCGCCGTGAGTTGGTCATTCAGATGTGGCGGGCTGTACAGCGCATCGCCGTGATCGAAATCACCGGGTTTTGCGTTGGCGATTTCGGCATAAAACCGATACTCGCTATACAGGCTATCCATTTGACGCAGGATGTCACGGGCGCGCTCATATTGTGCCACCAGTGCAGTGACCATGTCCGCTGTCGCCAGCGGACTGGAGGCGAACTGTGCTTCTGCCTCTGGCGCGTCAGTTTGGGCGGGCATCCCTGCAAACGGGTTGCTTGTTTTGCGATCAGGCTTATGCAGACGTACCAGTGCAACCTCTACGCCTGTCTTGCGCTCAGCTTGCCGGAACGCATCGCCGATAAACTTCACCTCACCATGTTCTGCAATGATGCTGGCAAGGAGTCGGCGTTCGGCGGTGTACGAATTGCGCAGCGTTTCGGCGTTGAGCAGGCAGACCACATCCCCACCAGGCGCGACGATGTCCCACGCCTTAAGCAGGTGCGCTGCACCTGCGCTAAACGGCGGGTTCATTACAATCAGGTCAAAGTGCATCGGCTCGGAAAATGCAAGGAAATCGCTGTCAATGACGCGATAGCCTTTGCCCTTGAGGGTCGCACGCAGGTCAGCATCCATTTCAATCGCGTACAGGTTTGCATTGTCAGTTCTGTACACGTCTTTGAGCGTGTCGAGAATATCGCCCTTGCCAGCGGACGGCTCCAGAATGCGCAAGTATCGAGACTTGCGCATGTACTGCCCCACCATATCAATGACGATGGAGGGCGGCGTTGGGTAAAAGTCAGGGTTGAACATGAGCGTTCATCTCCAGAATAAAACGCTCGAAAGCGTCCAGATCGGCATCGGGAAACTGCGCGCCGATGTAGTCCTCTTCCTGCGTGTTCCACACGACATACTTGCGCCCTTGCTCGTCACAAAACCACCAGTCATGCTCCTCTCCCAACCACTGGAACGGGTGATTGAGAGGCAGCTTGATTTCCCGGCGCGGCTCAATCTCAATCATCCAATTGCCGCGCGGGACCATATAGAACTTTGGCTTTACAAGGGTGGTGGTCACAGTTGCCGCGCCCGGCTCATACACCTGCCCGAACAGCGCCACCCATTTCAAGTGGTTCGGCGTAAGCTCAACCATGATGTACTTTGTTAAGCCATCAGTGGCAAACGACAGAGCATCATCGTTTTTATCCGCCTCAAACTTAAGGTAGCGCTGCGCAGCGGCTTCCAGCGCATGGTGTGCCGCGATCTCTTCGGTGAAGAGACCCACGATAATGGTGTCTGCCTCATGGGTGTAGAGTGCCAGATATTGATTCACAGGATGTCCTCCATCCACTTTTGTAGTTCGTCCGGTGTGAATTCGTCTTTGCCCGCCAGCGCGTTGAGTGCGGCGGCAGCCTTGCGACTGAATTTCTGCATACCGCCCAACACATCGATCACCGCGTGTACGGCGTGCGTCAATCGTGCGTGCAGATACTGCATTGCCCGACGCCGTTGGCGATTGCGTGCAGGCAATTTCTCCACGTACAGAATTTGCGGTGCGCCCATGCTATGCCTCTATTTCCAGTAGCCCGAAATCGCCGCCCGATGCGACGAACGACTTAAATGCCTTTGCCCTTGTCGGGTCCGTGTGTTTTCCCGCCATGACCACTGCACCCCACTTCGGTGCTTTATCGCTGGCACTGCCGACGCCGATCATGTCGCCTTCAATCAGCAGTCTGAACCGATCTCGGTTCAAAATGGCATCGACAAGACGCTGAGAGTCCACTACTTTCACGCAAAAGCGCTGTTCCTTGCTGCCCACAAATGCATCGCGGATAAGCCGCTTCAGTTGCGGATCGTAGAGCGAGATCGTGGCATCTTTCTGGATGAGCCAGACGTAGTCCATCTGTTCGCGTATTGTCTTCCACAGCGCTTTGACGCCTGGACGATAGACATGTGTGTTCAACGTGTCTTCGAGACAGGCGCGCACTAATGCCCAATCAACGGGCGTCCCATCCGGCTTGAGCAGCGGTTCAAAATCTCCGGGATTGTCTATCTTGAAGGCGTGCAGTCGTATGCCGTCCGCGCAAAACAACCAGCCTTTATCCCAGTGCGCGATGCGCATTTGAGGCACCTGACTATGTGGGTCGCAGCCGCGCTTTATCCATTTCGTCTGTGCATCGTTCAGTGTGTTGGTGTCCATGGTCATCCTCACTACAACTCAAAAGCTTCGCCGCAATCGCGGCACACCATAAAGGTGCGATAGCTGCCGCCGCGCTTGAAGCCTTCCAGATAGATATTCCGGCTTTCGCAGGTACAGCATTCGCCATACTCCTGCGCATAGCGGTCGTCCCACTCATCGACAAAAGGTTCATAGCCCTCGTCTTGGAGATCAAAGCTCAGCCTGTTGTACTGCTTGCTATCCATGTCACCGTCCCTTGTGTTCGCGGTAGTACCCAATTTGGTCTTCATAATCGCGCTGGCTCGAATAGAGCCAATCGCCCTCGTATTCGAGAACCTCAGCGTCATGCCGCTCCAACTGGTACTCGCGGGTGTCCACCGTGATCGCGCGCAGCTCGTCCAGCAGCGGCTTCAGCGCGTCGATCTGGTCTTGATACTTGACCGTGACCGCATCCCACCGCTGCCGAATTTCCGTGTACAGGCGGTTGACCTTCTCGCGCGCCTCATCGCGCGCGGCGATGCTGTAGTAAGCGCTCAATTCATCGGTGACGATTCTTGCGAGCGCGCCGGGATGCAACGCTTCCAGCGCGTCCAGTTCGACCGCGCCGCTGCCAAACGCCGCCTCAAACGTTGCCGCCCGCTTTTCCGTTTCCTTGATAGGGATGCGCGGCAACCGATACTGCCTGATCTGTTCAGTCGTCAGTGCAATCGGGCGCACCTTGACATCGTAGGCAAAGGCGTCTGCACCGAGCGCATATTCCAGCTTGCGAGACATCGCGACGGGCATGGAGTTGCCAGCCGGGTCAAAGTCGCTGATGTAGAAAATGCGCGTGGGTTTGTAGTCGCTTTCGCGAATGCGGCGCATGAGGTTGACGCACACCGACGTGATGGAGACTTCTCCCTCGAACGTGACCAGGTTGGCGCGGTATCGGTCGCACAGAGGAGCAAGTACATCGTTCATCGTGGACTTTTCGCACCAGATTTCGAGGTGATACGGCTGCGCAGTCGTTTCGTGGATGCCGTACATTTTGAAGTCGGGCGCAAAGTCTGCGCTGGGAATGGTCAACTCAAAAGACGGGTCATTACTCAGGTAACGCGCACCGATGTAGGGGTCAGGGTTCTTGTTGTCCCGGATGCCGTTGAGCGGCACGTATTCGAGATAGCGCGCCGCCTTGCTGGCAGCGATTAACGTTTGCCAACACTTTTCCGTGTTCTCGTATGGCAAGCCGTTGGGCATCATGATGACCGGTGACTGCGAGACCGTCCAGTAATGCACGCGCCGAAGGTGCGGCGCGTTGTCTGTGCCGTAGCCCGCCGCGTAGTAGATGCTGGCGAACCACTTCCCGGCTGCAATGTCGGCGGGCGTCCCCATGTAGAACGGATCGTTTTGCGGCGCAAGTGCCAGAAAGTCCGTGACCCGCTGTCCACGTTCCTTCGCCAATTCCTTGATGCTCAGATAGTCCATGTTCTGCCTTTCGATCTGCACAAACGCAACGAAGTGCCAGCCTTACGACTGGCACTGAACCGAGTGGAGCTATACGGCGACTTTCTTGCCCAGTTCGCCTTGGCGTTCCATGCGAGCAAACCACTTCTGGTCTGCGAACAACACGTCGCCGCCGATTTGTTCGACCGTGACGCGCTGGAAGTCGTCATAGGCGGGATGCTGGTGCGCGGCATAGGTAATGGCGTTGACCAGCGCCGCTTTCGTTCGACCGCCTTCGCGACCGCTGTCGAGCAGGTCATCCATCAGGCGATCATTCTTCCAGCCGTGTTCAATCGCGATGCCCGTGAGGACATCCCGGAAGCGCGGCAACTGAACCTGTTGCGCTTCAATCATGCGATTGGCGAGATCGGCACTGGCGTTCATGACCGATGGCAGATTGGCGTAGAGCTGCACCATCAATGACTGTGCGCTCTGACCGGGGAAGTGCGTGACGCTGACACCGACGCGCGAGACCTTTTGCGAAACGGTGATGCTGTTCTCGCAGCTCCAGCGCTGCACCATGGGCAGCAGTTCCAGCGCGCTGTTGCCCGTTTCGCCGTTGCGCACCATCACACCGATGCGCAGGTTGTCGTCGTTGCCGTTGGTCAGGTCGTTCCAAATGACCTTCAGTACCAGCGCGTCGGTGTCCAGCGCAGGGCGAATGAGCTTGACATCGCCAATGTCGTTGCCCCTGTCGGCAATCGCATCACGCATCATGCGCACGAGTGAAGAGTTGGGGACGCGCGGATAGTTGCCATCCAGAATGGCGCGGGTGGTGTCCCGGTAGTGGCGGATCGTCACACTACCTTCGCCCCACCGACGCCACGTGTGATGCTCAGCTTTCTTGAGCGTCCAGTTCAGAATGTCGGCGCGCTGTTCCGGCGTGAAGCCGTCCAGGTATTCAGACGGCAGGGTTTTTGCGCTGCCCGACCCGTAGTGGACGGGACCCAACTTGCTATACAACTGACCGAGCGCATGATCAGTCACGTCGGTGACGCTGCTGACGGGTTGAGTGCCCGGCATGACATGGTTGCCGTCGAACGCCAGCGGTGCGACTGCCATCGAGAGGCGCATGTCAGGCGTGAAACGGAATTCGCTGTATTTGGCGCGGAAGTCGCACTTGAACTCGTCATAGCCAATGGCACGGTCGAGCAGTGTGTCGAGCGTTTCCACTGCATCAGCGGCGTTGAAATCGATAGTGTTGGGGGTCATGAGCATTTCCTTATCTCTGCAAGAAACCAAAGCGATAGTGAAAGGGTGAAAACGCTGCTACGGTTTGTGCAGCGTCCAGACCAAAAAGTTGTACGGGCTGTCAGGGTTCAGCACGGGAGCGCCCATTGCCACGTACCCATCTGCCAGCAGCGCATCCATTTCCGCGCACATGTCCTCGTGGTAGTGGCGGAATTCCGCCTTGACCTGATGGGCAAAGCGCTCATCCGACATGCGGATTTCTTCGGCGGGACTGAGCGCGCGGCTCAACGGAATTTGCACGATCTTGATCATTCGTAGCCTCCTTGCTTAAGCGGGCAAGACAACCTTGCCCGCGTGATACCGTTCCAAAAAGCGAGCCGTGTTTTTCCGGTTTTTGATCCACCGTTCAAGTTGGCGGGTGCCGGGCGCTGACCACACGACTTCAATACGAATGCCCTGATCAACCGCTGCCTTCGTAAAGGCGGCGCCACGTCCTTGGCGATGGAAGCGCAGGCGAGCATTCAGATTTTTTGACCACCCGACGTAGTACTGCGCGCTGTGACGCGCAGTACCCAACGGACGTTCGAGCTTGAGGATGTAGACGACGCCTTCCATCGCTACACCCCTTTCACCCATTGGCGGCGGCGCGTATCCCATGCGAACCCGCGTTGACGCATCTGTGCGTATGCGGTATTGCGACCCATGAGATACACGCGTCCGTTTCCAAACGACTTGATTGCCGGGGTGTGTCGCAGTTGCAGTTCAGCGAGCGCCTTCGCGTGTTTGATGGACATGTCATAAAAGCGGAGATTGATCTTCAAGACCTCAAATGCTTTCGGGTTGAAGAATTCAAGGGTTTTGAAAACGTTGTTCATTGTCTTAGCCCTCCGTCCGAAACGCACTGCGCTCGAAATAGAACGCGCTGCTGCGTCCTGCTACCGTGCCATCGCCGCGCACGTCCCACATCGCCTCTTCCAGCGCTTCACGCTCCTCGCGCTCGCGCTCTGCTTGCATGTCCACCGCGAACGCCCACGCATCGCGAATGGCGGCGCGCTCAACATGCACCGCCTCCACAACCGCTGCGAAGTCGTATTCCGCCTTGACCGCCTCCATACCGAGGCACAGCATGAGGCAGTCGAAGTCCCAGGCTGCCAGATCGTCGTCAAGCCACATCTCGTGAATGTAATGACCTTGTTTGTTGAGAAAAACAGCCATGATTACTTAACCGCCTTGATACGAGTACCATCGGAGAGGTGACGGGTGACGGTTGGCGCGCTAATCGCGGCGCTGCCGTATTTTGAGCCATCGCGCTTGGCCAGACCGATGACCTTGTGCGTTTCGGTGTACCAGCGCTCGGTTCCTAAATAGAGTGGCGGCACACCCATCTGATACTCATAATCAATGCGTCCGTGCTCGCTGATATTGGTGACCACCGCCTGCTGCCAGTCGCCCATACGCTGAAATTCGATGGTGTCGCCCACTTCAATCCACGCCTGCACGTCCTTCACCTGTGCTGTGGACGTAATCTTGCGGTACGTTTGTTCAATAAGAGTAACAGTGTCGAGAAGATTGAGAGACATGTCATCGCTCCTGATTAGCGCTGAATGTTTATTAAAAGTCGATATTTGTATTATATACCCATATGCGTATTCCTAGATTAATGTTTCATGAGAATATGTGCATATAGGTATATTTTCGGCTTAGGCTATAAGCATCATTTTTCACCTGGAGGCGGCGATGGCATGGAAATGGCAACTGGCGGTGAAAGAGACTGTTGAAGCGAAACGTAAGCCTGATGGCAGCAAGTGGACGCAAAAAGAGATTGCAGAGGCGCTCGGCACGAGTCAGCATGTGTTGAGCGATTTGTACAGACTGCATCACACGCGACTGGACGCTACCAGCATCGCGCGCATTGCAGCGTTTCTGGATGTCAGTTGGACCGATCTGGTCGTAGGACTGGTGGACGATGAAGCCCTTGCTGATCAGTAGTGTAGCGTGTCCGACCTCACAAAGTCGGGCATTGCGGGACTCCGGTGTGCATGGGTAGGATCGGCGTGTCAGATATAGCGGAAATTGCGATGCCAGCCAAGAGCGAATGGCGCTAGTGTGAGGTTGACCGCCACATGCACACCCCTTTGATTGCTCTTTTGACCGATTTTGGGATGGACGATAGCTACGTAGGTGTGATGAAGGGCGTCATCAGCGGGATTTGCCCAGATGCACGCATCATTGATTTGACACATGCGATCGCGCCGCAGAATGTGCGACAAGGCGCGTTTGAGCTTTTGACCACCTATACCTATTTCCCAGCGGATACGATTTTTCTGGTCGTTGTTGATCCGGGCGTCGGCGGCACGCGTCGCCCGATGTTGGCGCGTGCAGGTACATATACATTCATCGCACCGGACAACGGGGTGTTGAGCTACGTGCTGGATCGCGACCCAGCAGCGCAGGTACACGAATTGACCAGCGCACAGCACCGTCTCAGTCGTGTCAGCAATACGTTTCACGGGCGCGATGTTTTCGCGCCAGCGGCGGCGTATCTTGCGCGCGGCGGTGCGCCGGAAGTGTTAGGTCCGCGGCTGGAGTCGTATGTCAGGCTGCCGCAGCCACGCCTCGTTCGGGATGACAAGCGTATTCGCGGCGAAGCTGTGCATGTTGACCACTTTGGAAATATCGTGACCAGTATTGGTAATCTGACCTGGACGCATGAAGGCGAACTGGCGCTGCATTCGGCATGGGATGCACAGGCTGAGGCAGTGCGGATTGATGCAAAGCAGGCAGTCGTGACCTATGACGACTGGCGCATTAACGGTATTGCGCGCACGTATACTGATGTGCCACGCGGGTCGCTGCTGGCGTTGGTTGGTAGCAGCGGCTTTCTGGAGATCGCAATTAATCAGGGCGATGCGTGTGCACAGTTGAGCGCAGGGATTGGCTTTGAGTTTGACCTACAGCTTGGATAGAAACGAATGCAGCAATTTGTCATACAAGGCGGTAAACCGCTTTCTGGAACGATCACTGCCAGCGGCAACAAAAACGCGGCGCTAAAGATGCTGGCGGCATGCCTGCTGACAGAAGACCCCGTAACACTGTTGAATGCGCCGGATATTGGCGATATGCGCACCGCGATTGCCATCATGCGGCAGTTGGGCGCGGAGGTTGAATGGCTGAATGAGCGCACGCTGCGCGTCCATGCCAAGACAATCGCAACTACGCGCATAGACCGCGAACTGGCGATGAAGATGCGTGCCAGTATCGTCTTTGCTGGACCAATGTTAGGGCGCTGCGGCGAAGTTTATCTGCCTGCACCAGGCGGCGATGCGATTGGCGAACGGCGGTTAGACAGCCATGTGGTGGCGCTGCAACGTCTGGGCGTGCAAATCACGCTGGAACAGGGTGCGTTCCACATGCGTGCGGATAGGTTGCAGGGTGTGGACATTTTGCTGCCGGAAGCAAGCGTAACGGCGACGGAAAACGCGCTGATGGCAGCAGCGCTGGCGCACGGGACGACTATCATCCGCAATGCTGCCAGTGAGCCCCATGTACAGGATTTATGCCGCATGTTGAGCGCGATGGGCGCGCATGTAGACGGCGCGGGGTCGAATCGGCTGGTGATACAGGGCGTCGAGCGGCTGCACGGTGCTGAGGCGCGGATTGGCGCGGACTTCATGGAAGTGGGCAGCTTTATCGGCGCGGCGGCGATGACCGGCGGGGCGATCACCATTCGTGAAGCTGATCCCGAATATCTCGATATGGTGGCGCTGGTATACGAGCGGCTGGGCGTGACCTGGAAGACGAGTGGCGCAGACATTCACGTTCCTGCCGGGCAGCCTATGACGATTATCCCCGATCTTGGCGGGCGTATCCCGATCATCAAGGCGCAGCCGTGGCCCGCGTTTCCGCCAGACCTGATGAGCATTGCGCTGGTGCTGGCAACGCAAAGCGCTGGGTCGGTGCTGTTTCACGATTGGATGTACGAGAGCCGCTTCTTTTTCACGGACAAACTGGTGCAGATGGGCGCGCGGATCACGTTGTGTGATCCGCATCGGGTGCTGGTACAAGGTCCAGCCGCGCTGCGTGGCGTCGCCAATATCAGCAGCCCGGACATTCGCGCGGGGATGGCGCTGCTGCTGGCGGCATTGAGTGCGAAGGGTGAAACACGCATCTCAAATATCCAGCAGCTTGATCGTGGTTACGAGGCAGTGGAACACAAGCTGCGTTCGCTGGGCGCACAGATTGAGCGCATCGAAGTCAGCGACAGCATGAAAGAACCGTCGGGCGGACGCTTGAGCGCGCTGGATTAAGCCTTGCGCACACGTGCATCGCCGACGCGCTGCGTGATGCCTTGTGCATCGAGATATTCGAGCAGCCCGATAGCGTATTTGCGCGATGTGCCGAACGTATCGCGCAGCATGGCGGCTGTGACCTGACCGTGTTCGTCGATCAGACGCAGCGTGCCCGTAAGTAGGGTTTTATATGCCGCGCGCGCAAAGATGACGTCGGGCTGGACGCGGACGATAATGCCAAGCTCGATGAGCGCATCCAGGACATCACTGCCAACCATTGCCGCTGCATCTGTGTATGACGGCGGTGTGTAGGGCGCAGCATCCATTTGTGCTGACAATTGGTCGACCAATGCCTGCTGCGTCTGCGTGAAGGTGATGTGATGACTGCTCAGGCGCAGGCGATGCTCGTCCGCCAGTACGTCGGTTTGCATGGCGAGCAGGGCGGTAAGCGTCGCCTGCCTGATGCCGATGCGACTGCGCAGCGCTTCTCGCGGCATGGCGGCTTTGAGCGGGTTAGCGCGGTGGAAGGCATCCAGTTCGCCGATGATGCGGTTGAGCAGCGCGTGCGTGCGCGCAGCGCTGAGGAATGTGTCGTTCGGGAAACTGATGAGATGCCTGTCAGCGAGCGCCTCATGAAGTGCGGCGTCGAAATCGGCAGGCGCTAGTCCGGCTGCCTGCTGCAAGGCGGTGCGCTTGATTGGCTCTGAGGTTTCCGCAAGCTGCGCGATCCGCTCGGCGGGCGTACCACGCAGCCGGAGCGCGAGCGATTCCAGCACTTCGGAGCGGAAGCGTTTCCAGCGCTGCGGCGGGTATGGATCGATGATGATGCCGCCGCCGATGGTCTCCGGCGGGGATGGACGCCGCAGGATGACGCGGTCGCCACGCGCAACGGTAAGCGGGGCGTGTAGTTCCAGTTGCAGCCAGCCTGTCTCACCTGGAGCAATGATATCAGCGCCCAGTACTCGTGTTCGTGAGGCTACTTCGGCTGTGCCGCTGAAGAGTTTGACCTCGTCATTGTGGGCGAGTGGTGAGTCGGCGTCGGGAAGGTGGGCGTACTGGATATCTATGCGCGTGGTCGGCTGGAACAGGTCGGGCAAGGTGAGGACGCTACCGCGCGCTGCTTCATGCTGGTCAACGCCTGCAAGATTGACAGCGACGCGGCTACCGGGGAGCGCTACCTGCACACTGTGTCTATAGCTTTGCAATGTGCGAATGCGCCCGCGTATGCCTGTAGGTTGCAAGACAACTTCATCGCCGAGACGCAATGCGCCGCCTGTCAGTGTCCCGGTTACGACCGTGCCGAAGCCAGGCATGGTAAACACGCGGTCAATCGGTAGTCGCGGTTGACCGGTGTCGGAACGCAGCGGCAGATGCGCCACAAGTTGCTCGATGGCGCTTATGAGCTCCGGGATGCCGGTCCCTGTGCGGGCTGAGACGGCATAAAGCGGCACATCGGCAAATGGGGTCGAGCTTAGAATACTTCGGATGTCCTGCTCGATCAACGCCAACCAGTCGGCATCATCAACCATGTCGATCTTGGTCATGGCTATGAGCGTGCGTTCGATGCCGAGCAGTTGCAGGATGGCGAGATGTTCCCGTGTTTGCGGCATGACGCCTTCGTCAGCAGCGATGATGAGCAGCGCAGCATCAATGCCGCCGACACCCGCGAGCATGTTTTCGATGAAGTCACGATGTCCGGGCACATCGACGATGCCGAGCAGCTCGCCGTTTGCCAGCGGGAGCCAGGCAAAGCCGAGATCGATGGTCATCTCGCGCGCCTGCTCTTCGGCTAGGCGATCCGGATCAATCCCGGTGAGGCGTTTGACGAGCGTTGATTTGCCGTGATCGACGTGTCCGGCGGTGCCGATGACTCGCATAAAGGTATCAGCTTTCAGGTTCAGGTAACAGCTTTGGTATCCCTATGAAAGCTGATACCCGAAGGCTGATACCTGATACCTATGTTCCATTGTTGCTGCCGTTGGAGATAAGCGGCTTGCTCACATTATCGTATTCGAGCAGGAGCGCCTGATAGCGGTCGCGGTAAAGCTGAGCGCGTTCGCGTTCCAGCGCCCACAGGCGGGCGATGCTGTCAGCGATGGGCGTGACGCTGCCTTCAAGTTCGGCGACACGCTGAACGAAGCGCTCAAATTCCTTGTCGTGCAAGCGCCAGACCTCATCATTGGAAAGCGTGAACTGCTTCCAACGCTTCTGGTCGTTTTCACCCCATTCGTTCCATTCGTCGCGGAAGCGATTTTCGCTGAGGCGCTGCATTTCTGCGACTTCGTTGATGCGACGTTCGAGGCGGTCGCCGATGCGCTCGAAGTCGTCAATGACCTTGCGCATTTCGCGGTAGGCTTCTGACCAGGTTTCAAAGCGCTCGATATTGCGCTGCATGACGTTTTCCTGGTCGCCAAAGCGCTTCTGCATGTCGTTGATTTGCAGGTCGCGCTGCTGGAGCATGAGCGTTTGCTGGTCGATGAACTGCTGAATTTGTTCGCGGCGCTCGCGGTCGCCATTCAGCACGTCCTGCACCTTGCGCTCGTTGCGCAGCGACAGGTCTTCGATGAGCGCAACTTTGGGGCGAATCTGGTCAATTGTCTTGCGCAGTTCGGGGATTTCGTTTTCGAGTTCGGACAGGCGGCGCGCGTCCTGGCGGCGCTGCTCCTCGAGGAAGGTGATGCGGCGTTCCGGCTCTTCCAGCCGTTTGCTCAGGTCGTCGGCGCGCTGCTGCAAGCCCGCGACTGCGCCCTGTACGCGGTCACGTTCGGCGCTCATGGCGGGGAGTTCAGTCGCCTGACGTTCGTAGCGCGTCATCTTCTCGTTGAGTTCGCGTAACTGGCGGTTGACGGGTTCGCGCGAAAGCTCGGCGCGGCGCTCGATTTCGCGTTCGGCATTCAGGCGCTTGCTTTCGAGCGTCTCGATGGTTTGCTGGAGTTCGCGGCGGAAGAGTTCGAGCATTTCGCCGCTGCCAGCGCCGCCATTTGCCTGCGCTCTGATGACGGTCTGGTCGCTTTCCATGCCTGTGATGCGCTTGGTCAGGGTGCTGATGGTTTCCTGCTGCTGCGCGAGGCGCTCTTGCAGCGTTGCGATGGTGGATTTGTCGCGGCGGCGCTCCTCGTCCAGCCATTCGATCATTTTACTAATCTGGTTAATGTCCATACGGTACGCCTCAAGTCTGCGTGTTGCACAAGTGTTGGACATTATAGCATGGGTGCGGGCTGTCTGAGCGCAATTGGTTCTGTTGCGGCGGACGAGGCATGCCTCGTCCCTACAGACAGCGCCATAGCCTGATGTTCCTACAGAAATTGATTCGCGCACGCCACAAGGCGTGCGCGAATTTTTGTTATATGTCTCCTTATCGATACATGTCTGATCAAAACTGCAAAGGAGAGGCTGACCATGTTTGCCAGAGCGAATCGTGCGACGTTGGTGTTGTTTGTGGCGTCTGTGCTGATGGTGGTGGTTGCGGTGGTGCTGGTGTCGCAGCCGTTGAGCCGTGCGGCGGCGCAGCAGGATGACGACGGTCCGAAGGATATGCAGGAGTTGTGCCAGTATTTGGCGGAGCAGGATGATGATTTGGAAATTGGTCTAGGTTGGACAAACGGGAATACCAATAGCCCTATCGGATACGCATATCATATTTTTTCTCCTGAAGAAATCTATTGGTGCGGTGCCGACTTCATGTGCTTTGATCGTCCATGGGAAGGGATTGATGGCGACATGTGTTTGCCCTACAGCGCCATTCACCAGATTTACTTTCCTGATGGGGCGTTCGGCGATTAGTCGGTTGGGGCGAGAGTCGGCGGACGAGGCATGCCTGGTCCCTACGTATAGGTGTATGTTCCGTGAGTCGGACGCAACAATTGGCTAGAAAATGGACGCCAAGAATGGCGTCCGTACAAAGTACTGGAAGAGATAAGTGAGTTGAGCGGTATCAATCGAGACAGCGCAGCGAGATTTGCAGTTCCTTCGTGATTGCGCTTCAATAGGCGGCAATCGCGAAGGATGCCGCCATGTTTTACGACCGCGCACAGCTTGAGCAGCTTGAACTGCAAACGCTTGCCCCCTATGCGCTCGCCAGCGCACGCAGCGCGGGGCGCATCCACGCCGAGCCAGAACCCGCCTACCGCACGGCTTACCAGCGCGACCGCGACCGCATCATCCACTCCGCAGCCTTTCGACGATTGGAATACAAAACGCAAGTCTTCATCTTTGACGAGGGTGATTACTATCGCACGCGCCTGACGCACACGCTGGAAGTGGCGCAGATCGGGCGGACGATGGCGCGCGCGCTGCGCGCCAACGAAGACCTGACCGAGGCGATCTGTCTCGCGCACGATCTGGGGCATCCGCCGTTCGGTCATGCAGGCGAGGCGGCGCTGGACGCGCTGATGAAGGACGCTGGTGGCTTTAACCACAATCATCAGAGCTACCGCGTTGTGGCGGAACTGGAAGAGCGCTATCCCGGCTGGCAGGGTTTGAACCTGACACGCGAGACGCTGGCGGGGCTGGCGAAGCACGAGACAGACTATGCGCTGAGCGCTGTAGCCGGGATTGATCCGGTGACGCGGGGCAGCCTGGAAGCGCAAATCGCCAACATTACCGACGAACTGGCGTACACAGCGCACGATGTCGATGACGGGCTGCTGGCGGGGTTGCTGACGCCGGACGACTTGCAAGCGCTCGACATCTGGCAACTGGTGTGTGCGAATGTCGGTTGGAAGGGTGGGGCGCTGGACGAGATCATCCGCCACGCACTGATACGCGAGCTGGTCGGCGTGCTGGTGAGCGACGTGCTGCACACGGCGCAGGCGAATTTGCAGACGCTTGCACCATTGCGAAGTGAAGACATCCAGAATCACGTCTCTAACGTAATCAGCTATAGTGTTACAATGGAAACTATGCGGCTGGCGCTGCGCCGATTGCTGTATGAACGCATGTATTATCATCATCGCGTCGTGCGCATGGCGAAGCGCGCAGAGCGTTTTATCGGAGAAATGTTCACTGTCTTGCGCGACGATCCGCGCCAACTGCCACCGGAATGGCGCAGGTTTATCGAGGCAAGAGGATTGGCGCGCACGGTTGCCGATTACATTGCATGTATGACCGACAGGAGCGCGCTGCTGGAATACCGTCGTCTGTTTGACCCATCGATGCGCCCGTAACACCGTGATCGAGAGAAGCGAGTCATTATGTCGAGCGATACCATACTGAACAACCGTTACCGTCTGGTCGCCCAGCAGGGGTCAGGCGGTATGGCGGTGATTTACAAAGCGACTGACCAGGCGTTAGGGCGTACAGTGGCGGTCAAAATTTTGCGCCCCAGCCTGACGAGCGACCCGGCATTTCTGGCGCGCTTTCGCAATGAGGCGCGCAGCGTTGCCAACCTTCAGCACCCGAACATCGTCACAGTGCATGATGTGGGCAACGACGGCTCGACCCATTTCATCGTGATGGAGTTCATCGAAGGGCAAGACCTGAAGAAGCTGATCAAGAGTACAGGCGCACTGCCCGTGGACCGTGCGCTGAATATTGCCATACAAGTCTGCAATGGCATTGGCTTCGCTCATCGGGCGGGGCTGGTACACGCCGATGTAAAGCCGCAGAACGTGCTGGTCACGAACGAAGATGTCGTCAAAGTGACGGACTTCGGTATCGCGCAGGCACTCAGCGACTCGCAGCCGGGCGAGCGCCAGCAGGTCGTGTGGGGCAGTCCGCATTATTTCGCGCCGGAGCAGGCGCGTGGCGAGAAGCCGACACCCGCTGCTGATGTGTACTCGATTGGTATTGTCATGTTCGAGCTGCTCACCGGGCGGCTGCCGTACAGCGGCAACAATCAGCAAGAGCTAGCACTGGCACACATTCGGGATCGAATTCCACTGGTAACGGAGTTCAATCCGAATGTGCCGGATAATCTGGTACAGATCGTCTACAAGGTGATGAGCAAAGAGCCTGCCGCGCGCTACCGCATGGCAGATCAACTGGGGCGTATCCTCGAAACGTATCGTGAGCGCGGTCGCCAGTATACGACGCAGGGCGCAGCCGTGAACTCGCCACGACCGAGTGCGCAGACGCAGCCCGGACAATCAGCCATTAACTTTACGCCCCCACCCGTGCAAGGTCCGTTGATGCCATCGCAGCCGACACAGCCGAACATGAGTGCTGTGCCGCCGTACAATCCGCCGCCTGCGCCATCTGGCTACACGCCACCGCCTGTGTCGCAACCTGTCAATCCGTATGCGCCAACGAACCCGATGCTGCCGCAGGGGGTCGAACCGATGCCGCCAACGCAGCGTATGGACCTGGCGCCGAACGCACCCCAGCCAAACACCTATGACCGCGCGCCGTTCCCGCAGCAGGCGGGTGCTGGCGGTTACACACCTCCGCCTCAACCGATAGGGCAGGCTGGGTACGGGCAGTCGCCGATGAACCAGGGGTATCCACAGCAAAATTTGCCGCCGCTGCCACCGTATGAACCGCAGCTTGACTCGCAGCGGATGCGCAGTGGTCAAAGCGGGCAGTACTATCCCCAAGATCAGCGTGGTGACCTGCCGCAATCGCTCGACCTGGTGACGATTATTCTGGCAGTGTTGGCATTCTTCGCAGTGGCGTGCCTGATCCCGTTGTATATTGCGGTATTCCAGGCGCGCTTTGGCCCGTAGGCGATTAGCGGCGGACGCGCCATGGCGCGTCCGCCTACAGCGTTAATTCTGGCGGGTGGTTTCGGTCATGGCGGGGATGATGGGGTAGACCTCATACATGTCGATCTCTACATCTGCCAGCCCAATTGCGTCTTCGGGTGATGCTAGGTAAATGCCGAGCGCACCCGTGCTGAAGGTGTTGTCTTCAACGATATTAGGCGTTGTAGGGTCGTTATCCAGGTCTATTGGCTGATTGTTGATGAAGAGCGTGAAACCCGCTTCGTTGATGTTGATACGCAGTCGGTTCGGTTCACCGAGCGGATTGACGTTCTCGTTCAGAGTCCACCGCTCTGTTTGACTGCGCAGTTCTATCCATTCGCCGCCGCGTCGCACCCAGATGCTGTAGCGACCCTCGCCATCAACCGCAAAGACGTTGTAGTTGTCTTCATCCTGATAACGAAAGACGATACCATACGCCGCTGTCGGACTGCTGCCCGGCATCAACCGTGCCACCATGCTGATCGTCACCATGCCATACGGGAGATCAGACACCAGTAATGTCGTTTTTGCAGTGCCGGTCTGCGGGTTGATCAGGCGGTAAAAGCCACTTTCCAGGTCGAATATCCGCTGTACACCGTCGTCGCCGCTTTCGGGGAAGCGCGTGATGTCCGGGTCATTGGTGTCAAAGCTGGCAGTGAATCCCTGCTGATTCGTTTCAAGCGGCGTGACGACAAGTGTAGTTTGCGCCGTGTCCGGGGTAGTTACTGATGATACACCTGGCGGCAGCCCCAGACGAGGTAGCAGCGCAAGGACGATGATGACCAGCAATGCCACCCCGAGAATGGCAAACCAGCGTTGGAAGCGCAGGTTTAACACGATCGTTGTTTGCCCCACTGCATCTCTCGCGTTGGGTGGCATTGTGGGGGTGAGGGGGAGCGATGTGCCACTGGGAGCCCCTGGGCTACCAGCGAAATTGAGGAGCAGCGTGTCTTCATCAAGGGGCTTGCCGATTTGCTTCAAAGCAGTCGCCAGTTCACTCGCGCTCTGAAAGCGATCCTCTGGCGCTTTCGCCAGAATACGTTTGATGAGTGTGTCCATTTCAGGGTCTGGCGTGTCAAGCACTTCGGAGATGGTCGGGATGGGCGCGCTCAGATGCTTGATCAGAATCGAAAGCGTGCCGTCGTCGGTGTAGGGGAGCTTGCCGGTCCACATCTCGAAGAGCATGACACCAAGCGAGTACAAGTCGCTGCGGGCGTCGCCTGTTTCGCCGCTTGCCTGTTCAGGCGACATGTAAGCGGGGGTACCGGTCGTCACGCTTTCCTGCGTGATGCGGGTGACGCCGACCATGCGCGATATGCCGAAGTCGGTGAGAATGGCACGCCCGTTTTCATCCATAATGACGTTGCCGGGCTTGATGTCACGATGTACCATGCCGCGTTCGTGGGCGTAGCCCAGCGCACTGCACAATTCACGGACAATGCGAATGGTCTGCTCTGCCTGGAGGCGTTCTCCCTGTCGTGCATAATTGTCAAGCAGCGCTCGCAGCGTGCGCCCTTTTATGAGTGGCATGACCATGTAATAGACAGGCACGCCATCGCGCTCGAAGAAGCTGTAATCGTAGACCTGAACAATATTGGGATGGTTCAGGCTGGCGACAAGCTTTGCTTCGCGGGTGAAGCGGTCCTTGAACGATGGGTCTTCGACAAGATGTTCGTGTAGAATCTTGATGGCGACGGCGCGGTCCAGGTTGGTATCCCAGCCTCTGAAAACGCGCGCCATACCACCCGCGCCTATTCGTTCGCGGACTTCGTAGCGTCCCCCAAGCTTCTGATTCGTGAATTGTGCCATAGCGCGTTCGCTGCGTTAAAGATCCATTGTCATTCAACTTTAACTGATAGAAATTGCGCCCACATTACGGCGCATCCGTTTCTGCCTGTAGAGCGAGCGTTTCGTAGACAGGGCGTGGCTCTCCATCTGGTGCAAGCAAACTGCTGTAACATGCTTCGGCGTCTCCTGCACGCGCTACACAGCCGTTCAGGTTCCAAATGAACATCGGTCCCACATAGCCAAGTTCTGCGCCAAGTTCGAGCGCGCGGGGTGTGTAGAGCGCCTGTTCACCCAAACTGGTGTAGCTGTAGAAGACGTTGCTTGCAGATGGCGGTGTGGCGTCTTCGCTGCTGCCCCAACCAAATTTCGTAACCCAGATTTGTGTGGCATCATCGCCATTTTGCTGCATGATGTCGCGATAGTCGGTAAGTGTATCCAGGAAGAAGAAACTGCGATCCTGATAATGGGTTTCGACACCATCGGGCTGTTCGCAGCAGCGGGCATCAGGCGGATTGGCGTAGCCTGCCGGGTGCGCCCCAATTGCATCACTGTACTCATCTACGCCCGACTCGTAGAGGGTACGCAGATAGATGCGGTCGTCAATGGCGTTGATGCCGTCGTTAAAGCCCGTCGGAGCCAGCCCTGCGGTGACGACAAGGGCATCCGCATCCTGCTGCTTGATGGCGTCGTGGGCAAGGCGTAACATTTCGACATAGCTTGGTGCGCTGATAGGATAGAGCGCGCTGTTCCATTCGCGGCGTAAATTCGGCTCGCTCCAAATCTGGTAAGCGGCGATACGTCCACTATAGCGTTCTGCAAGTATGCCGGCAAAGTTTGCAAACGTGGCGAAATCGTCGGGCGGTCCGTTTTCGTCCAGGCTGGTGCGCGCCCAATCCGGCGCGGTTGAAACGGTGAAGAGAATTCTGATATTGGCGCTGCCTAGCCCCTCGACGACGGCATCCAGCGTCGCGAAGTCAATACTGCCCTGCTCAGCCTCCAAATCGCGCCAGCGGACATCCACTTTTGCCCAACTTGCGCCGAGCTGTTCCATGCTGCCGATAATGCTGGTGATATTCTGCCCGTCGAAGAAAGCGGCGATGCCAATCGTTGGCTGCGTGGCGGTGGTGGGCGCATTGACAACGGGTGTTGGTGTTTCTGGCGCGATGGCGGCGTCTTCAGGTGAGACAGTGATAGTAGGCGCGACGGTTGCTTGAAGTGTGCCGTTTGCCGGAAGTGTAGGCGTCGCGGTGGTGCTGGTGGGGGCGCTGTTTTCGAGCGGGGTCGGCGTAATCGTGATGTCCGTCGGAATAATCAGCCGCTGTCCAACGAAAATCAAATTTGGGTTTTGCAGGTTGTTAGTGCGCAGAATGGCTGCAACTGTGGTGCTGAAGCGAGCCGCAATGCGGAAGAGCGTATCGCCGCGCTGGACGACATAGACGACCTGATTGTCGGGTGTTGTGGTGACAGTTGCGGTCGGCAGCGGTGTGGCAGACGCAGCCGGAGCCGTTGCTGTTACGGAAGGCGTAGGCGTCGCGACTGTGGGTATCTGCAAGACCTGACCGACGTAAATCAGCGATGTGTTGGTAATGCCGTTGGCTGCAGCGATGGCGCGCACCGTCGTACCGAAGCGCGTAGCGATGCGGAAGAGTGTGTCGCCAGGGCGGACCGTGTAGCTGACGGTGGCAGCGGGCGTTGCCGCTGATGGAGTCGCGGTGAGTGTTGGACTTACAGTTTGCGTCAGTGCTGCTGCGCGCCAGACGCAGACCGGCGCGAGAAACAGGAACATAAGCGCGAACAGTGTGGCTAGATGGCGGGTGGTTGTAGGGCGCATGAGCGCGATATCTCCTGTACGCGGTAGTGTGCAAGTATGATTGTGCCTCATCTTGGATTGTATGCCCAATTTCTGTGCTGAAGATGGGTTGTCTTGTGCAGTAACCCGACATATGATCGTAATGATTGGTGAACGTTGGGAGTCGTGACATGCGACGAATGTCTGGTGCCTGGATTGGCTTGTGCCTCAGTATACTGCTGTTGTCTGTAACACCACTGTACGCTCAGGAACGGTCGATTGTGTGGGAGCGTTGGGATGTCGAAATCACGAACGTTGACACGACCAACAATCGTTTTGATGTTATCGAAAGCTACGAAGTGCGCTTTAACGGCACGTTTCGCTTCGGGTCAGCGGTCATTCCCGAAACCGGACTTGAGGCAATACGCCGGGTCGAGGTGTATGAAAATGGCGAAGCGCTGCGTAATGAATGTACTGGATTATCTGGTACATACTGTGTAGAGCGCGATGCTGGCTCTGGCTACAACATCACGTATTACTTTTTCCGCCCCGCCAGTGATGTGACGCGTCGATTTGAAATCAGCTATCAGGTCATTGGTGCGCTACGAATTTATGCAGGTGGCGACCAGTTGTGGTGGGATGCGATCTCTGACGAACACTTCGGCTTCCCGATTCTGGAGGCAGAGGTGACGGTGCGGCTGCCGCGCGATGCTGCGCCGCGCGAAGGTGTCGATCCTATCGAGACTTATGGTGCGGCAGGTGAGATCGATGTGAACGGTAGTACGGTTGTAGCACGGGCTGTAAACGGGGTTAGTGGCAATGAGTCGTTCAGCCTACGGATACAATATCCGCATAATCCCAACGCTCGTGTCCCGATCTGGCAGTCAGGTTTTGATGCACAACGTGAATATGAAGCGACAACGGGCCCGCTGGTCAATCTGGGCTCGATACTCGGCGGCTTGGTTGTGGCGCTCGGCGGCGGTTTGCTGGTGCTGCTGCGCTATCAGGCGAAGGGGCGCGATCCGAAGGTGGGACCTGTACCTGAGTATCTGCCAGAGCCGCCGAGCGATTTATCGCCCGCGATAGTGGGGACACTGCTCGATGAGCGCGCAGATGTTCGCGATGTCGTGAGCATCATCCTGGATATGGCGCGACGCGGGTATCTGGTGATCGAAGAGAATCAACAGGAATTGCTATTGGGATTGGGTGGTCGCAGTAGCAAATTTGTGTTCAAGCGGACGGACAAAAGCTGGGAAGACTTACAGCCGTATGAGAAGATCATGATGGAGCGGCTGTTCAGCAATAACAAGATGGAACGGTCGTTGGACTCGCTGCGCAATTCGTTCTACACGATCATTCCCTTTCTCAAGAAGACGTTGTATGACGCAGTGGTGGAAGAGGGGCTGTTCAACCGCTCGCCTGAAAGCGTTCGCAATGCCTGGACGGGCGCTGGTTCCGCGATGCTCATTCTTGGGTTTTTGGGCGTGTTCTTTACCTTCAGTGTAAGTGAAACGTATGGCTTCTTCCTGTTATGTGTTCCGGGCGCCTTAGCAGTTGTTGGTCTTGCGGCACTGGTCGTCGGGTCGGCGATGCCCGCCAAAACACAGCGTGGGGCTGAGGAAGCGGCAAAGTGGACGGCATTTCGGCGCTACATGACGAATCTGGAGCGTTACGCGGGCGTGGAAGATGTGGCTGAGAAGTTTGATGAGTACCTGCCGTATGCGATCATGTTTGGCATTAACAACGCCTGGGTCAATCGTTTTCGTGATGTACCAAGCGCGCCGATCCCTCCCTGGTATTATCCAACTTATCTGGGCGGACCGTGGGGGCGGGGGTACGTGCCGGGGACACCGATGCAGAGTTATCCGCAAAGCGCAGGGCTGCCGGGCGAACTGGCGCGGGCGGGCGATGGTGGAGTTTCGTTCGACGATGTGTCAACGAATATGTCACGCGGGTTGGAGTCGGTGTCATCAGGTTTGACGACGCTGTTGAACAGTGCCGGTAATGTCATTACGAGCGTACCGCAGTCCGCAAGCGGTAGCAGCAGCGGTCGTTGGAGCAGCGGCGGCAGCAGTTGGAGTGGGGGCGGCTTCAGTGGTGGTGGTGGCAGCGGCGGTGGTAGTCGCGGCTTTGGTTAACTTCGTGTAGTCATTGGAGACCAAGATGAACAGCAGTCGAAGTTTGGGGATTGTTCTGACTGTGCTTGGGGTTGGCATCGCGGTAATTGCAAGCCTGTGGATTGCGTCGCAGGTCGGCGGAGGACTGACGGCTGGCGGCGCGCTGGTGGGGGCGGGCGTGGCATTCGTGCCTGTGCTGCTGCTTATCGCCGGTGGTGTCTATCTGTACCTGCGGGGTGGTGTAGAGGCGCAAGAACAATCAGTGATGCAGAAGCAGCGCAAGCTGATGGATATGGTGAAAACGCGCGGTCAGATCAGCGTCAATGATGCAGCATTGGAATTGGGTGTGCCGCTTTCACAAGTCAAAGAGATGGTGCATCAACTGGTAGGCTTGCAGGTGTTCAGCGGGTATGTCAACTGGGACGAAGGTACGCTCTATTCGGTTGAGGCGAACCAACTGCGTGAGTTGAGCAAGTGCAAGAACTGCGGTGGCGAACTGAAACTGGTAGGCAAGGGCGTCGTCACATGTCCGTTTTGCGGTACGGAGTACTTCCTTCGTTAAGGCGCACCCCCGTTGTTTCGGGGGACGTATCACGCGGATTGCGTGTAGAATCAACACTATGGGCATATAACACAGGAGTGTGGCTGCATGAGCGAATTATATGATCGGATTATTGCCGAGCGCGGCGCAATGCCGAAGATCGTCGAGCGGATCCCGGGTTTTGCTGGCTATCTGGATTTGGCGGCGCGGCGCGCAGCTGATCGGATGATTCGTGAACATGTAGCGGGCGAAATCGGGCAGCGCATTCAACGGCTTATTGCGTCGCAGAAGCGGTTGCTGGATCGTGAAGGCGGGCTGACCTATATGAGCGCTATGGAAAGCGCGCGTGTGCAGTGGCAGACCTTCCATGATCGGGTTGTGTCGGCTGCGCCGGGCTATTCCGGGTTTTTTGCGCTGAACAGGATTGACGCGCACGATCTGGAAAGCATCTATAGCTTTGATGAAGCGCTTATCCGTTATACCGAGCAATTCGACGGCGCTCTGGCAACCTTGGATGAGGCAATTGCCGCAGAAGGCGATGTGCGTTCGGCGATTCAGGGGCTGGAAAAGTTGGCGGTTGAGGCAAATGAAGCCTTGTCGCTGCGCGAGAACGTCATCACCGGCGTGACGAATAAGTAATCCGAGTTTCGTGTAGTCATCACTCAATCTGATTTCTCTCAGGAAAGGATTTCTCATGGCGCGTATTATTGATGTCATTGATCATACTAACGTGGCGGATGACGAGCTTGCCTACCGTGAGCCGCAGGAAGGCAGTGGCGACTGGCGGATGGGATCGCAGGTGATTGTGGGTGAAAGCCAGGCAGCCGTGTTTGTGCGCGGCGGCGAGGCGCTGGATGTGCTGGGTCCGGGGCGGCATACCCTTTCGACCATGAATTTGCCTGTTTTGTCCGGCTTGATCGGGCTAGCGACCAGCGGACGCACTCCCTTTACTGCCGATCTGTACTTCGTCAACCTGAAGGACCTGCCGCAGGTGGGGTGGGGTACGAACCCGCCGATTGTCATGGAGACACCCGGACGCGGTATGGGGGTAGTCTTGTTGATCGGTCATGGGGTGATCGATATTGGCGTTGACGACCCGATGCGCTTTGTCAAACAATATGCGGTTGGCAAGCCGGTGCTGCGCGTGCGCGACATCAAGGATCGGTTGCAGGCGATGCTGCTTGGGGAAATCAGCGAGTTGATTTTGAAGTCGGGCGCCCAGAGTGTACCGGACGCCAATCGCATACTGGGCGATCTGGAAGGCGCAATGCTGGCGAAAGTCAACGAGAAGTTCCAGGCGATGGGGCTGCGCATCAAAGTATTTGAATCGAATCCGTTCCAGGCAAAAGGCGATGTTTCGCTAGATGAACTGCGTAACTATGTGAGTCTCGACCTGTGGGAGCGCGTGCAGCGCCTTAACATCGCGCAGGCAGCGGCGGAGAACCCCGGTGCAGGTGGTGCGCTGGTCGGCGCAGGGCTGGGATTGGGCGTTGGGCAGCAAATTGGCGCGGCGATGAATCCGGATATGTCGGACATGCAGCGCAAGCTTGCGGACCAGCAGATGCAGATGAATCAGATGATGATGAACCAGATGGCAGCGATGCAGGGTGGGGCAGGGGGGCAGCTGCAGCAGGGAGCAAACGCCGCTACGCCGCAGACAAAAGAGGAAATTCAGGCATTCCTCGACCAGTTAGATGTGAAACTGATGAACGGCGAATTGAACCAGGAAACGTACAACCGCTTGTATGAGAAGTGGCAGTCGCGGCTGAGTAGCCTGTAGTTGCTGAAAGTTAGTATGTGAGTGAGAACGAGGCTTGTGAACCAAGCCTCGTTGCATTTATGCATCAAGCTGTGTATTTCGCATAGTCATTAACCACCAACATCAAATAGCACTTACCTTTCACCTCGACAATGTTGCAACATCATGTTGCTGAGATAGTTTGTGCCTCAAACTGTTCGATCTGCTGCGGCGTGAGAGTCTGCCGCTTTTCTTTACCTACAGACAAAAGATACTCCTTTAAATTCAGCTTATCCTTCGGATTCGCATGAAGGACAGGCACGACTGGATTTTCCACCTGCAACTGTACACGACCATCGACAAATACGATCAATGGCTGCACATCAACATCTCCAGCAATGGGTTGTAACAGCTTCTTGACATGCTGTGCTGCATCTATCGCCTCGATCGATGGATTGCCAATTGCATCGAAGCGAAAAAAGCCCAACAACCGCCCCATCGCAGACCGCTGTGTTTGCCACCGATCGCCAACGTTAACCTGCACACCATCCTGGAAGCGAGTGATGATGGCAAATACTCCCTGTGGAGCAATCAGCACATGACGAGCCGGGAAGTGATAGTAGCTGTAGAGTACAGTCTTCGGGTTGACTCCCTTCAACCCTTCGGGTATCGCGACCTCCGGGCGCGGCTGGCGCACCCAGAGGTTAGTCATACGAATTGAGACAATGATGATCGCATAGGCGAGAATGACTGGAGCAGTGGAAAGAATAACATCAAGCAGAGTCGCCTCTCCAGTCGCAGTTGCGGTCGTGGGGCGGTTGATAACGAACAACCCCAACAGAAGCAAACCGAGACTGGCAAAGAAGAGATACTGTGACCACTGCTTGTTGCGGCGCGCGAGCTTGACGTTTGTGACGATACGCATGGTATCCCTATCTGTGTGAATAGAAACAATGTTTAGAAGCTGGGTGTTGCCGTTGGTTGCCCATTGGGAATGAAGTAGGCGAGTGCACCGATGCGCCGAATGTCCGCACAGACCAGATCGCCAAAGCGCTGTGATGGCTGGATACGCCAGGTACGTGGCACACCCCAGGCAACACCAATAACAGCGGTTGAGAGGTCGGCAGCGTCTGGGCGAATACAGTGCGTCACCGGGAATTGCATACGTCCCGTTAGCACTTCACCATCGGCTTTGAAGATCGTGATAGCGTACATACTGCCGCGTATGGTGTAACCCTGGGGTATGGGGGGCGTGAAGCCGACATTATCCAAACGGCAGTGAAGATTGATGGCGTCACGCCATGTCACACGCTCGTCAGCACCGTCATAGAGGACGTTAGGGCAATCTGTATAGGTGACCAATACAGACGCATCCCCAACACCCACTCCCGTCTGTGGAACTGGAACAACTGCGGCAGCCGATGTCGCGGCAGCGCCCTCAGCGGTTGCAGAGACTTCAAATGAGATACGCGCTTTGCCATTGAGATTGATATTGACGGGAGCCGTACCATCAGAAGGACCGAAGACGGCTGCACTGGCTAGGTTGCCGAGGTCGAACGTGCTGCCAGGTGTCCATCCCCAGTAGGTGAGTACGGATGTGCCAGACGTATCGGCAACGAAACGAAAATCGACTGGAAGATAAAAACCCACCCAGAGCGCGCGTTGATTGACCTGTACCGGGGCAGGCAGCACAGCAGTGAACACGCCTGCCTGCGCAATCGATACGGGCTGACGAGAGACGAGACGAGCGTCCACTGGAGATCCGCCATTGGCATCTTCATAGATGACGACTTCAATAGTGGAACCTGGGACAGCTGTGTCCACTTGAATGCTCACCCGGTCAATAAAGGCAGGAGTGGCTACACCAAATGCTGCAAGATCGAAACCGTTGATGATTAGCGTTGGCTCGCCAGAGATGAACCAGGTGGCATTACCATCGCCATTGATACTGATTGTGCGCTCGCCTGCTCGTACCGTAAACGCCAAGGCAAAGAGGAGCAGGAGCATGGATAAGAGTGTGAATCGCATCATGCGAGTCATAAGCAGTCCTTTCGCAAACCGGGCAGCTTGATAATCTGCCCATACCGCGCGTATTGTAGGCAGTAAAATCGGACACGGCAAGCGAGTCAGTCCTTATTGGTGTGCGCTATAATGGTTCGTTCGTGAGATGACAATATGAGGATGGTATGGAACAGTCGATATTTTTCGCACTGGTTTTGTTTCTGGCATTGGGCGCATACTGGTCACTGGTGATTTTTCCCAGGCAGCGCGAATTCGAAAAAAAGCAGAAGTATGTGCGTACCCTGAATGCAGGTGACGAGATGATCACCTACGGAGGTATCATCGGGAAAGTCATTGAGGTTGAAAGTGACAAGGGAATTGCCCACGTTGAGATAGCACCGGGCGTCGTCGTAAAGATGGTTTCTGTCGCATTGATGGAGCCATATGATCCGGAGAAACTGGCTGAGTCAGCACAGAAAACAGGTGAATGAGAGATACTTGCACCAATGTAGCGGTAGAGCGACAATGAACAAAAGATAAGAAGTGTGTACGCGGGGCGGCTGTCGCCCCGTGTTTATGAGAGGCACGCATGGGTACGCATATTCGTTGGTTGATCGTGATTATCTTGATCACGATGTTTGCTATATGGGTTAGTCTGCCAAACACCATTCTCACAAACGTTCCCGCGACCTGTTATGAGAATCCTGTGACAATTCCGACACAGGGTATACACCTGGATTTCAACGGTGATTGCGTGCAGGAAGTCGCGGTCAACGTGCAGCAGGCATTGGGGCTCGATCTTGTCGGCGGTTTACGTGTGGTACTGCGCGCGGATGCGCCTGGCGGTAGCTATACCGCGCAGGACCTGCGCGAGACGGCGAACAACGTCGGGAGACGTGTGAACGCACTGGGTGTGAGCGAGCCTGCCATTCAGGTGCTTGGAAACGAGCGTATTCTAGTCGAATTACCAGGCGTGACGGATGCGCAGACCGCTATCGATACCATTCGTCAGACGGCGCTATTGGAGTTTGTAAACTTTAGGGGGTTGAATTTTCAGCAGATACAACAACTGGAAGGGCAGCGCATTCTGACGACCGCGCGCCCGACTGTTACGCAGTCACCTGACGGAACTGCGGCTGCTGTCAGCCCATTGACGGGGCAACCGTTTGAGACCGTGATGACAGGGGCGATGTTGCAGGCTGCGGCGGCAGTGCTGGAACAAACGCAATGGGTCATTCAGTTTGAACTCAAACCCGAAGCTGCGGATATTTTTGGTCCGTATACGGGTGCAAACATCGGGCAACCGATGGCAATCGTGCTGGATGGGGTGGTGCTGTCTGCGCCGACCATTCAGGCGCAGTTGACGACTGGCGGCATCATTACTGGCGACTTTGACGAGGAGACCTCGCGAACGCTGGCGCTGCAACTGCGCTCAGGTGCGCTGCCGATCCCACTCGTAGTCGAAACGCGGGAACAGGTAGGCGCGACGCTAGGGCAGGAATCGGTGAATTTGAGCCTGCGCGCGGGTGTAATCGGCATTATCGTTGTATTGACGTTCATGCTGGTTTACTACCGTGTTCCCGGTATTGCTGCGGATTTGGCACTACTGGTATTCATCGTGCTGAATCTGGCGGTGTTCAAACTCATTCCGGTCACGTTAACGCTGCCTGCCATCATCGGCTTTCTGATTTCGATCGGTACGGCGGTAGACGGCAACATCCTGATCTTCGAGCGCATCAAGGAAGAATTGCGCGCTGGGCGCAAAGTCGAGGAAGCGCTCCCCGCAGGGTTTGACCGCGCCTGGCAATCGATCCGTGACTCTAACCTGTCTACGATTATCATCTGCGCTATTCTGTTCTTCTTCGGACAAACACCCGGTGCGAGCATCGTCGCTGGCTTTGCAGTGACGCTGGCGTTAGGGTTAATCATCAATCTGTTCACAGCGGTGGTCGTTACGCGCACATTCCTCAATATCCTCGTCGCGCTGCTGCGTCAGCCTGTTACAGAACGCAAGTGGCTGTTAGGTTTGCAGGGGGCAAAGCATGTTTAGTCTGGTTCAAAAGCGACGCTGGTACTTCATTATCTCCGCCTGCGTGATCATCCCCGGCATCCTGGTGATGCTCTACTCGCTAGTGACGACAGGTTCGCTGCTGCGCTTGAGCATCGATTTCGAGGGTGGGGCGATTTATGACCTGACGTTTACGGCGGCGGGCGCAACTGAAGCCAATATCCGTGACGTGTTTGTGCGCTTCGGCAGCGATAATCCGCTGATACAGCAGCTTGGTGATCCGGCACAAAATCGCTGGTCAGTACGAGGCACCTTTGTGGATGAGGATACCACTGCGCAGATCGAAGATGCGTTAGATGCCATCGCGCCGATTGACCGGGAAGCCTCGCGTATTGAAGCGGTATCTGCAACGGTCGGACAGGAGGCTACCCAGGCAGCACTGTTTGCGGTGCTGGCCGCGACAGTTGTCGTCACCGGCTTCATCGTGCTGGCGTTCCGATCCGTTCCCAACGCGGTGCGTTACGGTATTTGTGCGATTATTGCAATGTTGCACGACGTACTGGTCGTGGCAGGCATCATGTCGCTGGCAGGCTTGCTGTTCGGGTGGGAAGTCGATGCACTGTTTCTTTCAGCGGTGCTGACGGTAGTCGGTTTCTCGATTCAGGACACCATCGTAATGTTCGACCGCATTCGCGAGAATATTCCCAAGCATCTGGGCGAGCCATACGAAGCGATTGTCAACCGCAGCGTGCTAGAGACCATTCATCGTTCGCTGGCAACGCAGTTGAATGCGTTTTTCATCATGATCGCCATTCTGCTATTCGGAGGCGAAAGCATCCGTCAGTTCATTGCTATGCTGTTTATCGGGCTGCTGACAGGGACGTATTCGTCGATTTTCATCGCCGTGCCGCTGCTTGTGGCGTGGGAAAAAGGCGAACTGCCGTTCACGCAGCCGCCGCAGAAGGCGAAGACCACGCCAAGTACAGCAGCAGCAGAAGGTTAATTGGCGGTGGGCAGCGTGAAGTAAAACGTACTGCCCTTATCAACTTCACTCTCCAGCCAGATTGCGCCGCCGTGTGCCTCGATGATGTGGCGGGCGATTGCGAGTCCCAGCCCTGTGCCTTGTGTTGAGTGGGCGGTATCAGGCACACGGTAGAATTTCTGGAACATGTTGCGCTGGTTCTCCTTGGAGATGCCATAGCCTGTATCGGTCACGGACACCTGCCCATAGTGGGTGTCTGCTTCTTCGATTGGAACGACCGAGATATGTATCTTTCCGGACGGACGATTGTACTTGACGGCGTTGGTGAGCAGGTTGAGCAAGACTTGTTTGACTTTGCCGCGATCCGCACGCACTGTCAGCGCGTTGAGCGTGATCCCCACATCAATCTGGCGTTCGACCGCCTGTGGCTGCACCTGCTGCACACACTCCGTCACCAGGGCATCGAGCGGAACTTCGGCAATCTGAAGCGTTGTTCGCCCACTTTCCAAGCGCGCAATATCGAGATACTCGGTCGTGAGCTTCACAAGGCGCTCAATTTCGCTCTCCATCATGGACAGGGTTTCTGCGCGCTTATCGTCGGGCAGGGCTCGGCGCTGCAAGAGCGTGGCGCTCGATTTAAGGCTCTGTAATGGATTACGCAGCTCATGCACCATCTCTGCCATGAAGTCGCTTTGTTGGAACAGGCGAACGTTTTCGATGGCAATCGCCGCATGAACTGCCAACATGGTCAGCATCTTGACATCTTCGACGTCATAGTCAGCGTTGTTCAGCTTGTTGATTGCTTCCAGGGTGCCAATGACCTTGCCCTGATGTGAACGCAACGGGACAGCGATGAGATTGTGTGTCTTAAAGCCTGTGTCTTTATCGACATCGGGAAAGAAGTCGGGTTCCTGGCGCGTATCTGCAATGACACGCACCTCGTTATTCAGCACGACCCAACCGGCGATGCTGCCTTCCAGCGGAACAACAAAACGCTCAAGTTCCGGCGTACTCCAGTTTGTTGCCATCTCAAAGCGCAGTTCGCCTGTGGCAGTGTCGAGCAGGAGAATGGACGCGGCTTCTGAGTCGGTCAGGTCTGAGGCAGCTGTGATAATACGCCGCAGCAGCGTTTTGGCGTCGAGTGTGGAGGTCAACTGCTGACTGATTTCAATCACGCGCTCATATCGTGAAAGCAACTTGATTGCGCGCTGGGAGTCAGTTTCATAGGTGAGCTTGAGTGTCATGGCAATGTCTCCAGACAGCGAATGATTTCCGGTAAAACGAGGGCGGCATCACCATGTATAATAACCGATGCTTCGTGATCAACCGAAGTTGCTTCTCGATTGATCATAATCAGCTTTGCCCCACGCCGTTTTGCCAGCAGGGGAATATCGCTGGCGGGGGCAACTTCGAGCGATGAGCCGATGATGAGCATCAAATCAGCCTTACGCGCCATCTCCTGTGCCGCGCGCAGCACCTGCACAGGTAGCTGCTCACCAAACAGGATGACATTCGGTTTGAGTACGCCGCGACACTGTGGGCAGCGAGGAACCTGATGATCGGCGATAAAGCGCTCCAGAATAGGACGCCCGGCATAAGTAGTAAAGCAGTGAGTACAGGTCGCTTCATCGAAGTGCCCATGCAGCTCATACAGCGTTTGTATGCCTGAACGCTGGTGAAGCATATCGATGTTTTGCGTGATCACGCCCTTGAGCTTGCCTGCCCGTTCCAACCGCACCAGCGCGACATGTGCGGGGTTTGGCTCGGCTTGCAGGGTTAACTGCGCCAGCGGATAAACCCAGTCGAAGAAGGCTTTAGGATTGGCACGAAAGCCAAAGATACTGGCAACCGCCATCGGATCGACGTTCTCCCACAGTCCGCTACTGGCACTGCGAAAGTCAGGAATACCCGATGGGGTACTGATGCCTGCACCTGTGAAAGCAACAACATACTGTGCTTCGTGCAACATGCGGGCAGCCTGGTCAATGGCAATATCGGTTTCCGATTGTCCTGCACTCTGAGCGCACATACCGCGTGACCTACTGAAGCACCGCGCTCCGCCTTGACTGACGAATGTGCGTCGTGATGTCCTCGGCGATTTTCACTACCTGTGTCGAATACATCGCTGCTGGTTGATACAGCACGGCTGGCACCTGCGCCTGATAGGCTTGCAACATCAGGTCGGCGCTGGGTGGCAGTACTGAGCGTATTGAATGACCCAATACCCTATCCAGTTCGCTCCAGGCAGGCTGGGCAGTGCCTTGGGCGCGGCTTACCGCGATCACGCTTAAGCGGTCGCTCAACTGCGCAGTTTCCAGTTCTCGTAGCAGTTCGCGCGCAAGATGCAGTGTCATGGGGTGTGCGTCGATGGTCACGATGAGGTGGTCGAGGTCATTTTGTAAGTGGCTCACCATTTGGGTATAGCCGCTTCCCAGGTCGAGAACCAGCGGACTGCCCATCTGTCGCAGCGTTCGTACCACAGACGTGACCGCTTCGGGGATATATACTGTCTGGGCATCGCTGGCGCGTGGGGAAGATAGTAGCGCGCGCAAGCCGGAGCTGTGAGCGAACATTTCTACTTCCAGCCCGCGCTGCTTGATGTCCGGGATGGCTTTGGCAAGCGCGGTTGCCATGCCGTTGGATTTGGGCGCGCCTAATGCCAAGCCGAGCGTTCCCATACCCAAACGCAGGTCGGAGATGATCGCGTTATCGCCCGCCAGAACACGCGCTGCCGCGATATTCAGTGCCAATATAGACGTGCCGAGCCCGCCTTTCGCACCGAGTACCCCAATTAACGTGCCTGTGTTCACTTCTTCCCGGCGCTGCGAATTCCGGCTTAGGATTGCACGCACGCGCGATGCCAGCTCGGAAGGGTGCGTAGGTTTTGTCAGGTAGTCATCTGCACCTGCTTCAAAACCTGCGACCTTATCATCGATCAGGGTTTTCGCTGTGAACATAATGATCGGGATCAATTTTGTTTCGCCGTTTGCCCGGAGCCGCCGACAGACCTCATAGCCATTCATGTCGGGCATCATCACATCGAGTATAATCAAGTCTGGATGTTCAGCAGTGGCACGCGCCAATGCCTGGGCACCGGTATTGGCGGCAGATACCTCGTAGCCGTTGCGCTGGAGCATCAGCCCGATTAACTTCAAACTATCCAAATCATCGTCAACGACCAGGATTCGTTCTGCCATATCGGTCTCATCTTGAGTGGAAATCTGTGAAAACATTTACAATGGCTTGGTTTGCAGTCTATCACGATTGTATGTATGACGCAACTTAAGGCGGCTTCACGATGAATTCAGACTTTATTCTTCAGGCGCTACTGCGCGCGACACCGGCACCCGTTCTTGTCTTCGATGAGCAGCGCCGTCTTGTGCATTGGAACGATGCCGCCAAGGCGTGCTTTGCGTTGCCAGACGCCTATGAGGATATTGATATGCAGAAGCTGCCGTTTGCCGAGCAACTGAAGCGCTGGCTGGCGCAGACCGGAGACCACGCCGAATGGACGACCGGGGAAGACGGAACCCGCTTCTTGCCACATATTGAGCGGCTTGATGATGGTGGGACGCTTGTGCTGCTACGAGACATTACTGAGCTGCGGAAACTGGCGCGCAACCAAAACGAGTTCATCCGGCTGGTTGCCCATGATCTGCGGTCGCCACTGACCTCAATACAGGGGTTCGCTTCGATGCTGGAGCAGCCGCTGGTCGGCGAACTCAACGAACAGCAAAAGCACTTTGTCAGCAAGATACTGGCGGGCATTGGGCAATTAAGCAAGCTGATTGAGAACTTTCAGGATGCAGGACGCTTCGACCCGGAAACAGGCTTTTATGAGATGAATCGCGCGCCGTGTGACGTGGGTGAGATCGTCCATCGCATCGTTCACCAGCAGGTAATTCCCCCAGACAAGCAGCGGCTGCGGTTGTCTGCAACGATCGACAATGACCTGCCTATTGTGATGGCGGACAACCACATGGTGGAAAGGGCAGTTGCTAACCTGGTCGATAACGCCATTAAATATACGCCTGATGGGGGATTCGTTGAGGTCAGGGTTCGGCGCAGCGATGAGCACATTGTGGTGAGCGTGAAAGATGATGGTCTGGGCATCAAGCCGGAAGATATGCCGCGTCTGTTCCAGCGCGGTGTGCGCCCGGCACGCGCGGAATTCAAGCGTATCAAGGGGACGGGACTGGGGCTGTTTATCGTCAGAAGCATTGCTCAACGGCACGATGGTTGGGCTTGGGTGGAGAGCGAACTCGGCGCGGGTAGCACATTTTTCTTCTCCATCTCATTTAGGAGTCAGAAGCCGAACACATACGGCTCGACTTGACAGGTTAGGATGCAATGGCGATACAAGTATTGTCAGAAGAAACAGTTGCACAGATTGCAGCCGGGGAAGTGGTCGAACGCCCTGCATCTGTGGTCAAGGAACTGATGGAGAATGCGCTGGATGCTGGCGCACGCCAGATACGGATAGCAGTAACGGGCGATGGACGCACACGGATTCAGATTGCCGATGATGGCTGTGGTATCCGTGCGGATGAGGTGGAAACTGCATTTCTGCGCCATGCCACAAGCAAACTGCGCACGCTGGAAGACCTGGATCGGTTGCTGACGCTTGGATTTCGCGGCGAGGCGCTGGCGAGTATTGCTGCCGTCAGCCGGACGCTGCTGGTCACGCGCTCGGCGGATGAGGACACAGGCACGCGGGTGAAACTCGAAGGTGGTGTGGTGTCGGAAAGGCGCAGCGTGGGCGCGCCGGGTGGAACGGTCATCACGATTGACGATTTGTTCTTCAATACCCCCGCACGCCTGAAGTTCCTAAAAGGCGAGAACACGGAGAAGCGCCAGATCGCCGCGCTCATCACCCGCTATGCGATGGCATATCCCCACGTGCGCTTCACCCTTGAACAGGATGGGCGTGAAGTGTTCCGCACGCATGGCAGCGGTCATTTGGGCGACGTACTGGTGAATGCGCTTGGTCTCGAACATGGTAAGCAGATGCTCGAAGTGCGCAGCGCACAGCAAGACCGCGTACAAGTGTATGGTTACACGTCTGCACCAAGTTTCAACCGCGCGGATCGTTCGCGCATCACCTTGTTTGTTAATGGACGTTGGGTGCAGGACAGCGGGCTGACGTATGCGGTTGTGCAGGCATACCACACGCTGCTCATGACGGGACGCTTTCCGGTTGCCGTATTGATGGTGACACTGCCCCCAGAAGATGTCGATGTGAATGTCCATCCCACGAAGGCGGAAGTGCGCTTTCGCGATGGGGACAGTATCTTTTCAGCAATCCAGAAGGCGGTACGCCGGGCGGTGATTGAACAGGCGCAGACGCCGGGTATGTTCAGCACGCGTGGCGCGGCGCAGGAACAGCGCCCGGCGTGGACCGTAAGCCCATACGAGGCGACGCAGCTTGATCTCGACCTCGAACTTGATAGTCCCGGTCAGCACGCGCGCAAGCAGCATGAGCCGATTGAGGATGACCCAACGGCGATTCCAGTCGGTATTGGATCGCCAGCCAAGCCGCGCACGCTGCCTATGCTGCGTGTGGTGGGACAGGTTGCCGCCAGTTACATCATCGCTGAAGGTCCGGCGGGCGTGTATTTGATCGATCAGCACGCGGCGCACGAGCGTATTCTGTACGAGCAGTTTATGGATGAGTACGAACGGCAGGGTATGATCGCGCAATATGCGTTGGAAGTGCAGCCGTTTCAACTGGGCGCGGAAGAGTCGCGACTGCTGGAAGGTGCTTTGGAACTGCTACGCGGGTTTGGATTTGATGTTGAAACCTTTGGCGTGAATACATTCGTGGTGCGCAGCGTGCCCGCAATACTGGCAGACAAGGACCCGGCAAGCGTGATTACGCACATTCTCGAAGACCTGACGCTGGGCAACCGACCGGGGCAGGAGCGGATTGAAGACAAGATCGTTAAACGGGTGTGCAAAAATGCGGCGGTTAAAGCTGGGCAAATCCTGAGCCTGGAGCAGATGCAGGGACTAATTCGTCAGTTGGAGCGTGCGCGGTCGCCGCTGACGTGTCCGCATGGTCGCCCGACAATGATCCACCTGAGCAGCGACCGCCTTGAGCGTGAGTTTGGTCGCATAACATAAGATGGAGCAGCGGATGAGAAAATATCTGGTTGCTGCCGTGTTTATGGCGTTGGTGTTGTGGGTGCAACCATCCACTGCACAGACGGAAGTAACGCCCCGATTGGAAGCAGGCGCGTGTCCTGTGAACATCACAACGGAACGCGCAGTGGAGTGTGGCGTTCTTGTAATGGCACTCGCTGGTGAAGGCAGCGAGGTGCGTCTGCCCGTTGCCGTGCTTTCGGGCGGGATCAGCGCGGCAAACCGCACACCTGTTATCCTACTGACGGGTGTGGGCGACCAGTCGCCATTTGTCGCCATTAACGGGCTTGCACTCGATGCGTTGACTGGACGGGATGTGATTCTGATCGAGCAGCGAGGCGGGCGCTACAGCGCGTCTGTACTCGCTTGCCCAGAGATCGCTGGTGAATTGCAGACGATGCTAGGCGAATCACTCACACGGGAAGTGGAACAGTTACGCATAGATGCATCTGTTGAAGCGTGCCATCAACGCCTGATCACAGAAGGTTTTGACCTGTCATCGTTCAGCATCGCAACCCATGCAGCGGATGTGGGTGCCCTGATGGAACTGCTGGGCTATGAGCGCTACAGCGTGTACGGTGCGTCTTATGGCGCAGCGCTGGCACAGGCAGTCATACACCAGCAGCCTGAACGCATCGAGAGTGTACTGCTTGACTCGCCACTGAGGACTACAGCACCTGTGTTTGTGGGAGCGCAGGCAGCGGTTGAACGCCTAGTGGCAGCCTGTGAAGCGGATGCGGCGTGTAATGCAGCACATCCCGACCTGGCAGAACGACTGTCAGCATTGATAGAACGCCTTAATGCAATGCCTGCTGCCGTTGACGTACCAGCCAATAACGGGGCAACGGCAACACAAAGGGTGATACTGACCGGGCAGCGGCTGCTCGATGCAATTGCCTACCAGATGTCTCAGAGTGACGATGCAGGGAATGTGCCAGCACTGATAAGGGCGGCGGAAGGCGGAAGTTACAGTCGGGTGGCGGAAGCGTTGTTGGCTGCGTGGGATGCAACCGCCAACGCGCCACTGGCACTGCTGTTTTCACGCGATACGCCTGTTTTACCCGTGGGTGATACTCCCGTATTGATCCTGCGGGGCGAACTGGATCCGTATGTATCGCAAGCTGAGGGCGGTTCTGAAGAGGAAGCCCACACGTTTGTAGTGATATTGCCTGCGCGCGGTCACCGTCTGGTGTGGCGCGGTGATTCCTGCGCGGACTCGATTGCAATAGGGTTTTTGGAGTTGCCGCTCAGCACGCCAGATGTCAGCTGTGCGCAGGATAATCGGGTTATGTTTGCTTTCCCCACAGATGCAACGATTACGCCCGCTGTTGCAGAGACTTACAATGGTAACGGTTTTACAACGGTCGTGCCGGAAGAGTGGCCAGCGCTTGCACCGGGGGTGTTCGGCAGCGCCAACGCCGATTTGCTGCTGTTCTTACGGCTGGACGGGGTAGCAGCCACAAACGCTGCTGAAGCGTTCTTATCGCGGACACGGGTAGAACCGGACGATGTGGGCGACATCACCATTGAAGAGCAAGCGGTCGGTAACTACACCTGGACGGTGACGCAGATCACTTTTCCCGAACAAGACTTGGTCGCCTCAATCGCCGCGAACGAGGTAGGTGGCGTATCGTATCTGGTGATTTTGCAAAGCCCGACGGCGCAGTTTGAAACCATGCGCGATTCCGTCTGGCTGTCAGCGTTAGCTGCCTTCACAGTGACAGGTTAACGTCGTCTATGTCCCCTGCCAGGTAAAGGCGCGCCACACGCCTTCAGCACCGACAACTGCGTATAGCCCCTCAGCATTCTGGGCAGCGACAGATACGCGCCAGCGAAACCGCTGTGGCTGCCCGCCGGATGGAACGAGTTCCGCAGGAATGCGGAACGAAGTGGCAGGGGTAATGTCGTTGAACTGCGCACCCGTCGTTATGTTTTCGATCTGCACCAGGTAGACCTGCTGCGGCTCCAGGACACCCACGCTAACCCACTGCAGAGTGAAGGGAATAGGGGAATTGATGGCGGCATCTAACGGTGGAAAGCTGACGAGCGGTGCGGCGAAGGTCGGCGTCGGCGTTGGCGTTTCGCTGCCGCTGGGGGTGGGTGATAGTGTCGGTGTCGGCGTGGGGGCGGGAACGTTTATGACCTGCCCGACCTCCAGCAAGACGACACAATTTTCACCGCCACTGATGATGTCAAAGTCGCAGCCGAAGAAGCCGATCTCGGGATTAAGGCGGCTGAGAACGCGCAGCGTGGTGCGGTACTGCTGAGCAATGCCGATGATGGTTTCCCCTTCGACAATCGTGTGTTGAGTCAGGGTTGCATCGGTCGGCGTCGTTACCTGTGGGATTGCCGCCTGTGCAGTAGCGTTCGCTTCTTCGCCCTGCGGAACAGGAGTTGCAGTGGGCAACGGGATCAGGATGGTGCTGCCAGGTGGCGGCAGCCGATCAGCATCGATAAGGTTATTCAGACGCAGGATTTCGGAAACGACGCTGAAATCGCGATAGTTGAATGGCGACTGCTGAATGATGAAAAACAATGTGTCATTAGGCTGAATGACATATTCGACAGGTCCGGGCGTTGGTGACGGCGTGTGCGTGTCGGTTGGTGGCGCGAGCGTTGCTGTCGTCGTGGCTGCAACCAGAACTGTCGGCGTAAGTGTTACGGTCGGCGTGAGGCTGGGAGTCGCAGACGGCGTAATGATGGCTTCGACGATGGCAGTCGGTGTTGGGATCGCGGGCGGATTGGTGCAGGCGATGAGAGCAAACGGAATGATAAGTGCCAGCGTCAGCAGTCGTGTGTGTCGGAAGTGATCCAAACGAAGTCCCTTTTAGCGACTTTCCCAGACAAAAATGCGTGGCGTGGTTGTGAAGATCGGCACATCAGGACTGTCCAGGTTAATGACACTCACCGTCCACTCATATTCGTGACGGCGTTCACCGGTACCTTGCCACGCCTGCGGCACTATGAAGTATAACTCACGGGTGTCAGAACCATAGACTAGCCCGGATGTGAGGTCGCTGATACGGACGCGATAAACCTGATTTTCGCCAAGTGTGCCCGTCGGAACCCAGCGCAGCGTGATGAGTTCATCCTGTCGAAAGAGTGCGCGGTCGCCTGGGCTTAGCGCGCTGGGAGCGTTGAACGTCGGTGTTGGGCTGGGTGTCGGGGTTTCGCTCCCACTGGCGGTCGGCGGTATAGTGGCAGTCGGTGTCGGTGCGGGGACTCGGATTTGCTGCCCGATAAAGAGCTGAACGATGCAGCTTTCGCCGCCGCTGTCAAAACGGAAATCACACTGAAGAAACGGAACTTGCGGGTTGAGCTGTGACAGAATTTCCGCATTTGCGCCGTACTGAAGAGCGATCGAAATCATCGTTTCGTTCGATGAGACAGTGTGCCAGGCGACGCTCGGCTGTAACGTATCGGTCGGAAATATCAGGGGGTCCTGCGTCGGTGCGGAGGCTTGCACTACACCTTCACCATCGGTCTCGTTTGCGGCTTGGGTAGCAACGGGCGCAGACGTGGGTGCATTCGGATCGACTGTAGGCGTTGGCGCGGGAACGACAATCGATTGCCCAACCGCCAGCCCATCTGCCGATGCGAGACCATTTTCTGAGACAATTACGTCCAGCACTGCGGCGTCGCGATGTCCACAGGCAGCAGCGATTGCGTAGAGAGTGTCACCGGGCTGCACGACACGCACACACTGCGTCGGTTCCGGCGTCGCGGTAGGCGCAGGCGTAACCGTGACGAAGTTTGGCAGCGGGCGCGGGGTGTTGGTGGCAAGGATAAAGGGGGTATAGGTTTCAGCGACCTGCACACCTGCTGATGGCAGCGGCGATGGCGACGGCGTTGCTGTCATGCTGTCACCCACTACGAAGAAGCGCGAGCCGATAGCGACTCCGATCAACCCACAGATGACGAGCGCGAGGACGAAGACGCCCCCGAACAGGGCGACCTCGCTGCGCCGCTTGAGCGAACCTTCGTACAGGTCCTCTTCACCATAGCGGTAATCGTAGCTTTCCTTGGGCTGCGCCGGACGGCGCGGGCGGCTTGAACCACCCGTCGGTTGCACATCTGTCAGCGTCGTGCCACAGGTTGTGCAGACGACAGCGTTGTGATGCGCAGGGGTGCCGCAGATCGGGCAAATCTTGTGCACCTGAGCCATTCGTTTAGCTCAACTTGTCCAAAGCCGACAGCCGTTCAACAATCTGTGTGACCGAAGCATTCAGATCAGCCAGTTTGAGACGCTCGCGCTCGACAATATCCGGGCGGGCGCGCTGGACGAACTGCTCATTGCTCAACTGCGCCTGCGTACGTTCGATCTGTTGCTTAAGTTTTTCGCGTTCTGCCTGCAAGCGCTGGACCTCGGCACTGATGTCGATCAGGTCTGCAAGCGGCAGGTAAAGCGTGACATCGCCACTGACAATCGATGCTGCCTTATCGGGCGCAGTATCGCCATTGGACGGGAAGACGACGTTTGCAGCGTTTGCCAGGCGCGCGAACATGAAGCTGCACTCTTCAAGTAAGGCGCGTTGACTTCCAGGGTTGGCGATAATGCCGATCTTACGTCCAGGCTCGACACCATACTCTTCGCGCGCGAGTCGAACGCCGCGCACGAGTTCCATCAGCAGTGTCATCTGTCGCTCAGCTTCAGGATTGATGTAGCGTTCGTCAGGTTGGGGCCAGGTCGCCAAAATGAGCGCGCTTTGACGCTGTGGCAGGTACGACCAGAGTTCTTCGGTCACGAACGGCATATAGGGGTGCAGCAGGCGCAGGCTGGTATCGAGCGTGTGCAGCAGAACTGCCAGCGTATCACGCTTGCGCTGGATATCATCGCTATAGAGCGCATGCTTGCTCATTTCGATGTACCAGTCGGCAAATTCTCCCCACAGGAAGTCGTCAAGCTGGCGTCCTGCCTCGCCATACTGATAGGTGTCGAAGAGGCGCTGGCAGACCGTGACCACGTTATTCAGGCGGCTGAGTATCCACTGTGACGGCAGATCGAGCGCAGTCGGTGCGGGCAGGGGTGGCTGCTCGGCGTCGCCAAGATTACTGGTGATGAAGTTGGTCATCTGCCAGATCTTGTTGACGAACTTCCAATTGCGCTCAACACGTACCTCATCCAGATTCACATCATTGCCCGGTGTGCTGCCTGTCACAAGCGTGTAACGCAGCGGATCGGCACCGTAACGATCAATAAGATCAAGGGGATCCACAACATTGCCAAGCGTTTTGCTCATCTTGCGGCCTTGCGCGTCGCGCACCAGCCCATGCAGATAGACAGTTGTGAATGGCACTTCACCCGTGAACCACAAGCCCATCATGATCATACGCACAACCCAGAAGAACAGGATGTCGTAACCCGTCTCCATCATGGTGGTCGGATAGAAGCGCTTCAAATCGGGCGTGTCGTGCGGCCAACCAAGCGTGCTGAAGGGCCACAAGCCGCTGCTGAACCACGTATCCAGTACGTCGAGTTCCGGTCTCCATTCGCGTCCATCGCGTGGTGCTTCACGTCCGACATAGACTTCGCCATTTTCATCGTACCACGCCGGGATGCGGTGTCCCCACCAGAGTTGGCGGCTGACGCACCAGTCTTCGATGTTTTCCAGCCAGTGGAAATAGACTTTCTCAAAACGTTCAGGCACGATCTTGATGCGTCCGTCTTTTACCGCTGCGAATGCCTTGTCTGCCAGAGGTTGAATCTTAAGGAACCACTGTGTGGACATCATCGGTTCGATGACTTCGCCACCGCGCTGACTGCGTGGCACGACATAGCGATGATCGCGCACCTCGGTCGTCATGCCAGCCGCTTCCATATCCGCCCAGAGCTTCTTGCGACAGACGAAACGATCTAATCCTGCATACGAACCAGCGTTGGCGTTCATCGTTGCGTCCGGGTTCATGACGCTGATGATGTCGAGCTTATGACGCTTGTAAAGCTCGTAATCGTTGAAGTCATGCCCCGGTGTGACCTTGAGCGCGCCTGTGCCAAATTCCCGATCCACGTAGTCATCAGCAATGATCGGGATAGCACGATTCAGCATGGGCACCAAGGCCTTTTTGCCGATCAGATGCTTGTAGCGTTCGTCTTCGGGATGCACACAGACGGCAGTATCGCCGAGGATGGTTTCCGGGCGCGTGGTGGCAACTGGAATGAAGCTTCCATCTTCGGTTGGATATTTGAAGAAATAGAGCTTACCGTTCTCTTCCTCGCGTTCGACCTCAAGATCGCTGACGGCGGTTTGCAGACCAGGGCTCCAGTTGACAAGCCGGGGTCCGCGGTAGATCAGTCCCTGTTCCCACAGGCGTACGAAAACTTCACGCACTGCGTAGGACAAACCTTCATCCAGCGTGAACCGTTCGCGATCCCAATCGCAGCTTGCGCCCAATCGCCGAAGCTGGCTGACGATTGTGCCCCCGTATTTTTCCTTCCACTCCCAGGTACGTTGCAGGAAGTCTTCATAACCGAGTTCGACACGGCTCGTACCTTCATCCTTGAGCATACGCTCGACCAGAAGCTGCGTGGCAATACCTGCGTGATCTGTGCCGGGAACCCACAGCGCTGCCTTACCGCGCATACGTTCGTACCGGATCATCAGGTCTTCGAGTGTGACGAACATTGCGTGACCGGCGTGAAGTGCGCCCGTGACATTGGGCGGCGGCATACTGATGACATACGGCTCGGCATCAGCCGGGGCGCTTTCGGGCTTGAACCAGCCATTTTGCTGCCACCAGGCATAAAGGCGTTTTTCCGCTTCCGCAAAATCAAAATTCTTCGGCATCGTCTTCCGTGTCATCACACTATCCTTGTTTGCTTCACTACACTAACTGGCTAGGCGCTGGCGCTCAATGGTTTTCGCGCGACCAGGACCCGTTCCGCTCGATCAGCATGGTCAGTCACATCCTCAAATCCTTCTTCCAATAATACTACTTTCACCTCATCCGTCGAGAGTGGACGGTAAACCACACGGCGCTTGAGCGTTTCGTAGTGCTGCCCTTTGCCCTTGACGATAAAGAGATTTTGAGTAGCGATGATGGGTGGTCCATCGTGCCATTCCCAGGTATCAAAGGTGATGAGTTCACTGCCATCGTCATGGCTGTGAATGAAACCGGGAATGAAGCGCGGACGGTCGAGCATGAACGGAGCAAAATCACGCATTCCGATGACCAGCGTGCCGCCCGGTCGTAAGAGCGTATAAAAGTTATGCACAGCCGCCTCGACCTCGCGATCCAGCAGCAGATGTGGCAAAGCGTTGCCTTTTGTAATGATGGCGTCGTAACCATTGTCGACAATGGTCGTCAGGCTGAGAAAGTCACCAAGGCGATACTGAAGCTTCGACAATACCCCATAATTGGAGGCAAACTCTTCAAGCTTGCGCAACATGCCATAGCTGGGATCAACTGCTGTGACCTGGTAGCCGAGTTGTGCAAGCGGAATCGCCTGCGCGCCCGCGCCGCACGACGCATCCAGAATTGTCGTGACGCCACGCCCACGAAATAACGAGCGGAGTCCCAACCCTTCCCGCTGAAGCTGTGTCTCCCAATCACGGTAGAAGTACGGGTAGTACTCGGCAATGGCGTCATAAAATCCCGTTGTGTCGTTACTCAGTTCGGGCATGGCAGACTCCGGTGTTAGATGACACGTGCGGATGATGATGGCTTATGGGCGACGACGCAGTAAGCCACGAATCCGGTCAGAGACCATATCAATCGCAACCATATTGAAGCCGCCTTCAGGGATGATAACATCCGCGTAGCGTTTGCTCGGTTCAACGAATTCAAGGTGCATGGGGCGGACAGTTTCGAGATACTGGTTGATGACCGATTCTGCCGTGCGTCCACGCTCGACAATATCACGCTTCATACGGCGAATAAAGCGTAAATCTGCATCCGTATCTACAAAGATCTTGACATCAAACAAGGGGCGCAGCTCCGCCTCCGCGAGAATGAGAATGCCCTCCACAAGGATGATGGGGTGGGGGGATACCAGCTGTATGTGTGTGGTGCGCTCGTGCCTCGTAAAGTCATACACAGGAATTTCGACAGGTTCACGCGCCTGCAAACATTTCACGTGTTGGGCAAGCAAGGCAGTATCGAGTGAGTCAGGATGATCGAAATTTATCTGGCGGCGCATATCGTGCGGCATGTGGCGCAAGTCTTTGTAGTATGCGTCATGCGGCAAATAGGCAATGTGATCACTGCCGACGCGCTCAAGAATGGCATTGGAAACGGTCGTTTTACCGGAACCTGAACCGCCGGCAACGGCAATCGTGACAGGGCGATTGCTGTCGGTCATTGAACCTCCGCATGACAAGAAAATGCCCGCTACCATTCCAGACGGCGCGGGCTGAAGATAGCCATGCGTGGGATTTGAACCCGCAACCTAACGCTTACGAAGCGTTTGCTCTACCGTTGAGCTAGCATGGCACTCTAGTCGGAGTATAGCATCGCGGTTCAACGGTGACAAGACCGAAAACATCGAAGATCAATGCCGGAAGTGGCGCACGCCGGTGAAGACCATCGCCATATTCACTGCATTTGCTGCCTCGATCACTTCGTTATCGCGAATGGAGCCACCAGGCTGAATGACGGCGGTGACGCCCGCCTCTGCTGCCGTTTGTAAGCCATCGGCAAACGGAAAGAAAGCGTCCGAAGCAAGCACAGCGCCCGCAGCGTTCGCAGCTGCTTTTTCGACTGCCAGCCGAACAGCGTCTACGCGGCTGGGGAGCCCGCCGCCAATGCCGACCGTTGCGCCATTATTGGCGATCACAATCGCATTTGATTTCACATGCTGCACGGCTTTCCACGCAAAGCGTAGTGCTGCCATTTCGTTCGCGGTGGGCGCGCGCTGGGTGACCGTTTTGAACGTCGTATGCTCGGGATCCCCCATATCTGCGCGTTGCGCCAGAAAACCACGATGCACCGTGCGTAGTTCAATTTCGGCCCCGTCGAAGAACTGCGGAATTTGCAGGAGGCGACAGTTCTTACGCCCGGCGGACAGAAGGTCAACGGCGTCATCGTCGAACATAGGAGCTGCAATGGCTTCGAGAAACAAAGACCCCAGCGCTGTGACAAAGCTCACATCAACAGTTCGGTTGACCGCGACGACACCGCCGAACGCTGATACCGGGTCAGAAGCGAGGGCATGTGGATACGCAGCTGCGAGTGTGTCATGGGTGGCGATGCCTGTCGGCGTCAGGTGTTTGACGATGACAACAGTCGGAGCATCAAAACTACTTATAACACGCCACGCCGCGTCAAGGTCGAGAATGTTATTGTACGATAGCTGCTTACCCGCACGCAGCGTGCCACCAAGCGGTCCGCTAACGCGCCCACGACTATAGTATGCGGCGCTTTGATGCGGGTTTTCGCCATAGCGCAATGCTTCAACCTGCTGTCCGCCTGTGGAAAGCTGCGCGGGCAGTTCATCGGTGGCAAATTTGGGTGCAATGTCGCGCGAAAGGTAGGCATGAATGGCAGTGTCATAATCGCGCGTATGCGCAAACGCCTTGACTGCCAGTTCGCGACGCAGCGCCAGATCAATTTCCCCTACATTGTCAAGCGCTTGAATGACACGAGGATAATCTGTCGGATCGCATACAACCGTCACCTGAAAAAAGTTCTTTGCGGCGGCGCGCAGCAGCGTGACGCCGCCAACGTCGATCTGTTCGATGGCATCCTGAAGCGCCACACCTTGTCTGGATACCGTCTCTTGAAAAGGATAGAGGTTACATACGACGAGATTGATGGGTGCAAACCCCGCATTCTCAAGCTCATCCAAGTCTTCAGGGGTATTGCGCGCGAGGATGCCAGCATGGATGGCGGGGTGCAGCGTCTTGACGCGCCCGCCGAGCATGTCTGCAATCCCCGTTAGCTGTTCAACGGGCGTTACAGGCAGTCCGGCAGCACGCAGTTCGCGCTCTGTGCCACCGCTGGCGACCAAATCATAGCCAAACGAAATGAGATGGCTGGCAAACTCTGCTAAATGGGCTTTATCGTGTACGCTGATGAGGGCGCGTGGCATCGGCAATCCTGTGTGTTGTATGGGGTGCGCATCGTAAAATGAAGAGTCAATTTTAGCGCAGGATTGGGCGTGTAGTCAGCCCCTTGTGAGAAGGTACGTTCGGTCGTTACAATACATCCAGGTGTGCTACCCATTTATCGACTGAGGATAGTTTCATGACTCTGGAAGAACGCCTGCGCAAACAGCGCGATGAGAAAGCCATTCCCCACCTTGCACAGTATGCGCCTGTGTGGTTGGTAGACGAGAAAGTCATTGAAGAAGATGAGGCGCTACAGTTTAACGTCGTCTTTCAGCACCATTTGTATGGTTGGGTCAACCGACGCTACCGTTATGACGGTTTTAACAACGTGCTGTACCATAAAGGACAGAATACCCTGGACGAAGATGAGGCTTTTGCGCTGACAGATAAAGAACCTTATATCGTCGCCCAGGTATCAGACATTCCGAATGCTTACGGCGGTTGAACAACGGGCAGCGCACGCACCGATCCATTGTTAAGCACATTCAGCAGCGACACGAGTATCCACAGCTGCGTGTCATCATAGCTGACGCGCAGCCAGTTGCCCGCTTCGTTCCGTCCATTTGCTATCAGTTCGGTTCCAAATGGCACAGTTGCACCGATTTCTGCATTCAGTGCCGGAGCCGTGCGCAAATTTGCGTTGACGCGCGTTACGACGGTAATGGTGACCTGTGTGGCTGTTGCTGCCGGCGTTGCGGGAAGTTCTACAGCAAGAACAGGTAGCGTACTCAAGTCGCCATCTACCGAGACGACAAAATACGCGACCCAGCCTGTCAGTGAACCTACTTCAACCTGGAGCCAGTCACTGTCTTCATTGCTGCGTCCCACAACGGCGACAACATCTCCCCGCTCCAGGGTGATGATGATTTCAGCCGTCGTTGATGGCGCTGCACGAACGTTCACACGACGAAACGCCGTCGCTGTCACCGCCGACTCGCTGATTCCGCTGATACCTTCCTGCGGCGCGCTTTGCGCAACTTCATCCCCGTTTATGATGGACTCCACGATGGGCAAAGTCGTTACTTCTGCAAGATCGACCGAGACGACGAAGTATGCCACCCAACCTGTTTGCCCCTCAAAGTCGATTTGAAGCCAGTCGCTTTCGGCATTACTACGCCCGGTAATGGTCACGACATCTCCCGCCTGCAATTGCCCGATCACAGGGAACGTCACGCCTGGACCACTGCGCACATTCACCACACGAAACACCTCAGCGGTCACCGCTGGCGATGCCGTCTGTGCGAACAAGGCAGTCGTACCCATCAGCCAACAGAGGATCCATAGCCAGAGAATTAAACGGCGCATCCTGTTTCTCCCGTATCGCAATACAGCCAGAGCGATGTTACCATGAACTCTCAATAACCGCGCAGATCGGATATAGTGCCAGATGTCTCGAAATACAAATACTGTTATTGCGCTCACACCCTACACCTGTGAAGCAGAAATCGTTGAGGGTCTAGATGCATTCGCGGCTGCTGAACTACGTGCTGTGCGCGGTGTGGAAAAACTCTCGGTTCGCTACCCGCGCCCGGATGCTGTCAGTTTTTCTTTTTCCGGGCAACATGAGCGCCTGTTCCAATTGCGCACCATACAATCGATTAATCGTGTATTTAGTTTCCCAGTCCCACGCCCGAAAGGTTTGCTGGGTGATCAGCACTTCAAACAGCTTGTCGCGGGGATTCGAGATGTGATGGCGCTGCATCCGGCAGATACATTTCGCACGCTCGGCATCGCCGCCGCCGGTGCGCAATCCACCGTGATGCAGCGCCTCAGAAGTGAAATGGCACACGCGATAGGCTTACAAAGCGTGGAGGACAAAGGGGATTTGCAGGTGCGCATTCGCCCAGCACCCGAAGGGGGTGGCTGGCAATGCCTGGTGCGCTTGACGCCGCGCCCGCTGGCGACACGTAGTTGGCGTGTGCGCAATTACGCAGCATCGCTAAACGCAACGGTCGCGTATGTAATGTCACTGCTGACGCAACCTAATGAGAACGATGTGTATGTGAATTTGTGCAGCGGCAGCGGCAGCCTGCTCGTTGAAAGATTAGCGTTAGGTATGACCGGTACCGTAATGGGCGTAGAGCGTGATCCGCACGTACAGATGCACGCAATGGAGAATTTGGCAGCAGCAGGGCACCGCTACGCATCGCACCTGCTTACTGCTGATGTGCGGACGACACCATTTCCCGACAGGGTCGCCAACGCGATTACTGCTGATCTGCCATTTGGTCAAGCGAGCGGTTCACACCAGGAAAACATCGCCCTGTATCCAGCTATTCTCAAGGAAGCCGCACGCATTGCGCTGCCGAATGCGTGCTTTGTTGCCATTACGCACGAGGTACACTTGTTTGAACGCCAACTCAGTATCCAAAATGACTGGCGAGTCGAACAGTCACTCATGATTACGTTGCGCGGACTGCACCCACGTGTTTATGTTCTACGCCGCGTTTGATCGAGCTAGAGCCGTCTGAGCCAGAGCATTTCGTAAGGCTGGAGCGTGATGCTTCGCGAGTCATAATCGCTGCCTGTAATCTGGTCTTGCACTCTGGCTGCATCTGCCAGGAAGGGCACAAACGCTGTAGGTGATACGGTCTGCAGGGTTTCACTGAAATTACACAGACATACGAGGGATTGGCGTCGTGAAAACGCGAATACGCTACTGCTTTGCGTGGTATAGAAGCTTGTGTCGCCATTTGCCATTTCCGGCAACGACTGTCTCAACTTGATGAGCTGGACAAGTCGGTGAAAAACTTGCCCCTCAATACTGGACGGGTCAGTGCGCATGCTTGCTTTCTGCCAATTCATACGCGGGCGGTGCAGCCAGCGACTGTCGTCACGATGAGCAGGCTCTTGTTTGTAGCCGTAGTCGTTGAGCGTGCCAATCTCATCACCGAGGTACAGGAGCGGAATTCCGCCGACGGCAATGATAACCCCTTGAACCAGGACAATTCGGCGTATAGCGTGTTCAATCTCTGTATGTGTGCCGTCTTTGAGCGCTTTCTCTAACCCGAGTAGCGATGCGAGTGTGCCAGAGATACGCATGTCCGGTTGATGCGAACGCGGGTCCACCTGAAACTGGAACGGCTCACCGGCTGCAAAACTGCGCGGCTCGCGCCCTGTGTAGAAGAGATTGAGATACCAACGGTAATCGTCCGCGTTAATGCCGAGTTCGGCTGCATCTTCGTCAGCAAAGCCCCAGCCAATGTCGTCGTGGGAGCGCAGGTAATTGACCCAGGCAGCGCTTGGCGGCAGCATGAAGCGTTTCTGCATCGTGTGTGTCAGCAGTCGAACATCGCGAGTGGCGATGGCTCCCCAAAGGCTCACCATCAGAATAGGATTGTAGGAAATCTGACATTCCTGCTCGCTGATGTAACTCTGGACATCGCGCGGATGAACAATTGCCTCAGACTTGAAAACGAGCGCGGGGGCGGCGACGCGAACCAATACGTTGAACGCCTGGATGAGGAGATGTGCCTCTGGGAGATTTTCACAGGTCGTCCCAAGTTGCTTCCAGATGAATGGGACGGCGTCGAGGCGTAATACCTCCACGCCCTGGTTGGCGAGAAAAAGCATCTCTTCCAACATTGCACGAAACACATCAGGGTTGGCGTAATTTAAATCCCACTGGAAGCTGAAGAATGTCGTCCATACCCATTGCTGGAGTGTTTCGTTGTAGGTAAAGCTGCCGGGTCGTTGTGCCGGAAATATGGGGCGCAGATGGCGCTCGTAGGCGTCTGGCAGTGTGCGGTCCGGAAACATGCGGTAAAACGCCTGGTAGCGTTGCTGTTCTGGATCATGTGCATCCAGTGCCCGCTTTGCCCAAGTGTGATCATCTGCAGTGTGGTTGAAAACGAAATCCAACACAAGACTGATGCCTTGCTCTCGCAGTGTACGCGCCAGTTCTGCCAGTTCCGCCATCGTGCCAATGTCCGGGCTCACATCGCGAAAGCTGCTGACCGCATAACCACCATCGTTATTGACGGGCGGTGACTTGAACAGGGGCATCAGGTGTAGGTAGGTAACACCAAGCTCCTTAAGATAGTCGAGCCGCTCGTACAAACCCGCAAGTGCTTTGCCCGGCTCATACTCTGCGACGAAGCGGTCCACATAGCAGACTGCGCCCATCATACGTTCTTGTTGAAACCAGTGCGGATCACGTTCGCGCTTCGCATCCAATGCGTGCAGGTCCTCTGAGCGGGCAGCAAACATTGTAGCTGTCGCAGCAATAATCGTTTCCAAGTGTCGTATAAAGTCCGATTGCTGCCCGTAGAGATGATATAGCAGTGAATGAAGCCTGGGGTAATGCTTTTCCAAGCGGGTGACAAAAAGCTGCTGCTGTTCTGGGTTGGTCAAAATGCTCTTGATATGTTGAGCAAGTGTTTCGGGCAAAATTGTGGGATTTACATGATGTTGGTTCATATTCACTCAATTGACTGAGAAGGTGCCAGCAGCAGGCTCGGCGGTCACGGCGGTCGCCATGATTTCTAAGAGCATGACTTCGCGTTTGTACAATGTGCGAAGCGTTTGTACAAGTTGTAACGTATCATCTTCGACCAGCAGTGCTTGTTTTTCGTGCGGCGAGAGCCTCAGAATCGAGGCAGCAAGGTATGTGAGTGACAAGGGGTCGCGCGGAAGCTGGTCTGTTTCCAATGGCATGTTTTCGATCTTTTCGAGCGTTTTCAGATAGCGTTCCAGAGAAACCCGTAGTCTTTCTGCGCGAGGGCGCAGCACGTCACTGGAGGAAACATGGAGTGGGAGATATTCTACATCGCCGGAAAGATAGGGTTCGTCATGATGTTCTGTGATAATGCGAAAGCGCTCGTGACCAATGGCCACGATGTTCATTCGCCCGTCACCGACCGGTTGCACCTGCGTGATATGTGCAGTGCAGCCAATTGGGTAAGCTTCTGCACTGGGGCCAAAGCCTTCGACTTCAGAGCCGGAGCGTAGCAAGACTACACCAAAAGCCGTGCGATCTTCAATGCAACGGCTGATCATGAGCTTGTAACGATCCTCGAAGATATGCAGGTAGATCGGCATACCTGGGAAGAGAACGGTGTTTAGCGGAAACAAGGGCAAACGTTCCATGAGGGTCTTTACAATCCATCTGACCTGCGACACACCAAATTGTAACGATGAATGCCAGTTTTGGCATATCGTTTGACTGATAGCTCTCGTAATATTCTAATGTTGCCGAATGTGGCATGATGAGCCACTGAGTAGTATAGGGTAGGGGGATATGGATTTAGCTATAGGTGGGGCATTGCGTATGGACAACACGAACGCAAGCATAGAAGTAATCGCGGCTGGTCATCTGTGTATTGACCTGCTTCCACTGATGGATCAGCTTCCACTGAACGTATTGGCGAAACCGGGGAAGCTGTACGAAACAGGCGCGATGGGTGTATCGACAGGGGGGTCAGTTTCGAATACAGGCTTGGCACTTCATCGCCTGGGTGTAAATGTGCGTTTGATGTCCCTGGTGGGTGAAGATGCCATTGGCAGGATGGTGATTGAGTTCCTCGATAGGCGCGATCCGTCGCTTACCCAGTACGTGAGCACCTTAAGTGAATATCCGAGCTCTTACACAATAGTATTAGCTCCCGAGCGTGTAGACCGTATTTTTTTTGCATTGTCCGGGGACAAATGCTCATTTTGGGGCTGAACATGTTGATTTAAACGTTTCACAAAATGCAAAAATCGTTCATATTGGTTATCCGCCGCTGCTGCCGCGCATGTACGAAGACGACGGGGCTGAACTGCTGAAGCTCTTCAAGTCGCTCAAAGCGGTTGGAGTCATCACTTCGCTTGATATGGCGCTGCCAGATGCGTTGAGTCCTTCGGGACAGGCGAACTGGGAGTTTATCCTGCGTCAGGTGCTGCCATATGTAGACATATTCGTGCCAAGTTTTGAGGAAATCGTATTCATGCTCCGTCGTAGTGATTACGACAAGTATCGTGATAATTTTCACAAATTACTATCGCGAAGCTATGTTGATGGCATCAACAAGGAGTTAGTGGCGCTGGGCGCGGCTGTAGCAGGGATTAAGTGCGGGGAGGACGGCATCATGATGAGAACTGGTAGTCGCGAGCGTATGGACACGTTGCGAACGCGGTTGATGCTGGATGAAGACTGGAATGAGGGTACGGCATGGCATCCAGCATTCAGGGTGAATCTGGTTGGCACAACGGGTGCTGGCGATTCGGCGTATGCTGGTTTGTTGACGGCGATTCTTCGTGGCGCGTCACTCACCAATACTGCACGATGGGCATGTGCTGTGGGCGCGTGCAATGTGGAAGCTGCGGATTCAACGAGCGGCGTGCGCTCTTATGCCAATACAGCAGCACGGCTTGCGACACAATGGGACGTGCTGCCCTCACGCCTGGAATAACTTGCTTTGGCAATGGGGGTCGATTTCGGCAACATATTACTCCTGATACTGATACGTATCACAAAGTAATGCGATAGAGATGAAAGCGCGATCACCAAACTCGCGCTTTCATCTCTATCTAGGAGATTCTTCCTTCATGGCTGGAACCAGTTCGTGAATGTTGTGCTTTACTGCAAATGCCGCTGCCTCGGCACGGTTGGAGACACCAATCTTCCCAAGAATACTGCTGACGTAGTTCCGCACGGTGCCTTCGCCCAGGTACAGCTTAATCGCAATAGCACGATTTGTAAGGCCTTGTGCCAGATACGCCAGCACCGCCAGTTCCTGTGCCGTTAGCCCGCTGAACGCGGCACCTTGCTGTGCCATTGATTGTTTGCGCATTTCAGCGAAGATGACATTTGTCATTGCCGGGTCGAGCATGCTTTCGCCACTGCTGACACGTTCAACTGCCTGGACAAGGTCATTATCGCCCACGCGCTTGAGGACATACCCGGCTGCACCAGCGCGTATGGCTGCAAATAGCAGTTCATCCTCTGCGTAGGAGGTTAATATCAACACATGACAATTGGGAACCTGCTCGGTGATCTTTCTGCACGCCTCAATGCCAGATATTCCCGGCATACGAACGTCCAAAACAGCGACATCAGGCGTTAGCTCGACTGCTTTGGCAACCGCTTCTTCACCCGTCCCTGCCTCTCCGATGACATGAAATCCTGTACGGCGTTCGAGGAGTGCTTTCAGTCCGGCTCTCACGACCGAGTGATCATCTGCAATTAGAATGCGAACTGGCTTTGCCATTGGTATCCTCGTGTCGTTAGCGGGTATAATAAGTACCGTCTGGTTTATCGTCAAAAGCAACGATTCTAGAGTTTAACTAAAGTACGAGATATGACAAATAGCCAAAATCACGACTCAAACATGACATCTGTCACATCGAGTCTGAGCGAAATAGCCGCGGCCGTCATGGCGGCGACCCGTCACGGTAAACCACACAATGTGCTTCAAGAAATCGCCCACACGGCGCGAAAACTGGCGAATGCGCGTTATGCTGCGCTGGGCATCCCCAACGGACGCGGTGGATTTGAGCATTTCCTTGTCAGTGGACTGAAAGAGGAAGAATTTGATCGAATACCGCATCCGCCGATGGGACGTGGATTGCTGGGTGTCATTTTACGGGAGCATACAACATTACGCCTTGACGAAATATCACATGACCCTCGCAAAGCAGGCTTCCCCCCTCATCATCCTCGTATGCATTCATTACTCGGTGTACCAATTGAGATTGGAAGCATGAATTTCGGTTCTCTATATATTTCTGACAAGATTGATGGAACTCCGTTTACCGAGGAAGACCAGCGACTTGTGGAGACTCTGGCAGGCTACGCAGCACTTACGATTGCTGGCGTAGAGTTGAGCGAGAAGCAGTCTCGCCTAAGCACACTGGAAGAGCGCGAACGGATTGCGATGGAGTTGCATGACTCGATCATCCAACTCCTCTATGCCGTTGGCATGGAACTACAGCTGCTCCGGACAGACCTGGAGCGCCCTGAAGTGCTGACTAGTCCTATCAAGCATCTTGACGAGGTTATTGGTGAAATTCGTCGTTATATTCTCAACCTCAAATCGGCGGAGTCACGGCGCTTCACCATCTTGCAAGGACTGCGCAATACGCTCGATCGACTGCATCCGCCATCGAGTCTGAGGATTGGCTTGGACGCACCAGACGAATATCCGCCCTTCGACACGCCAACCTTTGACTCGATCTGTCAGATATGTACCGAAGTAGCAAGCAATACCATTCGCCACGCGAATGCGACTGAACTCGGCGTGCGCGCCTATCGCAGCAATGGCGACTTTGTTCTGGACATTGCAGACAACGGTACAGGGTTCGACTTGCAAGACGTATCGCCAGGACTTGGACTCATGAATATCCGCCGCCGTGCGCAACTGCACAGCGGGATGGTCGAGCTTTACTCGAGTCGCGATAATGGTACCCGTGTTCGGGTCACACTGCCCATTCGTTAATCGAGTTCAAAGCGGAAGGGGTTGAAGTTGGTATGCGTATCGTACACATCCTCCCCTTCTGCACGCTTGAGTGCTGGAATGACGTAAAGCGTCAATGGGGTCAGTATGACCTCCAGCCCGACTTTCAAGACATAGTTCGTGACCATCAGTGATGGCAGAATATCCCACGAAAATACCCCCAACCCTGCCGCTACAAGGAAGAATACCAGTGTGTCCACTGCTTGTCCCGCAATGGTGCTGCCTATAGTGCGCGACCACAGCCAACGCCCCTTCGTCACAACCTTCATGCGCGCCAGCACATAACTGTTGGTGAATTCCCCGGCAAAATACGCAACCAGACTGGCAACCACCAACCCGCTGATGCCCCCCAGTATTGCCTGATACGCGCTGTCCCCCACTGCGCTCTGCCAACTCGCCTCTCCCGGCAACAACCCAGCTGCCCAGACAAATATGCCCATCAATGCAGTTGCGATAAAACCAGACCAGATGACGCGACGAGAACGCTTGTACCCATAGACCTCAGTCAAAATGTCGCCAAAGATGTAAGAAATCGGAAACACCAATGTGCCGGCGTCAAATGCTGCCTGAAAGCCGAACAGATTAAGCCCTGTGTCGATGATCTTGGCGCTGCTCAATAAGTTGCTGAGCATCAATACGCACACAAACAGTGCAACGATAAAATCGTAGTAGCGATACGAAAGCTTCATGAAGACCTCACTGATTGACAAGTTGTTATTATCGATTGCTGTTACAATTACGCAAGATGGATTTGTGAACGGAGATTGCAAAGATTTCTATGGCTCAACGGAAATATGCGCTCGACTTTCGCCGCGAGGAAACAGCGTATGTGATGGAGCGCTGGCTGGCATCTCAATCATGCTCCTTAATTGGCATTGGCAGCGTTGGTAAGTCAAACTTGCTGCGGCACCTTGCAACACCCGAAGTCCAAACGCACTTTATGGGTAAAGCGGTCGTGGATAATTTCAAAGCCATCACTATCGACCCGAATATGCTCGGCACGCTGCCCGTTGCTACCGTCGGCGATCCCGGCGTGCGAGCATGGGCTGGCTATGAGCTAATGATGCATCGTCTGTTTCTTGCATTTTACCCGTTCGATATGCTGACACCAGACGAAATGACGCACTTCTACGAGGCATATCAGGCGTTACAGGATGGCAACAACCCGCTTTACGCCTATATGTCGCTGCGTTACTTTGAGCTGGGGTTGGAACTCTTTATGCGGCGCGGAATGCGTGTCATCTTCATGTTTGATGAGTTTGAGGAATTGATTCGCAGTATGCCTGTCAAGTTCTTTCATAACCTGCGCGGGTTACGCGACTCCTACAAGGGACAGCTGGCGTATTTGACGTTCACGCGCTCCCCGATAAAGGTACTGGCACAACAGCACAACATTGCACAAACGGATATTGAACCGTTTGAGGAATTGTTTACCGATAACATCTACTTTGTAGGACCTTACAACGACCTGGACTCGGAACGCATGTTGAAAGAAGTATTGCAGCGCACAAATAAAGAACTCCCTGATTATATGATTTCGACGCTCATCTACTCGACGGGCGGATATGCCGGGCTGCTGCGCTCTGCGCTCAATGTCATCGATCCACAATCGCATCTTCCGGCAAGCAATGACCTTCCTCAATATTTGCTGGGTCGACTGCCAATTCGTTCAGAATGTAAAGTGATCTGGATGAGCCTGACCGCTTCTGAGCAAGCTGTTCTAAAAGCGGTTGTTCGTGTGCAGGGATACGAAAAGACGCCGGAATCAGAGCTTGCGGTCGCGCAGTTGATGCAGAAGAAACTCCTGCGCTTCGACCGTGCCTCGCAGCAGCTGGATGTGCATCCGCCCTTGCTCAAACTTTTCATTCTGAACCGAGCAGACGAGGTTTAGTGTGGCTAGCGGCTACTGGCGACCCGTTGGGACACATCGTGCAGAAATCGAGGTGCTGCGCTCGCGTTTCATTGCAACTCTGGCGTTGGTCGAAACGATCGAAGATACCAAGGCACGGCTGGCATCAGTTGCTTCAGAGCTAGCGAATGCCAGCCACCATGCGTATGCTTATGTCATTGGTCATGGTAGCAGCATCGTCGAAGGCATGAGTGATGCGGGTGAACCTTCTGGAACAGCTGGCTACCCCATTATGGCAGTTCTGCGGGGCAGCAAGCTCGGAGACTGCATAATCATCGTAACGCGCTATTTTGGCGGCACGCTGCTAGGCACTGGCGGCTTGGTGCGTGCCTATACGGATGCTGCAAAAGCTGTTCTCGAAACAGCGCCTACCGAGCAAAAAGTTGAGCGCTCACAGGTATTAGTCATCGTTTCTTATTCATATTACGAGCGCCTCCTGCGAACTCTGCGTGATCTGGAAGCTGTCGTTGACCAGGAAGATTTCGCCGCCGAGGTCACTGTGCTTGTAACACTGCCAACGGCAAATGTGCAGCAGCTACAAACGCTCTTACGCGAGCTTACCGCTGGCAAGGCAGTTGTTGAACGTATTGGCTAAGTTGCCCATGGAGTTCAGGCGCCAGGTGTTGCTGTCGGCTCCGGGAGTGCCTCGGCTATTGGAGGTTCTGGTGGAATGACATTGTAGGTACAGGCGTGGTAAGTCCCTCCCAAGGTGATGCGAAAATCAACGCGGCGTTCGGGATCGGGCGTGACAGAAACGTCATCAGTTGGCACACGCATCACATCCTGAATGAGGGCAAGACTACTGCCCTTGGAATGTCCCGTATAGTCAATAATCGTCGTTCGGTTTTGATAGCGCAGCGTTTCATCGGCAAGCGTAACCGCGAAGCCTTCCCACGCAAGCCGCTCTGCTGCGACGACCCCGAGGTCATCAAAACCACTCGCATTCACAATTTCAATTCGCGGTTGTTCGCGCCGGAGTTGGAATTCCGTCGGTGGCGTCAAGAACAGCTGCATCAAACGTCCAATTGCATCACGTACAGGTGCCTGAACGGATGCTCCATCGGGTGCGCGCCACGAGCGAACATCTACATTTGGCGTGAATGTGTAGGATGCAATTTGGCTACTCGTCAAGGATGTGGCAAGCGGAATAAGACGGGCGATTTCCTGTGGTGGAATGTCCGTTTCTACAATCTCCATGACCTGTGGATATAGTTCCGTCATCTGCTCCAGTAGCCCCAACGAACGCACACGCGCCAACACTGCTCTCAGAATAACCTGGTGGCGTCTGCCGCGATCAAAGTCACTGCTTGTGCGTCGGCTGCGCGCGTACCAGAGCGCCAGATTTCCGTCTAACTCATGAACACCAATCGGCAGTGTGAATAATTCCCAGTTGTCTTCAACTTGAGGATCCAGTTCTGGAGACTTCAACCGCCAGTCCTGGATCCCACAATCGACCGACACATCAATGCCGCCCAGTGAGTCGATGATTTCACGAAAACTGCTAAAGTTCACGCGCGCATAGTAATCGACAGTCAGACCCAGATTGTAGGCGATAGTCTCGCGAAGCAGCGTGTAACCACCGCCATCTGTCGCTTGCTCGCCATAGGCATAGGTAGTATTGATGCGTGTCATCATGTGACCTGGTACATAAACATACAGGTCGCGTGGGATAGACAGCAGCGATGCGGTTTGCTGTGTATGGTTCACAGATACCACGACCATCACGTCCGTTCGCCCGCTATTGTTCGGGTTAGGTGTATCGCTTCCCAACAGCAGGTAGTTGGTGATGTCGTAACCTCCCTCGCTCGCCAGCACCATCGCATCTGGAGTATCGTCTGGGGATGGGGTTGGAGTAATGTCTTGTGCGCGCCCAACATAAACGAAACTGGCGATAACCGCCATAAAAACGATTATTCGACCCATAAGCTGTTCCATGATGAAGCCCTCTGCGTTCTCGGTCACAGTGCTATCTGTCGCATTATAAGCCCGCTTCTCACAGCGTCAGGTTATCGTCTATCAGGCGTCTGGCAAGCAGCGGAATCAAAACGACGGAAGGCAAGACTTCCGTCGTTCGTGATAAACGTGAAGGCGTCGTCGGACTAAGGTATCACAGGAATCAGACTTTGATCGCCGCGAATGACAACCTGCGATGCAAGTACCCATCCAAAGCCAACAGGTGTGTTAAGCTGGACCCACTGACCGTCGGCAGTACGTGCCACAATCGGCAGCTCTGCGGGCCCGTTGACAAAACCGACTGCCCCAAAGTTGACTCCCGGTGCAGCGTACAGTGTCAACGATGTGCTGAAGTTTGCGACGGGTGTTTGTACCTGTGGGTTTGTCACTACAAGCGCTGCATCCCCACTGACAATCGGTACGTTTCCGGCATTGCCGCGGAAGATGACGAAATCGCTGTCCACCCAACCGCTACCGAAACCGCCGCTGACCAGATACCAGAAGCCATCGCGCGAAATGCCGATCACACCCAGTTCGTCACCACCAGACACCGTCGCCAGTACTGAGAAATTACCGCCCGGACCACTGCGAATGTTGAGGAAGCTGGTGTTGACGATCACATGCGGGAGTTCAAGTGTCGGGAATACCAGCGTAGTCGTAGAGTCACCGCCGCCCTGTCCCAGATTCTCGCGCGTATCCCCGTTCAAACGCGCTATGTCAGATGTTGTGCCTGTGCGAATGGCGATGACGCCGAACGGGAGCCAACCCACACGCCCGTCCCCAAGCTCAACCTGTGCATACAAGGTATCGGTAGACGAACCGATAAGGAATACCTCGTCAGCTGTGTTGACGATCTCGACCAGGTCGCCGCCCGCTGGCCCAGTGGTGACACCGAATTCTGTCGCTGTGACAGTGTAGACCGTTGCATAGCGTGCTGATAAGCGCAGGAACACCTTTGCTTCTTCTACCCAACCGACGCCGATATTTGGCACATCAATTGCGACCCATGGGACGTTACGGTCATCACTGGCACGCCCTACGACCGCATAGTCCGTCAGGCGGTCATCAACGGCGCGCACGGTGCTCAAAGCGGGCGCATCATCGCGAGGCGCACTACGCAGGTTCACTTCCAGAACGGTAAGCACTGCGCGGAAGCGTTCAATGGTCGATGTTGAACTCACAGACACAGCACCGCCGCCTTGTCCTTCCGTCGGGAGTGCAATCGTGGTCACAGCCGCTGGCACAACCAGGGCAGCACTCACCGCGTTAACGTTAATGGTTGGCGCAACACTGAAGTCCCCACGCGGTAGCGTAAATTCGACGTTTACCCAGCCGATGCCAACAGGCGTCGAAACGAGGTACCATACCTGGTCACTACCGACAGCAAGTACAGGTAATTCTGTGCCGCCCACAACCGTTACCAGCACTGTATATTGCACTCCTGGACCGGTACGGACGTTTAGAAAGCTGGTATTGACCACGACGGTAGGAACAGCGAACTGTGCGAGTGTTGCCTGTACACTGCCAAAGACCAACAGCAGTACCAGTACAAGTGCAACCACCCAGCGTTTCTGCGAGAATTGCTTCATGCGAACCCCTCCCTGATGGATGCTGGCGCGAAGCCGCGACAAGTTGTTTCAAAAAGTCCATTCATTGCGAGTATAGAGCCGTTTTCGCGATTGAGCAATTTATTCGTCATTGCGAAGGCGTCGGGTAAGCGTAGTTTTGGCGTAGGGGATGCATTGTTGATAGTCCTTTATAGATAATGATATGCTGACCATGTACCTGTTGTTGTTCGGGAAATGTTGGGGAGTCAAGATGAAACGCTGGCATCGCTTTGCTGCTCTATTCGCTGGTATCCTTTTGTTTGCAGTTACTGCTGTTCGCGCGGACGACACAGGGCTTTCTGCAGCAGAGATTGCTGCTTACCCTGAACCGGACGTTCAACAGCTTCTGCCGAATGAAGTTGCCCTGTATGACCGTGTTTACAAGAAGGTGAACGGTGCAGTCCAAATCTTTGATACGCCCGGCGGCGCCGTAGTTGGTGGACTGGATGCAGGCTTTAACTTCGTCACCGTTCGCAGCATTGAGGGCGATTGGGCAATGATTAATGATGGGCAATGGGTACAAACGGCAGCACTTCAAGACGCTGCGCCGTCGCGCTTTGCGGGTGTACTGCTGCCTGATGAACCACTGCCCTACGGCTTTGCCTGGGTCATGGTACACACGCGCGCCAGCCAGACACCGGGCATAGAACCACTTGAGACCGATCCACTCTACTTGCGTTACCAGCTGGTCAATATTTATGACTCTGTGGACGTCGATGGCTGGCGCTGGTATCAGGTCGGGCTTGATCAATGGATTATCCAGACACAGGTTGCCAAATACCTGCCCATCGAACGGCCCACTGAAGTTGATACCGAGCGTTGGGTCAGCGTTGACCTGTACGAACAGGTATTGGTCGCCTACGAAGGCACAACGCCGGTGTTCACGACACTTGTCTCATCCGGGCTGTCTGAATGGCCCACCAATGAGGGCCTGTTCCACGTCTATGTCCGTTACCCGCGCACCATCATGAGTGGCGCAGAGGGGCAGCCAGACTTTTACTATCTCGAAGAAGTTCCCTGGACCATGTACTTTGATGGTGACATTGGGTTACATGGTGCGTACTGGCACGATGGTTTTGGCTATCGTCGCAGTCACGGCTGTGTCAATATGTCGATTACAGATGCTGCTTGGTTGTTTGAATGGGCGTCTTCAGAATTTGATTTCACCGTTTCGAACGATACTGGGGCAGCTGTATATGTCTACAGCAGTGGGCAATATCGCTAAGGCGCGAAATTCGTTAAGGTTTTCCCACGTTATCCCAAATCCAATTGGGATATCCCAAGCCCCGCGACTGCGGGGTTTTTTTGCGCCTGCTCTCCTGCTATCATCTCACTATCCTAACATCCATCGACCCAGGTCAGTATTGTGTCAGCCAACAGTGTCTCATCGCGTTTCAGTAATCTCTACAGGCTCGTAGCACGCTTACATGATCATATGGCGAGCTATGGCTATCAACATACAGAAGTACCAGTGATTGAGCCGGCGGAACTGTTTCTGACACGCGCGGGTGATCAGATCATTCACAAGCTGTTCACCTTCGACCGGCATGGTATCTCGTTGGCGCTGCGTCCCGAATTCACATCACCTGCATTGCGTCGATATATCAGTCAATATTCCGGTTTGCATTACCCTGCTGTGCGCTGGCAGTTTTCCGGTACGATCTTTGAAGATGATCCATCGGACGTTGGTATGCAATATGAGCGCATGAGTGTGGGCGCTGAATGCATTGGTCTGGCAGGTGTTGCCGCGGATGCCGAATTGATTGCGATGGCAGTGACTGGCTGTGACGCTGTTGGAACCCGCGCTGGCACGCTTGTATTAGGGCATGTTCAGCTTGTACGCGCCCTGTTGTCTGCGTATGAACTTGATAATCGTCTTCAACAGTTTGTCCTGTCACATCTTTCAGCGTTACGTGATCCCGCGCTGGGTGTCGAATATGTGATGTCGCGCTTTGATGCCTTAGCAAGCGGTATTGGCGAGCCAATCAGCTTGCGGGCGGAAGCTGATGCACAGCGAGCTTTTGAATTGGTACTTGACTCAACTGAGCGCGGTGCGACGTTAGGTGGACGCACTCAGGCAGACATTGCGCGACGCCTCTTGCAGAAGCAGCGGCGTGCATCGCAGCGTGGGCAAATCATCGATGTGCTGCGTTTCTTGGATGAACTTTGTGCGATCAATGCAACCCAAGATGATGCTTTCTCTCGCTTGCGTCGTTTTCCTGTCCAAAGCGCAGCGTGGTCTGCAACATTGGATGACTGGGAAGTAATGGTGCAGAACCTTCTTGCGCATGACATCAAGGTATCATCGGTGATGATCCAGCCCGGAGCACTGCGCGACTGGGAGTACTACTCTGGCATGATTTTTGAGTTGTATGGCACGGATGGTCGCCACCTTGCAGGCGGTGGACGTTATGATGATTTTGCGCGTTTGCTTGGCGCCCCAGTGGATATTCCTGCGGTTGGCTTTGTTTACTATCTTGACCAGTTAATGACTGTCAGTACGGATGAAAATGCCTCATGCTAGACACTGTAACCTTCGCGCTGCCGAGTAAGGGCGCAATTGCTGAACCGACAACAGCTTTCTTGCGTGATTGTGGTTTGCGCGTAGAGAAGCCGAACCCGCGCCAGTACACAGGCTCCCTCCCGGCTGTATCAGGAATGGATGTCCTGTTCCAGCGAGTGATCGATATTGTCTATAAAGTTGCTGATAACACGGCACAATTTGGTATTACGGGTCTGGATGTTGTGCGGGAGTACCCTCATGACAATGTGATCGTCGTCCTCGACGATCTCGGTTACGGTGCGTGCAAACTGGTGGTTGCTGTCCCTGAAGCGTGGGTCGACGTAACCTCAATGGCCGATGTAGCGGATGTAGCGCTCGATTTTCGCGAGTACCAGCGACGTAATCTGCGTGTTGCAACGACATTCCCGTTCATGGCGCGGCAATTCCTTCATACACAGGGTATTCATCACTTCACAATTGTCAATGCAGAGGGGGCAATCGAAGCTGCTCCCACGATTGGCTACGCGGACATCATTGTTGACCTGGTAGCGACTGGGACTACCCTGCGCGAAAACCACCTGAAGCCGCTATCAGATGGTGTAATCCTACAGTCACAAGCCTGTCTTATCGGTAGCCGCGCTGCCCTCCGCAATACCCAAGCAGCACGGGATGCGGCGCGTGCAGTACTGGAATACATTGACGCTGCGCTACAAGGCAAGCGTATTTCACAGGTGACTGTCAATATGCGGGGTGCGAGCCTGGACGATGTTGCCCGTCGCTTGGTTGCAAATCCACTTACTCGCGGTTTGCAGGGACCGACAATATCGCCAATCTATGGCTTATCTGACGATCTTCGCGAGCAGTGGTTTACTGTAACGCTTATACTTTCTAACAAAGGCTTGCTGGAGTCAATCAATGTGCTGCGGGCACATGGTGCTACCGATGTTGTTGTGACGCCTGTCCGCTATTTGTTCCTTGATCACTCGCCCACCTATGCTGCACTCTGTTCTTCACTTGGACTGTAGCCGCTAGAGTGTGCGCTCCACGTTGTCCAGCACCTCGTCGATCAGGCTTCGCTGAGTGCTGCTCTCTGCTCCCATTTCGACTGCCTGGCTTAATCCCAGCAGTGTAATTTGTGGCGGGAATGTGTTGGGGTCTAGCAGGTTTTTGGTCAGCAACGGGCAGCAGAACAATGCCGCTTTAAGATAAGTGCGCCAGTAATCTTGCAGCCATCCGTGCTGCTTGAGTAGTTTGAGTGTTGGGGTTAGCACTCGCTCAATTTTGCTGTTTAGAAACATACGCCGAATGGGGTGAATGTCATAGTTATGTTCTACATACAGCGTTTCACCTCGTAGCTCTGCGTATATGTCTAGCTTCTCAGCTTTTTCCTTTGGATAATACATCCACATACAAAATACATTGTGAAATAGTGGCTTGGCGAGGTCAAGAAGAGGGTGATGCCTTCCTGCAAACGCTGGATCGAAGTAGCTTAGTTCCGTATCGTTTTCTGTTCTTTTGTGGTAGAAGACATTTCCGTTATGTGCGTCTCCATGCCCAATGATGCTTGCGCCTTCCAGTCTGGGTTTCAGAATATCTGTTGCTGTGTTGATTATGTTGCTTAACGGGGTCTTATATTCTCTGTTGTTTATGACCCATGGGTTGTTCATGACTATACGAAACTCTACATCTTTATCAGCGACCCTCAGCGCACCATCACTTCCCCCATAGAAGCGTTCCAAACGACCGCCAGCAAGCCGATGGTAGAACAGCTGATGCACTGGCGCATGAGCGGCTTCTTCCGCACTTTGCCACTCTAAAGTGCGCTCGTACAGCATGAACAGCTGATCATCGAGATCATGCTGCGCAGCCGTCAAAGACTCGATTTGGGATATATCCCCCTGCTCTATTTGCCAGGCGACATCAAACACCGACGGCGCATCCACATAGGGATAAATCAGTAATTGCTTCCCCGCTTCGTTGGACTGCATCAATGGGCGCAAAATGGGATAGCCGACCTCTGCCAATTCCTCAGCACGATAATACTCTCCGACCACTCCATCTGGCTCGGTATGCGTCTTAAAGAAGAGTTTGTCACCTTTATGCAGGTAAAGATACCCATTGAACGAATTCAGGGAGACAGCGAGCGGGCGCAATTCCAGTCGCTCAATCGACAATTGCGGAAACGTGCTGCGAGCAAACTCAAGCAGCAGCGCTTCCGCAGCCAGTTTATCGGTAAATTGAAGCTTCTGGATACGATCCAGCAAATCGCTCATGAGGACGTTCGCTATATGCCTAGAATATCGTTACGCTTACGGATAGCCATCGCGTGTGCCGGGAAATCCTCGTAATCCGCCAGCGTCACCACCGTCTCTTGAAGGTTCGCGTACCCCTCGCGCGACATATATCCAACGCCGCTGCGCTTCAGGAAGTCCCAGACGCTCACAGACGAGAAACTACGCGCGAATCCCCCCGTTGGCAGGATGGCGTTGAGACCCAGCGCGTAATTGGCGGTTGGGATCGGTGTGTAGTGACCCAAAAGGATTTCACCCGCATTGTTCAGCTTCTGGAGCGTCACAAACGGCTCTTGTGTCAATACTTCGAGATGTTCCGGCGCGTACTCATTTACAAAAGCAATGCTCTCATCGAGACTGTCTGTCAACACAATGCCGCCATAGTTACTCAGGACATTCTCAACAAAGGCCCGACGCCATTCTGGAAGTTCGCTGATGTACTGCGGTAGTAAACGCTCCACTTCGCGCGCCAGCGGCTCATGATGCGTGACGAAGATCGCCGCGCTCTCACGACCATGTTCCGCCTCAACCAGCAAATCCAGCGCGCACAACTGTGCGTTGGCATGTTCGTCTGCAAGGATGATCGCTTCACTCGGACCAGCGGGCAGCCCGACATCCACCGTACCGTACAGCAGGCGTTTCGCGGCAGAGACATAGCTACTGCCGGGACCAATAATTTTGGCGACTTTCGGAATGGTCTCTGTGCCATATGCCAACGCCGCGATTGCCTGCATCCCGCCTACGACATACACTTCATCAATGCCGCATACCTCAGCAGCCACCAGCGAGGCAGCATCCGCCTTCCCCTCCGGCGTTGGCGGCGTCACGACGACCACGCGCGGGACGCCTGCCACTTTCGCGGGCGTTGCCAACATCATCATCACAGACGGAAAAGCCCCCTTGCCGCGCGGCACATACAACGCAGCGCTGGTGACAGGCGTCACCTTCTCGCCCGCCATCATGCCAGGTGCAAGCTGCGTAAACCACATCTGTTCCGGCATTTGCTCTTCGTGAAAGCGCTGGATATTGGCATGAGCAGTTTCAATCGCTTCAATCACCTCACGGCTGACTGTCTTGCGCGCCGTCTTGAAGTCCGCAGGTTTTGCACGCAGCATCTTCGCCGTAAAGTTTGGCGCATCAAACTTACGCGCATAAGTCACAACCGCTTTGTCACCACCCGTGCGCACAGCATCAATTACTTCCTGAGCCAACGGGAAAAGATTCGTGATGTCTGTCTCTGCGCGGCGCAGCAACCGCGCCTTCTCAGCAGGCGACAGCTGCTTCCAGATCATGAATTGCGTCATCAATGCCTCTACTTAGCCACCACTTCGCGTTGCAGCAGACCGGACTTACGGCGCGAACCATCCCAGCGAATATCTGGCACGAGAATTTCGCGATGCGCAGAGATGCGGTCGCGGTGTTCCATCAGATCGCGGAGCATAATCGTCATCTCCGCTTTCACATCATGCGTAGGTTGATAACCGAGATTGATCAGGTGGTTGCGGTCAGGGTTATAGTAATGCTCATCGCGTTCGGCGCGTGGGTTGTCGTAATACTCAATATCGACATCCAAGCCAATGTCAGCGCCCGCTTCGCGCACCTTTTCTGCCAGTCCTTCAACCGTGTAGCATTCCTCAAACTGATTGAACACACGGTATTCACCCGCTTTTGGCGGATTTTCGACCGCAATCGTCAGGCATTGCATCGAGTCGCGCAGGGGCAAAAACCCTCTCGTCTGCCCGCCGCGCCCGTACACCGTCAGCGGATGTCCAATGACTGCCTGGCAGCAAAAGCGGTTAACTGCCGTCCCAAAGCACTGGTCAAAATCGAGGCGGCTGCGCAGACGCGGATCATCGCCCATCTCGTCAATTCGCGTGCCAAAGACCACACCCTGCATAATGTCAGTTGACCGCAATCCCCAAATGCGACACGCAAACATCGTATTGCCGCTGTCATGCACCTTACTCCAGTGATAGAAGCTGTTCGCCTGACGCGGGAACGGCAGCGTATCCTTGCGTCCACGGTATTCAATCTCAAAGAAGCCTTCGGGAATATCAATATTCGGCGTCCCGTACTCCCCCATCGTGCCGAGCTTGACCAGATGCGCCTCCGGGCACACTTCCTTCATCGCCCACAGAATGTTCAGGCTGCCGATGACGTTGTTGTGCTGAGTGAAGACCGAATGCTTCTGATCCATCATCGAATAGGGCGCGGACGGCATTTCTGCCAGATGCACAATCGCTTCCGGCTGAAATTCCGCGAAGAAATCGCGGGTGAAGTCGTAGTCAAGCAAATCACCTTCGCGGAAAATCAACGGCTTGTTGAAGCGCTCGCGGAACGCCTCCAGCCGCTCTTCCATGCTGTAAACAGGCAGTGCGCTGACACTATCCATCTCAGCGACCCATTCACGCCGCAAGTAAATGTCATTTCCAGCAACTTCATGCCCGCGCGCAGTCAGATACTGCGCCAACGCCCACCCAAGATAACCATCCATCCCGGCAATAAATACACGCATCCCAAGCCTCCGCCTGATTGTCATTTACGTTGATTGAACTAATGATAAAACACACGTCTGTAAGGCAAGCTACGCGCCGAGTTGACCATTCAACGCCGCTACAGGCGCGCCAAGATATCCTGTCTTGACAAGAAGCTCTGCATTCAGAATGGCACATCCCGCCGCACCACGAATCGTATTGTGCGAAAGCGCGACAAACTTATAGCCAAGCAGGGGACATGCACGCAGGCGGCCGATGCTGGTACTCATGCCATTCCCGGCTGCACGGTCGCGGCGGGGTTGCGGGCGATCAACCTCTCGCAGATAGTAAAGCGGTTGCTCAGGCGCGCTCGGCAAACCGGCAACAATCGATTCCGCCCGCCACCCTTCCCACGTTTCGATCACGTCGCTCATGCTGGGCTGTTCGCGAAGCCCGACCGAAACAATCACCACATGCCCATCCACGACTGGCACACGATTGCATGAGGCCCCGATAATCGCCGGATACATGGCAATCTCATCATCCTCAAGTGCACCAAGCATCTTCAGCGACTCAGTTTCGAGTTTCTCTTCGTCGCTCGGCACATACGGGATCACATTATCGATCATGTCCAGCGATGGCACACCAGGATACCCCGCCCCACTCACCGCCTGCATACTGACGATGTGAACCTTCTCCACCCCAAACTTACGCAGCGGCGCAAGTGCCATCACGACAGGCATCGCCGTGCAATTGCTGTTCGCGATCAATGCGCCCGTCCAACCCCGTTTTTGTCGCTGAACATCGATCAGGCGCACATGGTCATAATTGACTTCTGGCAGCAGCAGCGGCACATCCTCCGCCATTCTATGCGCAGACGCATTCGTTGAAACGATGTGACCCGCAGCCGCGAGCGCGGGCTCGCGTTCGACGGCTGGCTCTTTCGGCAGCGCGGAGAACACCAGCGGCGATTCGAGTTCTGCATCGAGCGGCAGTACAGTCTTATTGCGCACAGTCGCAGGCGGCGCAGCATCCAGCACCCAGCGCGCCGCTTCGCCATAAGTCTTTCCAGCGCTGCGGTCACTGCCGACCAGTTCATGCACTTCAAACCAGGGATGACCCTCTAACAGTTGAACAAAGCGCTGTCCAACCGCCCCTGTCGCCCCCAGAATCGCCACCTTGATTTTGTCCATGTTAGCTCCCAACCCAATCTAGCTTCGTCGCCGGGTAGCTGCCCAGCATCTTCACAAACGACGCCCGTTGCAGCAGCCGCCCCATCAGCTCCATCACAGCTGCGTCCTGCCAGTGTCCTTCAAAATCGACGAAGAACACAGGCTCCCAGGGACGATTACGACGCGGGCGGGATTCCAGTTTAGTCAGGTTCAAGCCCCGCGTCGCGAATTCTCCAAGGCATTCATACAGGGCAGCCGGACGATTGCGCACGCCAAAGACGATACTCGTCTTGTTGTAGTCGCCGCGCGCAGGGTCCTCATGCCCTAGCAGAAAAAAGCGCGTAAAGTTAAAAGGTACATCCTCCACCTGCTTGGCAAGGATGTTTAGCCCGTACAGTTCAGCCGCCAGTTCAGACGCCAGGACGCCGACACTCTGGCTGTCTGTCGTCTCTTTCGCCAAATCAAGTGCAGCACCCGCAGTATCATACCACTGCATGGGCTTATAACTGTGCCGACGCAAGAATTTGTCACACTGTGCTAATGCTTGCGGATGCGAACGCACGACTTCGATATCTTCCAGCCCAACGCCCTCACGCGCAAGCAGCGCATGATGTACATGCAGTACAACATCCGCCTGGATGCGCAGGTCGTGATCCATCAGAAGCTCGTATGCTTGCGCCACAGCGCCCGCCAGCGCGTTTTCTATTGGGAGCAGGGCATATGTGACTTCCCGCGCCTCTAATGCCTCAAATAACGCCGAAAACGATGCGCACGGAACAGTCGTCACATCCTGCCCAAAATGCTGCCGCACCGCCAATTCCGAGTTTGCGCCATGTATGCCCTGGAATGCGACTGTAATCGTCACCATCTTCTCCTGCGCGCCCTGTTGCCAACAAGGCGCATGTGATTGTTATAGGCCCGATGTCTTCGCTTTTTCTGCTGTCCAACCGCGCGCTGCTTCAGCCGCTTTTGCCTGTGCGCGCGGTGCTTGCTCCAGCACCGCAAATATTAGCAGCGCAGCGAAGCTTACGCCGATAAAGCCCAGTGCGAGCAACACCCCTGCCAATACATTCCGACCGAGAATGATATCCGTCAAGCCCGCTGGTACGCCGCCTGTAAATGCGACGCACGCCAGCCAGTGAAACAGCTTCGCCTGTCCGCCACCATAGATGGCATCTTCCTTTACGGAGCGCTCCTCCAGCCGCCGACCGATCCACAGACCACAACCTATACCAACCACCAATGCGATCAACAGTGTCGTCATGATGATCGCACACCTAGAACAACGGGTACAGGAACGGCGCAGTCACCGGATTGGCAGCAAGAATCAGCAGCAGCGCGAAGATACCAATGATGATGATCATCGGCACCAACCAGTACAGCTTACGCCGCCACAGAAATTGCAACAATTCGCCCCAGATGCCGAGGCGGGCAATGATATCACGCATAACTTCCCCTTGTAGCACACAGGTGCGCTATTTGCGCACAACAAATGGACCCAGCACCAGCATGTCAATATCGCTGTTCTGGAAAGTGTTCCAGGCATCCAGCGGCGAAGTCACAATCGGCTCACCGCGCAGGTTGAACGACGTATTTAACAGCACAGGCACACCCGTCAACGCACCAAAGCGCTCGACCACGCCATAATAGCGGCTATTCGTCTCCCGCTCAATGGTTTGCAAGCGCCCTGTCCCCATATGACAAACTGCCTGAAGTAGATCTTGCTTATCTTCCTTGATCGGCGCGACCATCAGCATGTAGCGCGGCGCTTCATGCGCTTCGACGCCCGGATAATCGAAATAATCGAGTGCACGATCGCGCAAAATGACAGGCGCAAACGGGCGGAACGGTTCACGAAACTTGATTTTGGTGTTGACGATTTCCTTCATGCGGTCAAAGCGCGGGTCCGCCAGAATGCTGCGGTTGCCCAACGCACGCGGACCCCACTCAAACCGTCCCTGAAAGAAGCCGATCACCTTCTCGCGCGTCAGTTCTTCTGCGAGCATATCGAGCATCGGCTCGTCGTTGTCGTCATAACGCTCATACGATAGATGCTTCTCATCAAGGAACTGTGCCAGTTCGCCGTCGCTGTAGCCTTTGCCCCAGTAAGCGTGCGGCATTACCCACTTGCGCGGTTTACCCAGTACCATATGCCACGCCCACAACGCCGCACCCAGTGCGCCGCCATCGTCTCCGGCTGCAGGCTGGATGTAGATTTCCTCAAACGGTGTCTCGTTCAGAATACGGTAGTTTGCCTTTGTATTCAGCGCAACGCCACCCGCCATGACCAGCTTCTTCATGCCCGTCTGCCTGTGCAGATGATTCACTATTGCAATCAAGGATTCTTCTGTGACTCGCTGAATGCTGGCCGCAATATCGGCGTAGCGCTGGTTCTCGTCCATAGCGGCACGTTCCGCTGACCGTTCGGGATTGGTCTTCATGGTGAAGAAATCACCTTCACCGGGGCGAGCAGGACCGAAAAGCTCGACAAACTTCTGATTGAACGTATCGGTCGCCGAATACGAATAGCTGAAATAATCGAGATTCAGCCGGAAACTGCCGTCGTCTTTGTTAAGCGTATACAGCTTATCAAGCTTGTCCATATAGCGCGGTTCGCCATAGGGAGCCATCCCCATGACTTTGTACTCGCCATTATTGACGCGAAAGCCGAGATACGCTGTGAATGCCGAATATAACAAGCCAAGCGAGTGCGGGAAACGCTGCTCTGCAAACAGATCGATGTGGTTCACACCCTGCTCGCCGTCCCAGAAACTGGTCGCTTTGCCGAGCGTAGTGGTCGTCCATTCCCCTACTCCATCAATCGTCAGCACCGCCGCCTCGCGAAATGGGCTGGCAAAGAATGCGCTGGCAGCATGGCTCATGTGATGATCGCAAAACAGGATTTTGTTGTAATCAATCCCGACCTCTTTGCCGATCACGCTCTTGATCCACAACTTATCCTTGATCCAGTTCGCCAGCGCCTCACGCCAAGCCGTCACTGAACGAGGATATGTACCAAGCACGCTCATGAGGATGCGTTCCAGCTTCACCAGTGGTTTCTCATAAAACACGGCGTAATCCAGGTCTTTAGCCGTAATCCCTGCCTGTTGCAGACAGAAGGTAATCGCCTGAATGGGAAAGCTATTGTCGTGCTTCTTGCGGGAGAAACGCTCCTCCATCGCCGCTGCGACCAGTTCGCCATCCTTAAGCAGCGCCGCCGCCGCGTCATGGTAGTAACACGCTATCCCCAGAATGTACATCTTCGCTATCGTCCTATTGACATGAACAACGAATGACGAGCATTTTACTCGCCACTCATCACTCGCTACTCGTCACTGAAAAACTATCCTTGCCGCTGCGCATCTTCCATCGCTGTCGGCACGGGTTCGCGTTTGACCCAACCCGGATTATTCGGTTTGCCAGAGTGCTTAAAGGGATGGTCGCCTATCTGCATGATCAACCCGAACGGCAGCACCACTGTGAAATACAAAATACTCGCTACGACGCGCGCTTGCATATCGCCAAATATGCTTGCAAGAATACCAAACCGCGCCCATGCCAGTTGAACAACACTCACGGCACAGCCTCCAGCCGCAGCAATTCGCCCTTGTAATCAACCATGTACAGTTCACCCGCTTCATCTTCGCCAAATGAACTGATCTGGCGCATCGTCTGCATCCACAGCGCATTTTGCCATACGCCGCTGCCATCGCGATACATCAGCCACAAATTGCCCAGGCAGTAATCACCGTAGAAGTAATAGCCCTGCATCTCCGGCAGCATCTCGCCGCGATAGACATAGCCACCCGTCACCGAGCAACCCAGGTTATGCGCATACGTCGCCACTGGTTCAACCAGGTTTTCTGGCGGTTCGCCATCGCGGAAGAGATTACCCTCATAGAACTCCCAACCGAAGTTCGCTCCCGCAGGCGAACCTGCCGGATAGAAATTGATTTCCTCTTCCAGCCACTCACCTACGTCAGCGGTATAGAAGTCATTCGTCGCTCGGTCAAACGCAAAGCGCCAGGGGTTACGAAATCCCATCAGCCAAATTTCAGGTGCAAACGCGGGATTAACTTCGGATGCATTACCGTCAGGGATGCCATACGGATCACCATTGTCCACATCAATGCGAAGGATTTTCCCAAGCAGTATTTCAGGATCCTGCGCATTACCGAACGGATCGCCTTGATCACCGCCATCCCCCATGCTGATGTATAGATAGCCATCAGGACCAAATGCGATATGTCCGCTGTTATGGTTCTCAAACGGCTGGTCGATGAACAGCAGGACTTCCTCTACTGCATCGTCCGCGACATTCGGGTTATCTGTGCTGACACGCATCCGCGAAATCACGCTGTCGCCCGCTGTGTCTGTGTAGCTGATGAAGAAAACCCCGTTCTCAGCATAATCAGGATGGAATGCCAGCCCCAGCAAGCCCTGCTCGCTGTAGCCGCCGCGTAGGACTGCAGGCGGCAAGGCAGCAGAAATATCCAGGAAAGGCTCATCTAACTGCACTCCGCCCTGCACAATCCAGATCATGCCCGTCTGTTCCAGCACAAACAGCCGCCCACTGCCGTCACCGGCGTGCGTGACAAAGAGTGGATTGTCAAAACCATCGCTCACAAGCGTCCATGTGTATGCTTCTGCATCCGGAACCTCATCTCGCGTTGTGATGACAACTGCGTCCTGCGCATCCACACCACCAAGCGCGACAGAGACCGCTACAAGCACAACCAGCAAGACTACGGCAATTACAACACGTTTCCCAATATGCTGCTGACGCGCAGCTTCTTTCGTAACCGTGACCTGTGTCATTCTGCCTCTCGGCAACTCAACCGACAAGAAGACTTCGAACCTAAATAGACCCTAGCTGATAGAGCATCAGCGTTCCCACAACAATGATGACAACCATGACGGCGAGGAAAAGCCCGATGATAACTGGACAGGTAATCACATAACCCTGCAGGGAGCCACCACCCCCATTATCGTCATCCATCATAACGCATCCTCTTTTGTCCCAGTTTGTTTCGACTTTGCCGATTGTAGCAGAAGCACTACAATTGCCAACAGCCTTTAGCATAGTTTGACGATATTTGACATGCGTATTTGCAGAACCACTTCCATCCTTCTGATACTGCTTCTGACCTTGAGCGCCTGTGCGTCCGAGGCACCACCAACACCAACCCTGGCGCCTACTTCAGCACCCGTTGCAGCCAATGCTGACTGGACGCCTGTATTTGAGACGTTTGATGGTGTAGAGATGGCGCTCGTTGCCGCAGGCTGCATGAACATGGGACATGAAGACGGGCGCCGCGATGAACGCCCGGAGCATAAACAGTGCTTCGAGCGTCCATTCTGGATTGGGCGCACCGAAATCACCAATGCACAGTATGGTTCAGAGGGACCATTCCCTGGCGAAACTGTCGCGCGCACGAACATAACGTGGGTAGAAGCGCGCGATTTCTGTGCCTCAAAATCCATGCGCCTCCCCACCGAAGCTGAATGGGAGTACGCTGCGCGCGGACCCGATAGTTTGCTCTATCCCTGGGGAAATGAACTGATTGACGCTAATGTCATCTTCGACCGCAATTCCAACAATCAGGTCATACCCGTCGGCAGTCGTCCCGATGGCGCATCCTGGGTCGGCGCGCTCGACATGATCGGCAACGCAATGGAGTGGACAAGCAGTCTCTATCAGCGCTATCCCTACGATGCCAGTGACGGTCGCGAAGACCTGACAGACACCACGTCACCGCGCGTCTATCGCAGCAGTATCAGCAGCTATATCGACTTCGCCGCCAGCGCACCTATTCGCTTCCGTGACGTGCCAGACTTCCGCGACTGGTTCCTCGGCTTCCGCTGCGCCCGCAGTGCAGACAATTGATGGGATCGACACCGATGTTCTCACGCTTTTTCGCCGCACTCCATGAGCGTCCTCTACTCTTCTGGCTGCTCATGCTGGTCTACATCATCGTTTGGCAAGGCTGGTGGCTAGTGAACTATCAGCCGACTTACGGGCGTCCGCTCGAACTCTGGGAAATCGGGTATGTCATTGGCGGCTTTGTGCTGTTGCTCGTCTTGCTGGCGACAGGCTGGACAAGCGAACAGGCACGCGCGGCAGGTGCAAAACTCGGCAAGAGCAGTTGGACCGGTATCCTGATTACCTTGACTACCCTGCTCTTCATCTTTCTGGCAGGCGAGTGGTACTTACGCCTGTTCAATATCACCACCGATGGTTATGGCTTGACCTCGATGAACTACTGGTGGTATCAGAACTTCGGGCTGGCGCAGGACAATTCACTTGGCTATCGAGACGATGAGCCGCAGCCTGACTCCCCCGATCTGGTGCGCATTGCCGTTTTGGGCGACTCATTCGCAATGGGACATGGCATCAACAGCCTGGATGACATCTTTGCCCAAGTGTTGGAACGCCAATTGGGAACAGGTTACGATGTCAATCTGATTGCGGACTCCGGTCGCGACCTCGACCTGCATCTGCCCTTCCTCCAGCAGTACCCCTTTCAGCCCAACATCGTCGTCTACAGCTACTACATGAATGACATTGACTACCTGCTGACGAACACAGAGCAAGACCCGGATGCCAACTTTACATTCATCGAAGACCCTAATCTACACTGGTTTGTCACCGAGTTCTTCCTGCCCAACTATATCTACTACAACATTCTGCAATTCACGTCACAGCAGCGCGCCGAAGGCTTCGTCAACGACCTGACCGCTGCCTACGAAAACCCGGAATACTGGGATGAACAGCAGTTCCGACTTAACCAACTGGCAGACTGGTGCGCAGAGCGAAACATAGAACTAATTGTACTGGTCTGGCCCTACATCACGGCGATTGACCAGTCGCAACCCGCCGTCCTGCGCGTCAGTGAAGTCTTCCGTGTGCGCGGCGTCCCGGTAGTCGATATGTCACCTATCTTGCGCGAGTATCCGGTACGCCAGCTCATCGTGAACGGCTTTGATGCCCATCCGAGCATCTTTGCCCATCAACTTGCCGCTGATGCACTCGAACCTGTCGTGCGCGAAGCGATCGCGCGTCTTGACAATTGACGTTCCAGGCTAAAGGATGTATCGTCCCCCGCCATGAAAACACTCATCGTCACAGGCTCCAATGGTCTAATCGGCTCCGAAGTGGTCACCTATTTCGACACCCTCGGCTGGAACATCATTGGCGTCGATAACAACATGCGCCGCGATTTCTTCGGTGAAAAAGGCGATACACGCTGGAATCAGCACCGCCTGGAGACCACTTGTCGCAGCTTCCGTCATCACGAACTGGACATCCGTGATCGTAGTGGCGTGCTGGCGCTCATGGAACAAACGCAACCAGACTTGATCGTCCATGCCGCCGCGCAGCCGAGCCACGACTTGGCGACCTCGCGCCCATTCGATGACTTCGATGTCAACGCTGTCGGCACGCTCAATCTGCTGGAAGCGACGCGCCGTCACACGCCGGAAGCTGTCTTCGTTCACATGTCCACCAACAAGCTCTACGGCGACCGCCCCAACATGATTCAGATGGTCGAAAAAGCGACCCGTTGGGATTACGACGACCCCGCCTACGCCAACGGCATTCACGAACAGATGCCGATAGACCAGTCCAAGCATTCACTCTTTGGCGTATCGAAAACCGCTGCTGACCTGATGGTGCAGGAGTATGGACGCTACTTCGGCATGTTGACTGCTGTGCTGCGCGGCGGCTGCCTGACCGGACCCAACCACAGCGGAGTCGAACTGCATGGCTTCCTCAGCTATCTCATTCGCTGTAACGTTGAGGAACGCGAGTACACAATCTTCGGCTATAAGGGCAAACAAGTGCGCGACAATATCCATGCCTATGATGTCGCCCGCTGTATCGAATTTTTCTACCACAACCCCAGCAGCGCGGCGGTCTTCAATCTCGGCGGCGGTTACGAAAACAGCATCTCGATTCTCGAAGCATTTGACCGTGCCGAACAGTTAACAGGCAAGAAGATGCGCTATCACTACACAGATGAGGCGCGCATCGGCGACCACATGTGCTATTATTCCGACCTCACGCATCTGCGTACAAGCTTACCCGGTTGGGACATCACCAAATCGCTCGATGACATCTTCACCGAGATTGTCGCCAGTTGGCAGGCGCGGCTTGCCGAGCGCGTATGAAGCTGTCGATTGTCATCCCTGCGCGCAACGAAGCAGGCAATATCGAAAAGACGGTTGTCCTGCTGCGGGATCATCTGGACAAGGCGGGTGTCCATGATCACGAAATCCTCGTTGTCGATGACGGAAGTAAAGACCAGACCTATGATCTGGTCGCACGCGAACATGCTCAAGACCCACGCATTCGCGTCATCCGCAACACTGGGCGCAATGGCTACGGGCGCGCAGTTGCCTTCGGACTGTCACACTTCACAGGTGATGCCGTCATCATCTACATGGCAGATGCCTCGGACTCGCCGGAAGATGTCGTCCGCTACTACGAAATCCTGCGCGACCAGGCAGATTGTGCCTTCGGTTCGCGCTTCCTGCGTGGCTCGCACGTCTACGACTATCCGGCGTTCAAGCTCTTCATCAATCGCATCGCCAACTTCGTCATCCGCATGATGTTCGGCTTTCGCTACAACGATACGACCAATGCCTTCAAAGGCTTCCGCGCTGGCGTCATCGAAGGCTGTCGTCCGTTCGTGTCGCCGCACTTCAACCTGACGATTGAACTTCCCCTCAAAGCCATGGTGCGTGGTTACTCCTACAAAGTCATCCCAATCTCGTGGCGCAACCGCGAAGTCGGTGTATCGTCACTCAAACTCAAAGAACAGGGCAGCCGCTACCTGTATACGCTGCTCACCGTCTGGTTCGAATGGCTGCTGGTCAAGCACGATACCAAACGTACCGACGACGGGGTGTTCCAGACGTGGGATGAAATTGTCGAAGATCGCAGACGCGCCACCGAAGAACTTGAAGCCGCGCGGGTTGCGCAAGAAGGGAAGCCCTAAAGCCATGCAGACCATCCTCGTCACAGGCGGCGCTGGTTTCATCGGCAGCCATATTGTCAATTTGCTTATTGCGCAGGGATACCGCGTAATCGTGCTGGATAATCTGCACACAGGCTCGCAGGCTGACATCCACCCGGCTGCAACATTCATCCCCGGCGATGTTCGCAGTAAGGACGACATCGATCGCGCCTTTGCGGAAGGTATTGATGCAGTCATACACCTCGCGGGGCAAGCCTCGATCAAGTTATCGTACAGCGATCCTGCACACGATCTGACCGTCAATACCTATGGCACCATCAATCTGCTGCAAGCCTGTCTCGTTCATCGAGTTCAGCGCTTTCTGTTCGCCAGTTCCATGACCATCTACGGTAATCCCACAACCGTCCCGACGCCAGAAACTGCGCCAGCCAACCCCGTCTCTTACTACGGCATCACCAAGTATGCCGCCGAGCGCTACGTGCATCTGACGGGCGAACGTACCGACCTGACAACCCCGCTGCGAGTTACCTCGTTCCGCATGTTTAATGTCTACGGTGAGCGCCAAAGCCTGACCAATCCGTATCAGGGTGTGCTGGCAATCTTTATTGGACGGCTGCACCGCCGTGAGGAAATCGTCATCCACAGTGACGGTGAGCAGGCGCGTGATTTCGTCTACGTCGGGGATGTTGCGCGTGCGTGGGTAGACGCGCTGGATTGCGAAGCGACGTATGGACAGGTCATCAATTTGGGGACTGGCACACCAACCAGTGTAAATCGGCTGTGCGATGCGGCACTGGCGGCTGTCGGGGAAACTCGCCGCACCTACGCAATTCGTTATGCACCAGCACAATTAGGGGACTTGCGTGTTTCAGCAGCAGACATAAGCCGCGCAAAAGACATCCTTGGCTGGCAACCCACGGTTTCACTTGACGTTGGGATGCAGCGCACACTCGACTGGGCACGCAGCAATGCCTAGCGGACGAGGTATTCCACACTATAGTGACGCACCACCTCGTCCACTACTTTCAATCGTTATGCGCCGGGAGTGAACGTGCTTTCGCGTCGTTCACCTGCCGGGCAGTTATTGAAGATCAATACATATACCTTACCATCCGGTGCAGGACCCGCATTGACCTGGAGCTCACCACTCGTCAGGCGATAAATCGCAATTGCATCGCCTTCGGTAATCAGCAAATTTTCCTCAGGGCGTTCTGGAATGTCAGCCAGATCGCGTGAAGTCACACGCCATGCACGGCGTCCAGGACTGCCATTGTCCTGCATACGATAGGCATCGATATAGCACACGCCCCCGCGTGTGTAGGTATAGACGCCGTAGAACTGAATTCCCTGGCAGTTAATGCGGCGGTCTTCCGGACAATCGCACGGGTTACAGGCAAGCGCGGTTTCGGTCGGCACAGCGGCAACATACACACTGCCCGCCACCAACGCAACCACCACAACGAACGACAAGATACGGAACAGCAGACGAAGATTCATGGCATCCTCAAGCGATAGGCTTCATAAACGCGAGCATGCCGCATTCTATCAATCGCGAATAGTAATCGCCAATGAAGATTACGAAAACTCAAGCCAACGCTTTCCCACTGATCTCGCCTATTGAATGCGTGTGAATCGTACCCGCGTGACCAGCACTGAAAGGCGTCGTGCCTGCGAGGTACCGACGGTACTGTCCGGGATTAGCGCATTATCATAGGCAATCCGCAGCGTCAGGTTGTGCCCGTCTCCCAGGACCTCGCGCGGCAACTCGAACACATACGGCAGCACCCCCTGCCCTGCTGACACTTCCCGACTGCCGATTACTGTATCATTCAACGAAAGCGTGACTTGCCGCGCCTCGCCGTAGGCATCCATCATCAATTCGAGCTGATAAGCACCGGACGGCAAGTCAAAGTGTAGATCAGCATGTAAGAAGCCATCCTCTGGCACAACATCTCCACCTAAACGCGGATAATCCCCTGCCCAGCGATACCAACCACCATCAATGCCCTGCTCACGCCAGTGCCAGCCCCAACCGATAAAACGTTGATCGTCAGGGCTACCGATGAGGATTTCGTATTTTGGTAACGCCTCAATACCATCATCAACTTCAATGGGTATGCGTGCCGGGCAGCCTGCCGGATGCCATGTCGTGCGATACACCACGGCGCTGTCGCTCGCCCATGTCGGGCAGACGAGATCGGTGTTCTGGTTAAAGAAGCCTAACACCTCTTGCAAGGTCGATCCGTTTTGCGGTAGGAACGGGATATGGATGACAAAGTAGCCAACTGGAAATGCTGAAATGCGCTCTTGCATCTGCGCGTGAACGATGTCCGGCTCTAGCCAGCGCCGCTGACCTAGCCATGCCAGCATCGGATCATCAAACTCCATGTACAGATAGCGCAGCGGATCAACACGCGAGATATGCCCGTTGATCATGCGGTGCTGATGCGCAATGCCGTAATATTGCAGCGCCGCCCACTCGCTCCGCCCAACAATACCCTCGCCGCTCGCACCCGCTGTCGGCACTTCCACCACGACATAATCTGCCGCCTCACGTCCCATCTGCTCATAGAATTTGTATTGCGGCGGAGCCGCTTGCAGCGGCACACTGCCGAATATCTCGACATCTAGCAGGGCCACCAGCACGAGTACTACAAATCCAAAGCGTACAAATGGCATTCTTGTCGTCCGTGCTCGCGCAAACACGTTGCTCAGAAGGGGAAGCGCGAACGCCAACGCCGGAATCATAAACACGTTGATGAAGCGCTCAGGGTAACGAAAGTTTCCGCCCAACAGCATGTGAAACCACTGGTACGGCATCGGAAGATCTACGCCCAACAACGAGACAGTCGCTCCCAACGACAACGCCAGCGGCGGTAGCGCCAACACCAGCCACACCCAGGGCGGAGTCGTTCGGAACTTGCCACGGTGAATACGCTGTAAATCTACACCACGATGGCGTAAGCAGTACCCAATCGCCGTTATAACCAGCAGCACTGGCAGCACACCATATGATGCACCATGCCCGTCACGCCAGAATAACCCCAACGGAAACTCAACATGTGGCGCGCGGTCAGCAGGTGTCGTTGCCAGTACACTCTGCTCAAATTCGAGCAACGGTTGCAAGGGACCAACGACCCACAAAAGCAGCAGGGCGACCATGAGCGCCAGCGTCGCAGAAGCCAGCAACCGCACCGCGCTTGCTATCCCCAACCCGCGTCCAGCGGCGTCTGCCATTACATTGGCTTTATTTTTCAGGGCATCAATAAGCGACCAACCCACCAGCGGCGGCAGCAAAAACGCTAGAAACACCCCGTACTGCAAGTCCGTCAGAATCATCGCCCACAGCGTTACCCCCAGCAGCAAGCTCCACCACAACAGCCTGACCGTCGCCTGCATTTTCCCCTTTGCTCTCGTCCCTTTGCCCTTTTCACTCGACTGATGCCCTGTACCAGATGCCTGATAGCTAACTCCCTCCCACACCAAAAGCACCAGCGGCAGCCAAAACCACCCAAGCAAATTCGTCATCGTCCACTTGAGGCTGATAAAGATCACCTCGCTGCCTTGCAGCAATATGCCGCCCACGAGCGCCAGCCCTGGTGCTGTGCCCAGTTTTTCAAGAAAGACATGAAAGACAAAACCATTCAGCAGCAGCGCCACAAAGAACACACCCGCCATCGACGCCACAGTACCAAAAGCGGGCTCTAATGCTGCCCAGATCGGATACCACAACGGCGCTAGCGTGTGCAGTGACAGATTCGAGGTATGCGGTGCGAAGACATAATTCGTCTGGTAAACATCAAGCCCATTCGTCAGCGCGTGGCGAATCCACCAGTAGTTCCAGTGGAAGTGATAGTAATCGGTCGTCACGGGCTGACCGGGATCGCCCGTCATGTGTGTTTCAATATGCATTAATGGCTGACGCAGCCAAAGCAGCGCCAATAGGCTGTAAATCGCCACCAATACCACGTATCGCTTCACAGTCCCTCGCAGTCGCCCACTAACTAATCCACCTGCTCAAAGCGCACACTATCGAGCGCAATCGCCAATCGCCGCGTATCACCGCCGACGCCTGCCTCCTGTGGCGTGACCGCCCCGTCATACCGGATAATCACATGCACCGCCCCATCATTCCCAAGGACGTCCACAGGTAGATCAAAGCTATATTCACCCAACACTTCTGTCTCAATCACGACTGATCCACCCAACAAGACCTCATTCACTTCAATTTGGACATTGCGCATTTGCTGGAACGCCTGCGCAAGCAATGTCATGCGGTAATGAGCAGGGGGCAGTTCTAACCATAACTCCGCTCGCAGATAGCCATCGTCCGGCACAATATCTCCACCCAGACGTGGATAGTTGCCCGCCCAACGCCAGCGCGTCGCCCCAACATCCTCCTGCCGATGCCAGCCCCAACCAATGAAACGCTCATCTCCACTGCTGCCGAGATCGACTTCAAACACACCTGGCGCAATTTCCGAGGGTGTGCGTGACAGGCAACCATCAGGATGCCAGCGGGTGCGCCACGCAACCGCCACCCCCTCAACGACAGGTGGGCAAAAGAGATCACCGTGCTGATTGAAGTAGCCAATGATTTCCTGATTGGCGTTCGCTTCAACGCCGACCAAATCCTGATGCAGCACAGCGTAGCCAATCGGGTACTCCTGGATGCGCTCACGCAGTTGTGTTTCTACCCGCTCGGGTTCCAGCCAGCGCCGCTGCCCCAGCCATGCCAGCATCGGATCGTCATAGAGCCAGTGCCAAAAGTGGTCCAGCGGCGCACGGGCAAATGTGCCATTGAGCATTCGTTTTTCATG
>JANRJX010000084.1:0-30067 GCA_033763755.1 Chloroflexota bacterium
GCGACACCAATTGTGCTTGGCGACACGATCATTGAATGCGATAACGTCAATAAGTGGTTTGGCGACTTCCATGTCCTCAAAGACGTGAGCATGAAAGTGCGCGAGCGCGAGGTCGTCGTCGTCATTGGTCCGTCAGGGTCGGGCAAATCGACGCTCATCCGCTGCATCAACCGCCTGGAAGAACATCAGGAAGGGCGCATCACGGTTGATAGCGTCGAACTGACCAACGACACACGCAATATCAACCAGATTCGCCGCGAAGTCGGCATGGTCTTCCAGCAGTTCAACCTCTTCCCGCACTTGAGCGTGTTAGACAACATCACACTGGCACAGCGGCATGTGCGCCAGCGCCCACGCAAAGAGGCAGAAGATGTGGCGATGCAGCTGCTCGAGCGCGTCGGCATTCCCGAACAGGCGCGCAAATATCCGGGGCAGCTTTCCGGCGGGCAGCAGCAGCGTGTGGCTATTGCCCGCGCGCTGGCGATGCAGCCGAAGATCATGCTCTTTGACGAGCCGACTTCGGCGCTCGACCCGGAAATGATCAAGGAAGTGCTGGATGTGATGCGCGAACTGGCGCTCAGCGGCATGACGATGATCTGCGTGACGCACGAAATGGGCTTCGCGCGTGAAGTCGCTGACCGCATCATCTTCATGGACAGCGGGCGCATCGTCGAGATCGGCACGCCGGATCACTTCTTCACCAATCCCAGCCACGAACGCACGCAGTTATTCCTGTCGCAGATTTTGAAGCACTGAGTCTTACGCTTTCGGATAGCCCAGTGCGTCCACCGCTTGCGCCGCTTTGAAGTCGAACTCGGTCAGCACATTGCCGCTGTCATGCGTGGTGAAGCTGACCGTCACGCGCCGCCAGCCGATATGAATGTCCGGGTGATGATCCAGCCCTTCGCAGACCGTGCCAACGGCTGCGGCGAATGCCGGTCCCGCCAGATACGTCTCCATCTGAAATGTCTTGCTGAGGACGTTGTTGTCCGCCGTCCAGCCGTTCAGCGTCGGCAGTCGCGTGGCGATCTGTTCCTGCGTCAGTGGGGTACGAGACATGTCATGCTCCATCCTCTGCTTCTCCAACCGTTTGAATAAGCTTTTTATGCATTCTTGAACAATGCCTGTCATTCCAGCGTATTATAGCGAGGGCACGGTTTGAAAGCCGAACCCCAAACCGATACTATTTCAACTCTCATGTCGATAGCCGAAGGTATATACACGATGACGGATAAAGCATTGGAACAGGCGACAGGCGCGGAAAATGTCGTCTGGGATTTATCGATCTTCTACACAGGCGCAGATGATCCAGCGATTGAACGCGATTTGCAGGCTGTATTAGAGGATGCCGAGTCGTTTGCACAGACATATCGCGGACGTGTCGCAACGCTCGATGCTGAAGAAATGGTAGACGCCCTGATCGAACGCGAGGCACTTTACGACAAAGGTGGGCGCATCCAATCGTTTGCCTATCTCAACTTCGCCACCGACACCGCCAACCCTCAGTTTGGTGCGCTAGTGCAGAAGATCACCGAATTTGGCGCGCAGATCGAACAGAAGCTGATCTTCTTCGATCTGGAGTGGAAGGCGGTCGATGATGAGGTGGCAGGGCAGTTGCTCGCCGACCCCACGCTCGGCAAATATCGCCATGTGCTGGAGGCAGAGCGCCGCTACAAGCCGTACACTCTCAGTGAAGTCGAAGAACAACTTCTGATCGACAAGGATGTGACCGGGCGCAGCGCCTGGACGCGCTTCTTCACGCAGTTGACGAGCGCGATGCGTTATGAAGTGGACGGCAAAAAGCTGACGCAATCTGAAGTCATGAAGCGGATGCATGACCCCGACCGCAGCGTGCGCGAACAGGCAGCGAATGCAATCACAGCGTCACTGCGCGAGAAGTCGATGGAACTCACGTATATCTTCAACGTGCTGGCAGCGGACAAGGCGAGCGACGACAAACGCCGCCGCTACCCATCGTGGATTTCGTCGCGCAACCTTTCCAACAAAGCGCCGGACGAGGTGGTGGAAGCGCTGGTGACCGCCGTCACCAGCAGTTACGAACTGGTCGCCCGGCACTACCGTCTCAAGCGCGTCCTGCTCGGCTACGATGAACTCTTCGACTACGACCGCTACGCCCCCCTGCCTATCGAAACCGCCGAACGCGATTACACCTGGGCGGAAGCGCGCGATGTTACGCAAAGCGCCTACAGTCGCTTTGATGCGCGCACGGGAGAGATTGTTGGGCGTTTCTTCGACGAGAACTGGATTCATGCGGCGCTGCTGCCCAACAAGCGCGGCGGTGCGTTTGCCTCGCCCACCGTGCCATCGGCGCACCCGTTTGTGCTGGTCAACTTCACCGGACGCACGCGCGATGTAATGACGCTGGCGCACGAACTCGGTCACGGGCTGCATATGTACCTGTCGGCGGAAGCGCAGGGCATCACCGGGCTGTACACGCCGCTGACAACAGCGGAGATGGCATCCACGTTTGGCGAGATGCTGGTGTTTGACGATCTCGTGGCGAAAGAGCCGGACGCCGCGACCCGACTGGCGCTGCTGGCGGGCAAGATCGAAGACAGCTTTGCCACGATCTTCCGCCAGATTTCGATGAACCGCTTTGAAGACAAGCTGCACACCTCGCGCCGCACCGAAGGCGAGCTTTCGACCGAGAAGATCAGCGAGTTGTGGATGGGGACGCAGAAAGCGATGTTTGGCGACAGTGTGACGCTGCGCGACGACTACGGCTTGTGGTGGAGCTACATCCCGCACTTTCTCAACACGCCCGGCTATGTCTATGCCTACTCGTTCGGCGAACTGCTGGTGCTGGCGCTCTTCAACCTGTATCAACAGCGCGGGGCAGACTTCGTGCCGCAGTATCTCGAGGTGCTGGCGGCGGGTGATAGCGACTACCCGCAGAATATTCTGGCGAAGGTCGGCGTTGACCTGAGCGATCCGGCGTTCTGGCACAACGGCTTGAACATCCTGCGCAGCATGGTCGAGCAGGAAGAAGCGCTTGCGCGCCAGGTGTATCCGGCGAAGTTTGCCTGAGTATCTCACCATCGTCCCCTCTCCATAACCGGAGAGGGGTGCGATTCGACCTGAAGTATGATTGATGCGGGCTGAGGTATTATCTTCCCAATCGCCGCCGCAGCAAGCCGAACAGCCAGCGCAGCTCTTCGATGCGCAGCAGCCACGCCACGCCGACGAATACCGCCACACTGAGTGCGCCGCCGCCGACCACGACGATGATCTCGCGCAGCAGTGAGGCGTTATCGCTCCACTGCTCCAGCGCGGGTTCCACGCCCGCCAGCAGCAGCCCCATCGCCAGCACCGCGACGCTCGTTTGTACAGCGGTCAGCAGCAAGCGCTGACCGCCCATGCCGCGCAGCCGCCGATGCAGCAGCCACGCGGACACGAGCGTATGGACGATATGCTTCACGCTGTCGGCGATCATCAGGCTGAACAAGCCGAGCGTCGGCAGCAGCGCCACCGTCACTACCAGATACACCAGCAGACTTCCAAAGCCGATCAGCGCGGGCGTGCGCGTGTCCTGCTGCGCGTAGAAGGCGTAGACCAGCAGCAGATCGAGCGCGGCGAACGGCAGCCCAAACAGATACAGCCGCAGCGCGTGGGCAGTGATAGCGGTATCGGTCGCGGTGAAGCGCCCATGCTCGAACAGCAGCGCTGTGATCGGCGTCGCCATCACGAACAAGCCAATGGTGGCGGGCATAATCAGCACGAAGACCAGCCGCAGCCCTAGACCGAGCGTATCTTTGAACGCCTGCGTGCCATCGGTGGCGACCAGCGCCGCCTGCCGCGCCAGCGTCGGCAGAATAGCAATGCTGACGGCGGTGGCAACCAGCCCGTGCGGGAACTGGATCAGCGTCGTCGCCCAGTTCATATAGCCGATGCTGCCTTCGCCCGTGCCGCTGGCGAAGTTGTAGCTGACCGTGCGCACGAGCGTATCGAGGATCAGCGAGATCATGACAGGGGCATAGAGCAACGCAATACGGCTCACACCCGGATGCCGCCGCCAGCGCAGGGTTGGGCGCAGACTGCTCAGGCGAAAGCCCGGCAGTTGCAGCGCGAACTGCACCACCGCGCCGAGCAGCCAGCCGATGGCAGCCGCCGTGATGCCGAGCGTCGGCGCAAGCACAATCATGCACAGCACGACCGCGCCGTTGAAAACGGCACCGGCAAACGCGGGCAGCGAGAACGCGCGCAGCGCATAGAGCGTGCCGCTGGCGACGGCGAACAGCGCCAGGAACAGCAGTGCGGGTGCGGTCAGCCGCAGCAGATCGACTGCCAGCGCTTGCGTTTGTGCGCTTGCGCCGCCGCCGACCAGCGCCACTGCCTGAGGCGCGAACAATTGCAGCAGCAAAATCAGCGCCGCCATGATCGTTGTGATCAGGCTGAGCAGCACCGAAACCAGCTGCCAGAGCGCGCCTTTGCCCTCTTTAGCAGCAACTTCGCTCAGCACGGGCACAATCGCGCTGTTGACATGACCGGCAATCAGCAGGTCATGGAGCGTCTTGGGGATGATCAAGGCGATGTTAAACGCATCGACCGCACCAGACGCGCCGAAGAGGTTTGACAGCGCGATTTCGCGCGCCAGCCCCAACACTCGGCTGGTGATATTGCCGAGCGCCAGCAAACCGCTGGCACGCGCGACTCCGGCGTTGGTCTCCGCCTGGGTCTGCGGGGCATCGGCTGGCACGGGAACGGCTGCGTCGGGGGCGGTGGCTTCCAGCGGGGAGTCGGTCAACAGGATAAGTCCTATCGAAATAATCCACGACTAGCATAACACCGAACCGCCTGTGTTTGAAGGTCTGCGCGAATTTGTAGAAAATCGATAATGTTTTGACATAGTAAAGAACAAGTTAAAATTGCGTTTTTCGGGTCGTCTCACCTGACATCGCGTCCAACCCACATGCACCACAAAGGGGCAAGCGGATGATCATTAAGTCGAGTACGCCACGAGAGTCCGAGCGTTTGCACAAATCGCAGATTGCTGAGTTAATGCAAACGCTCAAAAATGGGGACTACCGCACACTGGCATTGCTGTTGCAGGACGCACAGACGATGGTTGCCGATAGTGAACACGGTGCATCTGTACCGCTGCTGCGTGCCGCTGAACAAATCTGTGTCCTGCTCAGCCTGTGCAACAATGAAGCCGACTGGCATCGCAATGCCAGCGCAGCCATCGCTGAACGCGAAACCGCATTCCGCGAACAACTTTACCTGCTGCTGAAATACTGCGCCGAGATTATGACGCAGCCGTCGCTCTCACAGCCAGTTGCCGATACCGCCATCCATACGCGCGACGGAGCGCATGGACTGTTCGCGCTGCCTGCGTTGTTTATGGCACGACGGCAGCGTGTCTCTGCGCCGTCTGTACGCGTTCCCCCTGCGCCCATCCCCGTACAAACGCCCGGTCAACCCGATTTGCTGGTCTGCACGCTCGGCAATTTCGAGGTCTTCTGCGCGGAGCAGCCCGTGCGCAACTGGTACGGGCGCAAAAGCGCGGGCGTATTCAAGTTCCTGCTCATGCATCGCGGGCGCGGTGTGCATCGCGAGGAACTGATGGATGTGTTTTGGGCAGACAGCACACTGGATGAAGGGCGCAACAGCCTGAACGTCGCCATCCACAACGCGCGCAAGGCGCTGCGCCGCGATGACAGCAGCATTTCGCACATCGTCTTTGAAGACGATTGCTACTGCTTCAACCCGGACCTGCACATCTGGGTTGACTATGAGGCGTTCCTGGAGCGCTGCAAGGCGGCACAACTCTCCGAGCGCCACGGCGATACCGAGACTGCGATAGCCCACTACCGTGAAGCCGAATTGATCTATCGCGGTACGTTTCTGCCAGAGTCGATCTACGAAGACTGGACGGTGGAGCTGCGCGAACGGCTGCAAACGGCGTATCTGAGCGCGCTGGACAAGCTGAGCCAGCACGCGCTGGAGATCGGGGACTACCCCGGCTGCATCAGCGTGTCCAATAAGATGATCGGCATCGTGCCGACCTGTGAACAAGCGCATGTGCGCCTGATGCGCTGCTACAGTCGGCAGGGACAGCCGTATCTTGCCCAGCGCCAGTTTGCGCAGTTTGGCAAAGCGCTGGAAGAAGACGCGACCGAACCAAGCCGCGAAACACTGGCATTGATGGCGGACATCCGCGCGGGCAGCCGTGTGTAGGCGCACGCTTAAATCTGTGGCTCGCAAACCAAAAGCCAACAATAATCCCGACATAAGTTGCCTGGTCTAAATTAAAGAAGTCTTCTACGTAGGGACAGCAGTACAGGCAACTATCAGAGGTGAGGAGAACACATCATGAACTTTGAAGCAGTTAGCAGCCCAATGAAAGGCTCGATTGTCGCCGAAATCGTCGATACGTCGGGTATTCCATCGAATCGCATCATCCGCACGACCGATACTTGGCAAGTGAACGTCCAATGGACGCTGAGCGGCGCGGGTGCGGCATTCGTCAGCCCAAACGAGACATGGGTTGTCCGCGTCTTCATCGAGTCGATCGGTCCCGGCTTTGAAGGTCTCGTGCCCCCGGCTGCGGAAATTCAGGCGACGGGCGGGATGAACCAGAGCTACAGCCATACGTTCAGCTTCCCGCCGAACGCGAACATGGCAGCGCCGAACTTCTCCGGTGTCTACAAGGTCGTGGTCGTCCTGACGCTCAAAGACCCCATGGGCAACCCGCTGCCGATTGCCGGCTTCAGCGAAGAGCCGATCATCCAGTTCTACCGCCCCAACTAAGCCATTGGTTGGGCTAAATCCTGCAACGGACGCCGCGCATGAGGCGTCCCTCCACAGGAGCAGGTTGGGGCGTCCTGAAGGGCGCCCCCACTGTCAAATGCACCATAAGCCATAACAGGATGGCGTTCTATGAACAGCAATCATTACGAAGATTTGACGCGCATCAACGGGATTGGTGAAAGCCGCCAGCGCGTGCTGCGCGAGCAATTACAGGTGCGGACAATGAGCGACCTGGCAGCGCTGAGTGTCGATGACATCGCACAGGTCTTGAAGCAGCAGCGCACGCCTATCTCGCCCGATCAGATCGAGACATGGCTGGAAGAAGCACGCGCCTTTGCACGCGGCGAAACAACCGCCGTCGAAGCACCGATGACGACGTCGGCTGCAGAATGGCAGCCTGTGGCATCGTTCGTGATCGAAATTCAGACTCGTCGCAACCCTGATGGCAGCCTTTCAACACGCACGATGATGAGCCATGTGGAAAGCGATAACAACGTTCACTGGGACGGTGTGCTGCCGGAAGCCGCGCGCCTCTGGCTGCGTGACCAGGCAGATTTGCCGGACGAAGCGCCCGCTGCGTCTGCCTCACCCCCTGCCATACCTGTCATTGCCCAGCTAGCGCACGCAGTCGCAAGCCCTGCCCCTGTAACGGCTATGTTTCTTCTGCAAAACAAGCTATCTGGTGGGGGCGGCCAATTCATCACACCGTTTTCACAGCCACTGACCGGGGCGTCCGAAACACGTCCATCAGCATCTGCTAAACCGCTGGTCTTTGGTGCTGAGGCGCAGGAGCGGCTTGCAGACATACGCAGTCGCTATGGCAGCGGGTGAGTAGTCTGCGTTAGTCGGCACCGATAGACAGGTTAAAGTGCGTGGACGGCGGCGTATCGCTCATCTGGATTTCGGTGCCGTCAATATAGACATGCAGGGTGCGCTGTACACCCTGTTTGCCGGTGTAGTGAATTGTGTGTTCTCCCTGGTACAGGTCCTCTTCTGCCAGCTCGGTCAGCATGCTGTGCAGCGATCCCAGCTTGTAGACAAACATGTCATAGTCCATAGTCCTACCCTCACATCTTGCACCGCATTACATTTCCACGATAAACGTGAATTCAGAATTCATTCGTAAACACTTTCATATCCCAACAATGCTTATGGAACAAGGCGTATAAGACTATACAAGGATCACCCGTTACGTTAAGCCAGTCATCCCATCTCCTGTGTTAAAATGGGTCTAGTCGTATAGAACATATGGAGGGCGCTGTGTTGAAAATTGCCTGGTTTGTCCTGGGTCTGTTGATTGGCAGTTGGCTTGCACGTCCCGCCTCTCCCACCATACCGCGCAACGTAGGGACGCCCAACGGGACGTCCGACACGGGCAGCGCCGACAGATTCCGCGAAGCCGCGGCCGGGCGCACGCCTGAGCGCGCCCCCGCTGAAGATGCTGGCGCGAAATCCCCGGCAACGCCGATCAACGTCAGCACGCTTACGGCTGGATCTGCGCAGGCGGACGCGCTGATCGACATCAAAGGTATTGGTCCGGTGTTTGTCGAGCGTCTGCACGCGGCTGGCATCACGACGTTTGCGCAGCTTGCGGCGCAGGAGCCGGAGGCGCTGGCGGAAAAGCTGGGCGGCATCGCCACCGCAGACCGTATCCGCCGCGAGCGCTGGATTGAGCAGGCACAGGAACGGAGTGAAAAGTAATGCGTAATGAGTTCTCAAAACAATACTCATTACTCATCACGAAGCAATGAACTATGCAAACCACGATACTCCCGAAAGGGATAACGCTGAACAAGACCGAAGGCTACCTGGAAATCGTCTGGCAGGATGAGCAGGTGTGCCGTTATCCGCTGGCGCATTTGCGCGAGGCGTGCCCGTGTGTGCAGTGCCGGGGTGGTCATGAATTCATGGGGCGCGAACACGACCCGGATCATATCCTGGTGCTGACGCCGAAACGCTCGTATGTCATGGAGAGCATCGTCCCTATTGGCAATTATGCGCTTCAGCCAACTTGGGATGACGGGCATCACACAGGCATTTATACGTGGGATTATCTGCGACGGCTCTGCCCGCCGGAACAGGATCGCAATTGATCGACACAGGGACGCAATTCATGCAGGGCTTTCCAGAACTCTACGACACCGATGCACTGCGCAGCCAGGCGTTCGACCTCTACCAACGCTGCCTGACGGACGGTACGCCCACCGCTATGCTGCAATTTGTGCAGGAACAGATCGCGCATCGTCCCCCGCGCACGACGCTGATGCGCGAGGTGGTCGATCACCTCAGCCTGCGCCTGCAAGAATTGCGTGAACAATACTTTGAAGCGCGTGACCGTCTGCTCTACATTGTTCACAAGCGCTACGATGTCGATCTGACGCCGCTGCTGAAGACAGACCCTGACGCCTATCACCAACTGCCGATTGACGACCTCATCAGCGCTATCTTGCAGCAGCGCTCGCTGCGCCTGGACGAGGAAACGCGGCTGCGGCGCATCCTCAAAGTGTCGCATGCCATCGCTGCACAGGTCTACCACGACGCCGAGATGACCGAGCAGATTCGCGCTTTCATTCACGAGTGGCTGATGGCACTTTCATCGCAGCGTGCGCGGCTTCAAGGCGATGATGGACGCGCTCCCGGCGAACGCCTGCAATAACGCGCTTGTGCTGTTTGCACAAACCTTAATCTTTCATTGGATTCTGAAGATGCAGATTGTATAATTCTACCTCGGATTAAGCTCAATCGATTAACTCCCGTTGGAGTTCGTGCGTCTGAGTTTAGCTTCTCATATGTCTGTAGAGCAATTCTGATTTAAGGAGTATTCCATGAAGAAGTTGTTGTGGGTTATCGCGCTGCTGGCGCTGCTGGTCGTCCCGACCATGAGCATCGGTGCGCAGGAATCGGTAACGCTGACGCTGTGGCACGCCAAGCAGGACGCCGAAGGTGACGCGCTGCTGGCACTCATCGACGCGTTTGTCGAGGCAAACCCAAACATTACAGTTGAACAGGTTTTTAATCCCAGTGGTACGCTGCAAGACAGCTTTATTGCCGCAGCAGGCGCGGGCGAAGGCCCGGACATGGTCGTGTGGGCGAACGACAGCACCGGTCCCTGGGCGACCGCTGGTTTGCTGACCGACCTGACCGCGAGCGTGGACGATGCGCTGCTGGCGCAGGCGAGCGAAACCGCGTGGGGCACCTTCACCTATGATGGCAGCATCTACGGTATCCCCTACAGCGCCAAGACGCTGGCATTCTTCTACAACCGTGCGCTCGTGCCGGAAGCCCCTGAAACCTGGGCGGACGTGCTGAGCATCAGCGAAGAACTGGCGGCTGACGGTCTGACCGGTCTGGCATTCCAGAACGGCTTCTTCCACAGCGCGGGCTTCCTGTTCTCGCTCGGTGGTTCGCTGATGGACGAAAACGGCGATGCCGCGTTCGCACCCGATAGCGAAGGTCGTACCGCGTTGGAAGCGTACCTGCAATTCCACCAGGATATGTACAACCTGTCGCAGGACCCGGACAGCGGTGTCGTGATCGATGGCAGCTCGCCGAACCCTGGCTTCCAGACCGGCGAAGTTGCGATGGTTTATGATGGTATCTGGAACCTGGCGCAGTTTGAAAGCGACCTGGGCGACGACCTCGGTGTCGCGCTGATGCCCGCGCTCGACAACGGCGAAGTTCCGGCGCTGTTCGCGCAGTCCGAAGGCTTCTATGTCAACGCGACGGTTGCTGAAGACCCCGCTAAGCTGGAAGCTGTCCTCGCCTGGGCGACATTCGTCACCAGCGTTGAAGGTCAGACGATTGCCAGCGAAGTCGGCGGTCTGCTGCCCGTAAACCCGGCGGTCGAAGTTGAAAACCCGAACCTCCAGATCTTCGCGGAACAGTTCGCACTTGGCACGCCGTTCCCGAACCGCGCTGAACTGGGCGCGTTCTGGGGCCCGATGGGCGACGCAATCACAGCAGTGGGCGCGGGTGGCGAAACCCCTGCGGCGGCTGCTGAAGTGGCGTATGACCTGATCCAGACCCAGATTGATACGATCCAGGGCGGCTAGGTCGTGCAATGCAGTGTGCGCGGGCAGGGCAGGAGGATACATCTCGCCCAACGTCCGCCACACCCTTTAGGGGCAGAAGCATTCTGCCCCTGATGCAAATAAACAGGCACAAACGCAGGGGCGACCAGAGTGTCGCCCCTGCGAATATCTGACCAACGTTGTGGGGAAGAGGTTGTTATGGCGAGTGTCTCACAATCCCCATCGTATCCAGCATCCTCGCTGACGATGTGGGACAGTTTCCGCAAGGGCGTGCGCGAAAGCGGTGTTCCCTGGCTGTTCATCTTACCGTCTGTCGCGATCATGGCGTTTATCACCTTCTACCCGCAGTTCCGCCAGATCGTCATCTCGTTTCAGGATTTCCAGGCAGAAAACCTGAGCGGCGCTATCCCGGCTGAAAATGTTGGTTTGCTTAACTTTCAGCAAATCCTGACCGGGCAGCTCAATATTCCCAACTATAATTTCTTGCCCTTGCTAGGCTTTAACATCCTGTGGACGCTGGTGAATGTCTTTTTCCACGTCGTTATTGGTCTGGCAGTGGCGATTGCGCTCAATGGCAAACATGTCGTCGGGCGGCGCGTCTACCGCGCGATCTTCGTGCTGCCCTGGGCGCTGCCGGGCTACATCACAGCGCTGATCTGGAACAACCTGTGGCAGGAGCAGTCTGGCGGCTTTAACCTGTTATTCGAGAGCATCAACAACACGTTCGGCACGAACCTGCCCACCCGCACCAACTGGCTCGGCACGCTCGACCGCCCGATTGACGTGCGTGTAATCATGCCCTGGGTCGTGATGATCGGCAGCATTATCATCGTGGCGCTGGTGGCGCGCTACCTGCTGCGCAAGGGGCTGGCGAACAAGCAGACGGGCAAGCTCAGTTTTGACAAGACTGTCTTCGGCTTGGGCGGCGTCATCATCCTGTCGATCATCGCCATCGCCACCGCTGTCGATATTTTCGGCGGGCGCGCGGCAGAGTCGACGGCATCGCTGTTCTTCGAGCGCGCGGGGGCGCCCGTGCTGGCGTTCTATTCGGTGCTGCTGGCGAACATCTGGCTCGGCTGGCCCTTCATGATGGTCGTGGCGACGGGCGCGCTGACCAGCATCCCGCCGGATATGTACGAAGCGGCGGATGTGGACGGCGCCAGCAAGTGGACGCAGTTCTGGAAGATCACACTGCCGATGATCCGCCCGGCGATGGTGCCGGCGATCATGCTCGGTACGATCTGGACGTTCAACCAGTTCAACGTTATTTTCTTCATCACCGGCGGCGGTCCGCGCAGCGAAACTGACCTGCTCATCACGCAGGCGTACAAGCTGATCGCGCAAGACCAGCTCTACGGCGCGGCATCAGCGTTCGCGATTGTCGTCTTCTTTGTGCTGCTCATCATCACGCTGATCCAGAACCGCATCACCAAAGCAACGGAGGCAGCGTACTGATCATGTCTAGCAATCCAAACATCGTTCAGGCATCGACACAGGCGGCATCGCTGCCGAAAGTCGCCCCCGCTGTTGAATCGCGAGCGCGTTTCCGGCTGGATCGCGGTACGCGCGGCGTGATTGTCCGTCAGATTTTTCTACAACTGTTCCTGCTTGTCATGGTCGTGGTCGTCATGTTCCCGATCATGTGGATCGTGTCGATGGCGACCGATCCGCGCGGCATCACGCGCCCGACTGACCTGACACTGATTCCACCGAATGCCAATCTCGACGCCTTCAGCGAAGTACTGACGCAGCAGTTTTCGAACGTGCTGCCTGTCTACTTTGGCGATCTGCTCGTCAACAGCCTCTTCATCGCGCTCGGCGTCTCGCTGGCGACGGTGACGCTCGGCGCGTCGGCGGCGTATGCCTTCTCGCGCTTCCGCTTCATCGGACGGCAGGCGGGCATGTTGGGCTTTATCATTCTGCTGATGCTCCCTAGCACGGGCGTGTTGATCCCGCTGTACATCATGTTCAACCAGATTCAGATCAACAGCACGCTGTCAGCGGCGATCCCGTCGTTCTTCATCGGCTTCCTGCTGGCGGCGGTCGTGTGGGTGCTGTTCAATGTGACGCGCGGTTGGGCGAAGATTGAGCCGGATCGCGTGTTTAATCCCGGTCCGGCGTGGACGACCGTTGTCGTCGCAGCCGTCGTGCTGCTGGCAATCGTCATTACGTTCTACGCCATCATCCAGCGCAGTCCGGCGTATGGTGATGTCATTGATGACCCCGTTGCGACGCTCAATGCAGATTTTGCGGCGGCGCAGGACGATTACAACCAGCGCGTGGGCAGTGTGGAGCAGCGCGAACAAACCGCTATCCGCCGCGAGGAACGCGCATTGCTGGCAGTCGAAAATCTCGCGAATCTCGAAGCGTTCCAGGCACGCATTGACGGCATGACCAGCGAAGACGAAATCCGTGTGGCAATGCAGGCGGAAATCGAGGCACGTCAGGCGCTATACGCGGCAAATCCTGATGATGCCGAAGACGACCTGCAACTGCAAGCACTGCTGATCGCTCTGCCCATCCTCGACACAGGCGGGTTGGAAGGCTTCCGCGCAGGGCTGGCGGCGGCAGTCGAAACTGCGCGCGTTGAAGTCGCGGATGTGCAGGCAGGTGCAGCCACCGCCCGCGCCAACGCGGACGAGGCGGCTATTAACCTAAGCGCTGCTGAAGAAACGCTGTTCGCAGCACGCGCGGCACGTGACAGCGAAGCCGGACGCATTTTCGCGCTGCGCGATAACGCCTTCCTGTCGTTTATCCCGCAGATTTTGCTCTCGTGGCTGGCGGCGCTGGCGGGCGCGGCAGGCGTGTGGGCGATCTGCCGTGCGCTGCGCAACGTGATCGAACCGAAGACCTTCGTCAACCTGCTGCTCTACGGCATGGTCGCGGCGATCATCATCGGCATTGGCTGGACGGCGCTGCAAGGACGGCTGGCAGCAGACCCGAACATGCCCGCCAATGTTGCGTTGCGCACGACCCTGCTCGGTCTGGCGATTGCCTTCGCGTCCGGCGGTCTGCCCTTTGCAATCTGGAACCTGAAGGGCTACTTCGACACCATCCCGAAGGAACTTGAAGAAGCGGCACTGATCGACGGCGCAGGCTTGATCGGCACGTTCATCCGCGTCATGCTGCCGCTGTCGCTGCCCGCCTTCGCCATTGTCATCCTCTTCAGCTTCATGCAGGGCTGGACGGAGTTCATCCTGTCGTGGGTGTTCCTGACGGGCGAAATCGAAAGCTACACACTGGCAATGGCGCTGGCGACGCTGACCAACGGCGCGAACCAGGCACCACCGGACATGCAGAAGTTCGCGGCGATGTCGATTTTGATCTCGCTGCCCGTGATTGTGCTGTTCTTCGCCTTCCAGCGCTGGATCGTCGGCGGTCTGAGCCTGGGTGGTGTGAAGGGTTAATGCCCTCACCCCTTGCTCCTCTTCCTCAGGGAGAGGGGATCAAGAAGACTCTTCTGAACCCCCTTCGCCCTGAGGGAGAAGGGATGAGGGTGGCACTATCCGACGCGGAAGACCGCCATCACGCCGCCGAAGCCGATCACATCCCCGTCACGCAAGGCACGCCCTTTCTCCGTGACGGGCGCGTTGTTGACGGATGTGCCGTTGGCGCTGCCGAGGTCACGCAGTACCCACGTCGTTTCGACCAGTTCGAGCCGCGCATGAGGGCGCGACACGGACTGGTCTTCCAGTTTGATCTCCCAATCCGCGTTGGCAATCGCGCGCCCTATCGTCAGTCGGTCGCGCAGCAGCAGCAGCGTTTGCCCCTCCTGCATCCCGTTCGAGATGATCAGCTTGCCTTTGCCTGTGTTGACCGCGGCTGTGATGACGGTCGAGGTCTCCGCCAGCCGTTCACTCCTATCGAATACGGACTCAAAGCGCAGCTGCGGCACGTACAGCCGGATGAGATCGCCCGCCTGCAAGGGGAACGGCTCGCTGATCTTATGGTCGTTGACGAAGACGCCGTTCGCGCTGCCCAGGTCTGTGATCATGAAGATGCCATCGCGGTAATTGATGATGGCGTGCTGGCGCGAAACATGTTCTTCCTTGATCGTGATGTCGTTGCTGTCCAGCCGCCCAATGGTGGCGGTCGCGCCTTCGGTCAGCAAGAACTCCGCGATAGTGCGTGTTTGTGGGTCTTCCCAAACGATTTTAGCAAGAATCAGCGGTTTCGTTCCCGGACTGGTCATCGCGCGTATCCCCTTTCCTTACACGCGATTGTAACGTTTATGGGGATTGTGTGACACCGCCAGAACAGGGGGAATTAACCCGTAAACAGCGCCATCAGCTTTTCGCCGCGTTCGCTCAGGCGATAAAAGACGCGATAGCTACTGCGATGACTTTCGATCAGCCCGGCGTCGCTCAGCTTGGCGAGCTGCTGGGATACCGCGCCGGAGGTGACGCCGAGTCGCTGCGCCAGTTCCGCCGTATGTGCCGGCATCGTGAGCGCCGCCAGCAGTGCAGCACGGGCATCGCCAAAGGCGGCGCGCAGCGTTGCTTCCGGCTCCGGCTGCACCTGTTGATACCACAACCCGCCGCCCCGCGCACCGTAGATGATCATGGGCAGGTATTCCGGCACGGTTTGCCATGATACATGGTTGTTCTTGAAGACGCTCGGCACGAATTGTAGACCATGACCGTGCAAAGTGTCATCGTACAGGCAATGCACTTCACGCCATTCTGTTTTGTAGATCAATAACTTAAGCGTGCGGTAGCATAACCTTCGCTCAGGTCGTTTGCCATTTGTTCCGCGCCGGACAGCGCCTGTGTGCGTGCGCGGTAGAGGATATCGTTATCCAGCACTGTGCGGATGTTTGACCAGTGATGCGCCAGCGTGCGCTGCCAGTAGAGGCGCAGTTCTTCCGTCAGGCAATAGAGCGCGTCTTGCGGGTACACCAGGTAGTGTTGGCGGATTTCGCTGTCCTCATGCGTATCAATCACATATTGCACATACTTACGCACGACGGCTTCTGGCGTGGCGCGGACTTCAGCAAGTACAGCGTCCATATCCGCCTGCGGTTCTGTGGGCGTCGGCGTGATGAAGTCTGCGATATAGCCGTTGGGGGGCATGAGCGCATCCATGTAGGGGAATTGCACGCCGTTCAGCGCGCGCTCTGCCTCGTCTCCCCAACGCGGGCTGATGGAACGCAAATCGGGAGGTTTGCGATGGAGCATCAGGAAGCTCAAGACCGTTTCAATCAACGGGCTGTAGGCAAAACGTATCTGTTCCAGGTCTTTCGGCTGTAGCTCAATTGTAATTGCCATCTCATCCCTCGCTCGCCATGCGGGGCAGGATACCCACTGCTTGTGGGGCAGGATACATCTTGCCCCTACTATATGTGTTTTGCGGGCGTGTGCGAACCGATTTAGCGAAAACTAAATCAGTTCACGTTTGTCATAATGTGGCGTATGGTAAGGATGTCGAGCGAAGTATAAGGGCTTTTGACGATGAACGACTACGTCACCATGATCACAAACCGCCAACGTGTACAGGAAGCGCTACGGCAAGCAGAACAACAGGCACTGATCACAGAAGTCAGGCAGGCGACACCCCGTCGCCCCTTGTGGCTGCGTGTCCGGCTGCCGCGCCTGCGTCGCGGCGCGGACACGCTACCACAAATCGCTATCGCCAAGAAATAGGATGTTACGGATGGTCTTCGTGCAGTCCGTCTGCCAGCACACCCGCGACGGGCAGCACACGATCATCACTCAGCGTCAGCGTGAAGGGCATCGCGCCTGTGTCGATACCCATCATGTCCAGCGCACCGAACGCCACGACAAACTGCGCGCTTTCGCCGCTGCCCATGTCATACTCATCGACTTCGAACAGCTCGCCATCGATCAGCGCGTACAGCGGCGCTGTCTCATCCATGTGCAGCGCGCCCGCGAACGGCGCATCGCTTTCGCCACGATTTTCGACTGTGATGAACGCCAGCATGCCTTCAGGCAGTTCGATACCCGCCAGTGCCTCTTCGACCGCGTGCGGCGGTTCGGGGTTGGCGCTGTCGAAAATCATCGCCTGTGTCACGACCAGATCGGTCAGTTCCGGCGGCGTATCCTGTACCACTGCGCCTACGACCATTTCCATCGGTTCGGCGTCGGTCTCGCGCAGCTCGAACGTCAGCGTCAGCGCGATTGCCTCACCCGGCGACAAATCACGCATCAGGTCCATCAACATAATATGGAAACTGCCGGGACGCAGTTCGGCGCTTTCGCCTGCTGGAATGATGATGCCGTCTTCGACTTCGCCCATGCGTGCCACGTTATCGACGACCGTCGTTTCGTGAATTTGCACCATCGCGGCGATACTGGTGCTTGCGGATACCAGCGCAACCGGATGCGCGCCGCGATTTTCAATCGTCATGTAGGCGGCGCTGGGGAAAGCGCTGCCGCTGTGCATCGGCGTGGCATCGCTGCTGTGCGCGCCGTGACCAGCCATCGCGGGCGGCTCGCCTGTCGTTGGGCGCGCCCAGACGTTGGTGATGACAATATCGACTTCTTCGTGAGCAGCCGCCGTGCCGACCAGCACCAGCAGCACCATGATGACAGGCAGTAACAATACGTACTTCATACGAAACATGAGACGGGGTATCTCCCGAGACTATGATTATTGCTGTTGTGATTATAGCTCGCCCAACATATGCCCGCGAGCCTGTCAGTGGGGGCGTACTGCGCGTGCGACCAGTCCTAATCCACCGAAGATCAGTCCCAACATCAAAATTGTATTCATCAGGCTGGTGGGGGCAAAGTAAATCACCAGATTTGACAGGACGTTCAAAATAATCACAGCAGCGCCAATCGCAATCATCACCCAGCCAACCATTGAGCGCCCGCTGAAGAACAGAACGCCGATCCCTGCCAGCAATACGATCAATCCCAAGCCTGAACCATCCGCACCCCAGAGGACACGAAAACTGCTGGTGACGACAAGGTTTTGAAAGAAGAACCAGCCACCAATGGCGATCATGCCTGCGCCGATAAAGAATTCCAGCAAACCGCCTGATGTTCCGCCTGCTCCACGCTGCATAGTTCACACCTCAAGCCAGCATATGTAAAAGACCGGGTTGAATGGCGAATGACAGGTTGCGCCCGCTGAACGTTTCGCCGTCCAGCTCGAAATGGATCGGCTGCGGCAGTGTAATCTGTACGTCGCTGGCGCGCTCGACCTCGACTTTGGGATGCGTCAGATGCACGCCGCGATACACCTGCTCAAATGCCAGCAGGATGCGCGGGCGCGACATGCCTTTGACCAGCACGACATCGAACAAGCCGTCAGTATGTTTGGCGTTCGGCGCAATCTTCATGCCGCGCCCGAACGTGGTGCCGTTTGCCACTGCCAGCAGGTAGGCAGCGCCGTCGTACCACGCCTTGCCATCCAGTACGATGTTGACGCTTTGTGGTGTGTAGCGCAGCATCGTCGCCAGCGTCGCCTGTAAAAACGTCCAGGCGCGGCGAACAGGCGCACGGTTGACGCGCATCGCCACATCGCCGCTGATGCCCGCACTGGCGATATTCAGGAAGTAGCGCCGCTGCCCGTCATAATCGACTCGCCCAATATCGACAGGCTGTGGCTGCGCGCTGGCGATCCAGTCGGCGGCAGCGTGGATATTGTCGTGGGGGATGCCGACGCCGCGCGCCCAATCGCGCCCGGTGCCGATGGGCAGGTTGCCATAAATCATCGGCGTGCCGCCGGGGTTGCGCGCGTTCAGGTCTGCCAGCGCATTGATCAGCGCATGGTTCGTGCCGTCGCCGCCAATGGCGATCACGCGGTTCAGCCCGCTCGCCTGTGCCTTGTCCAGGTGCGCGGCGACTTCATCCGGCTTCTGTGTGATGGCGACGACCAGTTCTCCCAGCCTCGTCCAGAGCAGTGGCTCCAGGTCTTTCCAGATGACACCTGCCCGCCCCCCCGCCGCATGAGGATTGAGGATGATCAGTGTCTTATTCATGACGAGGCTGTGTGCGGGCAGCGTGGTACTTGTTCAACACCGCCTTGAGTTCGACCATGTTGAACGGCTTGGAAATGTAGTCATCTGCGCCCTGTTCAAGCGCGGGTTTGCGGTCTTCCTGCCTGCCACTCATCATAATGAAGAAGATACTCGCCCATGCCGGATGGTCGCGCACGGTCTTGAGAAAGACGATGCCGTCCATACGCGGCATATCCATATCACAAATAATGATGTCTGGAAGCGAAGCGGCGGCATTCAGGACAGCGATGCCATGCTGACCATCGTCAGCGACAATGACCGCATAACCAATCACTTCCAACACTTCTTTCAGGACACTTTGCAAATCTGGTACATCATCGAGCAAGAGTATCGAAACAAGGGGCTTCGTCTCCTGCGTAACTTCGGCTGCATCCACGGACGCCATCTCGTCTCCTGTTTCAGGCGCGGACATGCCCTTCGCCTACAACCACCCATTTGTATGTTGTCAGTTCTTCCAGCGCCATCGGGCCGCGCGCTTGCAGCTTTTGCGTACTGACTGCGATTTCCGCGCCCAGCCCCAGTGCGCCACCATCGTTAAAGCGCGTGCTGGCATTCCAGAACACAGCCGATGAGTCCACCGCGTTCAGGAAATACTCGGCATCATCGGCTTTTTGGGTCAGAATGCCATCGCTGTGACCCATGCTGTGCGCGTTGATGTGGTCAATCGCTTCATCAAGCGTATCAACTACTTTTAATCCTAGCACAAGAGACATCCATTCAGTATTGAAGTCTTCCGCGCCCGCTGGCTGAACTGCTTCAGCACCTGCAACCGCAGCCAGTGCGCGCGGTTCGGCGCGGAAGCTGACGCCGGACGGCGCAAGATGCGCCACGACGCGCGGCAGGAACGCAGCCGCGATGTCTGACTTGACCAGCAGCGTATCGAGCGAGTTGCAGACGGCGGGCTTTTGGGTCTTGGCGTTGTGGATGATACGCAGCGCGGCGTCGAAATCCGCCGTCTCATCCACGTACAGATGACAGATGCCGATGCCGCCAGTGATGACCGGGATGGTGCTGTTTTCGCGGCACAGCTTGTGCAGCGACGCACCACCGCGCGGGATGATCAGGTCGATATAGTCGTGCAGCTTGAGCATCTCGCTCACATACTGGCGGTCGGGGCTTTCGATGTACTGCACGGCGTCGGCGGGGAAGCCACAGGCGGTCAGCGTGTCGCGCATCACGCGCACCATCGCCAGATTGCTGCGCAGGGAGTCTTTGCCGCCGCGCAAAACCACAGCGTTGCCGCTTTTGATCGTCAGCACCACAACATCAACGGTGACGTTGGGGCGCGACTCGTAAATGACGCCGATCACACCCAGCGGTGTGCGCCGCCGCGAGACGCGCAGTCCGTTCTCCAGTACGCGCGTGTCAAATTCTTTGCCGACGGGATCGGGCAGCCGCGCGACATTGCGCACATCCGCGATCATGCCTGTCATGCGTTTGTTCAGGTCAAGGCGGTCTTTGATCCAGAGGTCATCCGTACCCGCCGCGCGGGCATCCTCTACATCGAGCGCGTTCTGGGCGAGAATCGCTTCGCGATGCAGTTCCAGCGCGTCGGCAATCGCGGTCAATACCTCGTTCTTTTGCGCAGTCGTCATGCGTGCCAGTTGGGCGGCGGCGGCTTTGGCGCGCTGCCCGAGCGCCTGCATATCGATGTCAGACATCAGCCTCTTCCCTCATGAAAGCAGGACCATGTTGTTGCGATGGATCACGGCATCTCCATAACTATACCCCAGAATATCGATGATCATAGCGGATTTGACACCGCAGATTTTGCGCAGGTCGTCGCTGTCGTAATTGGTGACGCCGTGCGCGATTTCGCGACCGTCTGGCGAAAAGACCGCCAGCACCGCGCCGCGCTCGAAATCGCGCGAGACTTTGGTAATGCCGACGGGCAGCAGGCTTGCTCCGCCTGTCTTGAGCTTCTTGACCGCCCCGTCATCGATATGCAGCAGCCCGCGCGGCTTTTCCATCAGCAGCCAGCGCTTGCGGCTTTCCATGTGCGTCGTTTGTGCCGGGAAGCGCGTGCCGATGCTTTCGTTCGCCAGCAGCCGCGCCAGCACATCCGGCGTTTTTCCGCTGGCGATGACGGTAGTCACGCCGCTGCGCCCGGCAAGCTGCGCCGCTTGCAGCTTGGTCGCCATGCCGCCCGTACCGAGCTGTGTGCCGGAACCGCCCGCCACTGCCCACGTCTCGTCGTCAATCGTCGCGACTTCGGCGATTAACTGCGCGTCGGCGTTGGTGCGTGGGTCGGCGGTGAACAAGCCCTGTTGATCCGTGAGCAGCACGAGCAGGTCTGCCTCGATCATCCCCGCCACCATCGCTGACAGGTTGTCGTTATCGCCGACGCGGATTTCGTGCGTGGCGGTGGTGTCGTTCTCGTTGATGATCGGGATGATGCGGTGTTCGAGCAGGTTGGCGAGCGTATCGCGGATGTTCAGGTGGCGGGTGCGGTCGCTGATGTCTTCGCGCGTCATCAGTACCTGTGCGACGGCGATTTGAAAGATGTCGAACAGTTCGGTATAGACCTGCATCAGGCGGCTTTGCCCGACTGCGCTCAACATCTGCTTGGCAGGCAGTGTGCGCCCCAGTTCGGGAAAGCCAAGCCGCTCGCGCCCTGCGGCGACTGCACCAGAAGTGACAACAATGACTTCATGCCCGCTCTGATGCGCGCGTGCAACCTGCTGGACGACTTCCAGCATCCGCTGGCGGTGCAGGCTGGGAGTCCCGTTGGTGAGAATACTGGTGCCGATTTTAACGACGACGCGCTGTGTGGTCATGCTGTCCTATCACTGTGCAAACAACGCGCACTCATTATAGACGGTGGGGGTGAAGGTTCAAAAAGATCTCGCCTTGACATGTAGCACTGTAGATCAAGGAGTTTGAGAATGAACTGGACACTTGAAGTTATCGTCGTCCCTGTCGTGGATGTGGACATCGCCAAGCGCTTCTACGCGGACAAGCTGGGCTTTCATGTCGATCATGACACACGGGTGAGCGATGCAGTGCGCATCGCACAACTCACGCCGCCAGGTTCGGGCTGCTCAATCGTCATCAGCAAAGGGTTGCATGAGATGCAGCCGGGCATTCTCAAAGGGCTGCAACTGGTCGTCAACGATGTGCGTGCTGCTCATGCCCATCTAACAGAGCGTGGGGTGGCGTGCAGCTCCGTGCAGTATTTCGGCAGGGATGGTGTCGTGCGTGAGGCGCAAGACGGTGACGATTTGAACAACAGTGGCTTCGTTTTCTTCAGCGATCCCGACGGCAACTCATGGGCGGTGCAGCAGATTACCGCGCGCCCGTGATGTGTATTCATGCACTTCTCAAGAAGTGAGTCGATAATGAGCGGTCGTTCGCCTGCGGCACTATCAGCAATCGCAATTCGAGAGTCTTGCGTCCGGTGTTGCATAAGAAACTGATCGAGGATAAAGGTATGACACAGCAGTCCGTCGCGCTCGTCACGGGCGCAAATCGTGGCATTGGATTGGAAGTCTGCAAGCAGCTTGCCCAGCGCGGCTACACCGTCGTGCTGGGCGCGCGGTCACTCGACAAGGGCGAGGCTGCCGCCGCCGGGTTGGCACGCCAGGGTGTTACCGTTCATGCACGCGCATGTGACGTGACTGACGCGGACAGCATCGCCCGACTGCGCGCCAGCATCGAAGCGGAGTTCGGCAGGCTCGACGTGCTGGTCAATAACGCCGCCATCAACTATGACACGTGGCAGCGCGGCGTCAGCGCCGATCTGAACGTCGTTGCGCAGACAATGGACACGAATGTCTACGGTGCGTGGCGCATGGTGCAGGCGTTCCTGCCACTGCTGCGCCAGAGCCAGCATGGGCGCATTGTCAACGTGTCAAGCGAAGCCGGATCGCTGGCGAGCATGGGCGGCGGCACACCCGCTTACAGCGTGTCGAAGGCGGCGCTCAACGCTCTCACGCGCGTGCTTGCGGCTGAAGTGCGTGGCGATGGCATCCTGGTCAACAGCGTCTGTCCCGGCTGGGTAGCGACGGATATGGGCGGCGCGGGGGGGCGCCCGATCCCCGACGGTGCAGCAAGCATCGTCTGGGCAGTCACGCTGCCGGATAACGGGCCTACAGGCGGCTTCTTCCGCGACGGCAAGCCGCTCAAGTGGTGACCAGGATTGCCAACCACTGGGTGCGCTGAGGTGGTATCATTCTCCACATCAGCGTGAGCAAGCGGGGTACGGGAATGACGGATTGGATGCTGTATGGTGCGTATGGCTATACCGGGCAACTGATTATCGAAGAAGCAGTCGCGCGCGGGCACACTCCGCTGCTCGCCGGGCGCAGTGCCGACAAGATTAAGCCGTTGGCGGAGCGCTACGGGCTACCCTACGTGGCGTTTGATCTGAGCAATGCCGAGGCAATGCTAAAAGCGCATGGCGTTCCGCTGGTGCTGCATACCGCTGGTCCATTTGTGCGCACCAGCGCGCCGATGGTGGACGCCTGTCTGCGCACCAAGACGCACTATCTCGACATCACGGGTGAAATCCCGGTTTACGAGTCAGTGCTTGGGCGCAATGCCGATGCAAGCGCAGCCGGTATCGTTCTCATGCCTGGTGTCGGGCTGGACATCGTACCGACGGACTGCCTGGCGCGTTACGTGATCGATAAGGTGCCGGATGCGGTCACACTCGACATCGCCATGCAGGTGTTGAATCCGTCGAACGGCGAACCCGGCTTCAGTCGCGGCACGCTCAAGACCGCGCTCGACATGTTCGCGGAGGGCGGCTGCGTCCGGCGCGGTGGCAAGCTTGTGCGCCACGAGATCGGCTTGTTCGAGCGTAAGTTCCGTTTTCCACACGGTGTCTACGCTGCCGTTGCCGTTCCAGTAGGCGATGTCATCACAGCGTGGTACAGCCACCACATACCGAACATCACCGTCTATGCCGCCTTTCCTCCGTCGATGCTCAATCTCGCGCGCACGCTGAGCTACGTGATCCGTGAAGTCGTCCGGCGTCCGGCGGTTCGCCAGTGGGTGAGCGTACAGGTCGATCGTGTGCTGTTCGGACCGAGCGAGGCTGTGCGCCAGACGGGGCGCACCTACCAGTATGCCCGCGCCGAAGCCGCCGACGGGCGCAGCGCGGAGGCGTGGCTGGAGACGACGGAAGGCTATCGCTTCACGGCGCTGGCAGCAGTCCGCGCTGTCGAGCGCGTGCTGGATGGTAGCTATCAGGGCGCGCTTACGCCTGCACAGGCATTCGGCGCGGACTTCGTGCTGGATATCCCGACGACGAAACGGGTTGATCGGATTTAACATCGGGTACAATGCTCGCCTATCCTGTCATGCTCTGGAGAGTCGCCTGCACTCATGAACAAGCTGTCCGCCGTCCTCATCGGCACGGGCGATATTGCACGGTCACACGCCGAAGCCGTCCACGCACTGGCGGAGCGAGTCGAACTCGTCGCCGCGATGGACATCCACGCCGACCGTGCCGCCGCCTTCTGTACGAGCCACGCCATCCCGCGCGCTTATGCGGACATGGGCGAGATGCTGCGCGTCGAGCAGCCCGACCTGGTGCTGATCGCTTCGCCGCCCGCCGTTCATGCCGAACAGTGCATCGCCGCGCTGGAGGCGGGCGCATGGGTGTTGTGCGAAAAGCCGTTGTGCGCGTCACTGGCGGAACTGGACGCGATTCAGGCGGCGGAAGCGCGCACCGGGCGCTCTGTCAGCGTCGTCTTTCAGCGGCGCTTCGGCGCTGGCGCACAGCATGTGCGTTCGCTCATCGCGTCCGGCGCGCTCGGCAAAGCGATGGTGGCTCTCGGCAACACGACCTGGTACCGCGCCCCCGCCTATTACGCTGTTCCCTGGCGCGGGCGCTGGGCGACCGAAGTCGGCGGTGCGACCGTCTCGCTCGGCATCCATCTGATCGATCTTGTCCTCTCGCTGATCGGCGACTGGCGCGAAGTCCGCGCGCTTATCACGACGCTTGACCGCGCCATCGAAGTCGAAAACTGCTCCTCGATCAGCGTGCTGTTCGAGTCGGGTGCGGTCGGCAGCTTCCTGACCAGCGCCGTCTCGCCGCGTGAACACACCTCCCTGCGGTTGGATTTTGAGCGTGCGACGGTCGAGCTTGACTTTCTCTACCACTACACCAACGCTGACTGGCGCTTCAGTGCTGGTGCATCGCCCGATGCTGCCCTGCTGCCCCCTGACTGGCAGCACATCCCGACGGAGACGGCGCCCAGCCACGCGACACAGTTGGCGCAGGTGCTGGACGCAATGGCGACGAACACCCGACCGCCTGTCAGCGGGGACGACGCGCGGCGCACGCTGGAACTGATCGCTGGCGCCTACAAGTCAGCGTTCACCGGGCGTCCGGTGCAGCGCGGCGAGATCACACCCGGCGATCCGTTCTACGCAGCGATGAACGGCGGCACGCCATGATCACGCTGCACGATGACACAGCGGTTATCGAGATCCGCGATGACGAGCGGCTCCTGCTGCGCTACGTCTACCAGTCGCAGATGGATGCTGATCTGTCGTCGCGCCCTTACCTGCATCCGGTCAACACGCTTGGCGGCGTGACCGTGACCGATGTACAGCCCGCCGATCATCGCTGGCACATGGGCATCTCGTTCGCCATCCCCGACGTAAGCGCTACGAACTTCTGGGGCGGACCGACGTATGTGTCCGGCAAAGGCTATACCGGGCTGGACGATCACGGGCGCGTCGTGAATATCGATTGGCAACATCAACAGGCAGACACGGCAACGGCAACGCTGGCGCATACGCTGCACTGGCACGCCCACGACGGCGCGACAATCATCCACGAATGCCGCCAGCTCGACATGGAACTGCTGCCGAATGAGAATGCCTACGCGCTGACGTTCCTGATCACGCTGCTGAACGTGACCGCCGCTGATCTGCGCTTTGCCTCGCCCGCTGCCAACGGCGAACCGAACGGCATCGGCTACGGTGGGCTGTTCTGGCGCGGCGCACCGTCGTTCCTGAACGGGCGCATCATCAGCGAACAAGGCGAAGGCGAAGTGCTGCGCGGCAGCCGCAGCGACTGGCTGGGTTACGCCTCCCCGAATGCAAGCCTGCTGTTCGTCGATCATCGCGCCAACCCGACGTACCCCACGCCCTGGTTCGTCCGCAACCAGCAGTATCCCGGCGTCTGCTTCAGCCTCGCCGCGCCACGAGCGTATTTGCTGCCGCCGCACACGCCACTGACGCTGCGCCACACGATCCTGATCGCCGATGGCACGATGGATGGCGCGGCGTTCGCGGAGCGCTACAATAGGTTGGCATAAATAGGGATTTGACGATTTGCTCAACCCTCACCCTAAGTCCCTCTCCCTCAGGGAGAGGGACTTTGAAGACTGTCCTGAACCCCTCGCCCTGAGGGAGAGGGGCAGGGGTGAGGGTTCTACAGTTTGGAGATTCTTCATGATACAAATACGCTCCCCCCATTTGACAGGCGCGGAAGTCGCGTGGTTCGCCCCACTGTGCAGCGACGATTACGAATATCTGGGCGTGCCGGATAACCGCCTGAAAAGCACGTTCGCGCATACGTCGAACATCCTGCTGACCGCCGACCGGCTCGGCTTTCGCAACATCCTCTGCCCGTCGTCCTATCAGGTCGGGCAGGACACGCTGACGTTCGCGGCGGCGGTCGCCCCACAGACGCGCAACATCAACCTGCTAACGGCAGTGCGCTGCGGCGAACTGCACCCGCCGATGCTGGCGCGCACGATTGCGACGCTCGATCATATCCTGCAAGGGCGGCTGACCGTCAACATCATCTCGTCGGACATGCCGGGCGAGGTGATGGACGCGCGCGACCGTTACCAGCGCTCGCGTGAAGTCATCGCCATCCTCAAGCAAGGCTGGACGCAGGATCACATTGATTTCGCGGGCGAGTTCTACACGCTCAAGCTCGACACGACCGATCCGGTCAAGCCGTACCAGCAGAACGGTGGACCGCTGCTGTACTTCGGCGGCTATTCGCCGGATGGCAAAGACCTGTGCGCGGAACACTGCGATGTCTACCTGATGTGGCCCGATACCGAGGGCAACCTGTGTGGGCATATGGAGGATTTGACGGCGCGGGCGGCGCAGTACGGGCGCACGCTCGATTACGGGCTGCGTGTGCATATGATCGTGCGCGAGACAGAGGCGGAGGCACGCGCCCACGCGCGCAAGCTGGTGTCGAAGCTGGATGATGTGTTCGGCACGGAGATCCGCAACCGCGCGCAGGATGCGAAGACGCTGGGCGTGGCGTTGCAGGCGCAGCTGCGTGAAGGCGCGGACGACGAAGGCTATGCCGAAGACCACCTGTGGACGGGCATCGGGCGGGCGCGCTCCGGCTGCGGCGCGGCGCTGGTTGGCGACCCGGATCAAATCCTGGCGAAGATTCGGCGCTACATGGACATGGGCATCCGCGCGTTCATCTTCTCCGGCTATCCGCATTTGGACGAGTGTGAGATGTTCGGGCGCTACGTGCTGCCGCAGTTGGAGACGGTCTCGCTGCCGCAGGCGAACGGGCGCATCCCGGCGACGCTGCCGCCAACGCCGTTGGGCGCGGGGGAACGGCGGTAGGCAGTGCTCGTTTCGCCAGCGGGGAGTGAGATGGGACGGGGGAGATTGTGGGGTGGCGGACACCTCATGAGGTGTCCCTACAGGGCGCATGTGTAGGGACGCCTCACGAGGCGTCCGTTACACGATTTATGCGAACATTGGCTTACTCCCCCCCAAACTGCGGGCATGTCGGCGTATCGTCAATGCCGTACAGCGCCCGCTTGTCGTCGGTGAAATCGCGGAAGACGCGTGCAGGCGTAGGTGATGAAGTCGCGGTAGTCCGCATCCCATACCCGCGCGCTGTCGTCTGCACTGGCGGTGACGATAAAGCGTCCGTACGGGCTGTACGCCGCACTGACCACAGGATCCATATGCCTGAGTACGCGTATCTCTGCGCCGCTGGCGGCATCCCAGATGCGTGCTGCGTCGTCCCCGCCGCCGCCGATTTCGCGCCGCGTGTCGACGATCTGCACCGCGCGCTCGATGCCGCCGTCTGCGCTGCCTACGGCTGGGAGGCGGCCGTGTTGCAGGACGAAGAAGAGATGCTGCGGCGGTTGCTGGCGCTCAATCTGTCGCTGGGCAACCCCTGACCCCTCCCCACCTTTCACTGTGTTAAGAAAGTTTGCTTGACACAAACGAACATGAGTGCTATCGTAAATTTGTCCTAAGAATATTCGTTCGCAGGAGCATCGGTTGTCGCTCGAATTTAATAAAGTCATTGACCAGGTGCAGCGCATGGGGCGCTTCCTCGGTCATCGCAACCTTTCTCAAAGCGACCGCCTGGAACTTGCGCTCGAACGCTTTTTCGCCGCTACTGACCTTGACGCCATTCATGACCGCATCCAACTGGTGCGCAGCTCCGGTGTCAGTGGCTATCGCGGCGCTGCTCCACTCCCCCGTCCCTACAGCGAATTCATCTGTGGCATCGGCGACGCGCCCGCGCTGCCCGACTGCGCCACGCTCATCGCCGTCGATGGCTCGCAAATCTATCCCGACCCGCACGCCACCGCCGTCTACTACCTCATCAATATGGGCATCTACGTCTATCATCACGGCGAACCGCGCCTGCCTTCGCAGCTCACCAGCCCCGAACTGGTGTACGCCGATAGCAAGGTCAAGGACGAAGACGGCAGAATCGTCAACAACCCGACCGTCAACGCGCGCCGCAATGTCGAAGAGATGAAGTGGCTGGCGGCGCAGGCGTGGGAACTGCGCGATGAAGCGCGCCCGCTGGTGGCGCTGCACGATGGCGGCTTGCTCAAGTTCTTCGGCTCGACGGAAATCACCAACGCCCACGAACTTGAACGCGACTACATGACTGCGCTCGCCAAGCTCAACGATGCCCACACCGTCCTCTGCGGCTATCTCGATGTGCCGCGCAGCACCTACCTCATCAGCCTGCTGCACCTGCTCAGCCTGGAAGATGGCGAAGTCAACGAGATCAACCTGAAGACCGATGGCGACTTGCAGGGCTTGACCGACGAGATGCTCTTCCGCCGCGTGCTGACCCAGCCGGGGCAGCGTTCCGCACTCATCACGCAGAACTCGCCGCAGAACGCCGAGTACATGCGCAAAGGCGCGGACTACGAGATCGCCTCGTTCTACGTCAACGTCTCACAGTTTGGCAAGCCCGTCATCGCGCGCATTGATGTGCCGATGTGGGTCGCGCGCGAACCCCAGGCGATTGACGCGCTGCACGCGCTGCTGCTGCACCAGTGTTCGATCCAGGGGCGTAAGCATTACCCCTATGCCTTAACACGCGCCGATGAAATGGCGTTTGTGAGCAGTGTCGAAAAAGACCAGCTCAACCAACTGATCAATATCGAAATGCTCAAGAACGATATGCAGCCAGAAGAATCCAACAAGCTGCAAACGAAGGGGCTGGCACGCGGCGAACGGCGTCATCATCGCCTGCGCAGCGGCTAGAAAGGGATAGGATGATGATTGCAGTACAGGAAAGACGCGAACTGGTCGGGCGGGTGCTGCGCGCCAGCACCACCGGCTTTGATTGCGGCACCCGCGGCAGCCGCATTGACGAGCGCCATGTCTTCGGCTCGTTCGTGCGCGTGCCGATTGCCGAAGACGGCAGCATGTATGCACTCGGCTTAATCTACGCCATTCGTATCGATGACGACCCGCTGGCGCGCGAACTGGTCATGGCGAGCATCGTCGATAACAGCGCCTTGCTCGACCAGCGCGAAAACCGCATGGTGCCGGTCGAAATCGCCGTGATCAACGTCGGTTATGCGCAGCACGGCGAAATCATCCACGCGCTGCCGCCGCGCCCGCCGCTGAGCCTGAGCGAGGTGGAACTGTGCCAGGCTGAAGAGATATATGCCTTTACGCAAAGCTTTGAATATTTTCGCTTGATTATCAGCGCGTCAGAAGTGCCATCGGATGAACTGCTGGCAGCCGCCATTCGCTGCGCCGCGCAGATCTATCCCAATGATCGCGATCCGGCGCGCAGCGAACGCTATCAGTTCCTCGTGCGCAGCGGGCGCAAGCTCGCCACACTGCTCTCGCACGATCTCAAGCGGCTGTCGCGGGTGCTGGCGCTGATTAAGCCGCGCTGAATGCCCTCACCCTAAATAGGCTTATCCGATACTCGTAGCCCTCAACCCCCTGCCCCCTTCTCCCTCAGGGCGAAGGGGGGTTCAAAAGAGTCTTCTTAAGCCCCTCTCCCTGAGGGAGAGGGGTTGGGGGTGAGGGCTACCCCATCTACCCGTAAAATGCTTCT
>JANRJX010000085.1:0-10233 GCA_033763755.1 Chloroflexota bacterium
GGACGAACTGGTCGCCCACGAGCGCGATCACGTTGACCCCGATGAACCGGAGCGTCACTACTGGCAGACGCACTATCGTCCCGTCGAGACTCCCGACGGCGAACCGCTCGGTACGGCGCTGTTCGTGACCGAGTTCCCGCAACTTCCGCCGGACTTCGATGTGCAGCTTGACGAGCAGGGCATGGATGACACGCTGTACCCGACCGAGGCGCGCACGCTGGAGATGGCGCACTTCGCCAGTGAGGAGGACGCGGCCAATTTCGACGCGGAGTTTCGCTCGTATCTGGTGCCGGGTCTGCTCGACGGACCGGAACTCGCGCCGGAGGTGGCGAAGCTGGAGGGTCTGTCAGGGGAGTGGCGCGACATGGATGGGGACGAGATCGTCGCCTACATGAGCGGCGACCGCACCATCGTGCGCGAGGAAAGCGAGTGGCATCTGTACGATCCGAATGCAGAGCGAGAGGCGCAGGAAGGGTTCGAGCCAGCGCAAACCGATCTTGAATTGTAGAAGAATGCCCGCTTCATCGCGGGCATTTGTTTATAAATCTCCTCTCAATTCTAAATCACAAGAGCGAACAGGTGCGTGAACATTGAAATCGCTTATAATTCCAAAAACCTGTATTGATGTGAGGTAAATGATGTCATTCGTTAACCACGATGGTGTACAAATTCATTACAAAGTAACAGGCAAAGGAACTCCATTGATTATGGCGCATGGAACCAGCTTGTCGGGGGAAGATTGGCACGAACTGGGCTACGTCGCGGCACTGAGCGACCACTATCAGGTAATCACTGTGGATAGTCGCGGGCATGGAAAGAGCGCAAAGCTTTACGAGCCTTCAGCCTATGAACCTGAGTTACAAGTGAACGATTATCTGGCAGTTCTCGATCAGTTAGGCGTATCGAAGGCGATCTTTTGGGGATTCTCATCAGGCGCTGCAATCGTCTTCAATGTAATCCGCCTTGCGCCAGAGCGCGTTATCGCCTTGATTATTGGAGGTCTACATCCCTATCCCAACAACTATGAGCTAGCTGACGAGGACCCGCCCGGCGAAAAAGGGATGCAGGGACTGCCAGAAGTTGGCTTGGATGAAGATCCAATCAGCCTGTTGATGAGCGCTGGCGGCGAAGCATGGTTACGATTTTTCGAAAGCAACATGCAGATGCCGCCGGGAATGAGACAGCGGGTAAAAAACAATGATTTTCAAGCACTATTAACAGAGCGCAATGCGGACTTTGAATGGAAAGCGTTCCATACCTTGCTCCCCACTTGTCAGATTCCAACGCTACTTTATGTGGGCGATTCAGAAGGTGCTTATGCAGGTATGAAGCACTGTGCATCAGAAATGCCAAATGCTACCTTCATAGTAATTCCAAATGCCACCCACTTTGACATCATTGCGAATGCGCAGGCAGTGCTGCCGCATGTACAAAGATTTTTGCAGACACTGTAAAAGGTACGTGCAGTTAATCCAAGCTCGCATTAAGTTTCATTCGCAGCGCTTTGCTGGTATGCATCGTGACCTGACGAAATGTGCGCTTCGGCAGCAGACGATTGGCGGGGCGCTCAATCGTCTGCACATCAATGACGGCAAAGTTCTCGATCTCGATCCGTTCACCCGCGATGAGCGATTCTGTCCACACTTCGACTAGCGTCTCCAGCATCAGCTGTACGTCGCGGTTCTTCAGTCGATTGCGCCCCTCGTATCGCCCACTGGATGGACGACGCACCGCCCGCGAACGGCTCGGCGGACGGCGGTTTGATGTCCTGTGGTGCATGGTCGTCAAAGGCGATACCGCTACACGATTACTCGCCGACGCGCTGCCCCAGCTTTTCCAGTCGCTTGCGAATACGTTCGAGCGGCCCGCCCCCTGTGCGTATCCAAAGCTCGGCAACGACGATCTGTACAATGCACAGGGCGATGAACAGCAGCGCAATCGTCCAATCTGCAAGCTGACTGCCTAGACCAAGCCCCCACCCATAAAACAGAATTGACAGGATTACGCTTTGGCTGACATACGTACTGAGCGCCACGCGACCTACAGCCATCAGCCGTGCGTAGAGCCAGCCATGTGCGTTGCGCCGCAGCAACCACAGCACAAGCCCTGCATATCCCAGCGCAAGAACCGCTGAAAAGCCGTAGCGTACGGCAAAGAAAATGACCGTTTCGCCATACAGACCCAGTTCGGGCCACACGTCCGGCGCTAAAATCAGTAGGTTGAGTGGCAATCCCAGCCCAAGTCCCCACATCAGCATTGTGCGCTGCAATTTCCTGCTCGACTCATGGAGCGTGAATGCTCCTCGCTGGTGCAGCCACGCACCGGCGCAGAACAGAAATACGGTGTACGGCAGAGCGAATAGCGGTTCGGCACGCAGTACCAACGCATTGCTGATACGGAATGCAACCTGTTCAGGATAGCTGCCATCAAGCAAAAGCTGAGCGTAAATGGTGAGCGGTTCAGGCTCTCCGTTTCCCGTTGGCAGAACACCAGACCCGGCGATGACGAGAGCCAAAAACAGCAGATGGAGTACGCCGGCAACGCCGATCGCCCAGCGCACGGCGCGTTCGCCACGACGCAGCGTGAACGCGGTGATGACGGCTGCAACGGCATAGCCCATGAGGACATCGCCTTCGAATAAAATCGTGAAGTGCAGAAGCCCTTCCAGGAACAGCAGTGTGGAACGCCAAAGATACCGACCAGGCCACACCTGCCCTTTGCGCTGGGCGGAGTCGTACTGAATAGCAACCCCCACACCACCCAGGATCGCCAGCAGAGACAAAAACTTGCCATTGGCGAACACCTCGAAGAGGCTCTGAACAGTGAGCTGGTTCCCAAAGAACGCCTGGTCCAGGGGGGTTCCAGCCGCAGAAAATACCCAGATATTCGTACCCAGCGTGCCAAGGATGGCGATGCCGCGCAGAAGGTCCAGGGAAGCAATACGGCTTCCAGAGGATGTGACCTGCGAAGTCACCGATGCCATTTGTCCGCCCTTGTTTTGCAGCGTCGATACCGCGCAATCCATTTCGTGAACGCTGGCGTCACTGGATACACCATTCATTGTTGAGCAGGTCGGCAACGTAACGCCACACCACCCAGAGTGGTTCACCATCGGGCGACTGTTCACGGAAGACGCGCTCGTTCGGCGGCTGGCGGTAGTACATCTGCATCACGGTCAGGGCGTTATTCATTGGGTGATTTCCTCGACAGTGCATCGATAAAGCAATATACTCTCGACAATACGATAGTCAGGCTTCATCGGGCAATCAGCAGAAACCGCATAACGTGGAGTAAGCGATAGAATGGCAAAAGTGTCAAAGAACTCGACCGACCCGCGCGCCTTGCGCACCCGGCACATGCTGCGCGATGCGCTGTTCGCGCTGCTTCAGACGCAGCCGTTCGACGCGATCACCGTGCGGGCAATCAGCGGGCGCGCTGGGTTGAATAACGCCACGTTTTACCTGCACTTTCAGGATAAATGGGCGATGCTGGAGAGCGTGGTCGAGGAGATTCAGCGGGCGCTGGACGATGCCGCGCCGTTCTTTCCGGCGAATGAAGCCGAGGCAGCGCACTACGTCCCAACGCTGGACATCCGCCTGTTCGAGCATATCCAGACCTACTGGGAGTTCTATCAGCTGATGCTCGGCAGGCACGGCGTGCCATCGGTGGGGGTGGCACTGCGCCAGCAGTTGGAGCGCATCGTCGAGGTGGTGATCGCGGAGGTCATGCCGGGTGCATGGGCGCTGCCGATGCCGCGTCCGCTGGTGGTGCGCTTCCTAGCGGCGGCGTATGTCGGCGTGATCGAGTGGTGGCTGGAGAGTGAACCGCCTGCTCCACCGCGCACGATCGCCGAATGGGTGTGGTCGATCCAGCTCACGAATGTGATGGATGAGCGGTTCGCGGTGGGATCATCAGCCCCGAACGTCGAATGAACCTTCACTTCAAAGAGAAAACCCATGATCACCGTCGAAACCCTTACCACTGTTGATCCCGGTGTGCTGGCGCGCCTGATCGTCGGCTACACCTCACACGAAAAGTATGTCGTCTCGTGGCACGACAGCGACGACGGCGCGGAATTTTCGCTTGGATTACTACGCCGACATCACGGCGGCGGGACTGTCGCTCATGGCGTTCGATGACGGGGTGCCGGTGGCGATCGCACTATCGACCGTGCAGGCGTGGAACGGGTCGTTCTGGTTGCAGGAGTTCCACGTCGTGCCGGATTATCACGGGCGCGGGGTCGGTCGGCTGCTCATGGACGCGGTGAAGGAACGGGCGCGTTCCAGCGGGTGCCGCACGATCGTGTGTGAGACGCAGAACACCAACGTCCCGGCGATCCGATTTTACCGACGAATGGGTTTTCGCATCGAAGCGGTTGACATCTCGCTGTATGGGAACGACGATCTCGATCACGAGGTGGCACTGTTCATGAAGTGTCCGCTGCGCTAAAACGATGTGCATCCCCCACGACCAGCCTACATTCTGGGCGTATAGATAGCGCTTGCAACAGAACGAATGAAATGAGTTTATCATTCAAAAAAAGATTCCAGGATTTATGACGTGCGACGCCTGTTGATCATCGGCCTGATTCTCGTGATCGCCATTCAGCTTCACGCGCAGACGGAAGTCACTCCCCGTGAGGTACTGCGGTTAGGACGTGGAGAAGCTGAAGCGCTCGACTGGCATCCGTCAGCCAACATACTGGCGGTAGCCAGCAGCACGGGGGTATGGCTCTATGACGCGCATCTCGCTGATCTGGCGTATCTTGCCGAAACCGGTGCCGTGCAGCGATTAGCCTGGTCCCCCGACGGCGACCGGCTGGCAACCTACCACCCGGACGGCACGCTGCGGGTGTGGTCGGTCACGCTCAATCCGTACAGCGTGACTTCGGTGCAGTCGTGGACATTCACTCCCGAAAGAGATGATTTCTTTTTCCTGGAATGGGCACCCGACAGCCGTCGGCTGGCGACCGCGTTCGCGGCGCGCGTGCAGGTGTTCGACATCGCGCAGGATGCGCTGATTATCGCGGTTCCCGATGCTGCGCCGCCGATCGCCTGGCATCCTGACGGCACGCAGATCGCGGCGGTGGCCAACCTGGGAGCAAGCATCGGGGAACAAGTCCGCGTGTGGGACGCATCGGACGGCGCGATCGTCACCACGTATACGACTGCGAACGCCGATCTGTACTGGTCTGACATCGCGTGGAGTCCTGATGGCGACCGGCTGGCAGCGGTCACCGCTGTGCCTGCCGCGCTCTTTGCCTGGAATACGGCAACGGGCGCTGTGCTGACTCCTCCCAATGATCTTAACGCAGATATGGGGATGTACACGGGGCTGTGGTGGATCAATGGGGGCGCGCAGGTGATCACCGCGGATCGTGCTGTCTATAACACGCACCTTTCCCTGACGATGTGGGATACGGTGACATGGACTTCAGATGAACCTGTTTACATTGGCCCGGATGTGCGCGCGGTGGCAAAGCGCCCGGCGGTCAGCGAGTGGGCGGTGCTGACCTGGGATGGTCAGAGCGCCGTACACGGTCTGGACACTCAGAAAGCGCTGCACACCCGCCTGGCACATCCGCCGTCCGCGCGCCTGCTGATGTGGTCGCCGGATGGTCGCTCGCTCGCTGCTGACACGCCAACCGGGGCTGTCGTGGTGCTGTGGGATACGGCATCAGCGGTGCATTCACAGTCACGCGCTGCCTTCAACCCCTTTCCAGGGTGGAGGGTGGACGCACTGCGCTGGAGCGCCGACCGCCGCTGGCTGAGCGGCGTCATTTCCATTCCAGAGATCACAGCACCCGGCGCGTATCCGACAGCGATCATCGCCCGGTGGGATGGGCGCACGGGCAAATACTCCGACATCCTTCACGAGACGCAGGGGTATTTTGCCTGGGATGGATCAGGGGACAATTACACAGAATACACCTGGAGCGAGGATTTTTCGCGCGTCGTCGAACGCAGGCTGGGAGAGAAGCACATCACGGTTTACACCGTCAGCACTTCAGCGAGCGGGGCGGTTGCGCCTGATCACGCGATCGCCACCATACCGATGATCGATCGTCTGGCAATCGTCGAGTGGAGTCCCGATAACACCATGCTGGCGATCGTGACGCGGGATCAGATGCGCGAGACCAGCGCGTGGGTCTACAATGCACAAACGGGAGCGCTGATTCACCGTCTCCACCCGACATTTCCAACAACGCTGTACGATCTCTCGTGGAGTCCGGACAGCCGCATGGTGGCGCTGATAGGAAACCGGGGCATGGCAGGAAGCGGGGAATGGGAGTACCGTCTGGACATCCTTCAGATTGATCCGGCGCGTGCGGAAGCGGCGCACGTCACGACCGTGCTCGACACGGACACCCCGTTCTATCCTGCGTGGCACCCGGACAGTCACGTCATCGCCGTCACGACCAGTCAGGGCGTGGCGCTGTATCCTGTCGAGTCCGCGCCAGTCGCATCTGAGGCTGACCCGATCGCGCTCGTTCCCGGCGTGCGGGCGGTGGCGCTGGCGTGGAGTCCCGACGGCACCCGGCTAGCGGGCAGTCATGAAGACGGCACGATCCGCATCTGGGATCTTGCACTCATGGCCCGATGAGGCTTCCTTCACTTTGATCCAGTAATGTTACGGCTTATCTTTTCGCGCAGCGCTTTACTCACCCGCACCGTGACTTTCCTGAACTGACACCGCCCCAGCAGCCGATTCGATGGCTGCTCAAGCGTGTGTGTGGCGATCGTCATGAAATGCTCGATCTCAATCCGTCCGCCGCTGAGCAGTTCGTCCGTCCACACGGCGATCAGCGCATCGAGCATCCGCTCCACATCTCGGTTGGGCAGCCGGGTACGCCGACCGATCTCCCGCACCATTCGCTTCTTGTTCAGGCTCATCGCGCCCGCTCCTGTCGATTCTTGCGAAACTTCCCCTGCAATACGTAGCGCGGCGTCGTCTTCACACCATTCTGCGCGAACTTCTTCGCCAGTGCGTTGTCACGGGCGATGGCAAATTTGTCCGGGCCATCTTCGATACCTTCGGTGCTGTCAGAGCCAGTCGGTTCGGCGGTGGGTGGCTCTGCTTCTTCCGGTTTGGGTTCGTCGAACGCAATGCCGCGCTCCAGCAGCAGCGGTTCGCTCTCGCGGCTCGTTGCCAGCCGCCGTTTCCAGTCGTCGCGCTCGTAGAAGCGGGTCAGGCGCGCATTCAGGATCACCTGCGTGGCGAACCCCGTCTCGACGTAGCGTGCGAAAATCGTGCAGTTCCCCACTTGCGGCGTGATCACCTCATCGACGGTCAGAAGCGGACGCTGGCGCAGATGGCTGTTCGCGTCGTCCTGGTTGGCGTCGGTGGTCGCCGTGCCGCTCGCCTTGCTGTAGAACTCCGCTGTATCCGCATCGCAGCCGCCGTACACGACCTGCGTTGCCAGCCCGGTGAAAAGCGCCTGCGTGCCTTCCCGCCCGTAGATCATCTCGAACTGCCCCTTCGTCTGCGCGCCGATCAGGATGGAGATACGCCGCTTACGCACGAGGTTCACATCCGCGACCAGACTGTCCAGCCTGCCCAGTGTCGAAAATTCATCGAGGATCACGCCGACAGGCATCGGCAGCGGCCCGCGATTGCGTTCGCCAATCGTGTCGAGGTCGAGCATCAGCTTGCGTAGCGTCGCACCCAGATAGGAGGCATAGACCGCTCGCATTCGACCGGGACAGGTCAGCACAACGACCGTCGGTTGCGAAACGATCAGCTCGGCGTCGAAGTCGGACGCGCTGGTGTTCGCCCGCACGTCGGTTGACGCCCACCCGGTGAGCGCGGTCGCCAGCGTCGCAATCACGTTCGACGCGACCTTTCCGTCACTCCCGACCGAGGCGATAAAGCTGTTCGCCAGCAGCGCCGCGTCGTCCTTCTGCGACTTGAGCGCCTTCGCCAGCGCCTTCATGTCGTTCATGGCGTTGTAGATCGCGCCTAAATTCGGGAAGCGGATCAGGCAGGCTGCCAGCAGCGCAGCGGCGCTGTCCGTCCAGAAGCGGTTATCGCCGTGCGCGCTCGGTACGAGTACATCGGCAATCGCTCGTGCGTCGGACACATTGTCGATGCCTTCCGCCAGGTTGTAGCGCGGTCCGGCGGCGCTGGTCGGATCGTGGACAACGACCAGATGCCGGGTGACAGCGGCGTACTTCAGGATGTGCGCGGTGATCTCGCCCTGTGGGTCAGCCACGATCAGCGAATGCCCGGACAACATTCGGTCGGCAATCGCGGGCAGGATGATCCCCTGCGTCTTGCCCGAACCGGGGCCGCCGAGCGTCAGGATGCCGCGCGCCACGTCTTCCCCGCCGAGGCAGAACTGCCCGGCTCCTATGTCAAGCCGCCGTTTCTCCTCACCCCAGAACGCACCGAGCAGCGTCAGTCCGTCCGCTTCGGCGCGGCGGAAGCGGCGGTACTCGCGCAGCGTGCAGAAGTGGGACGACCCCAATGCCCCGCGCTTGACCGACGGTGAACGCAGCCGGTCGATGCGTTCGCGCAGCCAGCCGCCGTTTCGCAGCAGGCTATGCAGTCCGAGCGCGGTGACAAGCCAGACGAACGCCAGTATCGCGCCGAACAGGAACAGGCGCATGGTGTTCATCCCACGCGGCGCGCCGACCAGCAGTTCGATCACGCCGCCTGCATTCGAGCGTCCACGCTGCACCGCGCTCTCACCGATCAGCATCAGGTAGACGACGGTCACGGTGAGCAGCACAGCGGCATAGGCGGCGATCAGCATCACGCGCTGCAACGCGGATGGTTTCGGGCGGTCATCGCGGGTGCGGCGGATGGATGCGCCCAACGCCCCTGCCGTGACCAGCAGCACGATTGGCGTAGCGCACAGTAGCGCCGGGAGCAGACCCGCCAGCATTTCGCGTCCGTCGGTGAACAGCCAGTAGATCATCGCTGTCCCTCACGCCGGGCGCGCCGCCCCACCCACCAGTTGACCACCGCCAGCGCGAACGCGGTCAGGTATGCGCCTTCGCCCGCGTTCAGCCCGACCATGCGCCCGACGGCTGCCCCTGCCAGCAGCAGGGTCATCACGGCGAATATCCCGATCCATGTGTGTACCTGCATCGTGCCTCCTCAGCGTGAGAAAAAGTCGTCCACGTCAATTTCATCGCGGGCGATATTCTCATCCGGCTCAATCTCTTGCTTCGGAGAGTCGAAGCGCAGCGGTCGCCAGTCGATGCCGCGCTCGTCGAGCATGTCCGCGAAGTGCTGCGCCGCCACTTCCCGAAACAGGCGGTCGTGACCTTTCGTGGCGTTGTTGTAGATGGGCAGACGGTCGGCGGTCGATGGTGCGGTTCCCGGCAGGACGACGTGCGTGTGCAGGTGTTCCTGCGGTAGAGCGCCATCCTTGCCCTTCGTTTTCGCGCTGTGCATGACATAGCTGTATTCCGGCACATCGAACCCGCGCTCGGTGTAGTAGTCCTCCACGACGCGCTCGGTCAGTTCGTAGAGCAGGTCGCGGCGCTGGTCACGCGGAACCAGTTCCATCAGGTCAGGCGCGGGCGAGATGACCCACGTCCACGCCAGGACGTGCCTGCTTTGCAGCGCATCGCAGTTCTGGAAGATTTCGCCGTAGGACAACCCCATGCCGCGATCCTGCCAGCGCTCGTAGGCGTGGTTCTGCGCCATGTGATTGTTGCCTTTATCCCTGTACTGCAAATATTTGAGCGTGGCCTTTAACCCCTGCCGCCCGGTGCCGCGCCCGGCGCGCGTGTGACCCTTGTACGCCCAATCGGGAATGATCATCGGCTTGTTCACGCGCCGCCCTTCGGCGTGCGATAGAGCGCGATCTGTTTGAGCAGCGCTTCACCGTCACCCGACGCGGCGGACTTCAGCGCGTCCGCGATTGCCTCACCCGTCTCGTCACCCAGCACCATCGACAGCAGAAAGGTCAGCATGAGCATCTGAAACGTCAGCGTGTGTTCCAGGCGGTCGAACCGGGTTTGCAGCGCCCGCTGAAAGTGGCGGCGGCTGCCAACCACGTCGGCCTGATTGTCGAGATAGTGGCGGATGGCATCGCGGATCAGATCGGTTTCGCGGACTTCGCGCCCATGCTTCGCGGCTATCTGCGCCAGCAGGTCGCGCATTTCCGGGGTCATGCTGATGGTGCGGCGGACGCTCTTGTTCGCCATAGACGGCTCCTCCAGGCTGTGCGCTGAGCCAATCATCGCAGAGCCGGGGCGCGGGCAGTCGGTAAAATTTCCA
>JANRJX010000086.1:0-4866 GCA_033763755.1 Chloroflexota bacterium
CAGCGGATCGTTCAGGTCGCGCGTCCAATCGACCTGCACCGCACCGGGGATATGCCCGGAGGGATAAAGCAGCGGGTCTTCGTTCGACTCGATAATCCGTACTGCTGGGTCATCGAGATGTTCCGCCACCCAGTCCGTCGACACCAGTGCATCCGCGTGAATATAGCCACGTTCCGCAATTGCAGTCGCCATCGCGCTCCACCTTCTCCGTATTTTGCTGATGATCATCTACACAATTCACATTCATTCTAGCGGGGCAGCGGCGCAAGTCAATAACGCAGGTAAAGATCGTGTTTAAGAGGGTTAAAGATTTATCACTCGTTACTCGCCACTATCGCCCCACCTGACCCCGGCAACTCCAGCACGCCCGTCATCTCGCCCATGAACACCTGACAGCGTTCCAGCCGCAGAATGACGTGCGTGTCGTGTGGGATGGTCACGGTAAACACTCCGGCTGCCAGCCCCCCGACCAGCTTGCGTCGCTTCGCCACGAAGTACACGCCCGCGTCGTCCTGCTCTTGCGCGATGCGCCAGCCGAACGTCGCCTGTAACTGCGCGCTGATCTCCATCGTCGGCAGCGCCCAGCGGAACAGCCGCACCTCCGCGCCTTCGGTATGCAGGTACAGCGCCGCCGCGCCGCGCACACCGTAGCGATAGACCTGCTTTTCGCGCACGATCTCCGCGACGCTCGATGCCGCGTTCACGACCTGTAGCAACTGATTGAGATTTTGCATTTCGAGTCCCCTGTTTTGAAGAACCGGACGAGGCATGCCTCGTCCCTACAAACGGATCGGGTGTGATGTAGGGACGACGCATGCGTCGTCCGCTGGCTGTTCTCCGCGCCCGTGCGTTAAGATCTCTTGAATCATCCAGACAATGCTATAATAGCCCGTATGCGACCCATCATCTACACCCTGACGACCCTTCTGCTTGCGCTGCTGGCGGCGGGCTGCGAAACGCTCGCGCCGATCCCGACGCCGACGCGCGTCGTGATCGTCGTGACCGCCGAGCCGACGCTGACGCCGCTCCCCACCGCGACGCCGACCGCCACCCGACTGCCGACGCTGACGCCGACGCCGCTGGCAACCCCGACCGCGACCATCATCCCCTGCGTTGCCGAAGGCGGGCAGCTATTGGAGTTTGACGACTTCCGCAGTGAAAGCACGGGCGAACGGCTGACCTACAGCGTCTACGCGCCGCCCTGCTACATCGAAACGCAGAAGCGCTATCCGGTCGTGCTGCTCATGCCGGGGCTGGCGGGCGAAGGCGACTGGATCGATCTCGGCATTGTCGAACTGCTCAACGACGGCATCCGCAGAGGCGAACTGCCGCCGATGCTGGTCGTCATGCCGCCGCTCGGCAGCATTGGCACGGATAACACCTTCCCGCCCGCCGACTCCTACGAGACGGTCATCATGGACGAGCTCCTGCCCGCTATTCAGCGCGACTTCTGCACAATTGACGACCGGCAGCAGCGCGCCATCGGCGGCATTTCGCGCGGCGGCTTCTGGGCGTACAGCATCGCCATGCGCCATCCCGATGTATTTGGCATCGTCGGCGGTCACAGCGCCTTCTTCGACCCCGATAACGCGCCTGAGGAGAACAATCCGCTTGATCTGGCGCTCGATACGTCGCTGCTGACCGACGCCGACCTGCGCATGTATATCGACAATGCGGCGATTGATTTTGTCGGCAGCAACCTGGAACTCTTCTCCAGCCGCCTGAGTGCGCGCGGCATCCCGCATACCTACATTATCAATCCCGTCGGCGATCACAACGATGAGTACTGGGGCAGCCACCTGAACGAATATCTGGCGTTTTACGGGCGCGATTGGGCGCGCGACGCCGCCGATTTGCCGGGCTGCGCCTGACGCATCATGCCAACCCCCTTCACACACCTCGCCAGCGCCCAACGGCTGATCGTAGACGAGCAGGTTCCGGAGGACATGCGCGCCCTGCTCAAGCGCGAACTGCCCGCGTTCCTGCTCGGCAATATCGCCGCCGATGCGCGCATTTCCGGCAACCTTAACCGCGAGTCGACGCACTTTTTCGCCTACGATCGCCCGATAGACACGCATCCCTGGCGCGCGATGCTCGACCAGCATCCCACGCTCCGCACGCCAACGACCGACGCGCAACGCGCATTTCTGGCGGGCTACGTCGCACATCTCTCCATGGACGAATTATGGTCGTTGGAGATGGTGCGCCCGCATTTCGTCGGCGGCAGTTGGGGCGACCGCAAGCTGCGCTTCCTGATGCTGCACATCATCCTGATCTACATGGACGAGCGCGATTACGCCGCGCTGCTCGATTGGCAGCGCCCGACGCTGTGCGCGGCTGCGCCGGACGCCTGGACGCCATTCATGAGTGACGAGACGCTGGCGGAGTGGCGCGACTTCATCGGCGGGCAACTGCCGCCGGGCAGCAGCCAGACGTTAGAGGTATTCGGCGGGCGCATTGACGTTCCGGCGGCGGTGCTGCGCGTCATCCTCGATGATGACATCCGCATCCAGAGCGAGTTGTGGGATCATATCCCCAAATCGCTGCTGGCGACGGTTGAAGACAGCATGTACGCCCACGCCCGCGCGCAGATGGTGGCGTTTCTGGGGCAATAGATTGCGTGTGCCAGCCTGTTTACGCACCTCACCTCACGGCGGCGGACAGATCGGATCGTTATCGGTAATGCCGTACTGGGTGCGCTCTTCTGGCGTAAGGTCGAGTGGGTTGCGAGCGCAGTAAGCCGCGATGACCGCATCGAGATTGACGCGCCAAACCTGGACGAAGGGTTGGCGTAATTCGGTGTTTGTTCCGCCATTGGCTGCCACGATGTACTGCCCATCCGGTGAGAATTCGGCGGAACTGATCTCACCATGCCCCGTATCCCAGAGACGAACCAGCTCACCTGTTGCGACATCCCACAACCTCACCATGCCATCCCAGCACGCCGTCAGAAGAAACCGACCATCCGGCGAAAAGTGTGTGGCAAAAACGACATTAGGATGCGCCAGACGCAAGCGCATCTCACCCGTCTCGGCGTCCCAGATTGTTGCAAAGCCCTCGGTAGAGGCGGTAGCAAAGGACTCCCCATCAGGCGCAAAACTACCATGCGCCAGGGCAGCACCGCCATGCTCGACAACAAGCATGACTTCCCCTGTAACCACATCCCAGATAGCGGCTTTGCTATCAATGCTGATCGTGAGAATGCGCTGTCCATCCGGCGAGTAAAATGCGCCAATCGCGCTCGTATGGACACCCTCGTATACACGCAGTCGCTCCCCGCTGGCGACATCCCAGATTTGGGCGGTCGTGTCAAAGCCTCCGCTCAATACCTGCGTTTCGTCAGGCGAGAAGGAGATGTAGTTGACCAGTTCAGCATGCCCGACCAATTCATGTAAAATCTCACCCGTATCGGGATTTAGCAAATAGTTAGAGAAGTTCCCTGCCCGCCCCTCTTCAACCGACACCGCCATCATGCGCCCATCCGCACTGACGTCAAACCCGCGAATTTGCCACTCGAAGTCGAAGTTCGGTGACAGATTTCGTCCGTCGAGCGACCAGTGTCCAAAAGGATTACCAAAGCCACCGACATAAACACTTTGCCCATCAGCTGCGAACTGCGGAAATGGCGAAATGGAGTTGATGACGATCTGTCGCACATCTTCGAGAGGAGTCAGATCCCAGATGTAAGTCGTCTCAAAGTCGCCGATGGCAATTTGCCGACTATCCGGCGAAATCGCCAGATCTCTGAAATCTGTGGGGGAAAAGCGCGCGATTTCAACCCCTGTTCTTAAAGACCACAGAATGACCTGGCTGGAACTATCACCTGTCGCTATAAAGTCGTGTTCCGGCAGAATATCGATATTCCAGATTTCGACACCTGGTTCATGTCCAGCAAATTGGCTTATCTGCTGACAGGAGAAATCGAAGATGTAGCTTCGGCTGCCTTGAGCAGTAAATAAGATATCCTCGCCTCCGCTACGGGTAGGCTGAGCAGTCCAGGTGAAAGCATCTGACGGTGTATCGATCAGCGGACAAGCTATCGTTTCGGTCTCCGGGTTGAAGAGCATCAACCGATTTTGCGCATCCTTCACCAGATAACGCAGATTTCCATCGGGGTCGTAAGTGATGAGATCGACCGATTCACCACGCGCAGTCGTCAGCGGATGACGACGGATTTGTTCCCCTGTGCGGATGTTTAGCTCCAGAATGCTGTCCGTAGAGAAGTGGATGAATAAGTGATCGGGCATGTTCGGTGTGAGATAGCCAAAGACGTTGCCCAGTATATCAATATGATGAAGCTGCTCCCAGGTCTCCGTATCCAAAATCCTCAGCGTATTGTCACCTAGAACGACCAAAAGCTGGTCGTCATGCGAAAACTCTGCATAACGATAGACTTCATCTCCCGTTAGAGTCTGAATTTCATTCCCCGTTGCCACATCGACAACACGCACAACGGCTTCACCCGGAAGGGCGATCAAAGTGCCCTCATGCGAATAGAACATTGAATAGACGCCATTGCGCACAGGGGGCAGACTACGCAGCGGGATACCGTCGGCAAGTGACCGTTGAAGCGCGATGTCTGCCTCAGGGTTGTAACCGTATTGCAGGCTTCGCATCGCCAGTGCGAAGCCGATATTGCCGTTTGCACCCGCATCAAGTACCTGATCTGCACGCAGTGCCAGGCGTTGACGTTCGGCATTGCGAAAAGCGGCAACTGCCTCATCACGCGCCGTCTGCGCCTGCGCTTCGCGATCCAGCGCGAACGCAGTTAGCCCGAACGCGCCCAGCGTCGCCAGCAGCAGCACGCCTACCAGACTGCGCAGGAATGTCTGCGACCGTCGTTCCAGTTTTTGCTCGCGCGCCTGC
>JANRJX010000087.1:0-3017 GCA_033763755.1 Chloroflexota bacterium
GCGTGGAAGTGCTGGATGTCAACAAGCCCGCGCAGCTCGTCACTGTGCAGTGGAAGCAGCCCGCTTCATGGGACACCATCGAGCAGGCGCTGACCGCCATCGAGTATGCGCCTGTCGAGGCGTAGTTACTGATTGAAGCATGAGTAATCTGGCAAATGCACCGTCAACTCGGTGCATTTGTCTTTTATGGAGTGTTTTTTGCTCGTCTGCTGCCAAACTGCTGTCGTCGTCTATATAAATTTAATCCAAGCACTTGAAAAACTAACACCGCAATGGCGATAAATATGACCAATAACGTCATCACACCTTCGCGATTGACGACATTCTGGTAACCAAACGTATGCGCAATCACCAGCACAGCCAGCACATAATTCAAACGCTGAATGTTCTTCCAGATTTTCCCTTTCATCACCCGTAATGAAATGTCGTTGGATAAGACAAGCAGCAAAACCAGCACTACAGTAGCCGAGAGACCGACTATATTGCTGACCCCAAACAGGTTCAACGCAAGCTGCCAGTTGCCCTCCTGATCTTTCTCAAAAAAGTAGCGGATGATGTCGCCACCCAGATGGATCTGAAACCCAAAAACGACATGGGCAATACCTGTTATGCCTGCCCAAATTCCTATATCACGGCGCAGATTAATATTGACTGGATTGCGGCGGTGTTTATTGCGTAAAAGTTGCCACGGACCAATGAGCAATGTGACACCCAAATATCCGAGTGATAAATATCCAAAAGCTATGGTCATTTGATTGATAAAAGAAATAGTGGGTTTTAGGGATGAGACAACCAGAACTGAAGCAATAGAGATGCTAAACAGGATAATGTGTATAACCCAGCGTAAACGCCCGATGTTGAGGAATTTCATGGCGCTCTGCTCCAGTACCATGTATGTCTATTCGCTCAACACTATGGTCGCCGCGCTTGATTGTCTATCCGCCAAATGGCGCATTGTATTTGATGCAAATCAACAACCAGTCTTTAGAGGCGGGGCGCTCACCAACTGGCAAGCACCCCGTAGTAACGGCTAATCTCCAACCGCGTACGCGGGCTTCAGCACGGCGGGTTGAGCAGTTGCTTCTGACTCCATCTTTCGTCCCCGGAGGCGGAGACTGTTGCTTACAACGAATATGGACGAAAAAGCCATCGCCGCAGCGGCAAGCATCGGGATCAGCGCGCCCGCCATTGCCACCGGGATCAGGATGATGTTGTAGATGAACGCCCAGAACAGGTTCTGGTAGATCGTCCGCATGGTCGCCCGGCTCAAGCTGACTGCCCGCGCTACGCCACGCAGGTCACCACTCACCAGCGTCACATCACTGGCTTCGATGGCGATGTCTGTCCCGGTGCCGATGGCGATACCCACGTCTGCCTGTGCCAGCGCGGGCGCGTCATTAATGCCATCACCGACCATGGCGACTCTGCGGCTTTCAGCCTGGAGTCGCTTCACCATCTCCGCTTTCTGATCGGGCAGCACTTCTGCCAGCACCCGCGTGATGCCCACCTCACGGGCAATTGCCTGTGCGGTGCGTTCGTTGTCGCCGGTGATCATCACAATTTCGAGACCCTGCGCCCGCAGCGCAGCGACCGCTTCGCGTGATCCGTCCTTCACCGTGTCCGCAATGCCCAGAATGCCCGACAATACACCATCGATGACCGTCAGCACGGCGGTGCGCGCACGCCCTTGCAGTGCTTCGATCTGCCCAGTATATGTGGTCAAGTCATGCCCCTGTTCACGGATGAAGCGTGGGCTGCCGACAAGAATTGTCTTACCTTCGACAGTGGCACGCACCCCGCGCCCGGACTCCGCCTCAAACGCTTCCGGCTGTGTTAGCGCCAGACCGCGCGCCTGTGCCGCCGCGACCACCGCCTGACCCAGCGGATGTTCGCTGCCCCGCTCGGCAATTGCGGTCAGGCGCAACACCTCATCCTCATGCCAACCGTTCAGGGCGATGACATCCGTCACGCTCGGTTCACCGCGCGTGATCGTCCCGGTCTTATCCAGCGCCACCACCTGCACACGTTTCGCGCTCTCCAGTGCTTCGCTGTTCTTGAACAGCACGCCCATTTCCGCGCCACGCCCCGTGCCAACCATGATCGCCGTCGGCGTGGCGAGACCGAGCGCACACGGGCAGGCGATCACCAGCACGGCGACTGCATTCACCAGCGCCGCCGTGAAGCCAACCTGCCCGATCACCAGCCATCCGATGAAGGTCAGCGCCGCCAGCACCAGCACAATTGGGACGAACACGCCGGACACTTGGTCGGCGACACGTTGAATCGGCGCTTTCGATCCCTGCGCCTGCTCAACCAGCCGGACGATCTGCGCCAGCGCCGTTTCTGCGCCGACGCGCCGCGCCTCGATCACCAGCCGCCCCTGTTTGTTGATGGTCGCGCCGATGACTTCGCTGCCCGACTCTTTGCTAACGGGGAGGCTTTCGCCTGTCAGCATTGACTCATCGACGGACGACCGCCCCTTGACGACCACCCCATCGACCGGCATCCGTTCACCGGGACGCACGACCAGATGATCGCCCACGACCACATCGTCGATAGCGATTTCAATCTCATCGCCATTCCGCAGCAGCGTGGCGGTTTTCGGTGCCAGACCAAGCAACTTCTTGATCGCCTCGCTGGTGCGTCCTTTGGCGCGGGCTTCAAGCAGCTTACCCAGCGTAATTAACGTCAGGATGACTGCCGCCGTCTCGAAATAGACGTGCGCGCCGACCGCACTGTAACCCACGACCATACCAATCAGCACAACTATACTGTATAGATACGCCGCCCAAGAACCGAGCGCGATCAGCGTGTCCATGCCCGTCGTGCCGTTACGTGCTGCCTTCCACGCGCCAACGGTATACTGCCGCCCGACAATGAGCTGTACCGGAGTCGCCAGCAGCAGAAAGACGAACGGCCAGCCCGACCATAGCAGCCAGTTCAGCGCTGGGTTGGGACCTGCCATCTCACCGGAGAGCATCATCTCCGCCATATCCAACCCCGCGAAACTTGCCATG
>JANRJX010000088.1:0-11429 GCA_033763755.1 Chloroflexota bacterium
CCCGCTGCATCCTGGCTTTATCTCGTGCCATCAAGCTCTTTGTCTTTGCTTGGAACCGTCGCCAGCTCTATCACCACCGCTATCCGCACTATCCTGCCCATCTGCCTGATTTTGCTTGTCCATGATCTTCACCACTCCAAGACTTTGAGTGGTGCAAATAGAGGCTTCGCTGCGTTAGTATCTGCACGTAATTGAATGCAAAGGTCATGATTGTGCAAACCGCAACCGTTGCAGGAACAAATGTGCAGCGTTTTCGACAGAAAATTATGGTGGTTGCCCTCACATTTGTGGTGACTGCATCATTTCTGTTCATTAAAGCAAACAAGGCGGAAAGCAGTTTACCGTACTTGTCAGATATTCCAGAAAACAGCCGATTGCTGCCAGATGATTTACAACCGATTACGCCGGAAAACGTCGCCAACCTGGAACTACTATCAGTGCTGGGCAAAGGGAGAATATACGAAGCCGCCGACTGGTCACCGGACGGCAGCACGATTGCGGTGGGCAGCGCACGCGGCATTCTGCTCTTCAACGCCGCTGACTTGCAAGCCGCGCCGCGCCTGCTGCTGTTTGCTGATCTACAGAGTGCAGCATCTATCTCAGAAGTGCAATATAGCCCTGACGGGTCACAAATTGTCGCTGTCCGTGGGAGTGATGTGTATTTTTGGGATGTAAGCGTTGGGAACTTGACGCACATTTATCGAGGAGAAGAATCGATTGGTGCAATCAGTTTTTCGCCGGATCTACGAACCTTAGCGCTTGCCACCGAGCAGGGCGTACTTGGCTCCTTATATCTTCTTGATCTCACAACCTGGGACATTGATGAACCATCCACATTGATAGCACCAATGACAGATTTAGCATATAGCCCAGACGGACGGTACGTGGTCTATTCAACCGGAAACGATTGGTCCAATCAGCTTTTCGCATACGATCTTGTGACAAAGACAGAGACCTCCCTCACATTTCCTCTTCCCCCTCGATCATACATTAGCACATGGACTTTCATTGAAGGCGGGAATGCTATACGGCTGATTACAACCACTCCAATGACTCCTTATGCACTGTGGTGGCACGTGCCATCTCCCGCCCAGTTTGAATATCAGGTTCCCAACGAAATCACGCCCATAAGGGCTTCTAGTGGTGCAATCATTAATCATTGGGGGTCTCGCTTTGATGAAAGCGGACGGTCACTTGCCCTGCACACGGAACTTGGAACTATCGCCTTGTTTCAACTTGCTGGTGATGTAGGTGGTTTGAAAGAAATCGATGCGCCGGGAGCGTCAGGTGGTCGCGTACATTTTAACCCCGATGGAACGTTGTTGTTCTCGGTTGACGACGTACAGCATTACCTAACAATCCACACTATGCGCGCAGAGGTCACTCCGACTCCTCAACAGCAAGTTAGTTTCGCATTTGGATCATGGATTGCACAACTTGTCTTGTCAGAAGCGCAAGGCATTGAACTCGTTACACGCAACCTGGACGAGATAAATGGCATCACGATTTCATCGTTGGAGACGGGTGAACAAAACGACTTGAATGTTACGTTCATGCAAGAGAGACCCGACTCGATCAAAGTAAGTGCTGATGGAAATCGTCTGGTGGTTCTCTATCCAAATGCCATTCGCATGATTGACCTTGCAACAGGCGATGCAATTTGGTCACAACCGAACCCATTCGCTCTGTTCAGTTCGCTAGATGACCTAAGTGTGCGTGAAGGCACTGGATGGGTGGCTTCCATCGATCACTTCAATCACCAGGCGACCATCAGAAATGCAGAGACTGGGGAAGTGATTGATCCTGTAAACGTACCCTTACCACCTGGATCGGAACAAGACTTTGAGCGTTATGCGCTCTCTGTAGATGGAGACCTAAACGGCCATGCTGTAACGATATGGGACATTTTCACAAATGAGATTGTGGGCTTGTTTCCATACCCGTTTGTAACAAGAGCTGAAATTTGGTCAACAGGACACGTATATGCTCTGGGTTATACATCAAGAGTAGAACCTAATTTCCCTGATCATCAGTTCATCGTTTGGGATTGGGACCGAAATGAAGTGCTGTACGAGCTTAATCTTTCACGCCATATCTACATACCATGGGTTAGCGGGAGAATCGTTGCGGCTCAAGTTACAAATGAAAGCAGTCTCCTGGTGTTAGGGACATACCAATCGAATCTTCCCAGAGATAGTTACTCAGAAAGTGACATCTATTTCAGCTTCTGGAATGTCGAGACGGGCGAGCAGGTCGGCGGCTTCATACCAGGCATTTACACTCAGGATGCGCTGCTCTTCACCAGCGACGATCGCCTGCTCATCGCGGGCGGACCGGACGGACTCATCCGCATCTACGGTGTGCGGGGGTAGCGTGCGGTGCTGTCGGAGGTGGGGACGATGTGTACCCGCCTTGTTATGGAGCGGGACGATGGCAGCCCAACGAGTGAAGTGAACTTTGCTATAATTGTGCTACCGCATTTCGGTAACATAATCGCGAGGGTTGCGAATGACGGTCTACGAAGAAGCGCTACAACTCACACAACGCATGACGATGGTCGATAAAGTGCGCTTGCTCGAACACTTGAGCAGCGCACTCAAGCACGATCTGCAAGTGGAGGCGTTCAAACACATGCCTTGGGAGCAGTTTCTTGATGCGACCTATGGCAGCCTGGCGCACGATCCCATCGAGCGCGCACAGCCGTTGCAGGCGGATGTGCGAGACGAGATCGAATGAAGTACCTGTTGGACACCAACACCTGCATTCGCTATATCAACGGACGTGCGCCGAAAATTCGCGAACACATGCGCCTGATTGCCGACAGCGATATTGCAATTAGCACTGTCACTCAAGGGGAAATGTATGCAGTTCAGCGAAGAGTCTCACCCCGCAACGCTCACGGGAAATCCAGGACGCTTTCTTTATTCGCTTTGCCAAATTGCCGTTTGATGAAACAGCGGCGGATCATTTTGGGCGCATCAAGGCTACTTTGGAACTCGCAGGCAAGCCCGTAGGACCTTACGACATGCAAATTGCTGCGATTGCGCTTGTCCACGAACTCATTGTGATTACGCACAATCTTCGCGAATTCGGACGTGTCTCAGGATTACGAGTTGAAGATTGGGAAGTGTAATTCGGCAGCGACGGCGACTTCGGGCTCATCCGCATCTACGGCGTGCAGGAGTAGCGCGCGGAGCAACCGGCATTGCGAGTCCAGGTAGCTGACTTAAGTGCAACACCAGGTGATTAGTTCCAGACCGATACACAACGCACAACGATGCGCATATAGCGCTAATCGTCTATGTCAAGTGACAGGATGCCACATGACCCACACCGAAGGTTATTTCGCTCTGCCCGCATCCGGGCAGGGCAGCCCCGTCCTCGTCCTGCATCCCTGGTGGGGATTGAACGACACGATCAGGGCGTTCTGTCGGCAGCTGGCAGCGGCGGGGTTTGTCGCCTTCGCGCCCGACCTGTATCACGGCAAGGTTGCCGATACGATCCCTGATGCGGAAATCCTGCGCGATGCACTGGATGAGAACCACAGCCGTGCCAGCGCGGAAGTCGCGGATGCCGCAGCATTCCTGCGCCAAAGCGCCGGCAGTAACGATCAGGGGCTGGCTGTGATCGGGTTCTCGCTGGGAGCCTATTTCGCTCTGCAACTTTCGCTTACCCAACCCGATCATGTCCGTTCCGTCGTCGTTTTTTACGGCACAGGTCCTGGTGATTACAGCCAGTCAAAAGCCCGTTATCTCGGTCACTTTGCCGAAACCGATGAGTACGAACCGCAAGCAGAGGTTGAGCGACTTGAGACATCCCTGAAGCAGGCAGGACGACCGGTAACGTTCTATCAGTACCCTGATGCAGGACACTGGTTCTTTGAGTCCGACCGTACGCAGGCGTACCACCCGACGGCAGCAGCATTGGCGTGGGAACGCACACTGGCATTCTTGAGAGGTGACCATGAGTAGCAGTCAATCGCAGGGCAGCGATCTGCCTAAGCTCGGCGCCCCCGCACAGCGGGCGCTGGCAGGCGCAGGCATTGAGCGTCTTGAGCAGCTCACCGCGCGCACTGAAGCCGAGTTGATGGCATTACATGGTTTCGGTCCAAACGCACTGGAGAAGCTGCGTCAAGCGTTGGCAGCAAAGGGGCTGTCATTCAAATCTGCCCAGGAGTGAAAGCGCGCTAGAATGCACCAATGCTCTGGCGGGCGCGGCGGCACAGGTTTGCGCCGCCCGCCGCCAGCCAGTCTGCCAGCGCCGCGCTCGTCGTTGCGCCTGTGCTGGCATCCGCGTAGATGCGACTGCCCCATGACACATAGGCGCGCGTCTCCGCCACCCAATCGCGATACATGATGCCGTAACCGCCGTTATAGCCCGCCAGGGCGAGCCGCACATCCCCTTGAGCCAATGCCAACGCGCCTGCGAGATAGTCCAGTCCCCGCCTTGCATTGGTCTGCACATCCAGCATGTCTTCTTCAGGCTCAAAGTGGAACGGCATCACCTGGAAAAGACCCTGCGCGCCCGCAGACGAGCCAACCGTTGGATCGCCGCAGCTTTCGATTTGGATCACGGTGGCGATCAGGTTGGCATCTATCCCGTATTCGTCCGCCCACAGATTGATATATGCGCGCCAATACTGCACTTCGTCGGTGAATACGGGGGATAAAGCAAGATTGGTCGTAGAATTCAAGTCGTCACCGCCGGAAGCTGAGCCAATCGACTCACTGATAGCGGTACCGAACGGAGCACAATCGCCGTGCAGCGTTACATACTGTCTGGATATCCATACCGAGCCAGCGCTGATCTCCACGCGCAGCCATAAGCCGGTGTCATCTATTGCCACAGGCGTAAAGACTTCGCCGCGCGCTGCTTGCGCGACGATGGCAGCGTCCGTGTTGGGTTCGCTGCGCTGATTGAGGATAAGCGCCCTGACGACAGCACGGCATGTGCCGTCAGCGGCGTCTGCGGACTGCACTGTGGCGACATTATTATCCGGCGCGAGACGCTGCTCCGTCGCCTGCACAAGGAGGAATGATGCCAGAACAACGACGACCAGAAGTCCAAGCCAGATGAACCGATTGCGTTTCATACCTGTATTGAGAATCCGAATATCCTGCTTAAAACTCTGGTGGCGGGGTATCGAAGAACAACTGCCACCAGATCACCCAGGGTGGTGGCTGCGGCGGCGATGTTTCAATCGGCACGAATGTGGTCTCTGTTTCCTGCGCCACCTGGGCGCCCACCACAGGCACGGGGATATACAGCGATTCGCCGGGGCGCACGAGCTTGCCCTCGTCACGCGCCCACTCTTCGACATAGGCATCGCTGCGCACATAATCGCGTTCAGCGATCAACGCTGCCTGCTCCTGCCGCAGCTGGTCAAGCTCGGCGCTCACCTCGTCATATGTCTGCTGCAACGGCTGTGCGCCTGTGATGCGGCTGGCGAAGTTGATCGCCAAAATCAGCGCAATTGCCAGAATCGCAGCGAACATGATCTGTAAGCTGGATGGCGGGCGCGCCGCTTTCAGTTTGGGAACAGGAGGTGTCGTCATGCCTCACATCACTTGCAGAACGGGCTGTTGTTGAACAGGTCGAGGATTTCGGCGCGGAACTGCGCGGCGTCAGCATATGGGTACAGTCGCGCGAACTCGCGCCATGCCGTCTCACCCATGCCGCCGTAGAGATACGGCAGGATTGCGCCCAACACCGCACACTTGACGCTCTCCATTTGCCCTGCTTCTGCCTGCACGCTCAGTTGTGTCGTCAGGTCTGCCCGCGCCGCCATGTATGCCTCTGCCTGCGTGCGGTAGTACTGCGGGAAATTGGCGCTCAGCGGGATATAACGCCCGGCGAAGCGGTCATAGGCAAGCACGACTTCGACGATGGGCGACTCCGCACCGCTGCAAAACTGGTAGGCAAACGTCGTATCACCAACGATCAATTCCTGCGCACGGTCGCTGTTCAGGTCAGCAAAGCGCGAACCACAGGCTCCGGCGGGCGTTTCGGCAACGCGCAGTGCTCGCGCACCCAAATCATAGACCATGACGGAACACGACAGCCCCGTCGCGCCGCCATAGGACATTTCAAAAACGACATCGGGATTGCCGTTGCCCGTCACGTCCGATCGGGTCAGATCGCTGACGGTGCCGCCCCTGTAGCTATCCACCTGAATGCGCGGCTGGTTAGCGCGGTCAATCGTGAGCGCACTGTAGGTCATGGTCGGGTCTTCCCACAGGCGCACGGCGTAATCGCCGATGATCCATTCCTGCTGCAAGCTGTAAAGCAGCGATTGTTCGGTGAAGCGGTTGGTCGTCGGCGCAATCGGCGGCAAGATGCCCCGACCCAGCAGCGCCTGTGCCGTGAGCGTGGCTTCGACGGCGATCAGTTCGCGGCGACTCTGGTTCACATCCTCCGCTGCCAGCGTCGCCGCCAACTGTGTGACCTGGAAATCAACGGTCGCATTGACCATCGCTGTCGCCATCGCGACGGCGGTTTCGGTCGCGCCGATCTGCTGATTGGCGGCGGCGTCCGCCGCCTGCGTCTGTGCCAGTGCTTGCTGTGTCAACAGAATGCCCTGCGCTTCGGCGGTGCCCTGTGCGTCGATCTGTCGCTGCTGTTCGGTCGCCGTCACGCCCAGCACGACCTGTGTCGCTTCCTGATTGGCGCGTTCCTGCTGCGGCAGCAGAACAAGAAAGACCAGCGCGCCGAGCGCGATCAACGCCAGCAGCACGCCGAGAATGATCGGGATGAGCAGGTTGTTACGACGCGGTGCTTCGCCCGATGGCACGGCGTAGGCAGTTTCCTGTGATGGAGAAGGCTGCGTTGTGCCGCCGCCGCGCCGCAGCAGCCCGCCGCTGCCAAGAATCTGGCGCTGCGCGGGTGGCGGTGGAGGAGCGGGCAGGACACGCCCTGCCCCTACAGTAGGTTGTGCAGTTGGCGGTGATGACAGTACGCTGGCAGCAGGCTGCGGCGGTGCTTGCGTGGAGGGCAGCGCGTTGTGATAGCGCAGCGTGGCGACGAGCTGTGCCAGACCCGTCTCATAGCCGGGCGCGAAATCGACATACTGTCCCGGCTGCAAACCAATGCCGAACGTGGCGGGCGGCTGCCGCGCTGCCAGCACGACAGGCTTGCCGCGCTCGTGGAAGGTGTTCCAGTCGTCAATCACCTGTCGTTCGACGATCACAGCAGGCGAAAGCACGGCGACCATTGCCTCGCAGGTCTCAAAGCCGACCGCCATGTTATTGTGAAAACGACCAGGCGGGATTTGCGGCAGATCGATCCAGACATCCGCGCCGAGATCGACCAGCGAACGCGCAATCTGCAACGCAAACGCTTCTTCCTGTGGGTGGTGCGTGATGTAAATGCGCGCCATCGCTCGCCGCCTTTCGCCGTTTCGCCCAAATCATATGTCAGTATAACGTAGGTTTCGCTGTGCCGCGAAGTGCGGACTGGCGGATTTACGTCTACACCTTCTCGCTGATGACCGCGACGACGCCCTCCGTGCCTTCTTCACCATCCAGCAGCATGATCTTGACCAGCAGCGTCAGCGGCACTGCCAGCAGCGCGCCCGCCGCGCCCAGCACCCATGTCCAGAAGATCAGCGACAGGAAGATGAACAGGCTGGTAATGCCCAGGTCGTCCGCCATGAAGCGCGGCGCGACAAAGCTTTCGATGATGTTATTGACGACGCTGTAGACCACCAGCAGTACCACCGCCAGCAGCGGTCCTTTTTCCAGCAGCGTGACTGCGACGGGTGGGATGACGCCCAGCACAAAGCCGATGTTTGGGATGTAGTTGGTGATGAGCGACAGCACACCCCACTGCACAGCGAAATCCACACCGATAATGAGCATGACGATGGTCTGGATGATGGCGATGACCGCGCCGAAGACCGTGCGCAGGATCATGTAGCGCTGCACGCTGTTGATGAACAGACCCGCCTTCTCCAGCCAGCGACTGCCGGGCGGCAGCACCGCGCGCAGACGGCGTGGCAAATTAGGCGCATCGAGCAGCATGTAGACCAGGATCAGGAACACCAGCAGCAGGTTGCCGAGCGAATTGCCGACCGCGCTCAGGATGCTGCTGGCGATGGGGAACAGCGATTGCAGATCGAACGCTTCCAGCGCTTCGGTCGTCTGTTCGGACAAGCCAAACCGTTCGATTTGTGTCGTAATCCCTGCCTCCAGCGACTGCACCTGTTGTTCATAATCGGGCAGTTTGCGGATCAACTGGTTGGTCGAAACGCCGACAAAGAGCACCAGCAGCGCGCCGACCGCGAGGATCAGCACCAGCACGACCGCCAGCGATGCCCCCTGCGACATGCCGCGCTGCATCAGGTAGTTGCGCAGTGGCGCGACCACCATAGCGATCAGCGCTGCCAGAAAGAACGCGCTCAACGGTTCGGCAAAGGCGCGCAGCCCGGCGACCACGACCACGATAGCGGCGGTCAGAAGCAGCAGGCGGGCAAGCCGCGAAAAGCCATTGGTAACAGGCATAGAGTTCTATCCTTTCAGCAGCAGCACCAGGTCTCGGTGGAAGGGCGTGAGCGAGACTACCTGCCCATCTTGCGCGAGGTAAAAGCTGTCCTCCACGCGCACACCAAAACCCTGCTCTGGATAATACAACCCCGGCTCAATGGTGACGATGTTGCCGATTGCCAGCATGTCTTTCGAGAGATGCCCCAGTGCCGGGCGTTCATGCACGTTCAAGCCGATACCGTGACCGAGCGAGTGCATGTAACCGTCAGTCGTGTTTGGGTCGCTGCGGGTGGTCTTGTGACCGTGCGCCTCGAAGTAATCCTGCACGCGCTCCTGCGGTGTCTTCGCATCCATGCCCGGACGGATGACCTCGACCGCCATATCGAACGCTTCCATCACCTGCTCGTAGGCAGCCCGCACGGCGTCCGGCGCATAACCAATGCACCACGTCCGCGTGCAGTCGTGATGATAACCGCCGCCCAGTTCGCGCGGGAACAGGTCGAAGACAATCGGCTGACCGAGCTTCAACGCATCGCCCGACTCGCCGCGGCTGTGCGGGAAGCCGCCATCGCGCCCCTGGGCAAAGATCATGTCGGTATCTTCGAGATCGTGATCCAGCAGCGCGCGGCGCACAAAGCGCTTGACCGCGCCTACCGTCAGCGGGACGCCGTTCGCGTTCACGACCGTCTCACCTTGCGCGTGGTGGCTGGCAATATAGTTCCAGGTCGCTTGCAACACGGCGGCGGTACGAGTGCCGATGTCCTGCAGCCGGGCGATCTCGGCAGCGTCTTTCGTCAGGTACGCCTGATCGAACACCGTCATGCCGCTTTCGCCAACGATCTGGTACTGCGGGTACTGCGCCCGCAGCTTATCGACATAATCGATGATTGTGTGCAGATTGCCGACACCGTAGATCGCGATCTTGCCCGACTCGATGCCCGCCGTGTGCAGGCACTTGCCCCAGAAAGCGATGCTCGCCTTGTCGCGGTCGCCGTCTGCTGCCTGTACCAAATTCGCCCAGCCGAGATCGTTGAATGAGTAGACGGTCAGCCCACTTTTCTTCGCCTCTTCGGTCTCCATCGGGTTGACGATCAGAATCGGCTCCGCGCCCGCTCGCTTGATGATTTTGCCCTGCGTGATGCTAACGCCGTTGGTAAGGTAGTGGCGGGGTGCGCTGAAGACATCGGCACATTCAACGACAAACCCGGCAAGTTCGCGCGCCGCCATCAGGCGGTCGAGGTCGGCTTTCATAAACACTGTCCTTCGTGGTCAACTCGAAAGACAGCGATTATGCCACAAGGCGACGGTGATCGTCGCACTTAGCTCATTGTGCGTGTTCTTCTGCAATCGCCTGATTCAGATAGTCCATCGCTTCCTGCTCCGTCGCGAAGAATTGTACGCGGTCAGAGGCAGCCAGGCGCACGATAAAATTGATGATAGAACGAACGACGGCGCTGCTGCCGAACAGTGCCATCTTCTTGACATTGGGGTGGATAAAGCCAGTCGAGTTGCTTGCGCGCAAAATATCGGGCGACGGCACTTCCATGCGAGACATATCGATCAGCAGATAGAGGGGACGCTCCGCGCGATCCAGAATTGGAATAAGGAGTGCTTCGATTTCCTGCGACTCTTTCAGGCTTATCTTGCCCTGTACATCAATACGAATGACCGGCATATCGTCCATCACATGATACTGAATTGCCATTGTTGATTTCCTTGAGACTCTTTTTACTTATGGGTACGCATAAATTCTATCTCAACGTTGCCTCTGGCGGCGTAAGAGAATTACCTTCCGTAATAGCCGAACGTTTCATCGCTGCTCGTTGCACCAGCTTCTGCCAATAGTCGCTGCAGGTATGTCATTGCGTCTGCCTCGTTGCCGAAGTAGCGCAGTCGGTCAGAGGCAGTGAACCGCGCCAGAATCGTGAGCAGGGAACGCACCGCGAAGTCGCCGCCAAACAGAACGACCTTCCCAATGCGGGGATGGGTCAAGCCAATCGCCTGCTTGAGATGCTTAAGTTCAATCCCCAGACCATCCATCTCGGAAACATCAATCAGCAAATGCAGGTTGTCGCGCCTGGCATTCAGACGCGGTTTCAGCTCCATTTCCACCTCGCGCAGGTCTTTCAATGTCGCCTTGCCTTTTACCCTGAAGTACATGATGGGCATGTTGGAGAGCATGTAGTATTGAGTCGCCATTGTATTGATTTTCAATTGAAATAGAATTGATTACAACCATTAAATTTACTCCTATTAAAGCCTTGCAACCCTTAAGATCTGCGCTGCTGCTGTCTGCGCGCTATAATGCGGCGATTGAACAGACGAACATGGCACAAGGATGACGACGGTGGCACAGAACATTACGGTCAGCCAGATTGGGCAGTATATCGGGCAAGAGGTGACGCTGCGCGGCTGGGTGTATGACCGCACGGACAAGGGCAAGCTGCAATTTATCATGCTGCGCGATGGCAGCGGTCTGGTGCAGTGCGTGGCGTATGGACCGGGCATGGATGCCGAAACGTTCGCGCTGGCGGGCAAGCTGACGCAGGAGTCGTCGGTCATCATTACGGGAACGGTCAAGACCAACGATAAGGCGAAGAAGAGCATCCCGGCAGGCTACGAAGTCGATGTCAAGACGATCCAACTGGTGCAGATGGTCGAAGACTACCCGATCACGCCGAAGGAACACGGCATCGAATTCCTGATGGATAACCGCCATCTGTGGCTGCGCTCGCAGCGCCAGTGGGCGATTTTGCGCATCCGCGCGACGATCACTCGCGCGCTGACCGACTGGCTGGACGATCATGGCTATCTGCGCGTCGATACGCCGATCATCACACCCGCCGCCGGCGAAGAGACGACGACGCTGTTCGAGATCGATTATCACGGCGACCCGGCATTTCTGGCGCAGACCGGCCAGCTTTATAACGAAGCGAACATGATGGCGTT
>JANRJX010000089.1:0-26728 GCA_033763755.1 Chloroflexota bacterium
CTTTCGGGTGCTTGACGCGGTGCCACGCCAGTTCGCTGATGTGGATCAGGCCGTCAGCGCCGCCCAGATCAACGAATGCGCCGAAGTCGCGCAGGCCACTGACGCGGCCCGTACGCACATCGCCTTCCTTCAGTTCGCCCAGCAGTTGTTCCTTGTTGGCTTCACGGCGGCCACGGCTGGCGTCACGCTGGCTGAAGACCAGACGGCGGCGCTTGCGATTAACTTCGATCACCTTCAACGATATCTTCTGACCGACCAGCCGCGCCATGCGCAGCTTGCGGTCGTCTTCGTTCAGACCGCGCGGCAAATCCAGCACATGGCTGGCGGGGACGAAACCGCGCAGGTTGCCGAACGGCACGATCAAGCCGCCCTTGTTGGCATCGGTCGCGCTGCCTTCCCATACGCCGTCATTCTGGAGCAGCTCTTCCGCCTTCTTCCAGTCTTCCGTCTGCTGTGCCTGCGATACCGACAGGACGAGGTTGCCCTCTTCGTCTTCCATGCGGATGATCATCACGTCAATGTCATCGCCCGCGTGGAAGTGTTCCTTCTCCAGACCCATCCGGTCCAGATCGCGACGCGGCACAACGCCGTCACGCTTCAAGCCGTCAATGCCGACGATCAAACCCTGACCATCGACCGACAATACAACGCCGGTCACTATATCGCCGCGCTCCGGCTGCTCTTGCGCGAACGATGCCTCTAGTAGAGCGGCGAAATCAAATTCGTCGCCCGCGAACGTGGTATCTGGTGCGTAATCCATTATTCCTTGCCTGTCCCCCGAAATCGAGCGGTGTGTGACATTTTTGCTAGTGGGCAAACAAATAGCCCAAGAGCCTTACTCCCCAATGTCGTAAGGTTCCTGGGCTATCGTCTCGCGTTATGCGTTGAATGCACTTGAAAAACTAAGCCGGAAGCGGTCTTAAAGACAGGCTTCGGCTGCCCCTTTCGCAAAAAATCAGAGCGATTATAAGAATTGTTAAATGCCTTGTCAATCGCAAAACCATCTACGCGCAAAAATAAGAATGGCATTACAATGAGATGGTATCAACTGTCGTACAAATGGCAGGTTTTGTTTGCTCATACCACTCAGGAGAAAAAGCACGATGCAAAAAGCACTACGATTGATCGTACTCGGTTTGCTTTTGCTGCTGGCGCTGCCGCTGGCGGCGTTTGCTCAGGACTTCACGGTTGAAGATGCAGAAGCGATTGCGATTGGCGACATCGTTGAAGGTGAATTGACGCAAGCCGCGCCCACCGTTGCCTATACATTTGAGGCGACCGAAGGGCAGGTCATCTCGATCTCGCTGCTCTCTGAAGATTTCGATTGCTTCCTGACTCTGCTGGATGCCGAAGGCAACGAACTGGCGACTGATGACGATGGCGCGGGCAACCTCGACTCGGAAATCGCGGGCTTCAGCATTCCGGCGGATGGCAGCTATATTGTCCTGGCGCAAAGTTATGGCTCTGCCAATGGCAACAATGGCGAAACGGGCGAGTACACGCTCGAAATCCGCAAAGCTGCAGGCAGCACGCTCGAGTACGGCATGACCATCGAAGACGAACTGACCTCGCGCGATCTGAGCAAGTTCTACACCTTCACAGGCGACGAAGGCGATACCATCCTCATCACCATGATCTCCGATGGCGGTTGGGACACCTACCTGAACCTCTACGAAGGCACGGACACCAGCTTCCCGCTGATCAGCAACGATGATGGCGCGGGCAACCTGAACTCGCTTATTGGTCCATACACGCTGCCCTCCAGCGGTATTTACACCATCGAAGCGACCAGCTTCAATCGCGGCACCGAAGGCGCCTTCTCACTGTCGCTGGAACGTGCGGAAGTGACGACGCTGGAATACGGCGACTCGGTCGAAGCGACGCTGGATAACGACGACAGCTTTGCCTACTTCCAGTTTGAAGGCGAAGCCGGCGAACTGGTGGACATCACCATTGAAGACGGCGCAGATGTTGGCGTCGCGGTCGTCTTGAATGGCCCCGATGGCTTCCAGGTTGGTTACGCCGACAGCTACAGCGGCGAAGACCCCGTGATCAACGATCTGGCACTCTCCAGCAGCGGTGTCTACACCATCCTGATTCGCGTGTTGGAACCTGGCAGCGAAGGCAAGGTCAACGTTATCCTGGAAGAAGCGGAACTGGCGTCGCTTGATGACGACAGCGCCACGCTGGAATTCAGCAGCAGCATCACCCGCAACACCCTCAGCTTCACGGGCGAAGCGGGCGAAACGGTCACACTGACGCTGACGGTGGACGGCGACAGCGCCTCGCCGACGGTGACAGTTACGCAGGACGGGATTACCGTCAGCTACATCAGCGCCAGCACCGTTACGGAACTCGTCGTCACGTTTGAAGTGCCGGCTGATGGCGTCGTGATTGTGCAGATTGACGAGTACAGCTACGACGACCGCACCATTGAGGTCTCGCTGGATCGCTAGTCGATGCATGTGTTGTAGGGCAGGATACGTCCTGCCCTTTTTGATTTGTATGTGTGGGCAGGCTATAACCCGCCAGTGACCGGAAATTGGCAGTATCGCGCATTGGGATCAACTGCTGTGCCTGTACAACACCAGTGATCATCAGTACAACGGTGATCACACCCTACAGTGAAGGATCTCCTCCCATCACTTATGTACACCATTTGACACCCAACCCCCATCTCCCTACATCTAGCGATAGCGTCGCCGCGCCTCATCCTTATGTGAGGACGGCGTGCATTTCTGTCACTTTGGCGTAAGCATGGGCGCGCTATAATGGGGCGTTCCAATCATGTGAGAAGGACGAACACGATGAGCAGAGAACAGGTCGAACGTCGCAAGAGCGAAGAGGCGCGCATGCGCAAAGAGGGACGGCTGCCCCCCGGACAATCACTGACGCTGGATTTCCCCGTGCTGCATACTGGTCCGACACCAGGCTTTACCGAGGCGAAGTGGGATTTGCGCGTCTTCGGGCTGGTCGATAAAGAAATGCGCTGGACGTGGCGCGAATTCCAGCAGTTACCGACTGTAACGCAGACGTGCGATATTCACTGCGTAACGACGTGGAGCAAGTTCGATACGGTCTGGGAAGGCGTGCGCTTCAGCGAGTTTATCAAGCTGTTTGGCGTCAAGCCGGAAGCGAAGTATGTCATCGCCCATTGCGAATATGGCTACACGACCAACATGCAATTGTCCGCGATGATGGATGATGACGTGATGCTGGCGTACAAGTTTGATGGCAAGTTCCTGGACGCCGAGCATGGCTTCCCGCTGCGCACGCTCGTGCCGAAGCGCTACCTGTGGAAGAGTGCCAAATGGCTGCGCGCGCTGGAATTCAGTGCGGTCGATAAGCCGGGCTTCTGGGAACAGGGCGGCTACCACAACGAAGGCGATCCGTTCAAGGAAGAACGGCACCAGCGGCGCGGTTTTTGGTAGAGATTTCCACGAGAGTGCATGAGAGTCGAACTCACCACAGCCTGGCACGCAGCCTGTCACCGGTTTTGAAGACCGGGACGTCCACCGGGACGTATGCACCCCCGCTGCTAACGATAACGGCGGGGGACGAGAAAAGCAATTGCTATACATTTCCACTTCGTCACATCGGCGCTATACTTTCGCGTTAAGAAATCTTGATCTTTATTGCGATCACGCTATTTGAATTGTGAGGTGTCTCCCTATGTCCACACCCTCCGCAGTACTCGAAGTACGCGGTTTGACCAAGCGCTTCCCCGGTGTCCTCGCCAATGACCACATCGACCTCACGTTGTACAAGGGGGAAGTGTTGGGTCTGCTGGGCGAAAATGGCGCGGGTAAAAGCACGCTGATGAATCTGATCTACGGGCTGTACGCACCGGACGAAGGCGAAATCCTCGTCAACGGCAAGGTCGCCCGTATCCAAAACCCGAATGACGCGATTGCGCTCGGCATCGGCATGGTGCATCAGCACTTTCAACTCGTGCCTGTGCTGACCGTGACCGAAAACATCATGCTTGGCAACGAGACAGTCAGCGGATTGTTCCTCAATCGCCGTGCTGCCCGCAACCGCATCATCGACATCTCGAAGCAGTACGGGCTGGAAGTCGATCCCGACGCGCTGATTGAAGATTTGCCCGTCGGGGTGCAGCAGCGCGTCGAAATCATCAAGGCACTGTACCGCAAATGCGACATTCTGATCCTCGACGAGCCGACAGCAGTGCTGACACCGCAAGAAGCGGAAGGCTTGTTCGGCATCATGCGCACCCTACTTGATCGCGGCGTCAGCATTATTTTCATCAGCCACAAGCTGAAGGAAGTGCTGGAAATCTGCGACCGCGTGACCGTGCTGCGCGGCGGGCGTGTGGTCGGTCATGCCGACCCGAACACCGCTACACAGCAATCGCTGGCAGAGCTGATGGTTGGGCGTTCGGTGCTGCTGAGTGTTGATAAAGTACCTGCGCAGCCCAAAAACCCCGTGCTTGAAATCCGCGATTTGAGTGTCAAGGATGACCGCAACCTGATGGCAGTTAAAAATCTGTCGCTGGAAGTGCGGGCGGGTGAAATCCTTGGCATCGCAGGCGTACAGGGCAACGGTCAGACCGAACTGATCGAGGCGATCACCGGGCTGCGTCCAGTCATCAGCGGGCATATCCTGCTAGACGGTCATGATATTACGCATGGCAGCCCGCGCAAAGTGACAGAGACGGGCTGTTCGCATGTGCCGGAAGACCGCCAGAAGAACGGCATGGTGCGCGATTTCCCGATCAAAGACAATCTGGCGCTGCAAAGCTACTATGTCAGTCCGTTCAGCTTTGGCATTCTCGCCAACGATGATGCAATCGACAAACACGCTGAGGAACTGGTCAAGAAATACGATGTGCGCACGCCGAATATCTATGTCAACATCGGCAAGCTGTCCGGCGGCAACCAGCAGAAGGCAATCGTGGCGCGCGAATTTTCGCGCCAGAGCAAACTGCTGATCGCTGCACAGCCGACGCGCGGGCTGGATGTCGGCTCGATTGAGTTCATCCACAAGCAGATCGTCAAGATGCGCGACAGCGGCATGGGCGTGCTGCTGGTATCGGCGGAACTGGACGAAATCCTGTCGCTGTCTGACCGTGTGGCGGTGATGTACGCCGGGCAGATTATCGACATTTTGCCAATTGAAGATGCCGACCGTAATCGTGTCGGCTTGTTGATGGCGGGCGTAAAAGACGAACACGCTGCACACGAAAAGGCGGTCGCACATGGCTGAAGCAACGATGCGTGGGCCCGCAGCACTCGCACCTATCGCGCGCAGTTGGGGGCGCATTTCGCCCTCGCTTGTGCCGATCATGGCGGTGCTGACCGCGCTGATTATCACGATTCCGTTTATGATCCTGACGGGTGGGCGCGGTGACGTGGGGCGCGGTCTGGCGATTGCTGGCAATGCCTACAGTGCGCTCATCGAAGGCGCGCTCGGTATCGGCATCAACGATCAAGTCTCGCGTGATAATCTGACCGAGATCACCACCTTCGCACAGGCGAACCCGATCACCGAGCGTGACCTGCGCCGACTGGGACAGGACGCAACCGCGATGGCAGCCGTTGGCGCAGCGACCGCCGCACGCTACGGCGACATCCTCCCTGCGCTCGGCGAACTGGACGACGAAACGCTGGCGGAACTGAGCCTGGATGTCATCGAAATTCAGCGTATCGGCGTGCCGACGTTGGACGCCATGCGCCCGTTCATCGCGGAACTGGCAGCGCAGCCGCGCCCCGATGTGCGCGCGTTGGGTGATACGTATGCCGAGCTGGAGACCTTGACGCCGGACGCGCGGGCGGCGATTGAAGCGCTCGCGCCCTCTGCTACCAGCGTCAGCGATGCCGATTTGCTGAATTACGTGCAAATCCTGCGCGATGACGGCATCAATCGTCTCGAACGACTGCTGACGCAAATCGACCGGATGCAGGCAGCCGGTATCCCGTTGGATAGCCCCGCCGCGCAAGACATCGCCGCGATTGCGACGCTCGACGTGGGTGCGTCGAACACCGACCCGGCACAGGCGGCGCGGTCGGCATCCAGCGCCTTGCTGGAAGCGGTCGCGATTGCCGAGCAGATCGAGCAGGCGGGCGTGACCGATCCTACAGAACTGGCGTCGCAAATCCAACTGGTGCGCGAGCTCTACAGTGCGGACGTTCTGACGAACGAAGATGTGGGTGCCGCGCTCGATACGGAACTGGACCCGGCGATTGCCAGCAACACCCTCATCCGACGCCCTGGTGATCGCCTGATCGTCGGTGCGGGTTCCGGTCTGGCGGGTTCGGTTTACGGCGAAACAGTAGACGGGCAGCCAATCCTGGAAACCATGTACCTGCGGCTCGGCGGGTCGGCGTTTGTCTTCTTCCCGGAAAACCTGGAAGCCATGCTGACACGCGCCATCCCGTTCATCATCGCGGGGCTGGCGGTGGCGCTCGGCTTCAAGGCGGGCGTGTTCAACATTGGCGCGGAAGGGCAGTTGTACGCGGGCGGCATTTTGGCGGTGTGGGTCGGCATCTCGCCGATCTTCGCCGGACTGCCGATTTTCATCCATCTGCCGTTGATGTTGGTCGCAGGTATCCTGGGCGGGTTCTTGTGGGGGGCGATACCCGGCGCGCTGAAGGCATACACCGGCGCGCATGAAGTCATCGTGACCATCATGCTCAACTACATCGCCATCCGTCTGGTCGATTGGCTGATCAAGTCGCCCGACCCGGTGATTCTGCTCGATACCTCCGCCAGCACGCCGCGCACGCCCTTCATCAACCCGTCAGCGATGATGCCGCGCTTTAACGACTTCCCGGCGTGGGTATTCATTGTCGCAGGTATTGTCGTCTTCCTGTTGGCGTTGTGGTCACGACGCGATGCTATTCGCAAGGATACACGCGCGCTCATTCGCCCGGTCGTGCTGGGCGTGGTAGTAGCGGTCGTCGGGCTGTTCCTGCAATTCATCAACGTGCGTGATGTGCTGCATATCGGCTTCATCATCATGATCCTGGCGGTGCTGTTCACCGACTGGTTCCTCAACCGCACGACGCTCGGTTTTGAACTACGCACCGTCGGCGCAAACAGCGATGCCGCCCGCTACGCAGGGATGAACGTCAAGTGGAATATCGTGCTGGCACTGGCACTCGGCGGTGCGCTGGCAGGACTAGCGGGCATGATCGAGATTTCGGCGGTGCAGTTCAATATGCAGCCAGCGTTCTTTGCAGGCGTAGGCTTTGATGCGATTTCGGTCGCGCTGCTGGCGCGCAGTAACCCGCGTAACATGCCTTTGGCAGGCTTCCTGTGGGGCGCGCTGCTGACGGGCGCGGGCTTGATGCAAATTCGCGCCGACATTTCGATTGACCTCGTGAAGATCATCCAGGCGTTGATCATCATGTTCATCGCCGCCGATGCGATTATCCGCTTCCTCTGGCGCGTGCCGGAGACGGAGCAGAAGATGACCAACGTGTTCGCCAAGGGCTGGGGGGGCTAAGCAATGACAACCATGAATCCACCGATGACCACTGCTGCACCCGCCGAAAGCTGGCGTGACCGCATCAAGCTGACGCGCATGGGGACGTTCGGCGTCGTCTTCATCCTGTTCGGGCTGCTGGTTCTGCTGGCAGGTGTCCCCGCGACCACAGCGGAGACCGTGACCACGCTCACATTTGGTCCGGGTTTGCCGGCGCTTCCTGTTCCGACGCAAGCGTACCTGGTTGTGGCAGGGGTGCTGTGGCTGGCAGGCGGCGCGTTTGCGCTGTTCGCCCCGGCACGTTTCGAACGCATCAAGAGCATCTGGCTGCTCATCAACGGCATTCTGATCATTCCGACGGTGCTGGTGGCGGCGGCGGCGAATAACAGCACGAACGTGACGACGCTGCTGCAGGTGAGCGTGCGACTGGCGACGCCTATCGTGATGGGTGCGCTGGCAGGTATCTGGTGCGAGCGCTCCGGTGTGACCAATATCGCCATCGAAGGTATGATGCTGACCGGCGCGTGCTTCGGCTTCGTCGCTTTCACGCTGCTGATCGGCGTGCTGCCGACCGGAACAGCGCAGTTCGTCGGCGTGATCGCAGCGACGCTTTCCGGCGGCGTGATGGCGGTGCTGCACGCCTGGTTGAGCATCACGTTCAAAACGAACCAGATTGTTAGCGGTACGGTCATCAATATTCTCGCGGTCGGTGTGACCAGCTTCATCCGCCGCGAGGTACTGCTGTCTTCGGAGGCGGGGCGTGAACCGCTGCAACAAATCCCGATCCCTTTCCTGCGCGATATTCCGGTGCTGGGCGAAATCTTCTTCAACGGGCGACCGATCTTCTACATGATGTTCATCCTGCTCTTCGTCACACATATTGTGTTGTTCTACACCCGTTGGGGGCTGCGCACACGCGCGGTCGGTGAAAACCCGAAGGCGGCAGATACACTCGGCATTAATGTGCTGCGCAACCGCTGGATCAATGTCATGATCGGTGGCTTGATCGCGGGCCTAGCGGGGGCGTGGTTCTCGCTGGAGACGAACGGCAGCTTCGACGACAATATGACCAGCGGGCGCGGCTTCATTGCACTGGCAGCGATGATCTTCGGCAACTGGATGCCGTTTGGAGCGTTTGGCGGCAGTGTGCTGTTCGGCTTCTCGGACGCGCTCGGTCAGCGCTTCCAGCTGCTCGGCGTGCCCATCCCGTCGCAGTTCTTGCAGATGGTTCCGTTCATCATTACCATCGTCGTGCTGGCAGGGCTGGTGGGTCGTGCGGTTGCGCCGAAGGCAGACGGCGTGCCGTATGAGAAGGAAGGGAAGTAGGGCCGCCTCATGAGGCGGCCGCATTATAAAGGATTGCTCCGCGCGGGCATCCCGCAAGAGAAGATCATCTGCCTGTACGCGGGCGAAGCGCTGCCCGAAGCGACAGCGTGACTCACCCGCGTCCTGTGGCATCTACCCCCGCAGCGCGTTGAGCTTGTCGGTGAGCAACTGCTTGACGATCTGCGGGTTGCCGCGCCCCTTCAGTTCCGCCATCACCTTGCCCATGATCACGCCCATCAGCTTGTCTTCGCCCGCCGTGTAACGCTGCGCCAGATCGCTGTTGGCGGCAATCGCGGCATCGACGGCGGCTTCGAGCGCGCCCGTGTCGCTGACCTGCGCCAGCCCCTTCTCCTGCACGATCTTGTCAGCCGTGCTGCCCGTGTCCCACATCTCAGTGATGACAGTGACGGCGGTGTTCTTGTTGATCGCGCTGCTATCCACCAGCTTGACCAGCCCGGCAAGGTTGACGGCGCTCACCTTCGATGGGATGTCCTCGCGCTCGAGCGCGTCGCGGTTGCACAGCGCGAACAGGTTGCCGATCAGCAGGTTAGCGGTCGTCTTGGCGCTGCCGCCTGCCGCCAGCACATCTTCGTAGTAGTGTGCCATCGCCTGCTCTTCGGTGATGCGGCGTGCGTCATAGGCGGTTAAGCCGAGTTCGCGCACCAGGCGTTCGCGTTTGGCGTCCGGCAGTTCCGGCAGTTTAACGCGCACCGCTTCTACCCACTCGCGGCTGACTTCGACAATCGGCAGATCCGGTTCGGGGAAGTAGCGGTATTCGTCAGCGCTCTCTTTGTAGCGCTGCACCACCGTGCGCAGCTTATCCTCATCCCAACCCATCGTCGCCTGGCGCACGCCTTCGCCGCTTTCCCAAGCCTTGATCTGGCGGGCAACTTCGTATTCGATAGCGCGGTACATGCTGCGGATGCTGTTCAGGTTTTTGACTTCGGTGCGCGTGCGATAACCGGTGTCGTCCTTGTGCATGACGCTGATGTTCGCCTCGACACGCAGCACGCCTTTGCTCATGTCGCCGTTGTTGACGCCCAGATATTGCAGGATAGTGCGCAGTTTGCGCGCATAGGCTTCCGCCTCTTCCGCGCTGAAGATGTCCGGCTCTGTCACGATCTCCAGCAGCGGCACGCCCGCGCGGTTGTAATCCACCAGGCTTTCGCCATCAACATGCGTCAGCTTGCCGGTGTCCTCTTCCAGATGTGCGCGCCGCACGCGGATCGTCTTGCTGCTGCCGTCGCTCAGTTCGAATTCGATCTTGCCATTGACGCACAGTGGGCGGTCGTACTGGCTGATCTGGTAGCCTTTGGGCAGGTCGGGATAGAAGTAGCTTTTGCGCGCGAACTGGTTGATCGGCGGGATGTCGCAGCCGAGCGCCAGCCCGACCATCATGGCGTATTCGACCGCCTGCATGTTAATGACGGGCAGCGTGCCGGGCAGCCCGAGTGACACCGGATCGACGGCACTGTTGGGCGCAGCCGTCACACTGTCCACGACCGGACAGGCAGAGAACATCTTGCTTTGCGTCAGTAATTCGGCGTGGACTTCCAGACCGATAATGGGTTTCCAGTCAGACATAACGGGGACACCTACGGTTGCATCAGAATGATTTTCAGCGGAGAGAGTGTACCATTGTTTTCGCACACCACACAAAAGCGCTACACTTCCCTTCACATGCTTATCGGTACTGGCAAATAGTTGAAGGCTGACTACCTGAACCCTGATACCTCTCTTTATCTCGGCATCCTTGCACCTGATCTCGACCCTCGTCATGGCTGGGGCGCCTACAGTCTTGGCTTGTTGCGCGCCTTTCAGCGCCGGGGTGTCGCGCTGACGATCATCACCGCGCGCAATAGCCCCTTTGTAGACGACATCAAGATGCTTCCGCTGCTGCCGACTATCACGCCGCCCGACAGCGCCTTCCTGCCCCGCCTCGCGCTCGCTGCGCCTGCTGTCCGCGCTGCCCTGCGCGGTTGCGACGTGATCCACGCGCTGGCAGAACCGTATGCACCGCTGGCGGCTTGGATCGCGGGGGCGCGCCCGCTGTTCATCAGCGGGCATGGCACCTATGTCCGGCTACCTGTGCAGCCGTTCCCGCGCGGTGCGCTCTATCGCTGGGCGTTTCAGCGCGGACGGCTGATCTGCGTCAGTCGCTACACGGACAGCATCGCGCGCGGCGTGCTGCCGGATGTACAGACGGTTGTCATCAACAACGGCATTGAGGCTGCGGATCTGCTATTGCTGGCGCGCACGCCGGATGCGACGCCGGTCATCCTGAGCGTCGGCGCGGTCAAGGCGCGCAAAGGGATGCTCGAACTGGTGCAGGCGCTGGCAATCGTACGCGAGCATGTCCCGGACGCGCGGCTGATCATCGTCGGCGCGCTCGACATAGAGCCGGAGTATGTTGTACAGGTGCGGGCGGAGATCGCGCGGCTGGGGATTGGCGAGGTGGTCGAACTGCGCGGGCGTGTGCCTGATGAAGAACTGCGGGGTTTGTATCGCACAGCACATCTCTTTGCGCTGCCAGCGCTCAATGCGGGCGACAGCTTCGAAGGCTACGGACTGGCGCTGCTGGAAGCGAGCGCCACTGGGCTGCCTGTCGTCAGTACTTTAGGCAGCGGCACAGAAGATGCGGTGGATGACGGCGTGACCGGGCTGCTTGCGTTGCAGGGTGATGCCCAGGCGCTGGCGTCGGCGCTGCTACAATTGCTGCGCGATCCATTGCTGGCGGCGCGAATGGGCGCTGCCGGGCGACTCAAAGCCGCGGCGCAAACCTGGGATGCAGTCGCAGCGCGCTATCTGGAGGTGTATCGTGAACATCAGCTACAGCGATAGTCTGGCGGGAGTGACCGCCGATCATCTGCACGGCTTCTTTGTCGGCTGGAACAACCCACCTACGCCCGAGACACATCTACGCCTGCTGCACGGCAGCTACGCCGTCTGGCTGGCGAAGGATGGCGAGCGCGTCGTTGGCTTCATCACGGCGATCAGCGATGGCGTTCTCGCCGCGTTCATTCCGAATCTGGAGGTGCTGCCAGCATATCAGCATCAGGGCATTGGCGCGGAACTGGTGCGGCGGATGCTCGCCACGCTCGGCAGCCTGTATTCCATTGACCTGATCTGCGACGAAAACGTGCAGCCGTTTTACGAGCGCGTGGGCGGGCGACGCTACAGCGGCATGGTCTGGCGGAATTACGCGCGGCAGAGTGGCAGTCTTATGGAATGAACGCCTCGTCCACGCTCGTGCCTTCCCATTCGCGCGGCGTCTGTAACCCCAGCAGCCTAGCAATCGTCGGTGCGGTGTCCAGCAGCGATACCGGGCGCTGTATCTCGTACCCCTGCTTCACACCCGCGCCCATGATCATCCAGGGGATCGTCATATCTTCCGGCGCGTCCGTGCCGTGCGTGCGCTCATGCCCGCCATGATCCGCCTGCACGATCAGAACACCATCTTCCGGTAGTGCGGCGACCAGCTTCGCAAGCTCGGCGTCGGCGCGCGCGACCTGCTGTAAATATTCGTCTGACATCCAGGTGAAGAAGTGTCCGGCAGAGTCCACGGTACCCAGATAGACGAACGTGAAATCAAACTCTGCCAGATGTGGCGCAGCGGCATCCGCTACCAGGCGGTCGCCGTGTTCCAGGTTATACGACTCATTGATCATATAGGAGTAATACAGCCCGCCAGGACGGCTGAGATCGCGTAGTTCTTCCCAATTGGTGAAGAAGGCGCAGCGCTTGTCCGCGTCTTTCGCCACTTCGATCAGTCCCGGAAGCGGTCGTGCCATTGGTGTGTAGATATTCGTGGTGATGCCGTGACGTTCCGGAGGGACGCTGTGGAAGATCGACATGTGGCAGGGCAGCGTAACCGACGGCATGACCGATTGTGCGCGCAGCGTGTACGCGCCATGCGCCATGATGTGCTTGAGTGTGGGGGCTTCCGCCTGGGCGATGGCGTCCGGACGCAGACCGTCAATCATCACGAATGTGACGTGCATAGCAAGTTATCCTTTGGCAGTTGTGATGCCGCTGATGATAACCTGCCTTTCTCCCAAATGCTCATCCCACAGCGCTGATGGGCAGCGACACGAAGAACGTCGTGCCTTCTCCTAAGCGGCTGTCCAGCCCGATCTGCCCGCCGTGCGCTTCGACCAGACGCTTGACAATCGCCAGCCCCAGCCCCGTACCTTCGATGTCCTTTGTCTCCGGGCGGCGCACACGATAGAAGCGGTCGAAGATGCGCGCCTGGTCTTCCGGCGCGATGCCGATGCCGTTATCGCGCACAGAAATGCGCACCATCTTCTCCGAGACCTCTGCGGCTACACGTACAGTACTGCGCGGCGGGCTGTACTTGACGGCGTTGCCAACCAGATTGGTGAAGATCTGCGCCAGACGATGCGCATCGCCTGCCACCTGTACCCTGTCTGCCCTCAACTCATTGACGACCTGCGTGCCTTTGTTCTCTGCCATGAGCGAAACCGCTTCAATGCTCTCATCAATGATGGATTTGAGCGGCGTCGGTACAAGTTCCAGCTGCACGCCGGTTTCAATCTTCGCCAGATCGAGCAGATCATCGATCAACTGACGCATGGCGCTGATCGACCGCAGGATCATGCGGGCGTAGTTCTCGCCCACCTTGTCCAGTTTCTCCTGCATCAGCAGTAGTTCGATATAGCCGTTCATGACGCCCAGCGGCTGCTTCAAATCGTGCGAGACCGTCTGCACCAACTCGGTTTTGAGTTGATCGGTCTGCTTGAGGGGTGTGATGTCGTGCATGACGATGATCCAGCCGATGCCTTCTTGCAGAGCCAGGTTGACGTAGAACGTGCGTCCGTCTGCTACCTTCAATTCCTCGACACCGCCACCACCAGTTTTTGCGCGCTGGAAAATGTGCAGGAAGTCGCTGTCTGCAAACATGTCCGTCACCATCTGTCCAACATACGGCTTTTCCGGTGGCAGTTGCAGCGCCGCCAACGCAGCCGGATTGATCAGCACCAGTCGGTCGTCAGTGCCGATGACGACCACCACGTCGGCAATGTTATTCAGGATGCGCGAAAGCTTGCTGCGCTCGCGGTCGGTTTCGGTATACAGGCGGGCGTTGTCAATCGCGACACCCGCGCGTGATGCGAGCTTCTCAATGAAATCGACATGGTCGTCGGTAAAGCCGTTGAGCCGCTTGCTTTCGATGCTGATGACCGCGACGACGCGGTCTTCACGCATGACGGGCAGTGACAGGTGCGAACGCACGCTGCTGGACAGGGGAATATAGTCGTTATCCAGCTTGACATCTGGCACGATTTCGACACGACCGGAACGCGCGACGCGCTGCGCAATACCCGCGCCGTAAGTCGTGCGCAGGAACAGGATTTGCTCCGGCGTTTGCTCGTAGCCATAATCGACAAAGCCATACAGCCGATCGTTGTCCTGATCATAGAGTGCCAGTGACGCGGCATGAGCATTGCTGAAGCGCAGCGCCCAGTCAAGCGTGAGCGTGAAGACTGGCTCCAATTCAATGGTGTCCATCAGCTCACGATCCACACGGCGCAGGATGTGGAGTTCGTGCATCTTCGACGCCAGTTCCGCTACCGTTTTGCTGTGCTGGCGTGCATTCTTGACCAGGATTGCGGCGGTGCTGGCGAGCGCCATCAACATGTCCTGCAAATCATCATCGATAGGTTCGCGTGAGCGCGGATTATCCGCCAGCACTACCGCATGAAGTTGATCTCCCACAATCAGCGGCACACTGAAGAACGGCGCGCCGATCACATCTGCGGCGGGGCGCAGCGGTGAATTTCCTGTCACCGTCTCCGGGCTGATCAAAACGCCTTGCCCGCGCGACCATGCTTCCAGCACCGAGTCCCGTTCAATGGCAGCCGTCGCGATCACGAGCTTGTCACGCATCTGTGCGCCGTCCATTGGGTCACTGCTGGCGCTGAATTTGAGCAGCCCATTATCCTCATCGCTGATCAGAATAATGCTGCGTTCGACTTGGCTATATTCACAAATTGCGCCTGCCATCTCAACAGTTAGCGAATTGAGATCGAGCTGTGCACCCAGGCGACGTGTAATCGCATTTGCAGACAATAAATGTATATTCTGCGTTTGCAGCTTAATAGCATCCATTTCGACGCGCATATCTCGAAGCGTCTTGTCGCTCATAACTAAATCCTGTCGACCGCTTGCACCGAATGCAGTGATTTGCTGTTCTCTTTTTTACTTTAACGTATAATTTGACATATGTCCCTTGATGCTGCACAAATTGCTCGTATTTCATATGAAGTGCTAAGAGAGTGTGCGGCGTTAAGGGTTGAAAGACTGTAAATGACCCTATCATGATTTTGAACGACGCGTCCGACTGCGCAGCGGGACGGCGTTCACGCCGGGAGGTTGTTGCCATGAGTTTCTCCGACATCAGTGCGCGGTTTAAGAAGCAGCAGGATACCGAGCCAGCGCCCACTGCCAGCCTTGTCAGCGACGCCCCGGCGGAGACCTATCTGCTGCGGGCAAAGATGCTTGGGGTGCTGCTGCGCGATGCCCGGCTTCACGGACAGCGGTCGCTGGATGAGTGCGCCCGTGTCCTGCGTATCGAGCCAGCGCTGATCGAGGCGTGGGAGTACGGCGAGGCAACGCCGTCGCTGCCACAGCTCGAAATCCTAGCGACGTATCTGGATGTGCCGATCAGCCATTTCTGGAGCAGTTCGATACTCGGCGAAGGTCTCAGCGATCGTGCTGATGCGCAGCGCGAGTATCAGGCGCTGCGCGATCGCATGATCGGTGTGCTGCTGAGGCAGGCACGCGAGGCGGTTGGCATGAGTGTCGAAACGCTGGCAGAACGCACATACCTGACGCCAGAACAGGTGGAGCGCTACGAAATGGGCGAAGTGCCGCTGCCGATGCATCTGCTGGCAGTGTTGGCGAACGCGGTCAACAAGAACATGAGCTACTTCCTGGAAAGCAGCAGCCACATCGGAGAGATGCTGGCGCAGCGCGAGGCATGGGAACGTTTCACGCAAATGCCGGAGGAGTTACGCCAGTTCGTCACCAATCCGTCAAATGTGGCATTCATCGAGATCGCGCGCATGTTTGCCGCCATGCCAACAGAGCAACTGCGCAAAATCGGGGAGCATTTCCTCGAAATCACACTATAAGCGTACATATGCAAGGATAGGATCATGACAGGAAACGAACTTAAAGATCAGGGCATCAAGCAGTTTATGCAGAAGGACTATGAGGCGGCTGCACGTACGTTCCAGCAGGCGCTGGATGCTTATCACAGCGAAGGTCAGCACGACATGGTCGGCGAAATGCAGACGAACATCGGGCTGGTACACAAGTCGCTTGGCGAAAATCAGCAGGCGCTCGACCTGATGCAGCAGGCTTTGGCGACCTTTCAGGAGCAGGGCGACGCGCTGCGTGCGGCAAAGGTGCTGGGCAACATGGGTGGCGTGTATGTGGCGCTGGGCGATAAGGAACAGGCGCACACCTGCTTCCGCAGCGCGGCAGATGTCTTCCAGGAACTAGGTGAGAAGAAGCTCTATGGCGAAACGCTGCTGGCAATGGGCGACTTGCAGGTCAAGGAAGGCAAGCTGCTGGCAGGCGCGGCGACCTACGAAGTGGGTCTGGAAAACATTGGCGAACTGACAGCAACTCAGAAAGTCCTCAAAGGCTTGGTCGGGCTGCGCAACAAGATCACAGGTGGCAGCTAGATCATACCTATGGCAATTGAGCCATCCGGGTGATTGCACCGTCTCTGGCAGTTGATACCCTAGCGGTACCATACAACCATGCCGAGAGACATTTATGCAAAGATTTGTCTTGCAGCCGTCGCTGTCCCGCACTTTGCGACTGCTAGCTCTGGTCACTTTCTTGGCTGTTGGCAGCCGTGCTTCTGCTCAGGACGGCGCCCCCGTCTCGGCACTCCAGCCTGCGGGACCCGCCGCTGCGAATATTGCTCAACTCTGGTGGGTGATGTTCGCGCTGGGGATGGCGGTTTTCATCCTGGTAACCGCTATCCTCCTCTATACACTGCTTGTGCGCAACCGAAGGCGCTCTGTTGAAGATGTACAACCGGCGCGTGGCAATCGCTGGCTCATCTATGGTGGCTTGGTCATGCCCGCCATCGTACTGGCGATTGTCGCCGCCTTCACGCTGCGCAGCATGGTTGTGCTGGCACAGGATGAAGATGCACCTCTTGTCATCGAAGCGGTTGGGCGTATGTGGTGGTGGGAGATCCGCTACCCGAACCATAATGTCATCACCGCCAATGAATTCCACATTCCGGTCGGTTATCCGGTTCACTTTTATCTGACATCCGCCGAAGTCATCCATTCATTCTGGGTGCCAGAACTGAATGGGAAAATGGATCTTATCCCCGGCAGGACGAGCATCCTACAGATACAGGCAGACGAACCAGGGGTGTATCGTGGCATTTGCGCCGAATACTGCGGGCTGCAACATGCAAAGATGTACTTCTTGCTGATTGCGCATCCAGTGGAGGAATTCAACCAGTGGCTCATCGCGCAGCAGCAGCCGCTTGACACCACAAGGCTGTCAGAGTCTGAACAGCGCGGTCAGCAGGTCTTCTTCGAAGTGGGCTGCGCCACTTGCCATGCTATCAGCGGTACTGATGCGGTCAGCGCATTTGGACCTGATCTGACGCATTTTGCCAGCCGCCAGACCATCGGTCCGGCGTGGCTCCCTAACAATCGCGGTAATCTGGCGGGGTGGGTCGTCAACGCGCAGTCGATTAAGCCAGGCAGTCTGATGCCGCCGATGGACATCCCCGCTGAAGACCTGCCACCTTTGCTCGACTATTTGTAGACGCTGGAATAGGGCGGGGAGGCAGCTCATGAATTTATCCCGTCGCGCACTGTTATTCATTGTTGCCGGGGTTGTGCTTCTGCTCGCTGCCTGTGGACGTGAACCCGACCCGCGCATCGGCGAGGTACACAGACGCGCACCCGGAGGCGACCCCGAAACCGGGCGCAGTCTTGCCGCTTACTGGGGCTGTAGGGCCACATGCTATTGGCGATCATGCCCGCGCGCTCGGTGCGCTTGACTCGCAGGCGCAGCTGGATGAGGTGTTGACGCAGGGCGCAAAGATCCATCCTCAGTACAACGAAGCGTTCGAGACGGGTGTCAGCATTGCCTGGCATCAGTTGCCCTATAGCCAGGGCGGGTGGGCGATCTATACACCCGAACAGCGCGAGGCGCTGTATCCGCGACTATTTGATTTTGACGCGCGTATTCACCTCGCGGGTGATCACATGAGCTATCTGAACGGGTGGATCGAGGGCGCGGTCCTGGCTGCTCATGCTGCTGCGACGAGCATTCAGAACGCGGGAACCTGAGATCAGCTTCAGCTCTGCGCGCTCATCTCCTGTGACAACGCCCATGCATCCAACCGCTGCCCCGTGACATCTGCAGCGGTTACCCCAGCCAGATGGACGAAGGCGGGTGTCAGCAGCGCTGGGTCGATCCAGCGCTGTTTTAGTTCTTCATTGTAATTGGATGCAGACATAGGTGTATTGATCGGTGCGCCAGGTGTGATGGTGTTGACGGCGATATGGTACGGCTCGCCTTCCATTGCCAACACTTTCATCAAGCCTTCCTGCCCATGCTTAGCCGGGCAGTAGGCGACTTCTTTCATAAAGCCTTTGATGCCCGACCCCGACGACAGATACACAATGCTGCCATCGCGCGCCTCAGTCATGCCATGCCATACGGCTTTGCTGAGGATGAATGCTGCTTGCAGGATGATATTGACTTCCTTTTGCCAGTCGCTCAGTTCGATCTCCAGCATTGACCGTTCAACCAGCAGTGCCGCGTTATGCACCAGCACGCGCGGCGTGCCGTAGTGCGCCAGCGCGCGTTCGACCGCTGCCTGTGTCTCGGTTGCGCTTGAAAGATCGACCACAATCGGCAGGCAATCCGCGCCTGCTTCATGCAGTTCGTCCGTCACTCTTGCTAGCGCGGACTCGCGCACATCCATCATTGCGATGCGCATCCCGGCTCGTGCGTAAGCATGGACGATAGCGTAGCCCAGACCTTGTGCCGCGCCCGTGACGATGGCAACTCTGCCACGCAGATCGACGCTCATGGTTGCCGCTCCAGCAACCCTGTGACGAAAATCCTGAAGCGCTCCAATCCCTCGTCAAATTCTGGCGACGCTTTGGTCAGCGCGCCGCGAATGAAGCCTTCGCCCGCACCGCCGCCAATTGTTCCCGGCTGGAAGACGAGCCGCGCCTCTTCACGCGCCCTCGCCACGAACTCAGCACTCGTTAAACCGGTCGGACGGATGTCGATGAAGACGTAATACGCGCCCTGCGGCTCGCTGTATGGCAGTGGGATAGCGTCGAGCGTCTCCATCCACAGGCAGCGACGGCGATCATATTCCTTCAGCACATCCGCGAACCAGTCGCGCGGCTGGCTGAGGACGGCAAGCCCGCCGTACTGCGTGACGACGTTGGCGCAGATCATCATGGCGTGATGGAACGGCAGCATCGCCTCGACCAGCGGGGCAGGTGCAGCGATGTAGCCTAACCGCATCCCGGTCATTCCGAAGCTCTTGGAGAAGCTGTTGATCGTGATTGTGCGTTCGCGCATTCCGGGCAGCGACGCCATGCTGATATGGCGATGCCCGTCGTAGGTGTAGTACTCGTAGATCTCGTCGGAAATCACCAGCAGGTCGCGCGTCTGTGCCAGCGTTGCGATATCGCGCAGCGTCGTTTCTGGCAGCACCGTTCCGGTGGGGTTGTTCGGCGAAACGACCACCAGCGCACGGGTGCGCGGCGTGATCGCAGCTTCCAGGTCAGCAGCATCAATCGTGAAGTTGGTTTCCGGGCGTGTTGCCACAGGCACAAGCGTGCTGCCCAGAATCCGCGCGTCGCGGGTGTATTCGTCATAATGCGGTGAAGGCGTCAGCACCTCGTCACCAGCGTCCACCAGCGTCATTAGCGTCGCCATCAGTGCTTCCTGCGCGCCGGACGTGACGATGATTTCGCTGGCAGGGTCGGCGTCAATGCCGTTCTCTGTCTTGAGCTTCTGCGCAATCGCGGCGCGCAGTTCGGGGATACCCGTCCACGCGGTGTACTGGATGCGCTGCTCGGCAAGCGCTTTTTGCATCGCCTCAAACACATACGGCGGCGGCACAAAATCCGGCGTGCCGCTGCCGAGGTTGATCAAGCCGGGGATGGGGACGGAGGTTTGTTTGCCGAGCGAGCCGTGCAAATCGTGTGCGCGGCGGGAAAAGTATTTTGCGTAGTCCATGATTATCCTACCGTTATCCAGCGCCGCTCGCTGCTCGACTGCCGTACCGCATCCATCGCCAGTTGTGTGTGCAGCCCGTCGGCAAACGTCGCGACTTCGCGCGTCGGGCGCTGGCCGCGGATGGCGGCGATGATCTCTTGCATCATGGCGACCACCGACACATTCCAGATGCCTTTGTTGATCCCTGGCAGCGCAGCGTTCGGGTCGCTTATGCTCATGTCCTGATAGTCTTCGCCCACGCGGGCGACCATCAGCTTTTCGTCAGCGTCGAAAAGGCGGATTGTGCCTTCGCTGCCGAAAATCTGCGTCTGGTTACCGATGTTGTGCCGCGCCACGCCGCTCAAAAAGACCTGTGCCAGCGCCCCGTTCTGCATCTCGGCGCTGAAGTGGACGAGATCATCCGCCGTCGCCGTCCATGGTTCGCCGGTTGCCTTGTCGCGGCGGTCGGCAACGACCGTCGCCACCTGCCCGCTGACAGCGCCGACATCGCCGAGCCAGAAGCGCAGCAGATCAAACTGATGCGAACCGTTCGCGCCGAGTCGTCCGCCGCCTTCGCTCGCCAGCGACCACCAGTCACCTGCCGGGCGTGATGCTGGATCGCCCCACGTCGCGCTAATATTGACGATATTGATATGACGCACATCGCCGATAGCGCCTGACGCAATCAGATCGCGGATTTTGCGGCGATTGGGATTGAATCGCAGTTCGTGACCGATGGCGTGGACTCGCCCCAACGCCTGTGCGCGGTCAAGCATCTGCCGTGCTTCATCGGCGTTCATCGCCATCGGCTTTTCGCACAGCACATGCGCACCCGCATCGAGCGCGGCAAACGTCATCGGCGCGTGATGCACGGTCGGCGTGGCGATAGCGACGAAATCGACCGCGTGCTTATCGAGCAATACGCGGTAATCATCGTAGGCATGCGGGATGCCAAACGCCTGCGCTGCATCCTGCGCACTTGCAAGCCGTGCACTGGCAATCGCGACGACTTCGACATCCTCGATTGTCCTGAGCGCGGGCAGATAGGCGGCTTTGGCGAAACTCGCACCAAAGACAGCAGCTCGTATTGTCATGGCAACAGCCCCCGTTCACGCAGTGCATCGCCCACCGCGTCCATATTGCGCAGTTCTGCCTCGCTGTAATTGCGCGAAATCAGCACGCCATGTGCGCCGCCGTCAAACGCGGCATGTATGCCTGCCTTGACTTCTTCCGGCGTCGTCGGCTTGGTTGTGCCGCCATCGCCCACACCTACGCCTATTCCGGGGTAGACCTTGCAGCGCCCGCCCGTATCAGCGATCAGGTTCTCTGTCCATCGCTTGACGTACTCAGCGCTGAAGCCCGCCATTGGCGCTTGCTCTCTGGGGGCGATGTACTCGTCCAGCCCAAGGACCGTCGCCAGCGCATTATATGCGCCGTCCGGTGTGGCGTCCGCCAGCACGCCTTTCTGCCACGACTCGGCGAAGTTGGCGAAGCGCGCCCCGGCGGGTGTGTTGTACAGCACAGGCTTAAGCCAGTCGGCAGAGTTGCCATAATCCGCTTGATCGTACTGCGCGCGCAGATACGGATTGTAGGTATTGATTAGCTGCCAGATGCCGTAACCGACCTCGTGTTTGGGGTCAGAGAAGCGGATCATCCCCGCGATTTCGTGGTACATCGATTGATGCGCGTCCAGCCACATCTTCTCCCACATCAGCACCTCCGGGTGGTGCAGCAGATGGCGCAGCAGCGTGACGAACACGCCATCCCGCGGACGTTCCCCCGCGCGCACACTCGCCAGGAAACGGTCAATGATGCGGTAGCCTTCGATGGCGCGCTGCGGGTCAATGCCGCGCGCCCGCCCTTCGGCGACGAAGTAGCTGTCGAAGCCTGTACTACTATCTGCACGGAAGATGTCCATCAGCGGACTCTGGCGTTCGATGCCCCACAACATGCCGTCGAGCGCATGATTGCTGAACCAGTCGTCAATCACCGAGCGCCACCACGTCCGGTAGCCCGGATTGAGCAGCGACGGGCGTGTGGCCACCCGCCCCCAGTGATCGCGGTCAAGGAACTCGTGAAAGCCTGGCTGCCAGATGTGCCGGATCGCCGAAGACGAGGTTTCGCAGTAGTAGGTATAGACCTTCATGCCGCGCGCCTTCGCCGTCGGAATGACCTGTGCCAGCGTATCAAAGCCTGCGTAAAGCGGGTCGGGCGCTGCAAAGTCTTTGTGATTCGTCGCGCCGTAGTAGGCGGGGTTAGGTTTCCAGAAAGCTCCGCCCTGTAAGTTGTCAGGCTCCTGCACGCCATGATCGGGGAAGCCATAGGCAGCGCGCCCGGCGTTGCCTCGACTCCATGACAGCGCCGAAATCAGCAGCGCATTAATGCCGGAACGTTCCTGCAACAGATCAAGCAGCGGCTCTACGCCTTCGTCCACAAAGCTGATCGCGCCAATTTGAATCCCTACAAATGGTTTTGACATGTTATCTCCCCCGTAAGCGCGGGTCGAGGAAATCGCGCACCCAGTCACCGAGAATGTTCAATGAAAGCACCGTCAGCATAATTGCCACCCCGGGAAAGACCGCCAGCCACCAACTGCCGCCGAGCAGGTTATCGCGGCTTTCCGCGAGGATGCCTCCCCAGGTTGGCACAGTCGGCGGCACGCCCAGACCGAGAAACGACAGCGACGCCTCCGCCAGGATCACACTCGCAACGTTGAACGACGCCAGTACGATAATCGGTGCCAGCACGTTGGGCAAAATTGAACGCACCATGATGCGCAGGTTTTTCGCGCCGATGCTGCGCGCCGCCTCGACATATTCCTTCTCGCGCTGGGCAATCGTCTGCCCGCGTGCGATGCGTGCGTATGTCACCCATTGCCCGATGCCCAGCACCAGCACCAGGTTGCCCACGCCGGGGCCCAGCACTACTAGCACCATAATCGTGAGCAGGATGAAAGGGAAGGCGAGTTGAATGTCTGCCAGCCGCATAATCACGTCGTCGAGGGCGCCGCCAAAATAGCCCGCGATGATTCCAAGTGCGGTTCCGAGAATGCCGCCAATGGCAACCGCCGCAAAGCCGACGGAGAGCGACACTCGCGCGCCATAAATCACGCGCGAAAGGATGTCACGCCCCAGTGCGTCTGTACCAAGCGGATAGGCAATAACACCCTCAGCATCCGCGCTCATCGGCGGCTTCAGGCGTTCGATCAAGCTCTGGCGGTTTGGGTCGCGCGGGGCAATCTGCGGACCAAAGACCGCAAGGAATGCCATCAGCAGCAGCAGCACGATCGCTAGCAGCGGCCAGCGCGCCGCGACCAGACTCTTGACCGCGCGCTGCCATTCGGAGATGGCAGGTTTGGCAGCGCCGCCATGCAGCACGGACACCCCTTTGATTGTAGGATTTTCCCGAACGGTATCGGTCATGGCTGCGTCCTGCTATCGCAAACGAATACGCGGGTCAAGCTGCACATAGATAATGTCGATTATCAAATTCAAGCCGACGAAGAGAAATGAAAACAGGATGACGGATGCCTGCACGACCGGAATATCACGCTGCGTGATGGCGTTGAAGACCAACCGACCGACGCCGGGCCACGAAAACACCGTCTCAGCAACGACGACACCGCTGAGTAAAAAGCCGAATTCCAGGCCGATCATCGTCACAATCGGGATGAGCGCATTACGCAGCGCATGGCGCACGATGACGACTCGCTCGCCCAGCCCCTTCGAGCGTGCTGTTGTCACATACTCCTGGGACAACACCTCCAGCATTGCCGAGCGCACCAGCCGGGCATTGCGCGATAATGAGAACACGCCAACTGTGATGGAGGGCATAATCAGGTAGCGCAGTGTTTCCGGCGCGTTGCTCGCTGCCAGTTGAAAATTGCCGCTGAATAAAGGTTCGAGGAACGGGACATGACCGGAGATGGGCAGTGCGCGCAGCCCCAGTCCCACTGCCAGAATGAGCATGATGCCGAGCCAGAAACTCGGTATCGACTGCCCGAACATCGCAAAGAGCATGATACCGCCATCAAGCGGTGTACCGCGATTGATCGCTGCCACAATGCCGATGGGAATGGCAACGAGCGTTGAAATCGCCATCGCAAAAATCGTGAGTTCGAGCGTTGCGGGAAGCCGTTCCAACACCAGTTCCATCGCCGGTTGGCGCGCCCGCAGCGAATTGCCAAAGTTGCCTGTCAGCACCCCGCCGAGGTAGGAGAAGTATTGCACGGGCAGCGGGCGATCAAAGCCCAGCCGCTGACGTGCCTGAATGATTTCTTCTTCGCTAGCGCGCTCGCTCACATACAGATATGTCGGGTCCCCCGCCAGATGCAGCGTCAGGAATGAAAGCAGCGTGACGCCGATGATAACGACCACCGATTGCAAAAGCCTGCGGATAATGTAAGCAAGCATCATAAGCGAGTGTCCTCAAACAAACGATATTTCTCACGATTAGGGGCAGGATGTATCCTGCCCCTACACAATCACAAGTCGTGACTATGGACGTAGTGCGGCTTCGGTGACGATGACCTGCTCGTCACGACGCGCCTGCCACTCGATACGATTGCTCACACCGTAGAAGTCGGGCTGGAAGTAAAGCAGCAGCCAGGGTGGATCGTTGTAGAAAACTTCCAACATCTGGTTAATCAGTTCACGTTCCGCTTCCGGTGTTGCGCCTGCGGTCGCATCCCACAGTTCGAACCATTCGGCATTCTGCCAGTTGGTGTAGTTTGTGCCTGCGTCGGGTGCAGACAGGTCTGCCATGTCATACAGAGCGCTCCAGGTCGAACCACCTGTGCCGAGGAAGAACATCGGGCCGACGTTCTTTTCGCGGACGCGCGGCAGGTAGTCTGAACTCCAGTCGAGAATTTCGACCGTCGTCTGCACGCCGATATCCGTAAGGTATTGACCGATTGCCTGGACGACATTGGCGTCGTTCAGATAACGACCACGCGGACCCATCAGCACCATTTCAAAGCGGACGCCGTTTTCGCCACGCGGATAACCGGCTTCGTCCAGCAGTTGCTCTGCCAGCGCCGGATCATACGGGTATGGCACCAGGTTGGGGTTGTCGTTGGGGGGGTTGACCATGCTCGACGCGCGCGTGCATTCTGTACCCAGCAGCGTGCTGCAAATCGTCGGCACGTCAATCGCGTACTGCAAAGCGACGCGTACATCGGTGTTCTGGATCGCTTCCCAACCGGGCGAGTCTGCAAATGCTTCGCTGAACTGGAAGCCCACATACATACGGCGTGTGCCTTGCACTGCCTGAACCGTGGCGACACCTGACGCATCCACCGCAGCAACCTGATCCGGCGGCACGTTGGCGACAATATCGACATTGCCCGCGATCAGCTCGGCAACGCGGGTCGAAGCTTCAGGGATGACGCGCCAGACGATGCGGCTGAAACCGGGCGCTTCCGGATCGACCTTTTCGATCAGCACATAGTCATCGCGCACCCATTCGACAAAGCGATAGGGACCGGAACCGACTGGGTTTTCAGCGGCTTCTTCCAGCGTCAGACTTTCGTAGTAGTCCTTGCAATGCAGGTAGACTTCCGAAAGCAGACCGAGGCGCAGTGGTTCGGACTGGGCACGGTCGGTGATGATGGTGACTTCCAGGTCGCTTTCCGCACGGGCATCGACGAAGCCGACCGACGGGAAGACAAAGCCAACAGTGTTCCCTGTAAAGGCGTTTTCCGGGTTGGCGGCGCGCTGGAAGGTGTAGACGACATCTTCAGCCGTCAGCGCTTCACCATCGTGGCAGGTCAAGCCTTCATTGAGCGTGAATGTCCACTCCGTACCATCTTCCGAGATGGTGTAGCTGTTCGCCAGAAATGGCGCAAGCGTGCCGTCTGACTGAATGTCATAAAGCGTGCCGTAAAGATGACCGAAGATGTTCGATTCTGCACGCGACCCTACCAACGACGGTTCCAGTGAACCGACATCAACACTTTGACCGATCACCAACGTGTTTTCGTCGGGGGTTGTTTGTGCACTCACCCCCAGTGTGGCGGTCAACAGCACCAATAGCGTGACCAACAAAATCCATCGTACCCTGGCAAACATTGTTCTCGACTCCTTGCAAAAATGCTGAACCTCAGATACACGCAGTGGTGATTTCGCACCCCTTATCAATCTTTGTCACACTCCTTTCTCAACGATTATGGTTAAAGTTGCCAGACTTTTGTGGCAAAACGCTGGCAATCTCCACACAGCGTGACTCACGACTGGAGATAGCACATGCCTGCACCATCGCCAGTGACATCAGGTGGTCGCGTCCGCTGCATGGCAGGGGGGTATTCAAAGTGATTGCGTCCACGAACGCATCGAGCAGCCCTTGTGTCTCCGTAATCCACAGTTCGTGTGGCGGCAGCTCAACGGGGTTTAACGTCGGTCCGTGGCGCGCCGCATAGTACAGATCGCCAAATTGTGAGCGCTGCGTGACGATGCCGTTGGTGCAATCGGTACGCCACTCGAAAGCGGGTTCTGCCCAGCCGCTTTGCCACGTCCCCTGGTAGTTGACGACCATGCCATTGGCAAACGTGAACAGTGCGGCGACGTTGGTGTCGCTGGCGTACATGCTCCAGGGTGGATTCCAGGTGCGCGCTTCGACCGCGACTGGCTCTTGCCCGTAGACGTAGCGCAGCAGGTCGAAGTGGTGGATCGATTGCTCCCACAACATTGGCTGATCCATCGTCAGCGG
>JANRJX010000090.1:0-2114 GCA_033763755.1 Chloroflexota bacterium
GCCCTCGACCTGTGACGGCACAGCGAGCGTCAGCGCCAGCCCGGCGCGCTCCGCCGCACGCCGCGCCAATTCACTCAGAGCCAGTCCCAGACCCAGTTCATCGATAGGACGGGCGCGCAGGGCCTGTAAGGAGCGGCGCGCCTCCTGCAGCCCGGTGCGCGTCAGCGCCTGCGTCTCCTGAAGGGCACGCCGTGCCGCTTCAGGATCGGTCTCCAGCATCACATCGAGCGCTTTCAACTGCACGTTGACGGCGCTCAACGTGTGTGCCAGGGTATCGTGCAGCTCGCGGGCCAGGCGGTTGCGCTCGCGGGCGACGGCAAGCTGTTCGAGCGTGGCCGCGTAATTTGCAAGCTGGCGGTTCTTCAGCCCCAGCGCCTCGCGCTGCTGGCGGCTGGCGCTGGTGATGCGCATGACGATATAGCCGGTAAGGGTGTAAAGGGCGAGGCGGACGCCACCCTCCGTCAGGTACCCGGCGTAATCCAGGCGCTCGGCCAGCGGCAGCGCGAGCAGCGAGGGCAGCAGTGCGGTGCCCACGCTGAACAGCAGCAGACTGCGCAGGCCGTACTGCGCGCTCACGAGCAGCAGCGGGATGAGCAGCCAGAGGTACAGGCGCGTGGTGACGAGCAGTTCCGGGTCGGTCACGCCCTGTCGGACGAGGAAATAATTGGTAGACGCATCCGCCAGGATGGGAAAAAGCGATGCCGCCCATAATGCGAGTGGCAGCCAGCGCGCGCCCAGGCTGCGCTGCACGGCCTGCCACCCCAGATAAATCGACATCGTTCCGCAGAACCCCCACATCAGGATGCCGTACAGGTCAGGCGGAACACGCCTGAGATACGAGCCAAGCCCCAGCGTCAGCAGCACGAACATGACGCCGATGAACAGGCGAAAGATCGGGATCAGGCCAGGTTCATAGGCTGTCGTCTTCATACGACCTCTCTCTCCAGCCGATTATGGCCCGTTTGTTACGTATTTTCGCATGAGACGATGCCTGATGAGCCATGCGTTCAATCACGGTTTGAGGTGAGCGCCTTCACAGTCTGGCAGCGGCGTTCGCTTGTACGATGAACCCATCATAGCAGTCTAGGAGGTGGCTCATGCAGCAAACAGCCGTCGTCGGGGCCGTACCTGCGCAGCGCGTTCCGCCCGATTTTGCGCGGGCCCGGCGCTGGCTTTGGCGGGCGCTGGTGGTCGTGATTGTGGGGGCGTGGGCGGGGACGACGTGGGACCGCATCTGGCACGCGACCGTGCCGTTCGATGGCTTCTGGTCGCCGCCGCACATCGTCGTCTACGTGACCGTAGCCAGCGTATCGTTCATAATCATGGGGCTTGTCTTCAGCGCTCCGCTGCGGCGGGCCTTCGGCCGAGGCTTCGATGTCATCATCCTGCCTTTCAAGGTGCCCGGCTCGCTGTTCATCCTGAGCGGGGGGTTGGTGCTGCTGTCGCTGGCAGGCGCAGTCTTCGACAATCTGTGGCATACCGCCTTCGGCTTGAATGAGACCGGGTGGTCATTCCCACACGCCATGATCGGCACATCGCTGATGGTGGTGGCGTTCGGCTTCGTCTCGTGCAGGCTGGCCATGCAGCCGGTAAAACCGATGCCATGGTTCACGACGCTGCTTCTCGCGTCGCTGACAGCAACGATGATCTTCAACATTGTCCTGGGACCGATTGGCGGCAACCGAACACCGGAGTCCGTCTCGTTCTTCTTCAGTTATATCCCAGCGCTCGCCAGTCAGGACTCGTCGCAGGCGGTCTATCGCATCTACGACACCTGGAACCTCAACCGGACCCACCCGGCGCTGCTGCTGCTTGCGCCGCTGGCGCTTGGCATCGTGTTGGGGTGGGTGCGGCAGCTCGATGCCCGCTGGTGGATGACGCTGCTCATCATGGCGCTGATCTATCTCCTCGACAGCGGCAATCGCGATTTTGGCGACCTCATCGCCCAATACGTCCCAGAGTTCGCCCGCGACGCGAACTGGCGCGCGCTGCCGGTCATGATCCCTACGCTCGCGGTCCTCATCCTGCCCCGGCTGCGCATGGGTGAGCGACTGAGCTACGCGCTGGCGGGCATCCTCTTCGCACTGTTGATCTTCAACATCTGGGGCGCCGAG
>JANRJX010000091.1:0-5728 GCA_033763755.1 Chloroflexota bacterium
GAAGCTCGCTGCCCGTGCCAGCAAAGCTCCCTCAGAGAGTTTACACCAATCTCTGATGAGCCTTTGCCAGCCACAGCGAATTTGACGGTTCGTTGGGTTCAGAGAGGAAATGGCAATGACTCGCAGTTTCGTATTCACCAATCACAAAGGGGGCGTGGGTAAAAGCACGTCCGCCACCAACATCGCGCTCGGCATGGTCAACGTGCTGCGCCGCGCCAATGCGTCCAACTGTCGCGTCTTGATCATTGACACCGACTCCCAGGGTCACGCCTCGCTGGTCACGACCGGGCGCAAGGACTACGGCGCGGACGACAGCCTGTACAGCGTGCTGATGGCAGACCGTGCCATTGCGCCGCAGACGTTGCTCAACTGCATCGTTCAAAGTCAATGGGATGCCGATCTGCACGTCCTCCCCGCTTCCCCAATGCTGGAAGGCGCGGAACGGGAACTGATGGGCGTGGCGGGCGCGCCCTATCGCCTCGCTGATCCGCTCAGCAAGATTGCCGGGCAGTATGCCGCCATCGTCATCGACACGCGCCCATCATTTTCGCTCATGACCGAGATGGCGCTCATCGCCGCGACGGACGCGATCATCCCGGTTGAGCCACGCTATCTGGAGACGGTCGGTCTCACAAGCGTGATGCAGAAGATCAATGACATCCGCGAGGGCTGGCGGCACCCGAACCTGCGCGTGAGCGGGTTGCTCGTGACCAAGATGGACACCCGTGTACGCGGGCATAACCATTTGCTGGCGGAACTGAAGGCGCATCCCGTTCTCGGCAAACTGCTACTCGGCGTGATCCCGCAGAATGAAGCCGTCTCGTATGCTCACCGCGATCATCAAAGCCTGTTCACCTACGACCCGCGCGCATCGGCAAGCAAGGCATACGTACAGGTGGTCGCCTCGCTAGTGCGGTATCTGTCGCAGGCGGGTGCATAATGGCGCGCCCGAACAACGGCAACACCAGCCGCATGGACGATCTCCTTGCGTCCGTAACGAATGACCTGCTCACCGACACGCCGCAGGCATTCGTGGACAACGCTATCCGGGTCGAGCGCATCCTGCTGGAGATGGTGCGCCCGGACCCCGTGCAGCCTCGCCGCGTGCTGCCCGAACATATTCATCTCGCCTTCCACAACAACCGCGCGACGCCGACGCAGGCACTCCGTGAACTAGTGCAGACGGTGCAGATTGCCGCGCGCCAGCGGGGTCGCCCGTTCAACAATGTCCTCGAACTGCTGCCAAACGCCGACGATGAGCGCGAAGACGACACCAGCCCAACCCTCTCGCCCGAAGAAACCCTGCTGCGCGATCTGGTCAATCTGGCGATGACCATCCGCGACGATGGGCAGGTCAACCCGCTGACGGTGGTCGATGTCAGTCAGGGCGTGACACGGCTGTTCCGCATCGAGACGGGCGAACGGCGTTACTGGGCGACGTGGCTGCTGCGCGACTTCATCCCCGGCTACACGGGCGACGGCATGATCCCATGTATCGTCATTCCAGCCGCGCGGTCGTCGGTGTTCCGTCAGGCGAAGGAAAACACTGCCCGCTCCGGGCTGACGGCGGTGGCGTTAGCGCGTCAAGCGGCGCTGCTGCTGCTGACGGTGCATGGCTACGAAATTCCCGCCTATGCCGTCGGTAACGACTTCTTCCGTCAGGCGCTCGATCTCGATCTGCGCGCCCACCGGGAATACACCGACTTGATTCTCGGTGCGATGGGCGGCATTCGACGCGGTCAGTTCAGCCATCTCAAGATGCTGCTCAAACTGTCCGATGAAGCATTGGAACTTGCGGATAGGCACGACATTGAAGAAGGCAAACTTCGTTATGTGCTGAACCTTGCGCCGGAATATCACGCCGAAATTGTGCGACAGATCATCGACTTCAACCTGTCCGTGAAGCAGGTCAAAGAAGTGTGCGAAGGTGATGGTAGCCACGAAAAGACCGGAGTGGACGACGAAGTTTCACCGTCTGCCGCAAAAGTGGCGAAAGTCACGCAGACTGTGAACGCAACGACACCGCAAGAGTTGGCGCGTGCGCTGATGCGTCAGGAAGGTGATGCCAGCATCGCGCGGGCGCGCTTGCAGGCGATGCGAAAACTGCTTACAGAAACTGAGCGTTACCTGTCGGCGGAATGAAAATGTCTACACGTGTAGACAAATTGGAGGGATGTCAGATGAAGCGCACGCGCGCGCCGCCGTAAAAAAAGAAATGCCCACTGCTGGTTAGGCGCGTGGGCGGCGGGCTGAGATACGCTGTGGACTGGACACCCACAATGTATCACAGCCTGTCCCCGTGTGCAACTGAAGACCCCATTTCAAGCCGCGCGTTTTTTTGCACCGGTTCTCTTCAACGCACCTATTTTACGGAGACAGGACTCATGACTATCGACCTGGAGCAGATTCGCTCCGCTAATTCTATCGACCAGCTCGTCGGCGAGAAGTTCCCGCTCAAGCGCAGCGGCACACGCTACATCGGCGTCGAACACGACAGCCTGGTCGTCACGCCATCGACCGGACAGTATTTCTGGAACTCGAAGGGCGAGTACGGCGATGTGTTCGACTTCGCTGGGCGGCATCTGCTGAATTATGGTCATGGCTGGAACAACCGGGACGCGGCGATGTTCATGGAAGCCGTGCGCTATCTGGCAGTGCGTGCCCGCATCGACATCGACCGAGAGAGCGACTTCCACAAGTCGTATGCGTGGGCGGAGCGGCAGCTCGTGACACGGCTGCATGAAGCGCTACTGAACACGCCCGCCGCACTCGCGTATGCGACACAGACGCGCGGCTGGCAGCCGGCAACCGTGAAAGCCGCGCGAATCGGCTTCATGCCGCAGGACAAGCGTCCGCTCCTGGCAGACCTGAATCTGCCGGACAAGTGGCGCAGTGTGATCGCCAAGTTCCCGGCGGGGATGCTGGTGTACATCCATCTCGAACGGGGGCGCTTGGCATATCTGAGCGGGCGCTCGATCAGCGAGAAGAAACACTACAATCCGCCGCGCGAAATCCTGGGCGAGCGTCGCCCATACTACAATCACCTGTACAGCGCGGATGCGGAGCGCGTCGTCCTGGTTGAAGGACAGGCGGACGCGATCACGTTCGGCGAGTGGGGCGTTCCCGCGCTGGCAGTCGCTGGGATGCACGCCTCGGACGAACTGCTCACTGCGCTGCGCCAGCACCGCCGCGTCTTCGTCGCGCTCGACAACACGCCGGATGCCATCGAGAAGAACCGCGAGATCGCGCGTTCGCTCGGCAAGTGTGCGCTCATCCCGCGTCTGCCCGACGGTGTGAAGGATGCCAACGACTGGTTGCTCAACGGCGGCACGGCAGATAGTGTCGGCGATGTGCTGAATGGCGCGAAGACGTGGCTGCACACCGAGATCGAGCGTGTCGCCTTCCTGATTGGGCTGGAGCGCAAGGACGCGGTGCGCGACCTGTTCACGCACGCCGTCGATCTGGACGAGATGGAACTGAACGAATTCCGCGCGGCGCTGGCGAAGCTCGGCATCAAGGGACGGGTATTCAACGACCTGCTCAAAGCGGCGCGCGGCAAAGTGGAAAAGGAGGTAGACGACGACATGCCGCAGATTTTGGGCGACGACATTCCACTGCTTTCGCCTGCGCTCGGCTTTCAGCGTGACGTGGCGCTCGTTACCGTCTCGGTCACTGAGCGGACGAAGGGCAATCGGCTGAACACACAGCCATATCTCGTCACATCATCGCGCGAACTCGTCCGCATCAGCGACGCGCAGATCATCCCGCTGGGAGGAAAAGAAGTCGCGCTGCGCGTGCTGCCCGAAGGCTCGGATTTCCTCATGCGCTGGCGCTTCAGCGACATCCAGCGCTACTTAAAAGGCGAGACCGTCGAACCGGGCGCGGTCTTCCAAACCGTGCATGACTTGTTCACGCAGTATGTCGATTTCCGCTCAGAAGTCGAAAGCGCGATTCTCGCATTATGGACAATCGGCACGTACTTCTACACGATGTTCCCGGCGTACCCGTATCTGGCGCTGAACGGTCCGAAGAACAGCGGCAAAAGCACGGTGATGCGTGTGATGCAGCCGCTTGCCTTCAACATGGTGAGCACGTCAGACCCAACCGGGCCGTCGATGTTCCGGCTGATTCACTACACCTCATGCACGGTCGGCATCGACGAAGCCGAACGATATCACAATCCGAAAGACCCCGGAATGCAGCAGATTCGCCAGCTATTAAACAGCGGCTACAAGCAGGGAATGCCCGCCATTAGGCTAATCGGCGAGGACATGAAGCCGCAGGCGTTCGACGTGTATTCGCCGAAGATTCTGGCGGCGATTGCCGGGTTGGAGGACATCCTCGCGTCGCGCTGTATCGCTATCCCGATGCGTCGCACGGACAAGAAGATGCCGTCGTTCCCGCCCGATTTTGACGGTGCGAACATCCGCCATCAGCTCTACACGCTGGCGCTGACTGCGTTCCCATATTTGTACACCAACTACTTTGAGCGCCCGGCGCTGCACACGCTGCACAACCGTTCCTCTGAGCTGTGGTCGCCGCTGGTCGCACTGGCAGCGTTCTTTGGAGAACAGGGCAAAGTGAGCGGGCTACTGCAAGCCATCGCCACCGCCGCCGAAACCGACGAGCAGATTAGCCAGGGTAAGGCGCTGAGCGAGCGCGAAGAGGCGGTCTTGCAGGCGCTGGAGATCATGACGCGCGGGCAGAGCGGGACGCTGTGGGTGAAGGCGGCGGTGCTGCGTGAGAAGGTCGCGCGCCTGATGGGGCAACCGGTCGAGAAAATGGGCGATGCCCAGTGGATCGGTCACATCCTCAAGCGGTTGCACCTGCTGGATGAGGTAGGGCGCAAGCGGGGAATGGACGGTATGAGCTACGCCGTCAAACCGTTCGATGTGATCGACATGATGCGTCGCTACGACGTAGCGACGGTGTACGAAAACCGCTGAAAAACCGTGCAAACCCTACATACCGTTCATGTCGAGGGAGAAAGCATGAAGGGTATGTAGGGTCACACGTCCGTTTGAAGCTACAACTCACAAACTGCTGTAGCAGGAGAAACGATGATGCCAAAAGTCGTCGAAATGGACGCGGACGAGTTCATGAAATTGTGGAACACGTTCAAATCTGCGCCGCCAGACAGCCTGACGCTGATAGCGTGCCTGGTGATCGATGGAGCGATGAAGGTGGAGCGCATCGAGCGGTTACGTGACCTGTTCGATTACCCGGATGAAACTCTTGTCGTAGCTCAGCGGCGCACAGGAACAAACACCGCGTTTGCCGAGTTCACTGTTGGGAAGCTTCGCGCTCAGCAGGTCAGTTCCAGCGCGTAAATCGCTTCAAAAACCGCGTCGATCCGACCTGCCTCTATCATGTGCATGTAGGTCGGAGCAGGTCGAAGGATCACCATGTACCTCCCATACGGCGTGAACGATGATGGGCAGCTCGTGTATATCGAAAGTGTTGGACGCGGCAGGACGACGTTGCGCTGCCCGTATTGCAACATGCGACTCATCGCCCGTAAAGGGGAACGGCTTGCGCCGCACTTCGCCCACGACGGCAAGACCTGCCGCGAGGTGAAGCAGTCGCGCGAGACGGTCGCGCTGCCCATGTACGATTCGTTCCGGCTGCACTTGTCTGGTAAAGCGTGGGAGGCACTGAGAAGATTTCACGACGAAAACGACGATGGTGATTGCTACTGGCTGGAAGACTACGGACTGGTCAAGTCGTT
>JANRJX010000092.1:0-5821 GCA_033763755.1 Chloroflexota bacterium
CGATGAAGCGTTTGAAGGTTTCCTCAAAATCATCAGTTTCGCGGAAGGGCATCCAGTTAATGTGGCGAAGGCGATGCCAGTTGTCTTGTGCTATCTCTAAAGGGTTCTTGCCCGCTAACCGATCCAGCATTGCTTTTTCGGGTTTATAATCAGCAATGCTGGCAAACGCATCTCGACTCACCACATCTTCATAGACAACCGGAATAATGCGCTTGCCCAGCTCCAGGGCGTAGTTAAGTTCCATATTGCATACAACACTCGCCATCGAAGCAGGGCTGATGATAAATGCGAAGCTGTCTGCCCCTTCAATTCCTGCCTTGATTTCTGACCACCAGTTCGGCGCAGTGAGCGGGATGCCTTCCCAATCGACCCAGGTATCTTTGTTGACAAGCGTCAGGCTGGCAATCAGACGGCGGGCAAACGCACTATTCTTCCGCGAGTAGGAAATGAATATATCCGACATACTGCTGCCTCGGAAACAACTACACTGAATATATGAATTATTGAAATTTTACTGCCGACAACCGCAAATTCGGAACTTCCGCACATTATGTAGAATCACAGGATCGAAGGGCAGAGCGGCTACACTGTGACGATGGATATCGGAAACCATCGTCAGGAAGACAATCATCAACGATCCCCCCTTGGCTTTACCGGGGTTTACCATTACCAGTACCCACAATGAAGCCTGCCAACTCATTATCGAAGCCCAAAGTAAGGCGACATCAGCCCTATGCCCGGCCTGCCAGCAAACATCGGTGAACGGTCATGGCTGGTATAGCCGTCAGCCACAAGACTTGCCTTGTATCGGTCAAAACGTGCGTCTGCAACTGACCGTGCGGCGGTTTGTATGCCTGAACCCGGTCTGTCCGAAGAAGACCTTTGCGGAGCGCTTTCCCGACTGGCTGCCGGCCTACGCTCGTCGTACCCAACGGTTGACACAGGTCATGCGTCGGGTTGGCTTTGAAGTCAGTGCCGAGAGTGCGCGACGCATTTTCCGGTGTTTTCAGATCATCACCAGTGGTGATACGGTCTTGCGGATCGTGAAACAAACAGCGCTTGCCAACGATGCGCGTGCGCGGGTTGTGGGCTTGGATGACTGGGCGATCCGCAAGGGACACCGCTACGGCAGCATGATGGTTGACCAGGAAACGGGGCGCGTGGTCGAACTGGTGAAAGGTCGCCTGGCAGAGGACATCCAGCCCTGGTTTGAGGCCCATCCCGAAGTTGAAATCGTCACCCGTGATCGCTCAGCCGATTACCGTAAGGGCTTGACCCTCGCTGCGCCACAAGCGCTCCAGATTGCTGACCGCTTTCATCTGCTGATGAATCTGCGGCAATTGGCGCAACGGGTAGGTGCTTCAGCTTACAATCGCCTCAAAAAACTGCCTGTCCCAGCCGATATGCGTCCTAAATGTCCACCTTTCGCCCGTTCCAATAGCGAACAACAGCGGATGGTCACCTCACGCCAGCAACGTCTCGATCTCTACCATGAGGTGCAACGCCTCAAAGCCGAAGGGGTATCCATTGGCAATCTGAGTCTGCATCTGCACAAGAACTACTATACCCTGCGCAGCTACTACCATGCTGAAACCTTCCCGGAGCGGATGCCCGGACGCATGCCACACAGCATCCTCTCCCCTTATGTCGATTATCTCGACCAACGCTTTGAGGCCGGTTGCACCAGTCAGGCGCAGTTGTTCAAAGAAATCCAGACCCAGGGCTATACTGGCAGTACGACTGTCGTTGGGCGTTGGCTCAAGGCCAAGCGTATTCTGGCTGGCGAAGACCCGATCACGGTCAGAACGGGATTGGCAATCACCAATAGCAGCACGATCCTGCCGTCCAATTACAAGCTGAGTTGGTTACTGGTACTCGATCCCGACAAGCTCGATGACGATGACAAAAAGCTGCTGGCACACATTCGCTCTGATGCGGTGATCGACACCTTCTATGCTCTGGCACAGGCTTTTCGGCTCCTGCTAAAAGATCGTTGTGTATCTGCTTTCGATTCCTGGCTGGATACCGCTGACCGCAGTCCACTCAAGACGGTTCGCAACTTTTCCAAGTCCCTGCGCGATGAGTACAGCTTTATCCGGGCGGCACTGGAACATGAATGGAGCAATGGACAAACTGAAGGCCAAGTGAATCGGCTCAAGTTCATCAAGCGGCAAATGTATGGCCGTGCCAGCTTTGAACTCCTTCGCCAGAAAGTGCTTTACTATCCCGGTTCTACATAATGTGCGGAAGTTCCGCAAAACTGCTAATCGAAAACTGTAAAATTCGTCAGGTCTGCAACCCTGACTTTGATAAGCTGGTGTCATGGGTAAAACAAGGAGAACCATCCCATGTGCCAGCTTTTTGTTTGCGTTTTTCGCTCAATTCAGCCTCAAAATCGTCGCAACCGGAATTTTTCCATGCCCGACTGAAATATTTCAGGGGTCTGGAGAAGCGACTTTGATATGCTGAGTCTACAGGTAAAACCAAGGAGAATGACCGATGCAGAAAACAATCGTATCCACCCTGCCTGCCAGACAGCCGAAGCGGAAACGGATTTTCGCCATGCGGCTGACCGAAGACGAACGCGCTGAGATCGCAGCATTGGCGAAGCAGCTTCACCTGCCCGCCTCGCTCATGGCGCGGCACTTCATTCTGGAGGCTGTTCAGTATCACAAAGATCACAGGAATGATGGAGAGAACAGTCGTTGAAGCCTGAGCGCCTATCCGATGCACAACCGAATACGAATGAATCCGATGGCATCAATCTGCTGTCGGTGTATCGCTCGATGCTTAGGGCAAACGCATCAAAAATGAGGTAAAGATAGAGGGAAGGAGAAACGCGATGGATAACCTTCCCAAAATCAGTTTGACGCGCTTGTTTGAGGACATGGATGACCCGCGCGTCGTCGGACGCTGCACCTACCCGCTGGTCGAAGTGGTACTCATCGGCATCTGTGCCGTGCTGTGTGGGGCGGAAACATGGACCGAAGTGGAGGAATTTGGGGAAAGCAAGCGCGAGTGGCTGGCGAGATTCCTGAAACTAGACCAAGGGATACCATCACATGACACGTTTCGACGGGTGTTCAGCCTCTTGCCCGCGGAGCTGTTTGAAACTCGTTTTCGGGAGTGGGTGGAAGCGACTTTCCCAGTCGAGGCGGGACAGGTGATTGCCATTGACGGGAAGACGGTGCGCGGAGCAGGCTTACGGGCGCTGCATCTGGTGAGTGCATGGGCACACCACAGTGGAATTGTGTTGGGGCAGCGCAAAGTGGATGAGAAAAGCAACGAAATCACCGCCATCCCGCAGCTCTTAGATGATTTGTATCTGGCAGGCGCGATTGTGACGCTCGATGCGATGGGAACACAAACGGCGATTGCCCAGAAAATTCGGGACAAGAAAGCGGACTATGTGCTGGCGTTGAAGGGGAATCACGGGCAGTTGCACACCGACATTCAGGAATGGTTCGCGTGGGCAGACCAGCAGCAGTTCAAAGATATGCCATACAGCTATGCCCAAACCGTCAACAAAAATCATGGACGCATCGAAATCCGCCAGTGTTGGGCATTATCCGACCCACGCGCCTTTGAAGTCATCCGTCATTACGACGGTTGGGCAGGCTTGCAGTCCATCGTTCGGGTCAAACGTGAGCGTCGCGCTTTGGACAATACCCCCGTCCCACCCGAAACGGTCTACTTCATTTCTTCCTTACCCCCTGATGCGGAGCAGTTGCTTCGTGCTGTGCGTGCCCACTGGTCGATTGAGAACAACTTTCACTGGACGCTGGATGTTGTCTTTCGGGAAGATGATGCCCGCTTGCGTGTCCTCAACGGCGCAGAGAACTTCGCTATTCTGCGTCGTTTCGCCTTGAACTTGCTTAAGCGTCATCCTGCCAAACTCAGTCTCAAGCGCAAACGCTTCAAGGCGGCTCTTGACGATACCTTCCTTGCCCAGTTACTCCAGTATTTTTGATGCGTTTGCCCTGGGCGTTCCTGAACCATCTGTTGCGCCACATTCCCGGCGAGCTGCTGCTGATTTGGGATGGCTTACCCGCGCATCGGGGGCAAGCAAAGATTTCTTGCGTGCGAGTGCTGCCAAACGCATTCATCTTGAAAAGTTGCCTGGCTATGCGCCAGACTTGAACCCAACCGAAGGCATCTGGCCGTATTTGAAGTATGTCGTGATGAAAAACCTGTGCTGCCCAACGATGCTGCAACTACGCCATGAACTACGCAAAGCCATTGCCCGTCTGCGGCACAAAACCAAGGTAATTTGCGCCGGTATTGATCGCATACACCTCGGTCAAGCGCTTTAGTTTGTTTTGGTCGCATCAGTAAATCCGAGTCATCTACCACCACAATGCGAATCGCCATCCTACGCCTCAGCTCTTGTCTGTTGAACAGGATCAGCGTATCACTCACGGCGGTGTAGCCAAAGGCAATCTGCGACAAAAAAGCGGGCATTTTCGCCCGCTTGTCCTGAAATTTTGCGGAGTCTGCTCAAGCAGCACATTGAATGTATTACAACACCTTTGGCGAGAACTCCCAAGCGACATTGCTACCGTTGCTTGCGAAAAGAAGGGTCATCAGTTCGGCTCGTACTGGTCGAACGCTTCACCAATTGCGTTTATCTCGTTCAAGGTCATTTGACCTCCCTTGGACTGAAGCTCAGCCATCAATGCCTCAAAATACCCTTCTGAGCCGGCTGGTAATCGGAACGTCAGCATTCGGAGTGGGGTGGGGTGTCCGTGATGTTCGAAAAACGGTGGATTGTACCGCGGAGGATATAGACCAACGTATGCGGTGCAGCCTGAAGTGGTTCATCGTTCAGGTAGAAGGTGGGCGTACCTTCGAGCACATAAAAAGCTTCATCAGCGAGTTTGTGATAGTGTGCGCCGGGTCCCTGGTTGCGCTGGGGCTGTGTAATCCCAAAGCGCAAAGGTGCCTTCCGTGTCCGTGCTTTCGAGCTTGAATGTAATGGAAATGCCTGCCGTCGCCAACTGGCGGCCTTCGCCCTCGTGTAGAATGGTTGGTCGGATTGTGTTCATGAGCTTGTCCTTGTATTCGTAGGGTTGAAAAAAACAGGCTAGCTGTTACGCATGAAGCGTGGAGCCAGTGCTGGACTCACGCGATGCAGGACACGCAGGGCTTTAGTCTTGCCGATCCAGATTTCAAACTGATCACGGCTAAAGCCATTTTGGCATCCACCAGCGCCAACCGAATCGCCTGCATTCCTCACCATCCTTCATCTGCAAAAACTTCTATTCAAACTTAGAACGCAAGCTCTACCACTGATCGCATTACAGTTGCTAAACCCTGACTATAGAACAGGGGGTATAGGTTGGTTCTAACTTGGTTGGAAAATGGTCACTGACAGCAGCGTGTCACAAATCGCCACTAGCGCTGGAAAAAGTGACACAATTTTTGTCATAAGATTGCCAGCCTTTTGGCGAAAAGTGACAGGGTTTGCGGGTGAGATTTTGTATCCTGAAATGGAACGCATGTTCTGTTGTTGAGGGAGAAACATGTCACGTTCAGTCGCTTTGGTCATGCCCGATGCACCTCGCCCGCCCCGGCAGCTGTGGCTCCATCTCTCGCGGCGCGACTACTACCGCCGCGCCAATCTCCACCATCGGATCGTGATCCGTCAACGCCCTCAGACGAACAGGGTGCGCGATGCCAAACACTAACTTCACCCTGTCCGCGCAGGACGCGTACGTGTTGGCTCGTGTGCTCGTCGGTCTGCCATGGGACGGCATCTCGCTCAGCCCAGCGCTCGGGTTATTGCTGGCCCATCTGGACGCCAATCACCCGGAAGACATTC
>JANRJX010000093.1:0-31211 GCA_033763755.1 Chloroflexota bacterium
TTAGTAGTCTGTCGCCTGTCCAACGCACACCCATCTGGGATGCGGGGCGTTACTGGGATGTGTCCCAACAAGTCCGCAGCCAATTCTGTACTACCTTTGCGTTCTGTACGCCAGACGACCATGAGCCTATTCATGTGGGTCAGTTTCTTGTGCTGGGGCGTGATGGATTGCTTCCTGTGTTCGCCGCAGCTTTGATAACCGTTTTGCCAAATGAACCGTCAACACTCTACTTTGTCTTCGCAGTAACAGAAACCCTGATCTGCCTGATCATTTTTCATGTCTTACTGCGACTGCATTTTCCACTGTGGGTGGCTGCCCTCGCCGCACTGCTTTACGCCACCTACACGCCAACAATTGTCGGCAGCGCCATGGTGTTGCAGCAGCCGCTTATCCGCTTTGCCATAGTAACGACCGTCTGGGCATACACCCTGGCAGTCACCACTCAGCGAAGCTGGCAGCGTTTTATCTGGGTAGGGTTGGGGACGGTGTGCGCGGCGGTCATCGGCTTTTCCAGCGTCACGACACGCCCTCTGATGACTATCGTTCCAGTCGCAGTACTGCTGCTGTCGCTGATCGCTCCGAAGTTACGCAACATCGTTGTGCCCCAGCTTGCGTGGCTCGTCGTTCTTGTCGCAGGCATCGTGTGGACAGTCGCCTACATGGTTAGTCTGCCGAACAGCTCTGGTTTTGTGCCGTCGCTACTGCAACTGCTTACGTCCATTAGTCCCGATGCGAACACCTACACACAGGTGACGGTTCTGTCATTTCCTCACTTTTGGGCACCGACGGATTGGTTTGCAATGCCTGAACTGCAAAACGCATCGCTTGTGGGCGATCTCACACGCGAACCTGTCTCATTTCTGTACTGGTGGGTGTTCAGCATCGTTGGGAACTGGCGCAATCCCGATACCCTTATGCTTGGGCGCTACTTTCTGACGTTAGATCAGCAGCAGTTCTGGCATGTCGTGGTGCTGGTGACGGGACTTGTTGGTTTGGCATGGCTGGTGGGGCAAACAGGCGCACGCCGCTTCGTTACGCTGCTGATGCTCGTTATTGGTGGTTATCTGACGCTTGCCTACAGTGCCATCACGATTGAGCCACGACGCTTAAGCGTCCTCATGCCCCTGGTCACGCTTGGAGCAACCGTCGCTATCTGTGCTCTCCTCCCACTGCTGCGCCAGCGACCTCGGTATGTTGATCTGCTGCTGTTGATCGCCTGTGCTGCCGTGTGGATGCTGCCGCTCGGCATCTGGATGTTGTTTGCGCCAACTGCCATACTGGGACACGCATTTTGGGTCAGCGCACGTTTCGTGTTAACAGCAGCGGTCATCGGGCGACTGCTTATGTACTGGCGTCAGCACGAGGAGACGCGGGTGCTGCCTGTGTTACCGGCGATTGGCTTGCTCACAAGTCTGATTTTGGTCTGTGTCGTCCATTTTCAGGATAGCGACTGGCGAACATGGATCGCACCTGTGACAACGCCAGTACGCCAGACTATCGAAAACTTTGTCCTGCGCGATGACTTACATCCCTGGCTGCTGGTCGATACTGTTCACCCGTCTGACGCAGAAGCACTGGAAATCCGCCTCAACGGTGAGATAGTCAAGCCAGCCGGAGAGCCGATGCTGCGTTGGGAAGCGGGGCTGCCGCCGCTCTGGATACCTTATGAGCAGATTGCCGAACGCGCCGGCAATCCTTACCGTGCATCGTGGTTTGCATTGCCGCTGACTCGGCAACAAGTGCAAGCGGATACGCTTGAGGCCACGCTTCGTGCCGATATGCCGGTTGAACTGCGCGGTGACTACCTCGATTCAGGCGACGCTTTTCCCGGACCGCTGTTCGACCCCTGGCATTCAGGGCAATCGCTGTGGCGTTGGCTGGCAAATGCTTACCGACGCCCGTATTCCTTGGCAGCAAACCCTGAATGGAACATATACCAGTGCGCGGTTGCAAGACGAGGATGGCAACTGGCATAGCACTGACCTTAGCGCAGACATGGGGCGACAAAACGGTGTGTATCGTATCTTCATTGTACAGACAGGGTTTGGCGCAGCCACGAATGCGCTGACGGGCGCAAGAGCGCAGGAGAATGGTATGCCTGTCTCTTGTGATGCTGCGCTGGATGAAACAGTGCCCGGTGCGGAACTGGGGGTGCAAGTGTGTCTCACGAATACCGAGACTGTGCGCTACAGTCTCAATGGAGAAATCCTTGGTGAAACCGCATTCGACTTGTTTGCAGGGACATACGGTCCGCAAGCGCGCATGGTACAGATGGGGAACAACAATGGAAGTCTAGCCGTACTGAACATTTTCCGTACGCAGTTTGTCGCCAATTTTTACTCCACAGATGGGAACCTGATATATTCCTATGCGTTTAGGATGTACCCGGAAGCATTTGGTTGAGGAGTCTGTATGAGCGACCTGCTGTCTGTTGATGAAGCGCTGACACGGATTTTGCAGGACTTTCAATGCTTGCCTGCCGAGGCGTCAGCACTTGAAAGTGCGCATGGACGCACACTGGCAGACGATGTGATTGCCAGCCACGATCTGCCGCCGTTTGCCAACAGCAGCATGGATGGCTATGCCGTGCGCTCAGATGATGTGCGCACTGCGAGCCAGGATGCACCTGTACGGCTGCGTGTCGCGTACGACATTCCAGCGGGCAGCACGCCAACACAGCCCATCCAACCTGGCGAGGTAGCGCGTATCATGACGGGCGCACCCATGCCTCCCGGCGCAGATGCTGTCGTCCCTGTCGAGCAGACGGATACTCCCTGGCGCGCTGGCGATGATGTGGCGCTGGCGGATACCGTTGCTATCTACAAAGCCGTACATTCAGGCGCGAATGTGCGCTACCCTGGCGAAGATGTGCGCGCGGGCGAACGGGTTCTGACGGCTGGCACACGTATCCGCGCGGCGGAGATGGGTGTGCTGGCAGGACTAGGCGAAGCGCGGGTAAGCGTCGTGCGGAAGCCGCGTGTAGCGCTGCTAAGCAGCGGCGACGAACTGCTGGCAGTGGATGAGCCGCTTGCGCCCGGCAAAATTCGCGACATGAACAGCTACACGCTGGCGGCGCTGGTGACGGAAGGCGGCGGTGAAGCAATCCGCATACCGATCGCGCGTGACCGTCTCGAGGATGTGCGCAGTCGCTTTCGGCAAGCGCTGGATATGCAACCGGACATTGTACTGAGTTCGGCGGGTGTGTCGGCGGGGACAGCCGATTTGATTCGTATGGTGCTGGATGAACTGGGTGAAGTCGGCTTCTGGAAGATTAATCTGCGCCCAGGCAAGCCGCTGGCATATGGCAAGTTGGACGGCGTGCCATTTTTCGGGCTGCCGGGCAATCCTGTTTCTGCAATGGTGACGTTCGATGTCTTCGTGCGTCCCGCGCTGCTCAGGCTGCTGGGCGCGCCAGACCTTGCGCAGGTGACCCGCGCACTGCTTGCAGAGGATATAGCGAGCGACGGACGACGCAGCTATATCCGCGTTCGGCTGCGTGATGAGGGTGGGCGCTTGATTGCGACGACGACCGGTACGCAGAGCAGCGGTGCCTTGTCGTCAATGGTGCTGGCGGACGGGCTGCTGATCATCCCCGAAGATATTATGCTGGCGCGAGCAGGCGAGACCTATCCAGTGCGTGTGCTGCGGTAGTTGCGTTGCTGCTATACTACAAATCGAACTCAAAGTGAGGGGGCTAATTATGCAGCCTGTCATGACATCAACAGAGGTTAAGACAACCGAGTCGTTGACCTTCGAGGAATATCTCGAACGTTACGATAGCTATGAGGGTGGACGCACAGAATGGCTTGCTGGAAAGGTGGCGGTGTACCCGTACCCGATGTCGAACAATGTGCAGCACAACCAAATCCTGGCGTTCTTCACCACATTGCTGACGCTCTTCCTCGGTTTCACTCGTCTGGGCAAAATCGTCATTGCAGGCGTGCCGATGAAATACAGCGATGACCATCCTGCCCGCGAGCCTGATCTGATGATTCTGCTGACAGCGCATCTTGGCCGTATTGCGGACAAGTATGTGGATGGAATAGCGGATGTGGTCATCGAGATTGTGTCGCCGGAAAGTGTGGCGCGCGATCATGTGGACAAGTTTCGCGAGTTCGAGCGTGCAGGCGTGCCGGAATATTGGATGTTCGATCCGATGCGTGAAGACGCGGCAATCTGGGCGCTGGACGAACATGGGCGCTATCGCCGCGTTCCGCTGGATGCGCAGGGTCGATTGGTCTCGCCGTTGCTGCCGGGTTTTACGTTGCCTCCTTCAGTGCTGTGGCTCGATACACTGCCTGATGGTCAGGACTTGTGGGACTTGCTCCAGACTATGTTAGTGAACGCCGGGCGGTAACTATGTTGTGGTCGGATCTGTCCGTCGCATCGCCAATAGCACTCCGACCGCGATCAAAATGCCGCCAATGACGAGCGCCTGCGTGATCTGCTGCCCAATCGCCGCCGCCAGCAGCGCGCCCACCAGTGGCTGCGCGAAGAATGTCAGCGAGGCGGTTGCTGCGTCTACCAGCGCGAACGCGCGATTCCATAACCACATTGCGCCCGCTGTCGAAACAACCCCTAGATAGAAGATGCCGAGGATGACGCCGCCATCAATGTCGCCAATCGTCCGGCTTTGCAACTCCACAAATGCTGCCGGGATGGTCAGCAGCAGCCCGCCGACAAACCCCCAGAGCGTGACGACTAGCGTATCGCGCGCTTGCCCGACGCGCCGCGATAGCACCGAAAATAAGCCCCATGTGAGCGCGGCAAACACCAGCGTGACGTTGCCCGCAAATGCCGCCGAACTAAAGTCTGCCTGTGCCGGATCGACAATCACGATCACACCAATCGTCGCCAGCACAACGGCTGCGATATGCCGTGCGGTCAGCCGTTCACGCAGGATCAGCGCCGCGAATATCAGGATGAAGGCAGGTGAGGCGGACGTGATGAGCGCGCCGTTGACTGCATCTGATAAGTCCGTGCCGACGAACTGCGCGCCGACGGAGACGCCGAAACCAAGTAATCCGACGAGAACCAGGGCGAGTGATGAGTTTTTAGTGCTTAGTTCTGAGTATTGGGTAGTGGGTATGGGGTTTTCAAGGTTCGGCTTTACATCCTGAGACTTTGTGCCCTGTACTTTATCCCCTGTACTGCTCTGACGGCTGCTACCTGATGCCTGATACCTGATACCCAAAATTACTGCCAGTGTTAACGCTCCAAGCAGGAGGCGTATCGTCAGCAGCGTGAACGGCGGGATCACCCGCAGCACTTGGTCGGACACTACATACATGCCGCCCCAGATGGCAGCCGCCAACAAGCCATAGAGAAGTCCGCGTTGTGTTTGCGACATGAGTATCCTTATAACCGTGTGAACAGGCAGCAAGGGAGCAAATGATCTGCCGGATGACTGCGAGCAATCATAACCGCCATTGTCAAAATATTAAAAGAGTGGTGAGAGTTTTTTGTGTATTGTGAACCGCTTGTGATAATTGTGTGATTGGATATACTTCTACAGTCCTGCTTGCCTCTGGCGCTTGACAAGTGGTAGAAGTGTGTCCAGACGTAAAGCATCACATTTCAACAAATGGAGAGTTTGTCTATGAAGAAGCTATTCGTTCTCGCGCTCGTCGTGATGGCGGTGGCGCTGTTCGGTGTGTCGTTCGTCGGCGCACAGGACACCGTGATCAAAATCGCATCGCAAAGCCCCCTTAGTGGTCCGCAGTCAGTTCTCGGTATCGGCATCCGCAACGGTGTCGAACTGGCGATTGAACAGCTCGGCGCACCCCTGACGGACGCGGGCTTCACCGTTGAATTTGTCCCGTTCGATGATCAGGCGACTCCTGATGTCGGTGTTGCCAATGCCCAGCAGATGGTTAACGACCCGGCAATTCTGGCAGTGGTCGGTCACCTGAATTCGGGTGTCGCCATTCCGTCGTCCGAAGTGTATGAAGCGAATGCCGTTGCGATGGTTTCGCCCGCCAACACTAATCCCCGCATCACGGATCGTGGCTTGCTGACGGCTAACCGTGTCTGCGGTCGCGACGACCTTCAGGGTCCGACCGGTGCGCGTTATGCGGCTGAAACGCTCGGCGTAAGCAGCGTGTACGTCCTTCACGACACGACCGCCTACGGTGAAGCGGTTGCTAACTTCTTCCAGATCGAAGCAGAAGCTCAGGGTCTGACGGTTCTCGGTTTTGAAGGCACGACCGAAGCTGCCAACTTTGAAGGCATCATCACCCCGATCCTGGCGCTGGAACCCGACCTGATTTACTTCGGCGGCATCTACAGCCAGACGGCGATCTTCATCAACCAGGCACGCGCTGCTGGCTTTGAAGGTGCTTTCATGGGTCCCGATGGTTTCGACTCGAGCGAATTCGCAGCGATTGCGGGTGAAGCGGGCGTCGGCACGTACTTCACATCGGTTGCGGGTCCTGCCAGCCTGTACCCGGCGGCTGCCCAGTTCATTGAAGACTACACCGCCAAGTTCGGCGAAGGTCCTCAGCCGTTCAGCGCCCAGGCGTATGACTCGGCTGGCGTCATCCTCGCTGCAATGGCGAGCATTGTCGCCGATGGTGGCGAACTGACCCGCGAAAGCGTTCGTGACGCCGTGCGCGCGACCGAAGGCTACGAAGGTCTGACCGCCAACATTACCTTCGACCGTAACGGCGACCCCGAAACCGGTCTGTACTACGTGTTCCAGGTCACAACCGCTGACGCCGCCGCGTGGGGCGAAAACGAACTGCTGACCTCGCTGGAAATCCCGTCGCCGCTCGTGGCGCGTGGTTCGGTTGTCGACATCGCCGCAGGTAACGAAGCCTTCAGCACGCTGGTCGCCGCTGTGACGGCTGCTGGTCTGGGCGAAACGCTGGCGGGCGAAGGTCCGTTCACCGTCTTCGCGCCGACGAACGATGCCTTCACCGCAGCGTTGACGGAACTGGGCATGGCAGCAGAAGATGTTCTGGCGAACACCGAACTGCTGACGGGTATCCTGACCTACCACGTCGTTCCGGGTGTCGTCCTGAGCGGCGCGCTGACCGATGGCATGGAAGTCACGACCGTCAACGGCGCGACCTTCACCGTCAATGTCTCGGATGCTGGCGTCACGATTACCGACGGCATGGGTCGTACCGCGAATGTCGTCACTGCTGACATCCAAGGCACGAACGGCGTCGTTCACGTCATCGACAACGTGATCCTGCCGCCGATGTAAGCGGAATTTGTAAAAGCGGCGGGTCTTCCATAGCGAAGCCCGCCGCTTTTTTGTAGGGGGAAGGTACTTTCACATGGCAACAGAGTCCACACCTGCGCCGTTAAGCGCGCCCACTGTCGCTGCTGGCGTCTCCGGTTGGGAGGCGTTCAAAAACGGCTGGTTCTATAGATTCATTCTCTTTCCACTGGGTCAGATTTTTGGGTTCATTCTGGGTGCTGCGGTCATTTTGACCTTGCTCGCTTATTTGCTGGCATTCCTCATTCCAGAACCCCGCGCAAACATCAATCTTGCGCAACAAGTCTCTCGACAACTCCCCGACATGATCATCGGCGGCGTCAGCATCGGCTTCGTCTACGCCATGATCGCACTCGGTTATACGCTCGTGTATGGTGTGCTCAAGTTCATCAACTTCGCACACAGCGAATTCTTCATGGTCGGTTCTGTGGTCGGCTTTGAAGTGATGCAGCGCATTTCTAACGCTGGCGAAGGTGTGCTGGCATCTTGGAATCCGATCCTGCTGGTGATTGTGCTGGTCATTGCCGGAATGCTCGTCAGTGGTACGCTGGCAGTTATCGTTGAACGTGTCGCCTATCGCCCACTGCGCGGTGCGCCGCGCCTGGTGCCGCTCATCAGCGCCATCGGCGTGTCGTTCCTGCTGATCGACGTGGTGCGCGCATTTGCAGCAATCACCCGCAACGACTTCAACCTGACGTATCCCATCAACCAGGTGCCATTCCTGCAACAACGACCGGAAATCACACTGACACCCGAAAGCGCGCCGCTGCTGCAATTCTGGTTTACCTCTGCTAATCGCGATGAGATCGACATCGGTCTGCGCATGACCTCGCTCATTATCATCATTGCGGCGATCCTGATGCTGCTGGTTCTGAACTGGTTCGTCAACGGGACGAAGCAGGGTCGCGGCATTCGTGCCGTCTCGCAGGATATGGCGACGGCGGGCTTGATGGGGATCAACGCCAACCTGATGATCTCGCTGACGTTCTTCCTCGGTGGGGCGTTTGGTGGAGCGGCAGGCGTTCTGTACGGTATGAATGTCGGCACGGTGACACCGTTTGTCGGCTTCATTCCGGGCTTGACTGCATTCACGGCAGCAGTGTTGGGTGGTATTGGTAATATGACGGGTGCGCTGCTCGGCGGGCTGGCACTCGGTCTGATCGAAACGTATCTCAACGGTCTTCTCGTCTACTTCCCGGTACTGGGGCAGCGTTTCACGCCTGTATTTACCTTCTCGGTGCTGATTCTGGTGCTGCTCTTCCGCCCGGCGGGCATTCTGGGGCAGAAAGTTGACGAAAAGGTGTAATCATGGCGACCATGAAAGCAAAAACGACCAATTCAGGTGGACTTTTCGCCTTTCTGCAAAACCCGCTCTACGCAGGGATTTTCATTGCGGTGTATATCCTGCTCTCACTGGGTATCCTGATGGGGCTGGATCGCGCTAGCACGATCTTCCCGCTGTTGAGCATGATCTTCTTCCCGCCGTTCGTGTTAGCGCCGTTCGTCGTGCTGGCGTCGGGGCTGAACAACCGCGTCAAGCTGGCGATCATCGCCATCCAAATGCTCATCCTGCTTCCGCTGCTCGGCATCTTCGACAGCGCGTATCTGGAACTGGCGATACAGATTTGCATCTTTGCGGGTCTGGCGCTCGGGTTGAATATCGTCGTCGGTTTTGCAGGCTTGCTCGACCTGGGCTACATCGCCTTCTTTGCCGTCGGCGCGTACATCTGGGCGATGTTCACCTCGCCAATCGAGACGGTCTTCACGATCAATAACTGGACCGTTTCTGCCAACTGGTTCTACGGCTTTGTCTTTCTGGGTGTGCTGGCGTCGGGCATTGCGGGCATCCTCCTCGGCTTGCCGGTGCTGCGGTTGCGCGGTGACTATCTGGCGATTGTGACCTTGGGTTTCGGAGAGATCATCCGCATCGTTGCCAACAACCTCGGTTCACCGACCAACATCACCAACGGCTCGCAAGGGCTGGATACGGTATCCCGTCCGTCGGCAGACTTCTTGCATCCGGTAGTCGAGTTCTTCGAGCGAGTTTTGAACCAACCTGTCGCCAACGTGGAACCGTTAGCCTATCAACTGCTGTTCTACTTCATCGCGATTGTGATGATCGTCGTCATCATCATCATTGCCCGGCGCTTGGAGAACTCGCCAATTGGTCGTGCATGGACGGCAATTCGCGAAGACGAGACGGCAGCGATTGCGATGGGCGTGCCACTGACGCGCATGAAACTGATGGCATTTGCCAGCGGTGCGGCGTTCGCGGGCGCGCTCGGTGCGTTGTACGCAGCGAAGCAAACGTTCGTCAGTCCGGAAAGCTTCAGCCTGATTCAGTCGATTTCGATTCTGGCGATGGTCATCGTCGGCGGTCTTGGTGGCATTCGCGGCGTGTTGCTCGGCGGCGTGGTCGTCACGCTGCTGAATCTGCTTGTGTTGAAGAATCTGTCGCTGCAAATCAACGCCTGGAAGAATGTCGATGCGGTCATCCCCGGATGGTTCATCATTCTGTTCGCGGTGATTATCGGGCTGGCGTTATTGTACTTCGCATGGCGTGCGATACAGACCGCTGTTAAACGAAATGAGGGCTGGACCAGCTACATTATCCCGGGGATCATGGCACTGCTCGGTGTCTACATCGCCATCAGCTCGTTTGGCGCGCAGGACTTTCCGATCGCCAACTGGCCCTCGCAGCTCGAACCCGCGCGTTATGAACGCCTGGTGTTTGGTGTGCTGCTGGTCCTCATGATGATCTTCCGTCCGGGTGGTCTCCTGCCAGAACCGCGCCGGAAGATGGAAATGGCGGACGCAAAAGCTGAACAAAAAGCGGTTGCCCCGGCGGCAGGAGACTAAACAATCATGGCAAACATCCTCGAAGTCACGAACCTCATCAAAACGTTCGGTGGTCTGACCGCCGTCAAAAATGTCAGCCTGGACGTGCCTGAAGGCAGCATCAGCGCCATCATCGGTCCGAACGGCGCTGGCAAGACAACATTCTTTAACCTGCTGACGGGCATCTACAAGGCGGACAGTGGCAGGATCAATTTCGCCGGGCGGTCGCTGCTCGGCTTGCGCCCCGACCAGGTGTGCAAGGCAGGCGTCAGCCGCACGTTCCAGAATATTCGCCTGTTTCCTGGCATGACCGCGCTTGAAAACGTCATGGTCGGGATGCACCCACGCCTGAAGGTCGATATGTTGATGGCGATCTTCGGCTTTGGTGGGTTCGGCAAGCAAGAAGACCACGTGCGTGGAAAGTCGAGCGATCTACTGCGTTTCGTCGGGCTAGGTGGCAAGGGCGATGAAGTCAGCCGCAACCTGCCCTATGGCGATCAGCGGCGTCTGGAGATTGCGCGTGCGCTGGCAAGCGACCCGAAACTGATACTGCTGGATGAACCGACGGCGGGCATGAACCCCCAGGAGAGCGAGGCGGCGATGCAGTTGTTCCGCCGTATTCGTGATGAAAAGGGCGTGACCGTCGTGCTGATCGAACACGACATGAAGGTTGTCATGGGCATCAGCGAGTACATCTCGGTGCTGGACTATGGCGAAAAGATCGCCGCTGGTTCGCCTGCCGATATTCGCGCCAACCCGCGCGTGGTCGAAGCGTATCTGGGTCGCCGTGCAGCCGAAGAAGGAGCCAAGGCATGACCGCTGTACTCGAAATTCAAGGTCTGCACACCTACTACGGGCATATCCATGCGCTCAAAGGCGTGGATGTCAGTGTCAATAAGGGTGAAATCGTCACGCTGATCGGCAGCAATGGCGCCGGCAAAAGCACGACGCTGCGCACCATCAGCGGCATTGCGCGGGCGCGGCAGGGCAGCATCAAGCTGGCGGGCAAAGACATCACCAACAACAAGCCGCACGAAGTCACAGCGATGGGGATTGCGCATGTGCCGGAAGGACGGCGCATCTTCCCGGAACTGACTGTGCGCGAAAACCTCGAAATCGGCGCGTGGAGCGTGCAGGACAAGAACGCCATTCAGGAACGGATGGAGACGGCGTTCGGCTTCTTCCCGCGCATCAAAGAGCGTCTGTTTCAGAAGGGCGGCACACTGTCCGGCGGCGAACAGCAAATGCTCGCGATCAGTCGCGCATTGATGAGCGACCCGGACATCCTGCTCCTTGATGAGCCATCAATGGGTTTAGCGCCGGTGCTGGTGGAACTGATCTTTGAGATCATTCTGAAGATTAACGCACAGGGCAAGACGATTTTGCTGGTCGAACAGAACGCGCTGATGGCGCTGGAAATCGCGTCGCGTGGGTATGTACTGCAAACGGGCCAGATTGTGCTGAAGGACAGCGCTGCCGCGTTGATGACCAACGACAGCGTGCGCAAGGCATACCTGGGCGAGTCCTAAGCTGAAGCAGAATACAATCTTTAACGCAGCGGCGCAGGGATGGACAGAACGCAGAGAGTGAAATACTCTGCGTCTCTTCTTTTCTGCGTCACTGTGTTAATTGCGTTCCTCTACCTCTTGCCAAGCTCATGATTTGGTGTTACACTGTCTGAAGTTTAGACCAGTCTAAAATTATCTTGCGTATCTTCAAGCGCAAGAGGATGGACACCATGCAATCACAACGGATAGATGAACCCCCCGGCGTTGCGTCACAATTTGCGTTTGAAATCGAAGACCTGACTGTTGCCTATCACAGCAAGCCCGCCCTCTGGGATGTTGATCTTGATGTTCCACAGGGCGTACTGATGGCAATTGTCGGACCGAACGGTGCGGGCAAAAGCACGCTCATCAAAGCGGCTCTCGGTCTCATTCCGCGCGCGGCGGGTGAGGCGCGCTTTTTCGGCACGTCATATGCGAAAGCGCGCAACCGCGTTGGATACGTGCCACAGCGTGGCAGCGTTGATTGGGATTTCCCGACGACGGTGCTGGATGTCGTTATGATGGGGCGTTATGGCGAGCTTGGCTGGTTCAAGCGCCCGACTGAGCGTGACCGCGCGGCTGCGTTACAGGCGCTCGATCAAGTCGGCTTAAGCGATTTTGCAAAGCGACAGATCAGCCAGCTCAGCGGCGGGCAGCAGCAGCGGACATTTCTGGCGCGGGCGCTGGTGCAGAATGCTGACCTGTACTTCATGGACGAACCGTTCGCGGCGGTGGACGCGGTGACAGAACGCGCCATTGTCGAACTGTTGCGAGCGCTGCGCGAACGCGGTAAGACCGTCATTGTTGTTCATCACGACCTGCAAACGGTGCCGGAATACTTCGACTGGGTTGCACTGCTGAATGTCGAAATGATCGCCAGCGGTCCTGTCGAAACCACGTTTACCGACGATAACCTGCGCAAAGCCTATGGCGGTCGCGTCAGCGCGATTGGCGCGGGGAGGGCATTGTGAGCAGTAAGGTATCAGTACCGAGTACAACGGAAAAAGGTCCCAGTTCTCAGTCCTTAGTTCAAAACGCATCCCTTTCACGCGAATGGCTGTGGATAGCCGCTATCGCCGGGCTGTGCCTGCTGCTCATTCCACTGAGTGCGCTGCTTTTTGGCGTGCAGTGGACGCATACGCTGCGGACAGTGGCATTGGGCGGCGGTATCCTGGGGCTGGTGACAGGCGCGCTCGGCAGCTTCGCCGTGTTGCGCCAGGAGAGCCTGCTCGGAGACGCGCTGTCGCACGCCGCGCTGCCGGGCATCGCGATTGCGTTCCTCATTAGCGGGCGCGAACTGACGGCGCTGTTGGTGGGCGCAGCGGTTGCGGGCTGGCTCGGTGTTCTGCTGGTGCGCGCTATCGTCAGCACCACGCGCATCAAGCAGGATGCAGCGATGGCAATTGTGCTGTCGTCGTTTTTCGCGTTTGGGCTGGCGCTGCTGGCATACATACAGGGTCGCGATGACGCAAGCCAGGCGGGGTTAAAGAGTTTCATCTTCGGGCAGGCGGCGGCGATTGTTGAACGCGATGTGTGGACGATAGGGCTGGTTGGCGGTGCAGCACTGCTGCTGTTACTGGTTTTTTGGAAAGAATTCAAGCTAATCACATTCGATATGGCATTCGCCCGCGCCAACGGCATTCCGACGCGCGCGCTCGATCTCATGCTTTCGACGCTGATTGTCGTGGCGATTGTGCTGGGCTTGCAACTGGCAGGCGTCATCCTGATGGTCGGCTTGCTGATCGCGCCTGCGGTTGCTGCCCGGCAGTGGACGCGGAAGCTGGAGCAGATGGTCGTGCTGGCGGCAGTGTTTGGCGCGGCATCTGGCGCATCCGGCGCGGTAGCCAGTGCGATTGAAGCCGGGCTGCCCACGGGGCCGCTCATCATTGTCGCAGCGGTGCTGATCGCTTTCCTGTCGCTGGCGTTCGCGCCGGAGCGTGGCATCGTCTGGTCACAACTCAAGCAGCGCGCGGATCGTCGTGCTTTTGCCGCACAGACCATGCTGCGCGATCTCTATCGTCATTGTTGTAGCCACGACGATATGAGCCAGCCAACCGACGAGGCGATGCTGGTCAGGCTGCGCGGGGCAGCGGCGCGCGCGGGCTTGCGCGATCTGGCGCGCGACGGGCTGGCGGTGATGCAGCCGAGGACAACGCAGTGGCGCTTGACGCCGGAAGGTGTGTTGGCGGCGGCGCAAATGGCGGATAACGGCATGCGGCAGACGCGCGAGATGCGCCCCGTTATCATGACCAGACTGGAGGCGTAAACCATGCAGCTCATCGAGTCACTCCTCGTCCAACTGCTGACGCGCTTTATATCGCCGGATACGCTGAACGCTGCATTGACTGATCCTCGCACTGTCGCAGTCATTGTCGGCGTGCTGGTGGCGACGAGCAGTGCGCTGCTGGGCAACTTCCTGCTGCTGCGCAAGATGTCGCTGACGACGGATGCCATCAGCCACACGATATTGCTGGGCATCGTTAGTTCGTTCCTGTTTATGGCGCTCGTGTTGGGCATCGAACCCGATCTCGCTTCACCCTGGTTAATCATCGGCGCGGCGCTGGCAGGCGTCGCGACCGTCGTCTTGACTGAAGCGATTCAGCGCTCAGGGCTGGTCAAAGGGGATGCGGCGCTGGGGCTGGCGTTCCCGCTGCTGTTTGCGATTGGGGTGCTGCTGGTGGCGCGCTTTACATCGCAGATTCATCTCGACGCGGACTCAGTGCTGGTGGGCGAGATCGGACTGGCGTGGACGAACACCAACAGCTACTGCCTGGAAAACTGCGAAGGCGTGACCATTACACCGGAAGACCCGCGTGCCGAAACCGCTCGTGTGTGTACCAACTGCCAGACGGAGGGCATCAGTCCGCGCAGCGCGAACGCCGTATTTGAGGCGACTTGTGCCAACTGCGGCACGTACACTGCCGCTGAAGCATGGCGCGCACGACTCATTGCCGAACCGCCGCAGCTGGTCTACTTCCCCAAGGCAATCAGCACGATGGGCGTGATTACGCTGATCAATCTGCTGTTTGTGCTGCTCTTCTACAAGGAACTCAAGTTGGCGACATTCGATCGCTCGCTGGCGCTGTCGCTCGGCTTCCGTCCCGGCTGGCTGCACTATGCGCTCATGATTCTTGTCAGCGTAACGGCAGTTGGCGCATTCGATGCGGTCGGGTCGATTCTGGTCGTAGCGTTCTTCGTTATTCCAGCAGCTGCGGCGTATTTGCTTACGGATCGTCTGTGGGGGATGCTGCTGATTGCGCCCATCATCGGCGCTGTGGGGGCATACACCGGCTACGACCTTGCACGCGGGAGTGTGTTCGGGCTCGTCCAGATGAACGATGTCTTGACATTTCTGGACCGCACGATTGGGCTGGGCGGACATACACAATGGGATAGTTCAATCTCGGCGGCGATGGTGCTGACGACGTTCCTGCTGTTCGTCATCGTCTGGGTGGTTGCACCGCAACGTGGCTTGATCTCGACACTTCTGCGCCGTCGCTGGCAGCGGGAACAATTTGCAACGCAGGTGCTTCTGGGGCATCTGCATAATCACGCGAGTGATGCTGAAAGCGATGAGCGTGTTGTTGCTACGCTGCATGAACATTTGCGCTGGACGCCGCGCCGGGTGTTCTGGACTCTGGCACGACTGCGTGCGAGCGATCTGGTGGATGTCGAAGATGGGCTGGCGCGCCTGACCGAACGCGGGCGCGCATCGTTGATCGAATTCCACGAGCAAAACCTGGCTACACCGTGACCGCGGGAATTTCCATCACAGTGTCGATCTTGGTGACTGTTGCGGTGGCTGTATCATCCGCCTGAGGTACAAGCGGAAGTGTGAACCAGAAGGTTGTGCCTGTTCCCGGTTCGCTCGAAACGCCAACCGTGCCACCGAGACGTTCGACAATACGCTGTACAATCAGCAGCCCCAACCCGTGCCCGCGCCGGCTGGGGTCAAACCGCGCCGACTGCTTAAAGAGCATATCGCGCTGTTCGGCGCTCAAGCCCGCACCATTGTCATGCACCCAGTAGTACACCTGCTCGCCTGCCACGTCGCCGCTGATGGCGACCTGTGGCTGTGCGCCTGTGTAAACGCCCCCGTACTTGATGGCATTGCTGATGTAATTAGCGAGAACAACCTCTACCCAGGGCGCGTAACCTTGTGCAGACGGCAAATCAGGCGCGACACGCAGCGTGGCGTGATGATAGTCAACCAGGCTCTGCAGCCGTTCGCGCACGTCATCGATTAAGGTGTTCATATCGAGCGCTGTTAGCGGAATATGGCTCAGATTTTGCAGGCTCGCGAACAGGAGCAGATCATCTACAAGGGTGGACATTTTGCTGCTCACCTTCGAGATTAGATGAGCATAATGCTTCTGATCTTCGCGGAGGGAACCACCGCTGACTTCCAGCAGCGATGCAAAGCCCATTAGCGTTGCCAGTGGCGCTTTCAAATCATGCGCAATCGTCGATGCATAGGCTTCAAGCTGCATGATCAGGTCTTCGCGCGCTTGCTCGATGCGTTTGCGCTCGCTGATGTCTTGCAGGTAGACAAGGTGAGTCAAATTGCCTTCGCCACCTTCGATACGATTGAAGTTGAGCTGAATAGTGTAGATGCCGCGCATGTTATCGAGTGTGAGTTCAAACGATGGCACCTTCCCGGTGCAGCACGATTGAATGGCTTCGCTGTCAACGTTCAGGATTCGCGAAAGCGGCTGACCAATCACGCGTACAGCGGGTTGGTTAAGCAGCCTTAACGCAGCAGTGTTGGCATCCAGGACAATGCCTTCGTTGGTAATGACCATACCTGGCAGCGTCATGGCATGGAAGAGACCGTCTGTGTGGTTGGTGCGTGCGGGACGCCGAACTGGAAGCGGTGGCAGAGGAGCAGTCTGCGTTTTAGTTCCATCAGCCATTGTATGAATACGGGTGGGATGAGTCGGGTTCACAGTGGCACCTTCACTTTTTTCAGACGTTGTGGATGATTTCTTTCGTTAAGACACGTTCCTTTCTCTATGATACGTTTATTCGGCTGTGAAGCGGTAAAGAAGGTTGAAGATTGTAAATTAACTGTGAAAAATTCGTGTAAATGTCGAAAACCGCATAGAAAACATGAAGCGCCTGGTGAAAGGCGCTTCATGTTTTGTCTCGACGATGATATGGCTATCCTGCGCCTACCTGGTTGAAGTTGCCGGACAGCAGCGAGAAGTCTGCAAGCAGCACGCCAACATTGGTTGCAATGAAGCAATCAGCACCAACATCACCACCAGGAAAGCTATCGTTCGAGAGACTTGCGTCATTGCCCTCATCGTTTACTGCCCTTATGGACCCGTCTGGTTAAAGTTTGCTGCCAGCAGCGAGAAATCGACCAGCGATACCGTGCCATCGCCGTTCAGGTCTGCCAGCGGATTGAACTCCGGTTGCTCTGCGCCGCGGTTGTACGATGTGACGAGCAGCGAGAAATCGATCAGTGTCACCTGGTTATCGCCGTTGATGTCACCCATGATGAGCGCACGGTAATTCGCGGTGTAAGTGGTATTGCTGCCGGGAATGGTGATCTGCTGCGTCTGTGCGCCGCCAATCGACCAGTTGTCAAAGATGTAGCGCTGATCGCCGATGCGCTGTGGCGTGATTGTGCCGATGCTCTGGCGGTTGCCAACGACGGCATCGAACGTGTACGGCGCGGGGCGCGGCTGCCCATCCACCGTGACTTGCAAACCAGCCGGACTACTTTGAACTGTGATACTGACGACATTGGGGAAGATGTCGATATAGGTTTCATGTCGCAGCCCGGCGCTATCTGTCGCGCGCAGGTAGATACGGAACCAGACAGTGGTTTCCGGGTGTCCTTCGCGCGGGATTTCAAACGTTCCGCTCGTTACCCCTGTGAATGGTTGTAAGAACGGATGCGTGTGTTCGTCATGATGGAAAACGACTTCCCACTCGAACTGTGATGCAGCCAGCGTCCCATCTTCGGCGTCGGTCCCCGTGCCGCTGAAGCTGATGACGTCGCCGCCGCTGTAGCGCGCCCCATTAGCGGGTGCTGTGATGGTGGCAGTCGGGCGCGTGTTCGGGCGCGGGGTATTCGTCGGTGCGGGTGGCGGTGTGTTCGTGGGAGTGGGTGTATTGTAGCTGATCAGGAAGACGCTACCTGCGCCGCGCGACAGGTAGAACAGCGCGCCAGTTGTGTTGACTTTGAGATCAACTGTCGAACCTGCAATGTCCGTTGCAAAGACCGTCGCTGTATCGGTCGCAATGTCGTAGCGGGCGATCCAGCGATTGCAGTAATCCGCAAAGAAGAAATCGCCTACGTACTCGGCGGGGAACGACGGCGTTTGCGGGTTGTAGAATGTGCCACCTGTAATGGCGCAGCCGCTGATCGCGCCGGTTGATCCGCCATAGGCATACAGGGGTGCGACGATGTTGGTGCCGCCTGTGCCTTCAGTATTGGGCCAGCCAAAGTTTGCGCCGCGTGCGCCCTCGTTGATTTCCTCGCGCCGATTGCCGCCGCTGGAACCGACATCGTTGATGAAGATGCGCCCCGTGCCACGCTGTACATCGAACGTGAACGGGTTGCGGAAGCCGAGCGCCCAGATCGCATTGCGCCATAACGGGACCGTGGTGGAGGTCGGCGTTTCCCAGAAAGGATTATCTGATGGGAAGATCGCATTGACGTTGTTTGCGCTATACAGCGCTGGATTGATGCGCAGCATCTTGCCGTAAGGACTCGTCAGGTTTTGCGAAAGGGCTGTGTTGGCGTTTTCACCGGTTGCCACATAAAGCATCCCGTCGCTGCCGAAGTGCATCGCGCCGCCATTGTGGTTGGTCGCGCCGCTCAGCGAGTCGAGGTTCATCAGGATGACTTCGCTGCCTGGCACGACAACATTACCGTTGGCGGTGAAGCGGCTGACGCGATTGCGAATCGGTGCGTTGGATGTGGTGTAGTAGAGATAGAGGTAATTGTTCGTGGTAAAGTTAGGGTCGAATGCGATGCCGAGCAATCCCCGCTCGCCGACGGAGTTGACCGACAGGTTGATAAATGGTGTGGCGAGCAGTTGCCCGTTCTGGATGATGCGCAGCCTGCCAACCTGTTCGGCGACGAACAGCCGCCCGTCAGGTGCGAACTGCATTGCCGTCGGGCTTTGCAGTCCGCCGACGACCTGCGACTCGACGAACTGCGCGGGCAGCGTTGTCGCCAGTACAGGCGGGGGCGATGCAAACAATGTCAGCGCCGCCAGTGCCACTATCACTATCACAAACAGCATTGACCTGTGCAAAACATGCGCCATGACGATCCCCTCAATGACTATCACAAATGGACGGGGTGCAGACAGAGTGTTAATGTATTTACACTCTTTATTTTTGTCTCAATTCAGAGGCAAGCGAAATAGGCGTGTAGTCATGTGCGGGGTTTGGAGTTCGTTTGTTTATGCTTTGTGCGCGCTCACGCCAAACGCATCAGGGCGGCGAACAACTCTAGTAAAGCCGACTTTCTCCAGCCGTGCCATCACGCCGGGTGTGAACTTTGCGCCGTGCGTGCTGTTGGGATCGCCGATGTAGTGGAACAGGCGACCGCCTTTTTGCAGTACGCGGTAGAGTTCGCGGTAGAAGTCGGCGCTGTATAAATCACCCGCCAGTTGGATCGTTGGCGGATCATGCAGCACGCGCGCGAACGACTCGTCCTGCTGTGCCTCTACCACATCGAAAGCATCACCTATCACGCGCTCAATACGGGGGTTGGTGAAGAGTTCGCGCGACCAGGGGTTTTGTTCGGCAATCGCTACAACCGCTGGATCGAGTTCTATCGTGATGACGTGCTGTGCCGTGCGCGCGGCGTGAATGGCAGTGTAGCCCAGCCCCATGTTGCAATCCAGCACGCGCCCGCTGATGGGTGCAATTGCCTTGATCTTCGCCTGCGTATCGAGGATAGGATCGGTATCTTTGATGCGGTGCATCGGGAAGCCCGCGATGAGCATGGTCGGCGCACCTGGGGTCGGCATCAGGCTGACAGCGCGCTGCGTTTCGCCGCTGAACATCTGAATCTTACGGATGGCGTTGTCTTCGAGTGCGTAGCAACCGACGTCGTCGCTGCTGATCGCCTCAGCATCTGTCCATATGAGCGTTTGTCCATCGGGGAAGTGCACGCCGTTGGCATCGAGCGCAACAAAGATGCTCGTCAAGCCGAGATCGGGGGAGACAAGTGCATTGCTCTCGCGCTGGTTGCGCGCGGCAAGGAGCGGAAGGAGTGTGAAGTGCGAGAGGGTGATCACATCCAACTACGCATCGTCCCGGTCTTGCTCTGTCACAATCTTGCCGTCGCGCGTGCGCGTCGGGACGCTGGTCTCTTCAATATCTGTCTCTACATTTGCTGCTTCCATACGCAGAAACGGCACTTCCGCGACGAGCAGACTGGCGCTTTCGCGGCGTTGTAAGGCAATATCGAACTGCGCGCTATCCACCGTGAGATATTTCTTGATCACCTCAAGAATTTCGGCTTTCATCTCTTCCATCTTTTCAGGGGCAATCGCCATACGGTCATGAAGCAGTACAAATTGCAGGCGCGATTTCGCCTGCTTGCCCGTGCCGTTTGCGTCTTCACCTCGCCCGAAGAGACGCTCCCAGATATTCGCCATCGTTATGCCCCTCCGCCGCCAAACAGACGACCCAACTGCTGCAAGAAGCCGCGTTTCTCTTCCAGCGGCAAAAATGGCACTTTTTCACCCATCAGGCGGCGTGCGATGTTATGAAACGCCTTGCCTGCACGCGAGTTTTCCATCAGTGTGACGGGATTGCCACTGTTTGACGATGGTACTACGTACTCATCTTCCGGCACGATGCCGATGATCTTGATACCGAGAATATCGGTTACGTCGTCCGGCGACAGCATTTCGCCCTTGCGGATCATCTCCGCTTTGACGCGGTTAAGGATGAGCCGACCGGGCCCTTTGCGTTCCGCTTCCAGCAAGCCGATGATGCGGTCGGCATCGCGGACGGCAGAAACTTCTGGATTCGTGACGATCAGCACTTCGTCAGCGGGGGCAACGGCGTTACGAAACCCACGTTCGATTCCCGCCGGGCAGTCGATCAGGATAAAGTCCATCTCCTGCCGTAGTTGATTGGCAAGCGTGATCATATCCTGGGGGCTGACGGCGGTTTTGTCTCGCGTCTGAGCAGCGGGGACGAGGTAAAGTTCGGGCAGCGTCTTGTGTTTGATCATCGCCTGACGCAGTTTGGCGCGCCCTTCGACAATATCGACCAGATCGTAGACGATGCGGTTTTCCAGCCCAAGCACAATGTCGAGGTTACGCAGCCCAATATCTGCATCTATCAGCGTCACCCGTTTGCCGAGCCGCGCCAATGCCACGCCGAGATTAGCAGTGGTGGTGGTCTTGCCCACGCCACCCTTGCCCGATGTGACCGTCACTACCTTTGCCGTCATGCTGTCCGCCTTCACTGCCAGGTTTCTACAATAATGCGACCATCGCGCACGAGCGCGACTTCCGGTTTTGCCTTGTGCCGCTTGTCTGGCGGCGATGTCGAAATCATATGTGCGATGCGCAGCTGCGTCGGAGTCATATCCAGCGCGCAGACAATGGCGTTTGTGTCGCCGTCCGCGCCCGCATGAACGTTGCCGCGCAGCCGCCCCCAGACGATGACATCGCCGCCGGCGACCACTTCCGCGCCGGGGTTAACATCGCCATAAATGACGACATGCCCGCGACTATGGATGGTGCGCCCGCTGCGCAGTGTTCGCCGCACCATCACGCCAAGTGTGCCGTCTTCCTCCGAACTGTACGCTGCGGCGCCATCATTGTTGTTTGAGGTGGCAGCAGCGTTCAGCGCGATGATGCGCAGGTCAAGCGCGGTGGCTGCGTCGAGCGCGGTCTGGCTTTCGCTCTGCACGCACGCCAGCGTTAGCCCCCGCCGATCTAGCAACGCCTTGATCGATGTGAGTTCGTCACGGCGCACGGGACGTGCTCCCACGTCGAGCGTGACTTTTGCGCCCGCGTAGAATGCCGCCTGCTGGTCGATGCGCGATGCCAGTTCCGCAGTGACGACGTTCCACTCTTGTTCCGGATCAAGGTCAATATGCAAGCCATCGTTGATGCCCTTGATGCTTACCATCTGGTCGCGCATATTCTACCGCTATCTTGATAGGCAATCATAACATGAATTCTTGATGAATGTATCGCGTTTGCACCAGAACCTCAAGAGGGGGTGGCGATCAGCCCGTCCATTCCGGTATTTCTTCAAGTGTCGTGCCCTCAGACAGTTGCACTGATGCTACTGGTATCCAGAAACTTCTCGCATCCTCAAGGACTTCAAATTGAAGCCACGTCTCGCTACTGATGTCTGCATCATCGTCATCATCTACTTGCGGCGTCACTTGCACCGTCGCTCGACCTGTGACGATGACAGGTCTGCCAATGTCAATCACGCCTGCCGGAGTAAAGCCGGTCGTTGGCGAGCCTCGGTAGTAAAGGACTTCTCCAGCGCCGCTTCTATCGACGATGCTGCCTGTGAGCGCGCCGCCACCCGTGTCGGACAGCGTTGGTGTCATCTGGGTTGCCAGTGCGCTTGCTGCTGCCGTTTCGGTGATAGCTGCTGCGATACTGACATTTGTCGCTGTCGCAATAGGGTTTTGCCTGTTCGTCAGAGTCAGCACGCCGACGATACCCGCCAGCAGAATGCCCACCAATCCTGCAAATGGAAGCAATCGCCCGCGTGATGCCGATTTACGTTGTGGTATGGGTGTAGGCGGGGCAAGCCGCTGATCTGGTACTGACGGTATGGGGGACGCGGCAGCAGGCGCAGGAGCCGACGGAGAAGATGCGCTCTGTTGTTCGCGGCGTACCGATTTAGTGACATCGGTATTGCCAGTGTGGATGGACTTCTCGATACTGGTTGAATCGCCGCTTTGATAGGGTTCGCGCTCCGCAAATCTGGGCAGATCGAGCAACTCGGACAAGGCATGCCCTGTCTCTACAGCCTTGATCTGCGTACTGCCCATGCCATAAGCGAGTTCCTGCACCTGCTCGACCACGCGTGTGACGACGACATTTTCCGCCACGACTCTGCCCTCGCGCAGCAACCGCACCGTCACTGACGCGCGCCCGACATAGGCGGCGTCGCGTGGATATAGGGCGACAACCACCGTGCGCGAGTCGGTGTTTGGCGGCAGTTCAATCTCTGCCTGTCCCGCACCGCAATCATTCGCCGGATAGCGCACGTCGTAGTGGTCGCTTTCCACTTGCGTGCACAGTTTGATCGGCAGCGGGTTGCCGTTTGCATCCACTGGGAACGTCAGCGGGAAACCGCTTTCGCGCACATCGCCTTTCTTGATCTCGTCGCCATACTCGGTCACATCTGGTAGTTCACCGCGCAACCCCACCGAGTCTGGCAGGCTAATCTTGATGCGGACTTCGGTCGGCACGGCGCGCTGTGTCTGGCGCGGCATGGCGCTTTCCAGGCGGCGTGTTTGCGTCGGCGCTGGCACGGACGGTGGGCGCTGAAAGGTGCGAATCCCACCGCTTTCCGCCGAGCCATAGCGTTTGCCAAAGTGACTGGCGCGGGGGGCGTGTTCGGCAAGCTTAGCAATGAATTCATCAGAGGGCAGCACACCGCCGCGTACATCGACATACTGGGTAGTCTTGAAGCGCAGGAACGCCTCACCATCGAGCAGCAGCGGGTAGATCGCCTTGCTGCGGTCGGCGGCGTGGGCGGACTCGTTGTGCACCCATTCGCTGTCGGCAGATGCGGGCGACATGACGACGATGAACGCGGCACACGTATCAATCGCGCGTTGGATCGCCTGCTCCCAGTTGGAGCCGTATTCAATATGCTCATCGAACCAGACATCAAAGCCGAGCGCGAGTAGGTGATCGACCAGCTTGCGGGCGTAGTCTTTGTCCTTGCGGCTGTAGCTGACGAAAATGTGCGCCATGTGCGACCTATCATGGACAGTCGTGTTTGATTGGATTATAGGAACGTTTAAGTTTCTGCGCCAACCTGTCACAAGTGAGCGGCGATGCCGTACAATAGTGCGGTTGTGTCTGTGAGCAGGATCAATTACCGACGATGAAAATCTATACCAAAACGGGTGACGACGGCTCAACGAGCCTTTTTAGCGGCGGGCGAGTGCCGAAATATCACCTTCGTGTTGAGGCGTATGGCACGGTGGACGAACTTAACTCGATCCTCGGCGTAACACGGGCTCTCAAACCGTCTGTCGCAACCGATAGCTATCTCGAACGTATTCAGCATCAGTTGTTTCACCTTGGTGCGGATTTGGCGACGCCGCTCGATACCAAGAGCAGCTATGTCGTCCGCGTGAACGCTGAACAGGTGGTATGGCTGGAGCAGAGCATCGACGCGCTGACGGCGGAGTTGCCGCCGCTGACAGCGTTCATCCTGCCTGGCGGCTCTGCATCCGCCTCACAGATTCACATCGCACGCACGGTTTGCCGCCGTGTCGAACGGCTGGTGACGCAGTTGAGTGAGAACGAAGCGATTGGCGAGCATGTGCTGCCGTATCTCAACCGCCTGTCAGACTTCTTCTTTACGCTGGCGCGTTGGGAAAATCAGCAGGCGGGTGTAGCGGACGTGTTGTGGTCGGGGAAGGGCGAGTAAGCGCCATCTGGTGCGGTGGTCAGGGAATGCAGTCTGCGCCAGATGTATCAGGGATTGGCAAGAACATCGCGCGTTCGGGGAATTCGCGGTCGCTGTTGTCGCGAATGCGCGTTGCCGGGTCGGGGGTGAGCAACTCAAGACCGTTGGGGACATTGGCTACGGTCACGCCCTCTGGCAGTGGTTCACGCAGGTCAATAATGCGTATACAGCTAGACTCATCCATAGACACCACAACGGCGCGTTGCAGATTGATGCTCCAGTCAACCCGCCAGTCCCCGGCAAAAAAACTGGGCGTCTCACCACTTGCGGCGAACTGCATCTCGACGGCTGTCAGTCTCGGATTGTTGTAGAACAAATCACCGGCAATCGCGGTTTCGTAGAGTGTCAAAATACGACCCTGCCCACGAGCATACGAATGGTCAATGATGAGCGTTGTGTCGTCCTCGAAATCGGGGATGCGCGCTGCCAGTCCCCACCAGAATGCTCGCTGCTGTTCCCAGTCATGGACGAATGCCTCGCTGTTGCGTGTGTGCAGCATGGCCCCCGCGCCGATCAGGAGCGCAATCACAAGCGCTGCCAGCTCGCGCCCCGGCTGTTTCAGCCACAGTGTCGTTACGAGCGCGATGAACGCAACGACGACAACCGCCGCCGCAACCGTCGCGACATACGCCCAGCGGCTGTCCAGCCCGGTGATGGGGATCGACTCTCGTGCAATGACAATCGGCAGCAGCCCGGAAACCATCGCTGCCAGCCCGAAGCCCAGCATCACAAACAGCACACGTGCAGGCGGTAGTTGCAGCTTGAAGCGCCATGCATAGCCAAACGTCAGCGCACCAGCCACCATACCGACCAGCCACGCATAAGCGCCTTGCTGGGATGTGAGCGTGCGCAGATGCAGCAGCCAACTATTGAGCAGGACATCGCCGCTGGCAATGAATGCCCGGTTCATCAGCCCCGCAAAGCCGTCGCCGTTGTCGGTTGCTGCCAGCGTGTTGTACTCAATGCTGGCGTAATAGCCGCTGGGGGTAAAGATGTATAGGCGGTAGATGAGCAGGAGCGCAGCCGGAATCACCCACAGCAGCGACCACAGGGTCGTTTGTCTTAATCGTGTGCGCCAATTGTGTTCGGGCGCTCGCTGCGCCAATGCTGCCCAGATGAGCAGGGGGCGCACAGTTTCCAGCCCGAAGGGAAGTTCATACGTGAAGAAATAGGCGGGAGCAAGAACGAGCGATACCCCTATCCATGCCCATCGTCGCCAGCCGTGAACGCGCACTGCCTGATACATGGCTGCCAGTGACAGCAAGAAGAACAGCAGGCTGGCATCGACAGTTGTGGCGGTATTGGTCGGGCGAATCCAGTACGCAGGGTAGACGAGAAAAAGTACTGTTATGAGCGTCGCGACGCCCGGATAGTTTGGTAGTAATCGTCGCAGAAGGTAAAGCAGTACGAGTCCAATACTGATGTAGATCACAAACATCATCAGGTGACTGACAAGAGGGGAATTGCCATGAAGCCACATAATGATTGCGGCGACAGGACGTGCTTGCCCCCACGCCAGTTCGATGAGTTCTGGAAGCCCAAAACGACTTAGTAGATAATAGGATACCCACGCATCGTAATAAATGCCGAGTCGCGATGCAAACACCCCATGGGACAGCAAGGTGATGAACGCAACCAGGCTTGCACTCCAAACAGCTTCTTTTCCACGATTCATCGGCAGCGTACTCATTTACGGACAATGATCCAGCGGCTCATCAGGTAGGTAACTGGAAAAGTGAGGATAATGACGACAGGAGGCGAAAGTCGTTCGTCCAGCCCCAGGCTTTCGACCAGGATAGCCAGCGTCAATGTTCCGATGGCATATTGCACGACATATACCAATGGAAACTGGACAGCTCTGCTTAATTTAAGTGGTCTCTTGAAAACGAACACAGAATTTAGCACATAGGCAATTATAATACCAATGATATAACTTATTGTATAGGCGATGGGATATGCCATGACACCGATAAATAGCAAATACAGCACATAACCTGATGCCGTATTGAGTATTCCGACCAGGGCAAAGCGAACAACGGGTTGCTCAGTGAATTTCGTCAATAACAACATCAGGGCGTTTGTTCACTTCCTCGAAAATTCGCCACAGGTACTCTCCAATGACCCCCAGCATGATGATGATCAGCCCCAACAAGAACGTTATGAGCGCCACCAGCGTCGGAAAGCCTTCTACATCGCGCACGCCCATTAGCGCTGCTATGATGACACTTGTACCATAACATGAGCTGAGCAGTGCAACAATAAAGCCCAGTAGGGATATAAGCCGAATCGGGACGACCGAAAAACCGAGCAGTGAGTCCAACAAAAAGCCTAACCGCTTTGTAAATGTCCAGCGCGAACGCCCAAAACGACGTTTGCGTCGCTGGTAGGACAAAACAACGGGCTTGAACCCTAGCCAGTATGCCAACAGTGGTGTATTAACGTTCTTGCTGCTATCACGCATGTGGGGCAGCGCCACTGAATCAAGGAGCGCGAGATCAAATCCGCCTTCAGGATACTGTGCTACTACCAATCGACGCAGAAGCCAGTAGTAAATACCCGAAAAGATTTTTGATACAAACGGGTCTTCACGCTCTGCACGGCGCGCGATGACGAATTTAGCCCCGTTCAGCCAGTGATCCACCAATTCAAGGATGATCGCAGGCGGGTCTTGCAGGTCCGCTGCAATCCACATGAAACAATCACCTGTGACGAAGCGTAAGCCAGTTTTAGACGCCTTCACAGCGCCAAAGTTGCGTGCCAGTTTGACCAACCGGGTTTGGGGGCGCTGGTCTTTGATCTTTAGCATTTCTGCAAACGAATGATCACCTGAACCATCATCAACAAATATAAGCTCCAGGTTCAATTCTTTTTCGCGCAACTGCTTTTCCACCATCAGAAACTCTTCCAGCAGGAGCGCTAAGGACTCGGCATTGTAGTAGACAGGTACGACGACGGAGACAGTTTTCATGTAAGGGTTATCCGATAGATGTCTTGCGCGATTACGCGCGCCCCAAAGCCTTCTTTTTGTTCCAGCAATCCAGCATTGACGGTGGATGTGCCAGCGATTTCCGATGTGCCGAATTCAAAGTAACGATGTGTTGACGGAAACACATCCGTCAGGAGTATTTCAAACAAAAGGTCAAGCGCACCCATCGCTTTGCCAGTGTCGTTAGAAGCGATGTATTGCGCACGCGCTACTTGGTCACTGACATACATGACCACACCTGCTATCGGTACATTTTCATGATAAGCACAGTAGAGTTGAATGGCGTGGGGAAATCGGCGGTGTAACAGCTCGATTTCGTCCAATCGATGAACAGGGTTCGTTTGGTACGTTGTTTGCAACACTTCGGTCAGCAGTACCCAGTATGCCGCGAAATCCGTCGTCTGACGAATGCTGATCTGTGCGTTGCGCGCTTTCTTCGCCCCCCGTCGTCGCCGTTCCTGAATCGGCAGCGGTTGCTGCAAATCAACCATTGCGATCATGCGGCGGTTGATGACGGTTGCGCCAAGCGAAAAGAGCGCATACAAGTCTTCTTGTGCGGGTGCTTTGTGATAGATGTAGGGGATAGTGCGATAAAGGATTTCGTCGAATCCCTTCAGTTTCAGGAAGTCGATACACTCTTCAAAGATCGTCAACATATCCAGCGTGCGCATCTGCGTGTTTGTGATGAAACCGCCAAATGTTAAACGACCATGACTGTAGAGCGTGTTACCCGTGCGGTTTGCAGGCAGGACACTTACCAAGCGATTCTTGTCGTCGTAAATGCACAGTGAATGGTCGTCTGTGTGATCACGGTTGTAATCCATATAGTTACGCAGGAAGAGGAATGTGCCGTTCTTGCTCTCGCGAATGAACGCATCCCATGCACTGGCATCGCTATCCTGGTAGCGACAAATGTTCATGCCTGCTCCCACACCGCAACCCCGAACCCGTTCTTCCCGTGTCCGTTGCCGTTATAGAACAGGTAGCGTTGTTCGCCGACCTCGATGACAGCCGGGTAACAGACCATCTCCGAGTCCCAACCGCTGGCGGAAGTGGTAATTCCCGCATCTGCGTCCATGCGCGTCCACTCAACACCATCGTTTGACCGCGCGTATCCAATGGCATAGGGACGATTGAGTGAGCGCACAGAGTACCACATCTCATAGAGATTCCTTTGGTGGCGCACACTCGGGCGCCCAATGGAATACTCGTGGGGAAAGTCAGGGGCAATACAAATGTGTTGATGCACTGACCAGTTTAGTCCATCGTGTGATGTGGCGTAACGGATGACGTTGTTATAGTGAACATCGCCATTGTCCTGTGTCCATTCCAGACACGACCAGTACCACATCTTGTAAACGCCGTTTTCATAACACACCCAGGGAGCCGAACGTGAGTAGGGTTCTGCTGCGGTTCTATCAAGCAGCGGTGTGAGTTGGTGACGATGGAAATGCTCGCCATTGTTATCCGCGATAGCAACACCCGTGAAGAGCATGTACGGCACGCGCACTGTGCGTTGGAAACCGATGTAATACAGGTGCAATTGATTATGGATACTGATCGCACAGGAGGGAACAATGCCACAATCATCAAAGCTACCCAGCGCCCCAATCTCCAGAACAGGTTGTGTCATCACCTTGCGGATTGTCAGCGGATTGTGAGAGTCCAAATCCACAAAACTGATGCGCCCGTAGTTGTTTGCGTCGAGCGCGGCGTAGTAGACACGGATGGTATCCGGCGTGATCAGGTACGGCGTTGGCAGATGTGCATAACCATGCGCTGCCCATTCCCATTGTGTATCGGGCATGAAGGCGTGACCAAGTTTGCGCCAGCCCATACGCCTATGACTCCACCTTGAAGTACCGCCGCGCGCTGACCGAGGCGTGTTCGCTTACGGTGGCTTTGACGAGCGTATTCTCCGGGGTGTCCTTGACTACCACCGCGCTTGCTCCAATCAGACAATCAGCGCCAATTGTCACGTTGTTGCCTACAGTAGCATTGACGCCAAAAAAGCATGACTCGCCAATATCGCAGACGCCGGAAATCACCACATGCGATGAGATAAAATTGTGGTTACGGATGATGCTATGATGACCAATGTGGTTGCCACTCCACAACACCACATTGTTGCCGATGGTAACAAACGGCTGCACAGTATTGTCTTCAAAAATAAAGCAGTGTTCGCCAATCTGTACGTTACGCCAGATGAAAGCGCGTGGGCTGATGAACGATGCAGGCGTGTAGCCTTTTTGCTTGCTGTCGTGGTATAGCCGCGCCCGCAGCCGATTAAGCTGGGTATAGACCAGCGCTGCGTAAAAGCTGTGGTCGGCGGGAGCATAATTATCTTCTAGCGTCTCAAAGGGCACGACTGGCAACCCGAACAGGCTGGTGCGCTGGAGGTATGCCTCTTCAACGCTGAAGGCGACAACCTCATAGTTACTTTCATAAGTGAAGTACTCATACGCGATTTCGGCGAACAGGCTGTCGCCCATCAATATGAGTTTGTGTGTTTTTTCCAATTCGTGCATCCTATGGTTTGATGACCAGAAAATCCTCACGCCGATTTGCCATCGGCAGATGAGGCGGCTGCGGCAGGAGATAAGCGTGAAATCCAGCGGCTCGACAGCGCATCATCATTCCGAATAGTACCGCGTCGTCGATGTTACCGCTTTCGATGCGTAAATGTTCCACCTGCGGCGTTTCTTCTGTTTGCATGAAGGCTTTGTGGAAGGCGATACCGTTGGCAGAACTGAAGAAGCGTTTACGTTGTGACACATTCGGGATGTCGCCAAGCAGCATATGTCCATTGGGCGCGAGGAGTGATAGTGATTTATCGACAAATCGATACAGGTTACCTTCTTCAAAGACATAATGCATGACACTGTAACATATCAGCGCGTCAATCCGCTCTGCATAGTTTTCAAATACTTCCACACACTGGTCAGGGTAATAAGCAGCGATTTTCCTGATGAACGGTTCGTCCGGAAGTTGCTGCAACATTTCATCAGAGTCTATCAAAATCAGTTGATGCTCCATCTGCCGACAAATCTCAATCAACAGGCGTGGCACATCCGTGCATCCCGGTCCAACGTCGAGGACGATCTGGTTTGGGCGTGTCAGCAGTCGGAGCTTGTTGCAAATGTCTGCAACAATGTCCGCTTCTTTTCCAGCACGGTATGAGTCGGGAAAACCGATCTTCTCGTACATACTCAGAGCTGGGTCACTGGCAAGGGCGCGAAATTTCTCAAAATCCAGCGCTTCAAATGAGGGCTTTTGACTCATATGACTTTATGTCCAATAGTGCTGCCTGTGCTGCCGATAGTATTCAACGGTTGCGCGCAACCCATCTTCCAATACCATGTGTGGCTGCCAGGCAACGAGAGTCTTGATCTTTGTAATGTCCGAGTAGAAATCGCCTGGCTCTTGCGCTTTACGCTCTGCTGAAAACGGTGCGAATTCCCAATGACCGCTACCAGCCACTTTGATCAAAGTCTCTGCCAGTTCGATGAAGTTCGTAGGCGCATCCACACCCACGTTCAAGACCTCGCCGTAAGCTTGCTGGCATAGGGCAACGGCTAACATTGCTTCCACGCAATCGCCCACATACAGAAAGTCGCGCACGATTTTGCCGTCACCGAATACCTTGATTGTATCACCATCCAACGCCAGCCGGACGAACCAGTTGACGACGCCATAACGTGGGTGCAGCATTTGCCCGCGTGGACCATAGACATTGCTAATGCGCAGCAATATGCACTGAATGTGATGGACTTCATGATAGACCATCATCATCTTTTCTGCCGCCAGCCGTGAAATCTCGTAAATGCCTTTGGGATGTGTGGGCGCGTTTTCATCAACGGGCAGGTGGGTGGCGGGCCCATACTGCCCGCGTGTCCCCGCATGAATGACGCGCGCCTCCGGGTTGTGATGCTTACAGGCTTCCATCAGC
>JANRJX010000094.1:0-2995 GCA_033763755.1 Chloroflexota bacterium
CTCTCTTGCGAGCGTTCGACTTGCATGTGTTAGGCACGCCGCCAGCGTTCATCCTGAGCCAGGATCAAACTCTCCGTACAATCCTGTACTTCTCTTACTTCTTCCTTCTCACGCTGCTGTTGTTAAGGTGCAAAACGCGCAATTTCTGCGCGTCTTCGTTGATGTCATGTAGGTTATCAGATTTTAACAACGATGCAAGGGTCATTTCCGTACAAAAATCATACAATTTAGGTGAATTTTATGAGGATGTGCTTGAGTTGATTACTCCGCGCCAAGTTCCGGCTGCGTATCGCCGTCAATATCGCCACCGAGCGCCAGCAAAAGGATGTCCAGCAGCATATGGATGAACATAAAGGCGACGGCGATGAAGAGCGAGGGCAGGAGCAGCCCGACTGGACCCGCCCCGATGCCCAGAATAATCGAGACGACGACCAGGTTGAAGAGCAAGACATAACCGACGCAGCCGCCACTCCGAATGCCCATCGCATCTACTCCCTATAGCACACCTTCATTATATACGCGCAAATCGCGCTTGAGGCTCAATAGAGAGAGCAAAGGTGCGAAGAGCGCAAGGGGAGCAACAAAAAAGCCTATTCAAGAGGTTAGAGGATAGAGAATTGAAAACCTTTCCAGTCTCGTCCTCTCCAGCCTCCTGAATAAACATGTCCTTATCCGCCCGTCAGGACGCGCTGAGGTTTGACCTTGAACGTGACGCGCGTTTCCTGGTCACGGCGCTCAATGGGGGTGACGCCACCATAATATTGATCGACCCCGCGATACTTCTTCGCCAGCGCGTTGATGACATCGACCGCCCCTTCTTCCGTGACATCGGCGACTTCGCCGCGCACTTCAAGCCAGCGATAGGGATTATCAGGATCAATCGCCAGGATTGTGACTTTGGCGCGGCGCTGCATGTTACGGTCTTTTTGACGACCGCGCGCGGTATTGACGATCACGTGCGTGCCGTCATACATCGTCCAGATCGGCGTTGCCTGCGGCGTGCCATCAGGCATGAGCGTGACAAGCGCGACGACAATCGGGCGCTCGAAGAGATCGCGGTGGGAGTCGGGAATGTGATCAAAGGCGGGCATGGAGTCTCCTACAATTCAATTCCTGCGGCGCGAGCGCGGGCGATGATGGCTTCGGCGGCGCGGACAATGGGCATATCCACCATCTTGCCCTCGAACGCGAACACGCCGCTGCCTGCGCGCTGATGCTGCTCGTGTGACTCGATCAGACGTAGCGCAGCGCTGATTTCTTTCGCGGTCGGCGTGAACACCTGCTGGATCGGTTCGATCTGGCGCGGGTGGATGGCGAGCTTGCCCGTGTAGCCGAGGCGGTGCGCGCGTTCGGTATCGGCGCGCAAGCCATCGACATCATGCAGATCGACAAACGGGGTATCGATGGCAGCGAGGCGGCGGGCTTTGGCGTACAGCACGACGGCGCTGCGGGCGTACAACACCTCTTCGCCGCCGGGCGTGCGCGTCGCGCCGATGTCGCCGGCGTAGTCCTCCGCGCCGAAGACGAGCGCCGCCAGCCGCGCATCGGCTGTCGCGATCTCGTTCAGCGCCAGCACACCCGCGCCGCTTTCGATGATCGCCAGCAGCGGCAGATCAGCGATTGCCTGGGCGACAGCATGCAGTTGGGCGGCGCTTTCGGTCTTGGGAAGCATGATAGCGTCGGGCGGCGCAGTGTGGAGCGCCGCGAGATCGTCGTGCCAGAACGGGGTGCTGACGGCGTTGATGCGAACGATGCGGAGGGCGCGCCCGAAATCGACTTCGTGAAGCGCGGCAGCTATCGTTTCGCGGGCGGCGGCTTTGCGATTGAGCGCGACGCCATCTTCGAGATCGAGGATGACGGCATCGGCGTTGAGCGTAGCTGCCTTATCGATCTTGCGGCGGTCGTCGCCGGGCATGAAGAGCAGGGCGCGCAGCGTCAGGAACGCTGGCGTGTCGAGGCGTGGGGAGTGAGGCATAAGCACCCCTTTCGTGGATACGGAATGCCTCAGAGTGTACCAGCAATGACCCATGCATGTGAAAAGGTGTGGGTGGGCAGGATACACCCTGCCCCAATGTATGATCGCTTATTGCCCCTGCGCGTCCAGCGCCGCCGCGACCGCCAGCAGGTCGGCGCGGCAGCCGGGCGGGAGCGCATCTTCCGGCAGCGCTTCAAGCTGCGTCGTGAAGCCCGCGTAATCCTGCGTGCTAATCTCCGCCGTCAACGCCTGATCCGCTGCTGGCTGCAACCCGCAGTCATCCGTGATGGCTTGCAGCCGTTCGGGGGAGGCGAGAGGTACTAGCACCTGGATCAGCCCCCCAAGTTCGGTTTCTGTAAAGTTTGAAAGCGGTGCAGCCGGACTCGCTATCTCGTTGTTGGGACTCGCATCATAGGCTGGATTACTATACAAACCCATTAGCAAGCGCCCTCCATAGGGCGACCAGCCAATAAAGGAGAAATTGGGCATAACACTGAAGCTTTCAATCAGATTGCCGGTGATGGCGTCCATGGTGTACAGAGTACCATCCAAGCCTGTGATAATGTGGCGGTCATCGGAACTCCACCTGAGCGGAGATGAAGGAGATGGAAAGCCACTTCTCAATGTCGTAATATTGCCTGTGGAAATCTCCAGTAGCACGATTGAATTCAAATAGTATTGCCCAGGTGATCCCTGTGCCGGAAGACTTCCCAAAGTGCCTTCAGGTACCAACTTTCTGAGACTTAAGGCTAGTCTTGTGCTATCCGAACTCCAGCTGAAATTTTCGATGTTCCCATCAAACTGGTAGTTTGCTCCTATTCGTTGACCTGTAATGGGGTCAAGCAGTACCAGTTGGTTGTCGGAACCAGCAGCAAAGTAAGTCCCATTAGGACTCCGAAGCGGCCAATTGATCCACCCTGTAAATAAAGAACCGGGACCGGAAAAATCCCGGAGCAAGCGACCGTCTTCCGCACTGTAGAATTTCATCCCGCCGTCTGGATCTGGACTATATGATACCAA
>JANRJX010000095.1:0-17439 GCA_033763755.1 Chloroflexota bacterium
TTTGTTGGTGAGAAACGGCGCATTTCGTATGTGTGATACCATACAGAGATGGCACAGTCAGGGGGAGTTTATCATGACGAAGCACCGCATTTACACGATGAGTTTCGCACGGGTGTATCCTGAGTATGTCGCCAAGGCAGAACGCAAAGGGCGCACGAAGGCGGAAGTCGATGAGATCATTCGCTGGCTGACGGGCTACAGCCAGGAAGGGTTAGAGACGCAACTGGAAAAACAGACCGACTGTGAGACGTTTCTTGCGGAAGCGCCGGAGCCGAACCCCGCGCGGGCGTTGATCAAAGGCGTCGTGTGTGGCGTGCGCGTGGAAGACATCGAAGAGACGACGATGCGGGAAATTCGCTACCTGGACAAACTCATCGATGAGTTGGCAAACGGCAAAGCGATGGCGAAGATATTGCGGACGGCGGACGCCGTGTGAGGCGTCCGCTACCATGCTATCGCTCGTATCACTGCCCCGGCGGACAACCGCCATTGTTTGGATCGCCTGCCGCATATCTGCATCTGTCTGCCTCGTCGCCTACCCCGTCATTGTCCGAGTCGAGGCAACCGTTGAGCGTGCCAAACTGCGTCGGGCAGGCATCCCCGGCGTCGTCCACACCATCAGCATCCGTATCCGGGCAATCGCCGCCACCTTGCCAGGGACGTGGAGGGGCAAAGGGGCAGCGGTCTGCGGAGTCAGAGACACCATCGCCGTCACTGTCGGAGGTGCTAATGGTTGGGGGAACCGAGGTATTGGTAGGCTGTAGTGGAGCAGGTGTGGGCGGTACAGACGTTGGTGGTGGGTTAGTGGAACCAGAACCGCCATCGGCAGGTGGAGGTTGCGGCCCATCGCCAACTCGTGTGGGTGTTGTGGGAAATGCAGGCGGAGTAGCACCTGTACTAGGAGTAGAAGCTTGTGGAACATAAGAGGCTTCCGGTATTTCGCCTGCACATATAGCAGTTAGATTTCCAGAAAACACCCATGCTTCAGAAATACCATCAGCCGTGAGGTCGACCTTTAGCCATTCAGCGCCACTAGCTACAATAGTTCGTCCAATTACACTGAATGTTTCATCTAGATACGCAGTACGTAAGATTTGACCAGCTATTCCAGGTTCACTACGCACATTGATTGAACTAGTTGTTACACGGTAAGTGTATTCATTTTCGATGCATGTTGTTTCAGCTATGTCCTCAATGATCAAACTGGAGTTTGTCATCGCAATTTGACTTATTGGACTAGATTGTGTGCCTCCAGCCTGATAAATGTATGGGTTTCGCAAAGCGAGTTGTAACGAAACATCTTCGGATGGGACTTCTCTTTGGGTAGCAACTAGAAGATAGAGTTTAGCTACTTCGCCATTCTCCGTGTTGAAGCCCGGCATTTTGTATGCATATACATCGAAAACGCCGTTTGTATTGTCTGGATTGCCATAGGCTTGAAATCCCTCAATTTCAATACTTAGGATATGAATGAAGCTGACGTTATGTTCAATACGAAAGCCTAGTGCTGCGACATCAATTGAGCCAAAAGATAACTCGCCCTCAATGATACTTGTTTTGTTTACATCCAAGCGAACCGCATTGATGCTAAATGTAGGTGGTGCTGCATTTTGTGCAACAACTGAATTCGATGCAACCAGAATCATCACTGAACATAGGAAAACGAGAAAAAATGTTTGCATTACTGATTTCGACATGGTTCTTCTCCCGCATAGGACTTCAGTTTGAGCGATAATTACCGCAATTTCTGATACGGCTTTGAGCAATTGGAACTTCTGTACCATCAATTCTGCCGATACTTTCAGGATTAGTGGTATCAAATACAGCTAATAGAGTTCTTGGCAGAATAACTCCAGGGACTATTGTTAATTCATCGCTATTATCTAGTACATCGATTGGAGGAGCTAATCGAGCAGCTTCAACACACCAATTAACGTCAATAGTGGAAGACAAGCTAGGTGGTGGCGAGAAGGTACCAGGAATTGGTAACGGCGAAGAAGGATTTGGACGGTGCCCGTAAACATAGAAAATTATCGTTCGAACTTCTTCATAAGTACCGTTGTCTCTATTGAGCCAAAAGCCGATTGAATTTTCACCTCTTATTAGAGGATAACGCTCATCTAAGAGATTTATGTTAAATGCGAATATTCGATCGCGAACACGATCTCCGCGATACTCGTAAATCACCTCATCATTATTCAACTTGACTTGAATATGAGTTCCGTTGACAGGGTAGAAGTGACTAACCTCAAGCTCGAGACTACTATCAGGAGAAATATTTCGCCCACTGATATTAGGGACTACTGATAAACAAGACTCATCCTTTATGGAAATTAAACACAAACTATAATTCCAGTTTTGTTGCACAACAAGTATAATTATGCCGATCAAAATTGCTATAAAGACATTGTTGCTGCTTATGTTGAGTGGGCCGATGCGCCATTTTCTTGGACCAATGTGGGTACTATTCTGAGGAATACCTATGACGTCATTTGTTAAATTCTGCAGGGCATCAATTACGGTGCGCGTGGAAGTGTCGAGTCGGCTGCTAGGATTCCACCGAACTAATCTAATGTTGTGACTCTTTCGTAGCAAATTTTTGATATAGTTCTTTTTGGCAACTACAATTACAAAAATGTGCTGTTCGTAAGCCTTAACTGACAGAATACGTTCCTCAATATGTCCAACGCTATTTGTACCTGGTACAATGACTACCAACTGAGAGGTAAAGTACCAAGACCCTTGCTTAACCTCGGGGACAATCACAGGATATCCTTGATTCTGAAGTGCTAGTTGGATAGGTTGTCCATGCGATTCCCATAACTCAGGCGCACAGATAAGCTGCACGGTCGTCGTCATAATCGGATAACCAGATTCTTCGTTTGTCGCGCGTTTGAGAACTACGACATATGTTAGCGATCTTCGTAATCCTTGGCAATAAGTTTGGGGATTTCTTAAACTTTGCTTGGGAATTCCTTTAAAATCCGTGTTCCGTGGCTTGCCTCCCCCTCCCTCCGAACATCTATGCTATAATTGCGCCCATCGCAGCCCATAACCCAATCGCCAATACCTAACAGTCCATAGCGGATACCTGACCGCTGATACCTGATACCCAAAAGCCAAGCCCATGTCCTTCACACCGTCTGAACACATCCAAACGATCCTCAAGAATTTGCCGATGCTGCCGGGCGTCTACTTGATGAAGGACGCGCGCGGCACGATCATTTACGTCGGCAAGGCGAAGAAGCTGCGCAACCGTGTCCGCAGCTACTTCAACGCCAGCGCCGAAGGCAGCCCCAAGACGCTGCAACTGCGCGAGCGGATCGTCGATATTGACTATATCGTCGAGGCAAACGAAGTCCGCGCGCTGATCCTCGAAGAGACGCTCATCAAGCGTCACCAGCCGCGCTTCAACATCAGCCTCAAAGACGACAAGAAGTATCCGTACATCAAGGTGCTGTGGCACATGCCCTTCCCGAAGATCGAAACCACGCGCCGCGTCGAACAGGACGGCAGCCGCTACTTCGGTCCATATGTGGCGATGTGGGCGGTGCAGAACACCCTGCAAACGCTGCGCAAGGCGTTCCCGTACCTGACGTGCGATCGCGACATCACCGGCAAAGACGCCCGCGCCTGCCTGTTCCACGACCTCAAGCTTTGCAACGCCCCGTGTATCGGCGCGGTCAATCAGGAACAGTACCGCGCGATGATCCAGGAACTGATGGACGTGCTGAGTGGCAAGGCGGAACCGGTTGTAGACCGATTGACTGCCGAGATGAGTGCCGCCGCCGAGTCGCTGGATTTCGAGCGCGCCGCTTCCATTCGCAATCAACTACGCGCTATCGAATACATCACGCAGCGCCACAAGGCGATCAGCAACGACTTCGCCGATCAGGACGTGATCGCGATTGCGCGTGAGAAGGGCGATACGGTCGTGCAGATTTTGTTCGTGCGCAACGGCAAACTCATCGGCAGCGATGCGCGCACGCTCGACGCGACCGAAGGCGAGACGGACGCTGAGGTACTGGAAGAATTCGTCAAACGCTTCTACAGCGACAGCGCCGAAATCCCCAACGAGCTGGTGCTGCCGCAAAATATCGAAGAGGCGCGCATCATCGAACGCTGGCTGCGCGACAAACGCAGCGGGCAAAAGGTGCAGATCACCGTACCGCAGCGCGGCGACAAACGCAAACTGATAGACATTGCCGCGCAGAACGCTGAAGAGGCGCTGCACATGATGCGGGCGCAGTGGGAGGCGGATGCCGTCAAGCAGGAGAGCGCGCTCAAGGGCTTGCAGGAGGCGCTCAATCTGCCGCGCCCGCCCAACCGCATCGAATGTTACGACATCAGCACGACGCAGGGGACGGCAATCGTCGCCAGCCGTGTGGTCTTCGTGCGCGGCACGGCGGCGAAAAACGAGTACCGCCGCTACAACATTCGCACCGTCTCACACAAAGGCTCAGACGACTACCAGTCGATGCGCGAGGCGTTGACGCGCCGCTTCACCCGCTGGAAGCAGTTGCAGGAGGAGCCGCAGGTGCCGCTGCCGCCGGGCGCGAAGCAGGATCGCGATGAGACGTGGCGGCTGCTGCCCGACCTGCTGATGGTGGATGGCGGCAAGGGGCAGTTGAACGTGGCGGTCGAGGTGCTGACGGAGTTCGGGCTGATGGAGCGCGTGCCGCTGGTGTCGCTCGCCAAGCAGTTTGAGGAGTTGTACCTGCCGGGCGACAGTGTGCCGATCATCCTGCCGCGCCGCAGCGACGCGCTCTACCTCGTTCAGCGCGTGCGCGACGAAGCACACCGCTTCGCCATTACGACGCATCGCCAGCAGCGGACGCGGCTGGGCATGGTCAGCCAGTTAGAAGGTGTGCCCGGCATCGGACCGAACAAGCGCAAGGCACTGCTGAAAGCATTCGGCAACTCGATAGACGCCATCCGCGCTGCGTCGGTCGACGATCTCGTGCGCGTGCCGGGCATTACGCGCAAGCTAGCGGAGACGATTAAGGAGAGTTTATAGAGGGGAGGCATTCGAGTAGATGAATGGTAGATGAATACAAGCTGAAACCGTTTGCAGTTGTCAGTCTTGACGATATAGTTTATTCTATACGCCAGATCGCCAGACAAACGGGATAAACGAAGGCAAACGAAAGTTGCCAAGTTTTGTGTTGCCTGTCGCGGTTTGGAGTCTTTGTGACTGAAGTGTACGAATTAAGAGGAACCTTATGAAGAAGCTGTCCGTACTTGTTTTACTGGCGGTTCTGCTTACACTGTTCGGCGCATTTGGCGTCGTCAGCGCACAGAATCAGTATGAAGGTGTCGTCATCGACGTGCTGACCTTCACCGGTCCGCAAATCGCTGAGCCGCTCCAGCGCCACGCCCCCGCTTTCCAGGAAGCAACTGGCGCCACCGTCAACGTCATCACCGTGCCGTTTGCCGATCTGTATCAGACCATTCTGACCGACCAGGCGACAGGCACCAACAGCTACGAAGCCTTCGTCTTCGCCCCTCAGTGGATGGGTGACTATGTTTCGGGCGGTTACCTGCTCGACCTGAGCGACAAGGTCGGCGCGAGCGAAGAGCTGGCGTGGGATGATGTCGGTCAGTTCTTCCGCGAATTCAGCGCCACCTACCAGGGCGCGACCTACACCCTGCCGCTGGATGGCGACTTCCACATGGTCTACTACCGCATTGACGTGCTGGAAGAACTGGGCATGACGCCGCCGACGACCTGGGATGAATACCTGGCCATCGCGGAAGCCGCCAACGGCATGGACATGAACGGTGACGGCGAAGGCGACTTCGGCTCGTGCATCGCCAAGAAGCGTGCGGAACAGGGCTACTGGTGGATTTACTCCATCGCTGCGCCGTTCATCCAGACCCAGGGCACCAGCCAGGGCGCATTCTTCGACACCGAAACCATGAACCCCCTGACCAACAATGCTGCCTTCATCCGCGCGCTGGAAATCTACAAGGCGACCAACGCCTTCGGTCCGGCGGACGAACTGAACATCGGCGTTGGTGACACGCGCGGTCTGTGGACTGCCGGTCGCTGCGCACTGACGGTTGACTGGGGTGACATTGGTTCGCTGGCAGTCAGCGAAGGCTCGAACGTCAATGGTCTGACGGGCGCGGTCATCACCCCCGGTTCGGATATGGTGCTGGATCGCGCGACGGGTGAACTCGTAGCGTGCGATGAAATGACCTGCCCGAATGCCATCAACGGCATCAACCACGCGCCGTATGCCGCCTTCGGTGGCTGGTCGGGTGGTATCAGCGCCGCGATTGACCCGACGGTGCAGCAGGCAGCGTTCGATTACTTCGCCTACGTGTCTGCGCCTGCACAGTCGAACGTCGACGTGACGATTGGCGCAACGGGCTTCAACCCCTACCGCATTTCGCAGTTCGAAGACCTGGCCCCCTGGGTCGCCGGTGGCTTCACGGAAGCAGCCGCAGAAAATTACCTCGGCGCTATCCAGGCAAGTCTGAACAGCCCGAACATGGTGCTGGACCTGCGCGTGCCGTTCAACCAGCGCTACCAGCAGGTCGTGCTTGACGAAGTGCTGAGCCGCTTCCTGGCAGACGAACTGACTGCGGAAGAAGCAGCAGCGGAAATCGAAGTCCGTTGGAACGAAATCACCGACGAACTCGGTCGCGATGCACAGCTCGCCGCCTACACGGCGACGCTCGGCATCACCGGCGGCAACTAGTCTGCTTATGTAGTTGACGAGTATTCCCCGGTGGGGTCTTGCCCTGCCGGGGAATTTTTTTAAGGAGTCCTGTCATGGCTGCCGCAAGTGAACTTGCTGCTCAAAATAAATCACACAGCACCGATACGCGCCCGCTGGGCGAACGCATCGGCAGTTGGCTGGATGCCGCTTCGCCGAGCGTCCTGCTTATGCCAACAGTGCTGGTCATTCTGCTGCTGTCGATCTTCCCGCTGATTGCCTCGCTCTATTCCGCGCTGGCACGCTTCCAGTTGCAGCAAGGCGGCTTTGCGATCACGTTCGTGGGCTTTGCGAACTTCAATAAATTGCTCTTTGGCAGCGAGGCGCGCAAAACGCTCGGTCGTATTGGTGAACTGCCCGCCTGGTCGTGGATCGTTCTCGCTGCATTTGCGCTGGTGATGCTTTACTTCCTTTATCAGCACATCAACCGCAACCGCGTCGGCGCGTTCAGCAGCATCGGCAAGACCATCGGCTTTGGCATGGGGGTCTTCTGGCGTGTGCTGACGGGCATCATTGCGACGTTTTTCGTCTTCATGCTGGTCGGCGGTTTGTACAGCGATCGCGGTATCCCCGGCACAATTGCCGTCACACTGATCTTCGTCTTCGGCAGCGTGGCGCTGCAATACACCATTGGTCTTATCCTGGCGCTGCTGCTGACGCAGGACATTCCCGGCAAGCGCTTCTTCCGCATCATCTTCCTGCTGCCAATGATGATCACACCCGTTGGCATTGGCTTCCTCTTCCGCATGTTGACCAACACGACCGTCGGTCCGCTGGGACCGGTGTGGCAGGCGGCGGGGCTGGCGCAGTTTTCGATGCTGGAAGACGGCGGTGGCGCGCGGCTGGCGATCATCATCGGCGACGTGTGGCAGTGGGTGCCGTTCAGCTTCATCATCCTGCTGGCAGCGCTGGAAGGTGTGTCGCGCGAGACGATTGAGGCGGCGCGTGTGGATGGCGCGAACCGCTGGCAGTTGTTCCGCTTCATCATCGTGCCGGAGATCGTCCCGGTCAGCACGACGGTGATCCTGATCCGCCTGATCGAGACGTTCAAGATTATCGACGTGCCGAACGCGCTGACAGGCGGGGGACCGGGGACAGCCACCGAGTCGCTGACACTGCACGCCTTCAACAACTGGCGCGCGATTGACTACGGTTTGTCCGCCGCCATCTCGTATATTCTGCTGTTCGTCGTCACCTATGTGGCGATGGTGTTCGTCAACATCGTCCGTCGGCGCGTGCTGGAGGCGTTTGCGTAATCATGATCAAGCGACTATTCACCTCCAACGACCCGTTCCGCCCGTCTGTCTCGACGCTGATCGGCACGTATGCCGTGTTGGGCTTCTGGACGCTGGTAGTTTTGTTCCCGTTGTACTGGCTGTTCGTCACGTCGTTCAAGACGCCTGCCGATGTCAACAACGGTCCACTGTATATCCCGTTCGTCGATTTTCAGCCGACACTGGAAACATGGAACGACCTGCTGATTGTGCAGCAGAATTTCGTGCTGCGCCCGTACATCAATACCTTCATCAGCGCGGGCATCTCGGCGTTCCTGGCGCTGGTGATTGGTGCAGCGGCGTCGTATGCGCTGTCACGCTTTGAGTACCGCCCCAAGCCTGCGGTGATCTTCATGTTCATCCTGTGTGTCGGGCTGGCAGCGCTGCTGGTGTCGCAGGGCTTGCACTGGTCGCTGGCGGTGTTCCTGCTGCTGGCAAATACGATTGGCAGGCGCTTCAAAGGCTCGATGGGCAATAACGACATCGCCTTCTGGCTGATCTCGCAGCGCATGCTGCCGCCCGTCGCGACGATCATCCCAATCTACATCATCTTCCAGCAGTTGAGCCTGCTCAACACGCACGCGGGTATGATCCTTGTGTATGTCGCCGTGCATCTGCCGCTGGTGATCTGGTTCATGCGCGATTACTTCAGCGGCATCCCGCTGGAATTGGAAGAGAGCGCGTTCATCGACGGCGCATCGCGCTACACGGTGCTGTGGCGGATTGTGCTGCCGCTGTCGCTGCCGGGTTTGATCGCGACATTCCTGATTGTGCTGATCTTCGCCTGGAACGAATACACGTTCGCGCTGTTCCTGACGGGTGCGGAGACGCAAACCATGCCGCTGCTGGTGGCAGCGCAGAACGCGACGCGCGGTCCGCAGTGGTGGAATATCTCCGTGCTGGTCACGCTGATGGTCGTGCCGCTGCTGGCGATGGCGTTCGTGCTGGAGCGTTACATCGCGAAGGGCATTTTGGTCGGCGCGGTGAAGGGGTAAACATACCCTTTACGTGGCTATATTGCAGTCCATCACCTTCCACTACAATCCAAACAAGCCCTGAGGATACGTGGAAGGTGAACACTGCTCATGGACGCGATCAAGAATGTTGCCATTGTCGGCTTAGGCGCGATTGGCGCTATCTATGCCGTAAAGCTTGCGCAGCATGATCCCGGCTGCCTGCGGGTCATTGTGGACGAGACACGCCGTGAGCGCTACCGCCGCGACGGAGTGTGCTTGAATGAACAGCGTTATGACTTCACCTACGTCACGCCGGACGAGGCGGGCGAAAAAGCCGACCTGATTCTTGTCGCTACCAAGTCAGAGGGGCTGACGGACGCGATTGCCGCGATGCAGCCGTTCGTCCATGACCGAACGCTCATCCTGTCGCTGATGAACGGGATTTCGAGCCCGGCTGCCATTGCTGCCGCGTATGGCTGGGACAAGGTGCTGCACGCCTTCTTTGTCGGTCACGGCAGCACGCGCGTCGGCAACGCAATCACCTTCGACGGCGTTGGGCGAATCGTGTTCGGCGACGCCGACGTGGACGGGCAGAGCAGCCGCGTTGAGCGTGTCGCGCAGTTCTTCACACAGGCGGGCATTGCTTACGAAGTGCCCCCGGATATTCTGTTCGCGCTGTGGAGCAAGTTTGTCCTGAACGTGGGCGTCAATCAGGCATCGGCAGTGCTGCGCGCCACTTATGGCGAATTTCAGCGTAACCCCCGCGCGCTGGAAATCGCGGTCGATCTGATGCAGGAGGCGGTTGCGCTCGCCCACATCGTCGGCATCCGCAACGCAGACGGGCTGCTGCCCTGGAGCCTTGATTTCATCCGCAATATGCCATCCGGCTTCAAGTCCTCAATGCTCCAGGACATTGAAGCAGGCAGGCGAACCGAGATCGATCTGTTTGCGGGGGTGATCTGCGCGCTTGGCGCACAGCATCAGGTGGACACCCCGTACAACCAACTGTTCTACAGGCTGATTCGGGCGTTGGAGAATGCCTGATTGATAACATTAGAAAGATTTGAAAACTCCAAAATAGACTATAATGGACATTGAAGGTTCATTAAAGACACAACATTGCCTCATTTAGGAGAAGAAGCCTTGATTCGTACAATCTCACCTGCGGATGCAGCGGCTATTGCTACATTATCTGTTGATGCCGGGCTGTTTCCGCCAGAACATATCGCCTTTCTCGATGAAATGATGGTAAACTACTTCAACATATACCAGGCGAAAGGGCATCGTTGCGTTGTAGACGAGGAAAATGACATACTGCTCGGCGTTGCGTACTACGAACCAGCGCTCGCAACCGACCGAACATGGTATTTGACGATGATCGGTGTACGCCGCAGTCTGCAAGGACAGGGGCGCGGTGCGGCACTGATGCACTATGTCGAAGACTCGCTTACAGCGGAGGGGCAGCGCATTCTGCTTGTCGAAACATCCGGCACACCGGAGTTCGCGCTCACCCGCAAATTTTATGCAAAGCTTGGCTACGATGAAGAAGCACGGGTACGCGATTACTACGCACCCAACGACGATATGGTGCTATTCCGCAAGGAGCTGAACGCGAAATAACCGAACATCGCGTACTAAACCTGGAACACATAATTCCTAAACTCCCCCCGCCATCGCCCCCACGAACAGCATCACCGTTGCAGCAATGGCGGCGATAGTGCGGCTCGCTGTCCAATTGGACTTATGCGGGGTGAGGTTACTGATCCTAACTCAGTATGCGGCACGGATTGCTGATCGTGCCGATGCCTTCGACGCTGACCGTCACCACGTCGCCATCCTTGAGGAAGACAGGCGGTGTACGCCCTGCGCCCACGCCCGGCGGCGTCCCCGTCAGAATGAGATCGCCCGGCTCCAGCGTGAACGCCTGCGAGATGAAGGCGATCAACTGCGGGATGCTGTAGACCATATCGTTGGTATTGCCGTCCTGCATCACGTCGCCATTTACCTCTGTGCGCACCGACAGGTTATGCGGGTCAGCGATCTCGTCGCGCGTGACGACGCACGGACCCAGCGGGCAGAACGTGTCCAGTCCTTTGGCGCGCGTCCACTGCTTGTCGATGCGGTTCTGCAAATCGCGCGCACTGACATCATTGACCGCCACGTAACCGAAGATGTGCGCGTAAGCGTCCGCCTCAGCGATTTCCTTGCCGCGCGCCCCGATGATGACGCCCAGTTCGCCTTCCCAATCGACCTCGCTGGTCAGCGTCGTGCGCCAGGTGATCGCATCGCCAGTGCCGATGACGGCGCTCGGATACTTGGAGAACAGCAGCGGCTCCGGCGGCACTTCGCCGCCCATCTCTTTGGCGTGCGCACCGTAATTCTTGCCGACGGCGATGATCTTGCCGGGGATGATCGGCGCCGCGAGCTTGACATCCGCCAGCGCCAACGACGCCCCTGTGCGTGCGGGCTGCGCGCCGTTGCGAATCAGCGCCAGCAGCGTGTCGTGCCAGTCGAGCGTATAGATCGTATCGCCGTCGAGTTCGCCGACGTGAGTTGTGCCTGCATGAGTAAACGTAACGTAGCGCAAGATAAAACTCCATTTCGCGGATGAGATGAACACAGATGCTGGATAGTATAGCCACAAATGACAACAATGTACTTTTACATTCGCACGGGCGCGTTGTGCTGTCTGCGAGTGGGTGTAGAATGCTATACTGAGCGGAAAGACAGGGAGTAAACGATGGAAGCAATCAAACTCAAGACCCATATCGGCAGCGATGGACTGCTCAAGATCGAAATGCCCACTAACGCGGCAGATGTCGATGCAGAAGTACTGGTTGTCTATAACGTGCAACGCAAACGTACACAGGCGGAATGGGAAGCCTTTATCGACGAGACTTATGGCAGTCTCGCCGACGATCCACTGGAGCGTCCTGAAGAGTTAGCGCTTGATGTGCGGGACGAAAATGTCGCGTGCCAAGCAAGAGCGTTTCTTTGAACAGTTCACGCAGCTGCCATTTGATCCAAGTGCGGCAAGAGCCTATGGTCCGATTCGCGCGACGCTCGAAAAGCGCGGCACACCTATCGGACAGATTGACACACTTATTGCTGCCATTGCCATATCACAGCAACTCATCCTTATCACTCACAATCTGCGAGAATTTACGCGCGTAGATGGGCTGCGCATTGAGGATTGGGAAGTATAGCTGCGTCACTCGGAAACACATTTTTACCGCTTGTCGAGTATGATTGACTTCACAATTCTTTTCCTCGTAAGGATGCTGACCATGAAATATCTCTTAATTAAAGGCACGTTCCATTTTGTGCGCCAATCGCCCGATGCCGACTCGGTCAAGTTCCGCGCCAGCAACCCCAGGCTGTGGGAGCAGCTTGAAACGGACAACCGCACCATCTTCGAGCGCAAACTGGCGGAGGAAGGCGGCGTCATCACGCTGCGCTTCCAGGGCATTGACGCGCTGGAGACCCACTACGCCGCCGCGCCGCTGCCGCTGCCTGCCGACGTGATCGGCAAAACCAGTACGACGATGACCGCGCCGCGCCCGACCGAATATTCGCAGTTGATCGACTTTGGACGCCACGCCACCAACGTCATGATCGGCATGATCGGCGCGTCAGCGGTGAAATGGGGAAACTTCGGCAAGACAGCGTTTGTGGCTGAAGCGCGCATGGGCAGCAGCGCCAGCGCCCCGCTGGTCACGGAGAAACACAAGGATACGCTGCCCGGCTACATCGTCACGGGCGATGTCGAACTCAATGGGCGTCCTCTGGCGTGGGTGTTCGCGGGCGAAACGCCGCTTGCCGATGGCTCAGCGGTCACGAATGCAGCGCTGGCGGAGATGCTCGATACATCGCTCAATTATCAACTGCTGCGACAGGGGATGGTCTACCCGTATTACTTCATGTCGCTGGCAGGGGTGCTGCGGCGCAAGCTGGACGCCGCAGTTACACAGGCGCGGCGCGATGCGGCACGGGTCGTCAAGACGCCCAAACCCTCCTTATGGCGTATTGACCAGACCATGAGCGGGGTGGATGTCAGCGATATGAAGACGCTGGTGAGCGAGAAGGCGCTGCTGCCGTACCTGTTCCGCCGCGTCGTCAAGCTCGATTTCCGCCAGCAGATGGAGCGTTACTGGCAGCATTTGCGCGATCAGAAAGCTGCGACCGCCGCCGCACTGACGCTGGACACCTTCTATGCCGATGGTAACCCGTATGTCTTCGTCGTCAGCGATCAGGACTTCCTGCGGCTGGGCGATGTGTTGACGATCAGCGGCATGACGCTGACGATGAAGAAGGCGCCGCACGACATCATCTTTTTGTCTTGAAGCTTTGATACGTCAGAATTGACCTCACCCTGTCCCTCTCCGTAAACGGAGAGGGGTGTGATTCGAGATAAGGTAAAGTTTTCGCGGGGAGAGGTTTGCTGTCTTAAGACCGCGAGCGTTCCACCGTGCGCGTGCGTCGCACCGAGCGCGTGCTGCCGAACAGGATGCGCACCAGCGACGTGAGCAGCAATCCGAGCAGCAGGTAGGCGACACCCGCCACCAGCGTAGACCACTCGACCGCCATGCCCGTGCTGATGGGCGTGTTGGGAAGCAAGTTAGCAAAGGGGCTGATGAGCGGATTGGTTAGCTGGAAAATCAGGCTGGCAAAGGCATTTGCTTCATTTGCCCCGATCATTTGCAGCACAAAGCGGACGCCGATCAACAGCACGACAATCGCCGTCAATAACCAGATCAATTGAATGATACGCGAGACCAGTGTCGTCTGCGTGGAGGGCGCGACTTCGTTGATCTGGCGGCGGCGCTCGTAGCCGCTATCGCGCACGACTTCGACATGCTCTTTGTGTTCAACGCTCATGATGGTGACTCCTGAAAAAATACACCCGATACTGTTTATTCCCTTGCAGGATACAGGCGGGCAGAGTCCGTCACATGAGCGTTTCGACACCCTCAACACTGGGTCAGGTGGGTGACACGCTAATGCACACTCACCGCGGTGCCGGGCAGGAAAAAGAATGCCAACCCGATAATCAGGTAGACCGCCAGCAGCATCGCGCCTTCCAGCCAGTTGCTTTCGCCATCCTGCGCGATGAACGCCGCAATCACCGACGCGCCAAACAGCGCGATCAACTCGAACGACGTGAATACCAGCAGCAGCCGCTGCCCCATCAGCAGGCTGATGAAGACCAGCAGCGGCGCGACCAGCAGCGCCACCTGGATGCTCGAACCGAGCGCGATTGCCAGACTCAGTTCCATCTTGTTCTTGATCGCCACCGTCACCGCCGCCAGATGTTCAGCGACGTTGCCGACCAGTGGGATAATGATGATACCGAGGAAGAACTCGCTCAAGCCGAGCGCGACGGTCACGGGTTCGACCGCACCGACCAGCGTTTCGCTGACGATTGCCGTGCCGACCGTCGCGGCGATCAACACGATAATCGAAAATTGCAGCGACCAGCGCGCCGCATGTTCCGGCGCTGCTTCGCGCGTCACCACATTATCGACCGCCTTCGCCGTGAAGCCGTAGACCAGCGTCAGTACATAGACGATGATCAGGATGAGCGCCACGCCTTCGCTAAAGAGCAGTTCCGAGTCGGGCAGTTCGGCAATGGCGACATCGAACAGCGACGGGATCGCCAGCGCGACCACCGCCAGGATCAACAGTGTGGCATTTAAGCCCGCCTGCCGACGGTCGAAGAACTGCGTACCGTTGCGCAGCCCGCCTGCCAGCAGCGCCAGCCCCAGCACCAGCAGCAGATTGCCGAGGATGCTGCCTGTGATCGACGCCTTGACCAGATCGAGCAACCCCGCGTTGATGGCGAAGATGGTGATAATCAGTTCGGCTGCGTTGCCGAGCGTGGCGTTGAGCAGCCCGCCCAACCGTGGACCGGTGTAGGCGGCGAGTTCTTCGGTCGCTTCCCCGATCAGGTCTGCCAGTGGGATCAAGCCGACCGCTGACAGGATAAAGACCAGCACCGGGCTTCCCCCGGTGGCACGCGCAATCAGCGCGGCGGGGGCGGCAAGCAAAAGCAGCATCAGGATGCGATTCATAACGTTATCCTTCGTGGGCAGGCGCGGCACGCAGCGCCATCGCCGCCTTAATCGCAGGCAGCGCCAGATACAGGCAAACGACCACCAGTATACCCAGCAGAGCGCCAATCCAGTAAGGCGAACCTGCACTCATCTGTACATATGCCGCGCTGCCACCGATGGGACCCAGCACACGCGCCAATGCTTGCACCGCCTGGCTGCCGCCCTGCGCGCGTCCTTGCTCACGCGCACCGACTGCCTGCGAAATCAAGCCCGTCAGCGTCGGTGTCAACAAGCCGTTGCCGAGCGCGAACACCGCCGAACCGAGAATGATGTCCCATGTCTGGCGCACGGTTGGCACGGTCGACAGGATGAACAACCCGACGGCGCTGATGACCGCACCCGCAACCGCCAGATTGAACTCGCCAAAGCGCGCGATCAACGGGCGAATCAAGCCGCCCTGCACGATGATCCCGACCAGGCCGAAGACTGTGAAGACGATGGCGATATCGGCGGGCTGCGCACCCAGATAATCTTTGCCAAGGACGGTCAGGTTGGCGGACAGCAGCGCGAACGGCAGTGTGAAGATGAAGCTCGCCAGCAGCAGCCAGCGCAATTGCGGCAGCCGAAACACGTCGATCAACTGGCTCAGCGGGTTCAGGCGTGCGACGTTGATCTCGCGGATGCGCTTGTCCGGCGCGAGACTTTCCGGCATGGCGAAATAGCCCCAGATCATGTTCAGCAGCGTCACAAACGCCGCGAAATAGACGGGCGCGGTCGGACCGCCGACCTGTGATAGCGCGCCGCCGACGGCGGGACCGATGACAAAGCCGAGACCGGAGACTGCACCGATCAAGCCGTAATAGCGTGAGCGATCTTTCGGTTCGGTCAGGTCAGCGATGTAAGCAAAGATTGCCGCCAGGTTGCCGCCCGTGATGCCGTCAATGATGCGCCCGGCAAACAGCACCCACAGCGCACCGCCGATGCCGAAGAGCAGATAGCCGGCTGCCGAACCGAGCAGGCAGAACAGCAGCACCGGTCGCCGCCCGAAACGGTCGCTGAGGACGCCGAGCGCTGGCACGGCGAGGAACTGGAAGAACGAATAGCTGGTGAAGAGCAGCCCACTGGCAACCGCGACTTCTTGTGGCGTTGCCAGGTAGCGCTCCACCAGAAAGGCGGAAACGGGACCGATCAAGCCGATGCCCGCCAGGTTGAGAAAGGCGGTGATGAGGATGAAGATCAGCGCATTACGTGGGATGGGCGCAGGTGCAGACTGGGATTGCATAGGTAAGCCTCGCGAGCTTAAAACAGAAGCATGTCGAGTATAACACCTGTGCCCGAAGCAAAAGCGCAGCTAAAATTACAAAACTCGTTTCAGCCTTCACACAACCTTAAAATAGAATTAAATGCCTGTTAGTTCTCAGGACGTAGACTAAATGGAGTAGTGGTGTATCTGTGAACCTGTTGTGGTAGATCGTGTCGTGCAATTTTGAAGAACAAACCTGTTTCAAAAACTTCGGATTTTTCGTTACGACTGAATGAATTTACGGCAGTTGATAAGGACGAACAGCTTCACACCCTGACAATGCTCATGGGCAGGCGCGGTTTGCTGCTCGCTTTTGTCAGCGACATTTGGATGGTCAGCAGCGCCCGCATCTATCGCTGGCTGGAGGCGCAAACTCCGGCGCTGATGCGCGAAGAGGTGGCGACAGCGCTCATCGTCTGCAACGCCCCACACGTCATCAAGAGCTTTATCAACAGCACGCCTATCCCGCCGCTGTTCCCGGTACTGGCAGACGCCGACCGTCGGCTGCATGTGCTGGCAGGCTTTGAACGCGGCGAAGGGCTGCTGATGCTGGACGTGCGGCGGCAGGTGCGCGGAAGCTGGCTGCTGAAAGCGGACGCGCCGCCGCGCTCGAAGAAGTTTTTGCAGGCGGTGCGCTCATTTGATTTGCCCGCCGTGTGACGATTTCGGGCTAAACGTGTAAGATAGACGCACGTCCGCAAATAAAGTCTATCTCATGCTTATTCGCCTGCTGTGTCTGCTGCTCATGATCGCCGCTGCCGCGCTGCTTCCGACGCTGGCGTTGGGCGCGCGGCTGCATGATGCCGGGCAAATCGCCTTTCACAGCGACGCCGATGGCGACAGCGATGTTTACCTGCTCGATGTGCGCACGCGAGCGCTCGTCAACCTGACACGCAGCAACCCTGATTACGACAGCAGCCCGTCATGGTCGCCGGATGGCACGCAGATGGCATTCGCATCGCGCCGCCCGGAACGCGGTGACCAGGCGCAGCTAATCTACCTGATGAATATCGATGGCAGTGGCATCGAGCGCGTCACGCAGCTGCGCAGCCGCAAGCCGTCGTGGTCGCCGGATGGCTTGCAGATCGCGTTTACGTCGGTTGCCGATACCATCATCGTTGCCGACCT